>NZ_CP092915.1:6661782-7267399 GCF_022557175.1 Mycolicibacterium sp. YH-1 | reverse complement strand
TCGGAGCGGGACACTTCGCGAAGATGGTGCACAACGGCGTCGAGTACGCGTTGATGACGGCTTACGCCGAGGGCTATGAGATCCTCGCCGCCGAGGACCTAGTCAAGGATCCCCAAGCGGTCTACCAGGCGTGGACCAACGGCACCGTCGTGCGGTCCTGGTTGCAGCAGCTCCTGGCCAAGGCCCTCAAGGAGGATCCCGAGCTCGCCGATATCAGTGGCTACACAGAGGATTCCGGTGAGGGACGGTGGACCGTCGAAGAGGCGATCAGGTTGCGTGTGCCGGTTCCGGGAATTGCGGCATCGTTGTTCGCACGCTTCCTGTCCAGGCAGGATGACTCGCCGACCATGAAGGCGGTCGCGGCCCTGCGCAATCAGTTCGGTGGTCACGCCGTCCAGAGGATCTCGAAGTCTGGCTGATTCGGCCAGCGGGAGCCAAGCACATCGGGGATAGGACTCGGGTACAGGAATTTGTACGTTCGTCACGTGGGTTTGACCGACTTCCGGTCGTGGCCGAAGGTCGAACTTGAGCTGGAACCAGGCCGCACGGTGTTCGTCGGCCCGAACGGCTTCGGCAAGACGAATATCGTTGAGGCCCTGTGGTATCAATCGACGCTGAGTTCGCACCGGGTGGGTTCGGACGCTCCGTTGATCAGGGTGGGCGCCGAGCGCGCCGTGGTCTCGACGATCGTCGTCAACGAGGGACGTGAGCTCGCGATCGACCTGGAGATCACCTCCGGGCGCGCCAACAAGGCCAGGCTGAACCGCTCCCCCGTGCGAAGCGCCCGTGAAGTCCTCGGTGTTCTGCAGTCCGTGCTGTTCGCGCCGGAGGACCTGGCGCTGGTGCGCGGGGATCCGGGTGAACGACGACGGTTTCTCGATGAGCTCGCGACGACGCGGCGACCGTCGATCGCCGGTGTCCGTGCCGACTACGACAAGGTGGTGCGGCAGCGCACCGCACTCCTCAAGACCGCCTCTGGTGCTCGATTCCGCAGTGACACAAGCGCTTTAGACACCCTCGACGTGTGGGACGGCCACCTCGCAACCTACGGTGCGCAGCTCATCGCGGCCAGGGTCGCGCTCATCACCCAGCTCGCGCCCGAGGTGGTCAAGGCCTATCAACTGCTGGCGCCGGAGTCGCGCCCCGCGGCGGTGCGCTACCGCAGCTCGGTGGACACGGTCGAGGCGGAGGCGGCCGCGGGCACCGTCGACATCGAGATGTATGAGGCCGCACTCCTGGCGGAACTCGCCGGCCGGCGCTCCGCGGAACTCGAGCGCGGTGTCTGCCTGGTCGGACCACACCGTGACGATCTCGAACTGCGGCTTGGCGACCAACCGGCGAAAGGCTTTGCCAGCCATGGGGAATCGTGGTCGATGGCATTGTCGCTGCGGCTTGCCGCCTACGAGCTGCTGCGCCAGGAGGGTACCGACCCGGTGCTGCTTCTCGATGACGTCTTCGCCGAACTCGACGATGCTCGCAGGCGCGCACTCGTGGGCGTAGCGTCCTCGGCCGAGCAGGTGTTGGTCACCGCCGCGGTGGCCGACGACATTCCCTCGGACTGGGATGCGCGTCGGGTAAGGATAGGTATGCGCGAGGACGACGACGGACGCACTTCGGAGGTGATCGAATGACTGACGAGCCTGGAGGCCCACCGGAGCACCTCGCGCACCTCGCGGGGATGGATCTGGTGCGCCGGACGTTGGAGGAGGCACGCGGCGCCGCGCGCAGTCAGGGGAAGGATGTCGGCAGGGGGGGTAACTCCCCCGCCAAGAAGATCGCCGGCGGTAACCGGGGTCGGCGCAGAACGTGGTCGGGGCCAGGTCCCGATGCTCGAGATCCCCAGACGTTGGGCGCGGCGACCATGGACCTCGCCCGCCGCCGCGGCTGGACCCCCAAAGTCTCCGAGGGTGCGGTGTTTGGGAAGTGGTCCGAGGTGGTCGGGGAACAGATCGCCGAACACGCGACCCCATCGGTCCTGCGTGAGGGCGTCTTGACGGTGGTGGCGGAGTCGACCGCGTGGGCCACCCAACTGCGAATGGTGCAGGCCCAACTCCTGGCCAAGATCGCCGCGGCCGTCGGTGACGGCGTCGTAAAGTCGTTGAAGATCGTGGGTCCGACCGCGCCGAACTGGCGCAAGGGCAAGTTGCACATCGCCGGACGCGGGCCGCGCGACACCTATGGCTGAGACAGCTGCTGGACGATCGCTGAGAGCCTTTTGAATCCGAAATGAGACGCTCGCGAGCGGCCGGACGAGGGGATAACCGAGAAATTCCGCGCACGTCGCAATTAGGTACACAGAAACGCCGCCTCAGAATCAGTGCTGACGGTGGCTGACGGTAGACTTACGGCAGATCCGTGAGGGGCAGTTCGTCCCCCTAGCGAGCATCCCCCTGCAAAGACCAAGGAGACGCGTCCAACGTGGCTGCCCAGAAGAACAGTCCTGCGAACGAGTACGGCGCCGAATCGATCACCATTCTCGAGGGTCTCGAGGCCGTCCGGAAGCGTCCGGGCATGTACATCGGGTCCACTGGTGAGCGTGGTCTGCACCACCTGGTGTGGGAGGTCGTCGACAACGCGATCGACGAGGCGATGGCCGGCTACGCCACCAGGGTCGACGTCAAGATCCTCGGCGACGGCAGCGTCCAGGTCACCGACGACGGCCGCGGTATTCCCGTGGCGATGCACGCAACAGGTGTTCCCACGGTCGATGTCGTCATGACGCAGCTGCACGCCGGCGGCAAGTTCGGCGGCGAGAACAGCGGTTACAACGTCAGTGGTGGGCTCCACGGCGTGGGTGTGTCGGTGGTCAACGCGCTGTCCACCCGGCTCGAGGCCACGATTCTGCGGGACGGCTCGGAGTGGTTCCAGTATTACGACCGCTCAGTTCCCGGCACGCTCAAACAGGGTGGGCCGACGAAGAAGACCGGCACTACCATCAGATTCTGGGCCGACCCGGAGATCTTCGAGACCACCGAGTACGACTTCGAGACCGTCGCGCGTCGTCTCCAGGAGATGGCCTTCCTCAACAAGGGCCTCACCATCGATCTGGTCGATGAGCGCGTGACCGTCGATCAGGTGGTGGACGAGGTCGTCAGCGACACCGCCGAGGCGCCCAAGACCGCGGACCAGGTTGAGGCGGAGGCCAAGGGCCCGCACAAGGTCAAGCACCGCACCTTCCACTACCCCGGCGGCCTGGTCGACTACGTCAAGCACATCAACCGCACCAAGACCCCAATTCAGCAGAGCATCATCGCCTTCGACGGCAAGGGTCCCGGCCACGAGGTCGAGATCGCGATGCAGTGGAACGCCGGCTATTCGGAGTCGGTGCACACGTTCGCCAACACCATCAACACGCATGAGGGCGGCACCCACGAGGAGGGCTTCCGTAGTGCGCTGACCACGGTGGTGAACAAGTACGCCAAGGACAAGAAGCTGCTGAAGGAGAAGGACGCCAACCTCACGGGTGACGACATCCGCGAGGGTCTTGCCGCGGTCATCTCCGTCAAGGTCAGCGATCCGCAGTTCGAGGGTCAGACCAAGACCAAGCTCGGCAACACCGAGGTCAAGTCGTTCGTGCAGAAGATCTGTAACGAGCAGCTGACGCACTGGTTTGAGGCGAACCCGGCGGAGGCGAAGACCGTTGTGAACAAGGCGGTTTCGTCGGCACAGGCCCGGCTCGCCGCGCGCAAGGCGCGAGAGTTGGTGCGCCGCAAGAGCGCTACCGATATCGGCGGGTTGCCAGGCAAGCTCGCGGACTGCCGTTCCACCGATCCGCGGCTGTCGGAAGTCTATGTGGTGGAGGGCGACTCGGCCGGTGGCTCGGCGAAGAGCGGCCGCGACTCGATGTATCAGGCGATCCTGCCCCTGCGCGGCAAGATCATCAACGTCGAGAAGGCACGCATCGACCGCGTGCTGAAGAACACCGAAGTCCAGGCGATCATCACAGCGCTCGGTACCGGCATTCACGATGAGTTTGACATCACAAAACTGCGGTATCACAAGATCGTGCTGATGGCCGACGCCGACGTCGACGGCCAGCACATCTCCACGCTGCTGCTGACGTTGTTGTTCCGATTTATGAAGCCGCTCATCGAGAATGGGCACGTCTTCCTCGCACAGCCGCCGCTGTACAAGCTCAAGTGGCAGCGCAGTGAGCCCGAGTTCGCCTACTCCGATCGTGAGCGGGACGGACTGCTCGAGGCCGGTCGGGCCGCCGGTCGGAGGATCAACACCGAGGACGGGATCCAGCGCTACAAGGGTCTCGGCGAGATGGACGCGAAGGAATTGTGGGAGACCACAATGGATCCCAGTGCCCGCGTCCTGCGTCGGATCACGCTCGACGACGCCGCATCGGCCGACGAGCTCTTCTCAATCCTCATGGGCGAGGACGTGGAAGCCCGCCGCAGCTTCATCACCCGGAACGCGAGAGATGTTCGCTTCCTCGACGTGTGATTCCGCGATGCCCGACTCCAGGAACCGAATCCCTAGCTGCTCATAGACGAGCGAGGAGCACATGACAGACACGACCCTCCCCCCGGGAGACGACGGCGCCACCACTGATCGGATCGAACCGGTCGACATCCAGCAGGAGATGCAGCGCAGCTACATCGATTACGCCATGAGCGTCATCGTCGGCCGCGCCCTCCCCGAGGTCCGAGACGGTCTCAAGCCCGTACACCGGCGGGTGCTCTACGCCATGTACGACTCCGGGTTCCGGCCCGACCGCGGTCACGCGAAATCGGCGAGATCCGTTGCCGAGACAATGGGTAACTACCACCCGCACGGCGACTCGTCGATCTACGACACCCTGGTCCGAATGGCCCAGCCGTGGTCGCTGCGTTACCCCCTGGTCGACGGCCAGGGCAACTTTGGCTCACCGGGTAACGATCCGCCGGCCGCCATGCGTTACACCGAGGCCCGCCTCACGCCGTTGGCCATGGAGATGTTGCGTGAGATCGACGAGGAGACAGTCGATTTCGTCCCGAACTATGACGGCCGCGTGCAGGAGCCGACGGTTCTGCCCAGCCGGTTCCCCAACCTGCTGGCCAACGGCTCGGGCGGTATCGCGGTCGGCATGGCCACCAACATGCCGCCGCACAACCTCCGGGAGCTCGCGGAGGCAGTCTTCTGGTGCCTGGATAACTACGAGGCCGACGAGGAGAGCACGCTCGCCGCGGTCACCGAGAGGGTCAAGGGACCGGACTTCCCCACCTACGGTCTGATCGTCGGCTCGCAGGGTATTCACGACGCCTACACGACAGGTCGCGGTTCGATCCGCATGCGGGGCGTCGTCGAGATCGAGGAGGACTCGCGGGGCCGCACCCTACTGGTCATCACCGAGCTGCCCTACCAGGTCAACCACGACAACTTCATCACCTCGATCGCCGACCAGGTGCGCGACGGCAAGCTCGCGGGTATCTCCAACATCGAGGACCAGAGCAGCGACCGCGTCGGACTGCGGATCGTCGTCGAGGTCAAGCGTGATGCCGTGGCCAAGGTGGTGCTGAACAACCTCTACAAGCACACCCAGCTGCAGACCAGCTTCGGCGCGAACATGCTGTCGATCGTCGACGGTGTCCCCCGCACCCTGCGCCTGGATCAGCTGATCCGTCTGTACGTGGTCCATCAGCTCGAAGTCATCGTCCGGCGCACCACCTACCGGTTGCGCAAGGCCAATGAGCGGGCCCACATCCTGCGCGGACTGGTCAAGGCGCTCGACGCCCTCGACGAGGTCATCGCGTTGATCCGGGCGTCGCAGACCGTCGACATCGCGCGGGCCGGCCTCATCGAGCTCCTCGACATCGATGACATCCAGGCCCAGGCCATCCTTGACATGCAGCTGCGGCGGCTCGCCGCACTGGAACGCCAGCGCATCGTCGACGATCTGGCCAAGATCGAGGCCGAGATCGCCGACCTCGAGGACATCCTGGCCAAGCCGGAGCGTCAGCGCGCGATCGTGCACGAGGAGCTCGCTGAGCTCGTCGAGAAGTACGGCGACGACCGGCGCACCCGCATCATCCCCGCCGACGGCGACGTCGCCGACGAGGATCTGATCGCGCGCGAGGAGGTGGTCGTCACGATCACCGACACCGGCTACGCCAAGCGGACCAAGTCCGATCTGTACCGCAGCCAGAAGCGCGGCGGCAAGGGTGTGCAGGGCGCCGGCCTCAAGCAGGACGACATCGTTCGGCACTTCTTCGTCGGCTCCACGCACGACTGGATCCTGTTCTTCACCACGCAGGGCCGGGTGTACCGCGCGAAGGCGTACGAGCTCCCGGAGGCGTCCAGGACGGCCCGCGGCCAACATGTCGCGAACCTGCTGGCGTTCCAACCCGAGGAGCGCATCGCCCAGGTCATCCAGATCAAGAGCTACGAGGATGCGCCCTACCTGGTGCTGGCCACCCGCAACGGTCTGGTGAAGAAGTCCAAGCTCACCGACTTCGACTCGAACCGGTCGGGCGGCATCGTCGCGGTGAACCTGCGCGACGGTGACGAGCTGGTGGGTGCGGTGCTGTGTTCCGCCGAGGATGACCTGCTGCTGGTCTCCGCGAAGGGGCAGTCGATCCGCTTCTCGGCAACTGATGACGCGCTGCGGCCGATGGGTCGGGCCACCTCCGGTGTGCAGGGCATGCGCTTCAACGAAGAGGACAAGCTGCTCTCGCTGAACGTCGTGCGCGAGGACACGTATCTGCTGGTCGCGACGTCCGGTGGCTATGCCAAGCGGACCGCGATCAACGAGTACACCGCGCAGGGCCGAGGTGGTAAGGGCATTTTGACCATCCAGTACGACCCCAAGCGTGGCACTCTGGTCGGAGCGTTGATCGTCGACGATGACACCGAGCTCTACGCCATCACCTCCGGAGGCGGTGTCATCCGAACGAGGGCACGTCAGGTGCGTAAGGCCGGACGGCAAACCAAGGGGGTGCGCTTGATGAACCTCGGTGAGGGCGACACACTGATTGCCATTGCGCGTAACGCCGACGAGGACCCCGAGGACACTGAGGGCACTGAGGACGCTGAAGGCACTGAGGGCACCGACGAGTCCGACGAGACGTGACGCCAACCGTTTGCACCGGCAACCGGTCTGATCGAAGGAGCCGTAGGTGAGTTCACCCAACGAGCCGGGGTACCCGCGCGCGGCAAGCGCCAACGGCTCACCGGGTGCCACGCCCGACGCCGGCCCGCCCGCAGGTGGGCCGACGCGCAACGGCCCTGCCAAGGAGTCCGGGGAGGCGCCGCCGCCCTGGCAGCGCGGCGGCACGCGGCCACGACCGGGTCCGCGCGCCGCTGACGGTCCCGAGGGTGGTCGCGCGGGGTCAGCGGCCGGGCATCCGCCCGGCGCCGACGCCCGACTCAACCGGTTCGTCTCGGGTGGTCCCGCGACTCCCCCACCGTCGGCACCCACCCGGGAGGGCGGTCCGACGCGCGAGGGCGAGGCTCCCAGGGGCGAGGGACCGCGCGGTGAGCCGGCTCGTCCCGAGCCCACCAGGCCCGAGACCTATGCCAGTGAGCTACCCGATCTGTCCGGATCACCACGGCCGCCGGTCCGCAAGCCTCCAGCGGAGCGCACGGCACCCGAGGCGCCGTCGACCCGGCCCGCGGTACGTCCGCCCGTGACGGGCCGTGCGACGGGCCCGGTGCGGGCCACCATGGCGATCCGGCGGTTCGATCCGTGGAGCGTGCTGAAGGTCTCCCTGGTGCTCTCGGTCGCACTGTTCTTCGTGTGGATGATCGCCGTCGCGTTCCTGTACCTCGTGCTGGGCGGCATGGGCGTCTGGAGCAAGCTCAACAGCAACGTCGGTGACTTGCTCACCAGCGCGAGTGGCAGTGGCGGAGAACTGGTCTCCAGCGGCACGATCTTCGGCGGAGCCGCCCTGATCGGGCTGGTGAATATCGTGCTTCTCACTGCGATGGCAACGTGCGCCGCGTTCATCTACAACCTCACCACCGACCTCGTCGGAGGTGTCGAGGTGACGCTGGCGGACCGCGATTGATCGCAGCGCCGAGCGCCCAGATCGATGGTGGTTTGGGTGCTAGGCAGGCGTTGCGGTAATCTCACCGCTCGTCCGGATGGATAAAACGGGCCTATAGCTCAGGTGGTTAGAGCGCTTCGCTGATAACGAAGAGGTCGGAGGTTCGAGTCCTCCTAGGCCCACGGAAATGCCGGCCCGCCCGGCGTGGTCACCGGAAGGGTGCACCGTGAAATTGGTGTTGCTGATCATCGCCGCAACTGCGGCTGTGGTCGTCTGGCGGTCGCGACGCGGCGTCGAGGTATGGCATACGGCGGCCGACCCCGCCAACCCCTAGGGGCCTTAGCTCAGTTGGTAGAGCGCTGCCTTTGCAAGGCAGATGTCAGGAGTTCGAATCTCCTAGGCTCCACAATTCTTTCGTCTTCTCCGTTGAGTGAGCAGTGACGGCGCCTGCCACTCGCACTTCGTCCGTGAGCGCTATGTCAACGCACCGCGGCGCGTCCTCAGGGCCGCGGTGTCACCTCAACGCTCGGTGGCCGGGGCGAGGGCTCGGGTTGCGTCGAACGCCGAATGATCGAGAACGTCACCGCGCCGACCGCCAGGACCGCAGCCCCCACCGCGATGAGCACAAGTGGCCGTGGCCGGCGCTTGGAATGGCGCGCCTCCTGCAGCGCCAGGGGCAGTCCGCTGACCACCTCCTGCGCGGCCGCGAGCTCGGTGACGATCGCCGCCTGTGCCGCCGCCAGATCGTGGCGCAGTCTGCCGCTGCGGTAGCGATCTCGCACCCAGGCAGCGGAGGACTGGGCGGAGTCCACACCGAGGCCCAGCGCTCCCCTGGTGACGTCGACAGGGCCCAGGGTGGAGTACTTCAGACCGCGGGCCAGCCGCTGCCGGGGACTCAACCGTTCGACGGTCGTCTTGGAGCTCATTGGCGCAACCTCTCTGCGGTCGGGCGGGTGGAACACACCCAGCCAACCCTATTCGGGCGGGGGCGGCATCCGGCGCGGAAATGCGAATGGCACACTGGGTTCCCGTGACGAGCCCCATTCAGACAGCGACCGCGACACTGCACACCAACCGCGGCGACATCAAGATCGCACTCTTCGGCAATCACGCGCCGAAGACCGTCGGAAACTTCGTTGGCCTGGCCCAGGGCAACAAGGACTACAGCACCGAGAACGCCTCTGGTGGCGCCACAGGCCCGTTCTACGACGGCGCCGTGTTCCACCGCGTCATCTCCGGCTTCATGATCCAGGGCGGCGACCCGACCGGCACCGGCCGCGGCGGACCGGGCTACACCTTCGATGACGAGTTCCATCCCGAGCTCGCCTTCGACAAGCCCTACCTCCTGGCGATGGCCAACGCCGGCCCGGGCACCAATGGCTCGCAGTTCTTCATCACGGTTGGCAAGACGCCGCACCTGAACCGTAAGCACACCATCTTCGGTGAGGTCGTCGATCCGGAGTCGCAGAAGGTCGTCGACGCCATCGCCGGCACCGCTGTCGACCGCGGCGACCGTCCGACCGAGCCCGTCGTCATCGAATCCGTGACCATCTCCTAGGAACTTCGGCCGAAACACACGAAATGGCTGCCCCGGACAGCTCGGGAGCAGCCATTTCGCGTGTCTGGAGCTATCGGGCGTAACCGGCCGCGGTCAGCGCGTCGAGGACCTCGAGTGGGTCTGTGCCCAGATCCCAGCGGGTGAAGACCAGCAGGCGATCGCCCTCCACCACGTCGATCTCCAGCATGCGGACCTTGCGTCCGATGCGACGGAACTCCGTGATGCGCACGGCGCCGATGTCGGCGGGTCGCAATATCTGCGTGCGCCACCAGCCGCGGACCACAAGCCCCTCACCGGTGATTGCCAGCTTTGGTCGCGCGCGCCAGGACATGCTTGCGAACGTGAGCAATCCGACAGCGGCAACCCCGGCTAGGACACGTCCGGGAGGGTCTGTGACTACGGTCACAGCAGCGATTGCCATCACAGTGCCGAAGATTCCGCAAGCCACCACACCACCGGTGCGTGGGCCCCACTGAGTTTGCTGCATTGACTCTCAACCCCCTTTAAGCGTGGGTAATCGAGTTATCCACAGGTGCTATCCACAATGGGGATGAATCACAACGATGTGATTGCGTGACGACCAGGTTGCCAGCGGCCGAACGCATCGCGGCCAACTTGAATACAACCTCGCGTCATTCGTCGTCACCGCCACCGCATGGTGAGCAACAGGCCAGTGATCATGAAGGCAAACGCAATCGCGTAGTTCCACTGCGCCAGATTGGCCATCCAGGTGAGCCAGCTGGGTGCGTCCACAGGATTGGTCGCGGCGAGCTGGAACACCAGCAACCACACCAGACCGAGCAGCATCAGGCCGATGAAGAGTGAGACGAACCACACGCTCGACGGTCCCGCTTTCACCTTCACCGGGGTGCGGCTCACCGGGTTGACGGTGAAGTCGTTCTTCTTGCGGACCTTTGACTTGGGCATGGGTACCTTCGGACGGGTTGGCGCCACTTCGACGGTGCGGTGCGACGATGGAGCAGATGCAGTCAGAGCCTATCTCAGCGGACCGCCCAGCCGAGAACCCTGACGACCCGGGAGGAGGACCCGATGGCAGCTAGTCAGTCCACGCCGCCAGCCGGCGACCACGCCCAGGCGCCGGCGGCAGAGGCACCACCACACCGGCGGTCGTTCTGGCGGTTCGGCGTCCCCATCGTCTGTTTGTGCGCTGGCCTCCTGCTGGCGACCACGCACACCGTCTCCGGTGGTGACGAGATCCGGCGCAGCGACGCACCGCGGCTGGTCGACCTGGTCCGCGAGGCCCAGCAGTCGGTGGACCGGCTGTCCGCCCAACGTGACGCGATGGTGTCCGAGATCGACAATCATCACGGTGGCAGCCCGGGTGCCGACGCCGCCCTCCACGCGATCACGGGCCGAGCCGACGCTCTCGCCGCGGCGGCCGGTGTCGATCCGGTCCGAGGACCGGGTCTGGTGATCACGCTCAATGACGCACAACGCGACGCTGACGGCAGGTTTCCAGGCGATGCCTCCCCCGATGACCTCGTGGTACACCAGCAGGACGTGCAGGCAGTGCTCAACGCCCTGTGGGGCTCGGGCGCCGAGGCCATACAGATGCAGGACCAGCGGATCATCGGGACGTCGGCGCCCCGGTGCGTCGGCAACACGCTGCTGCTCAACGGGCGCACCTACAGTCCGCCGTACGTGATCACCGCCATCGGCGACGTGCCCGCGATGCAGGCCGCCCTGGCAGCCGCTCCCCTGGTCAACCTGTATCGCCAGTATGTGATGCGGTTCGGTCTGGGCTACACCGAAACGCCCAAGCCCCAGGTCGACGTCGTCGGCCACACCGCACCGGTGCGGATGCGCTACGCCACGCCCGCGGGTCCGCTCGGTTACTGACGCCGCCGCAGGCGGGACGCAAAAGGCCTCGACGCACCCAGTAACCTGGCCTGATGCAGGTTCTCGTCGTCGACAATTACGACAGCTTCGTGTTCAACCTCGTCCAGTACCTCGGTCAGCTGGGCGTGGACGCGCAGGTGTGGCGCAATGACGATGAGCGGCTGGCCGACCCGGATGCCGTCGCGGCACGCTACGACGGCATCCTGCTGAGCCCCGGCCCCGGCACCCCCGAGCGCGCCGGCGCGTCCATTCCGTTGGTGCGCGCGTGCGCGGCCTCGGCCACACCGCTGCTGGGCGTCTGCCTCGGCCACCAGGCCATCGGGGTGGCGTTCGGCGGCACAGTGGATCGTGCGCCCGAGCTCCTGCACGGTAAGACCAGCACCGTGAATCACACGAATGTCGGTGTGCTGAAGGGACTTCCGGATCCCTTCACCGCGACCCGGTACCACTCGCTGACCATCCTGCCCGAGACTCTGCCGGAGGTTCTCGAGGTCACCGCGCGCACCACCGGCGGTGTGATCATGGCGGTTCGGCACGTCGATCTGCCCATCCACGGCGTGCAGTTCCACCCCGAGTCGATCCTCACCGAGGGCGGCCATCGGATGCTGGCCAACTGGCTCGAGTTGTGTGGGCAGGCGCCCGCCGAGGGTCTGGTGCGTCAGCTCGAGCAGGAGGTCGCCGACACCGTTCGCGCGGCTACTGCGCGAAGCTCAGCGTGATCGGAGCGTCGAAGTTGGTCGGGGTGCCTGCCGCCGGGGACTGATCGACAATCCCGTTGCTCGGCACGCCGCTGTTCTGCGCGTTGGGCAACTTGATCAGCTCGCCGGTCCAGCCGTAGGAACCCCGCAGGAGCGGTTCGGCGTCCACCCAGAACTGGCCTCGTAGCGAGGGCATGACGAACTGGTTGCCGCGCGACACCTGAATCTGGATCAGGGTGTCCGTCGGAACGTTCTGTCCGGATGCCGGATTGGTGCCAACGACCTCGCCCGAGCGCTTCGAGCTGTCGATGTCGATGCGAATGGTGTTCGGGAAGCCGGACTGCTTGACCAGCCGGTCGCAGTCGTCGAAGCTCAGCCCCGCGCAGTCCGGGACCAGCCTGCTACCCGGGCCCGACCCCACGATGATCGTGATCTCATTGGTGATCGCCGAGGTGGAGTTGGCAGACGGATTGGTCGCGATGACCCGGTCCTTCTGCTCGGGCAGTGACGCGGACAGCGTCCGCTTGATCCGCTCGAAGCCCGCGTCGCGCAGCTTCTCCTCCGCCTGATCGGGCGTCATGCTCTTGACGTCCGGTACCTCGCGCTGCTTCGGGCCGGACGAGACGACGATCGTGATCCGATCGCCCGCGGCGACTGCCGATCCCGCCTCGGGTTCCGTCTTGATGACGAGCTCGGGGCCCACCGTGGAACTGTCCTCCGGACGCTGATCCACCTCAAAGCCACGATTCTGAAGATCTGCGGTGGCGTCCTGATAGGACTGCCCCGCCACGTCGGGCACCTGCTGGTCACGCGGGCTGCCGCCGATCATGTTGATGCCGACCGTGACGACCACGGTCAGCACGGCCAGGATCGCCACGACCAGCAGCCAGCGCTTGACCGCGGTGTTGCGCTCGGGAGGAGGCGCATAGCCCCGTTGTGCGGGCATGTGAGCCGTGGACTCACCACGCCCGTGCGACGGCGCGGCCGCCAGCATCGAGGTGCGCTCGGCATCGGTGAACACCTTGGGCGCCTCGGGCGGCTCACCGCTGTGCACGCGGATCAGATCGGTGCGCATCTCGGCGGCCGACTGGTAGCGGTTCTCCGGGTTCTTCGCCAGCGCCTTGAGCACGACGGCGTCGAGTTCTGGGCTGATCCCGGCGTGCCGGGCCGACGGTGGCACCGGATCCTCGCGGACGTGCTGGTAGGCGACCGCGACGGGCGAATCGCCGACGAACGGCGGCTCACCGGTCAGCATCTCGTACAGCACGCAGCCCAGCGAGTAGACGTCGGACCGCGAGTCGACCTTCTCGCCGCGCGCCTGCTCGGGTGAGAGGTACTGCGCGGTGCCGATGACAGCGGCCGTCTGGGTCACGCTGTTGCCGGTGTCGGCCAGCGCGCGGGCGATGCCGAAGTCCATCACCTTCACAGCGCCGCCCTTGCTGATCATGATGTTGGCGGGCTTGACGTCGCGGTGGATGATGCCGTGCTGGTGGCTGAAGTTCAGCGCCTGGCAGGCGTCGGCGATGACCTCGAGGGCACGTCGCGGCTCCATCGGACCCTCGGTGTGCACGATGTCGCGCAGCGTGACGCCGTCGACGTACTCCATGACGATGTAGGGCAGCGGACCGGTCGCGGTCTCGGCCTCCCCCGTGTCGTACACAGCGACGATCGCGGGATGGTTCAGCGCGGCGGCGTTCTGCGCCTCGCGGCGGAACCGCAGATAGAAGCTCGGGTCGCGTGCCAGGTCTGCGCGCAGCACCTTGACCGCGACGTCGCGGTGCAACCGCGTGTCGCGTGCGAGGTGGACCTCGGACATGCCGCCGAACCCGAGGATGTCACCGAGTTCGTAGCGGTCAGACAGGTGCTGGGGCGTAGTCATCGGTTTGTCTGCTCGTGCGCGGCCTCGGAATGGGCCGCGGCTTGGACCCCACCTTCCCTGATCAGACCCGGATCGGTCCAATCAGGGCCCTGCCAGGACGGCGCGGGCATGGCGGATGGCGACGGCGGTGGCACGATCGTGGTGCTCGTGTTGGTGATCGTCGTCGGCGACGGCTGGTTGTCCTTGCGGTCCTGGGCGTTGAGCACGATCAGGATCGCGATGACGATGGCGAGCGCCCCGAGCACACCGGCTGCCCACAGCAGGGCCCGCTGTCCCGAGGAGAAGGTGCGCCGCGGTGGAGGTGCCGGCCGGTGATTGCCGGTCGCCGGACGCGGCCGAGCCGCGGTGGGCGGCTTGCTCGAGAAGTCGGCGGCGGAGCGGGCCTGCGCACCCGACGGGATCGCCGCGGGTGTGGCCCGGCCGATGGTCGGCGCCTGGTTGGGCCGCGGTGGGCGTCGTCCCGCACGCACCGCGGCGACGGCGTCGGCGAACGCGCCGCCGGTGCTGTACCGAAGGCCCGGGGACTTGGCGAGGGTGATCTCGATGAGCTCGCGCACGTTCGGCGGCAGATCGGCGGGCAGCGGTGCCGGCTGCTCCTTGATGTGCTTCATGGCGACCGTCAGCGCACCGTCGCCGGTGAACGGACGGCGACCCGAAACCGACTCGTAGCCAACGACTCCCAGCGAGTACACGTCGCTGGCAGCGGTGGCGTCGTGGCCGAGGGCCTGCTCGGGCGCGATGTACTGGGCGGTGCCCATCACCATGCCGGTCTGCGTCACCGGTGCCGCGTCGACAGCCTTGGCGATACCGAAGTCGGTGAGCTTCACCTGCCCGGTGGGCGTGATCATGATGTTGCCCGGCTTGACGTCGCGGTGCACCAGTCCGGCGGTGTGCGCGACCTGCAGCGCGCGGCCGGTCTGCTCGAGCATGTCGAGCGCGTGCCGCAGCGACAGTCGGCCGGTGCGCTTGATGACCGCGTTGAGCGGTTCGCCGTTGACGAGTTCCATCACCAGGTAGGCGGTGCGGCCCTCACCGTCGAGCTCGGTCTCGCCGTAGTCGTACACGCTCGCGATGCCGGGGTGGTTGAGCATCGCCACGGTGCGCGCCTCGGCGCGGAAACGCTCGACGAACTCGGGGTCCGTCGAGTACTCGGCCTTGAGGACCTTGATGGCGACCTGACGTCCCAGTCGGCTGTCGAGGCCCTCCCAGACCTGACCCATGCCGCCGGTGGCGATGAGTCGCTGCAACCGGTAACGGTCGGACAGCGTCACTCCGACGCGCGCGCTCATGATTCCTCCCGCAGCGCAGCGGCGATGGTGGCCCGGCCGATCGGTGCAGCCAGTGCCCCGCCGGTGGCGGACAAACGGTCGCCACCATTCTCCACCAGGACGGCAACGGCCACCTTGGGCGCCCTGGCCGGCGCAAACGCGATGTACCAGGCATGTGGCGGTGTGTTTCGGGGGTCGGTCCCGTGCTCCGCCGTACCGGTCTTGGATGCGATCTGCACGCCGGCGATGGCCCCCTTCTGTTGAGTCACCTTTTCGGCGTCAATCATCAGGTCCGTAAGTGTAGTGGCGACCTGGGAAGACACCGCTCGGCGTGCCTCGTGCGGGGTCGTCGTGGCGATATTGGACAGGTCGGGCCCCTTGAGATCGGCGACCAGATACGGGTCCATGGCGACGCCGTCATTGGCGACGGTCGCGGCCACGACGGCGTTCTGCAGCGGAGTGAGTGCGACATCCCGCTGCCCGATGCTGGACATGCCGAGAGCGGCGCCGTCGCTGATCGGTCCGACGGTGGACTCGACCACCGGCAGCGGAATTGGTGGTGTGGGGGTGTCGATGCCGAAGGCCTGCGCCGTGCTGCGCAGCGCGTCGGCGCCGGTGTCGATGCCGAGCTGGACGAAGGCGGTGTTGCACGACTTGGCGAACGCCTCCCGCAGCGAGGTGGTCGGGCCGTTGCCGCACGCCGAGCCGCCGTAGTTCTCCAGCGTTGCGGTGCTGTCGGGCAACGGAATCCGAGCCGCGGACGTGAGCTGGGTGTCGGGGTTGGCACCGGCCGCAAGCGCTGCCGCGGTGGTGATGACCTTGAACGTGGACCCGGGCGGGTAGGTCTCCGAGATCGCGCGGTTCACCAGCGGCGAGTTCGGGTCGTCACGCAGCCGCTCCCACGCCTCGGACTGCGAGTCGACGTCGTGCGACGACAGCACGTTCGGGTCGTAGGACGGTGAGGACACCATCGCCAGGATCTTGCCGGTCGAGGGCTCCAGCGCCACCACCGAGCCCTTGCACGGGCCGTTGCAGGCCTCCGAGATGGCCTCCCACGCGGCCAGCTGCACCTGCGGGTTGATCGTGGTGCCGACGTTCCCGCCACGGGGGTCACGGCCGGTGAAGAAGTCGGCCAGCCGCCTGCCGAAGAGGCGTTCATCGGAGCCGTTGAGCACTGAGTCCTCGGCCCGCTCCAGGCCCGTGCTGGAGTACCGAAGCGAGTAGAAGCCGGTCACCGGCGCATAGGCCTGAGGGGTGGGATACACCCGCAGGAACCGAAAGTGCCCGTTGGTGGACACCGAGTACGCCAGCAGCTGGCCGCCGGCGGTGATCTGGCCCCGCTGGCGGGAGTACTCGTCGAGCAGGACGCGCTGATTGCGAGGGTCCGACCGCAGACCGTCGGCGGTGAAGACCTGGGTCAACGTGGCGTTGCCCAGCAGCAGCACGATCAGCGCCATGATCGCCACGGAGATGCGACGCAGGGAGGTGTTCATACCTTCGAGATCACCTCCGTCTTGGCGGCGGCGATCGGTGTCGGATTGGGCCCGGCGTCGGAGATCGGACGACGGGCAGAGTGCGAGATGACCATCAGGATGGCCAGCAGCACGTAGTTGGCCAGCAGCGAGGAGCCGCCGTAGGACATCCACGGGGTGGTCAGGCCGGTGAGCGGAATGAGCTTGGTGACGCCGCCGACCACGATGAACAACTGGATGGCCAGCGTGGAGGCCAGTCCGGCGGCCAGGAGCTTGCCGAAGCTGTCACGCACGGCGATCGCGGTGCGCATGCCGCGCACGATCAGGATCGTGTAGAGCATCAGGACGCCGGCGAAGCCGACCAGGCCGAGCTCCTCGCCGATGGCGGCGATGATGAAGTCGGTGGACGCCGCGGGCACGGTGCCGGGCTGGCCGTTGCCCAGACCGGTGCCGAAGATGCCACCGGTGGCGAAGCTGAACAGCGACTGCACCATCTGGTAGCCGGCGCCGTCGGGGTCGGCGAACGGGTCGAGCCAGTTCTGCACGCGGGTCTGGACGTGGCTGAACGCGAAGTAGGCCACGACGCTGCCCGCGGCGAACAGGGTGAGCCCCAACAGGACCCAGCTGATCCGGTCGGTGGCGATGTACACCAGGACGAGGAACGACGCGTACAGCAGAAGCGACGTGCCGAGGTCCTTCTCGAAGACCATGACGCCGATCGAGGCCACCCACGCCGCGAGCAGCGGCGCGAGGTCACGCGGTCGCGGGAGGTTCATGCCGAGCACGTGCTTGCCGGCGCTGGTGAAGAGGCTGCGCTTGGACACCAGGACCGCGGCGAAGAAGATGAGCAGCAGGATCTTGGAGAACTCTGCGGGCTGAATCGAGAAGCCGGGCAGCCGAATCCAGATCTTCGCGCCGCCCTGCTCGGAGTACTGGCTGGGCAGCAGCGCCGGAATCAGCAGCAGCACGAGGCCGGTCAGGCCGCAGATGTAGCCGTAGCGGGCGAGCACGCGGTGGTCCCGCAGGAAGATGATGACGAGCGAGAAGGCGACAACGCCGACCAATGTCCACAGCATCTGCTGGTTGGCGCTGGGACCGCGAGCTGCACCCGAGGCCAACGGGCCGGCGGCGAGGTCGAGGCGGTGAATCATCACCAGCCCCAAGCCATTCAGCAGCGCGACCACGGGCAGCAGAAGCGGGTCGGCGTAGGGCGCGAAGCGACGGACCGCCAGGTGCGCACCGGTGAACAGTGCGAGGTAGGCGACGGCGTACTGCAGCAGATCCCAACTCAGGCCCTGTTCCTGGTTGGCCTCCACGATGAGCAGCGCGACCGTCGTGATGACGCCAGCGAAGGCGAGCAGGACCAGTTCGGCGTTGCGCCGGTTGGGCATTGGCGGAACTACGGTGACGGCGGCCTGCGGCGCGGTGCTCATGACACCGCCCGGCAAGTGGTGCCCGGCTCCTGCGGTGGGGGAGGCAGCGCCGTCACGGTCGGCGACGGCGTGGGCGGGGGCGGGGGTGCGGGTGATGCCGGCGGCGGTGGCGCCGGGGTGCTGACGGTCTTCGGTGTCTCCGGCGCCGGACCGGGCAGTGGCCCGCGAGGAGTTGTGGTGGTGGGGGTCCCCCCCGCTGTCGGGCGGGGTGCGGTGGTGGTCGTCGTCGGCGGCGCCGGTGCGCAGATCGGCAGGAGCGAGGACGGCCCGAGATCCCGAAGCTGGCGGATGGCGTCGTCGACGCTGCCCGCGGGCAGACCGGCCGCAACCTGCGCGCGCTCGGACTGGCGCAGGTCGCTGACCTTGAGCGGCTGGCAGTTGGAGCGGTCGTCGTCGGCGGCGATGATCCGGATGTCGTTGCGGTTGTCGAGGCAGGCGATGCGGAACGGCTGCTGCAGCGGCATACCGAGCAGCGAGCCCTGCACGCCACGCATGATGTAGACGGCGCCGTCATGCTCGGCGACGTAGTAGTTGCTGCGAATCACCATGCGCCCCACGAACAATCCGGCGGCGACGAGCAGGATCAGCAGGATCGCGATGATGAGGATCTTGCGGCGCGAGCGCGGCTTCTTCGCCGACTCGGGCTCGACGGCGGGGCGCTTGGTGGGTGTGGCGCGCTTCGGGTTGAACGCCGATGCGCGTCCGGCGGCGGTGTTGGGCGGCACGGACTGGTCGTCGTTGCCGGACACCGCGCCGGCCAGGATGGGCTGGGTCTGGCCGTACCCGTGGTCGACGACGTCGGCGACCACCACGGTGACGTTGTCGGGGCCGCCGCCGCGCAGCGCCAATTCGATGAGCCGGTCCGCGCTTTCGGCGACGTCCTCGATCTGCAGCGCGTCCTGGATGGTCTCGTGACTGACCGGGTCCGACAGCCCGTCCGAACACAGCAGGTAGCGGTCGCCGACCTTGGCCTCGCGCACGATGAGTGTGGGCTCGACCTCGTGACCCGTCAGCGCCCGCATGATCAGCGAACGCTGCGGGTGACTGTGTGCCTCCTCGGCGGTGATGCGGCCCTCGTCGACCAGGGTTTGGACGAACGTGTCGTCCTTGGTGATCTGGGTGAGCTCGCCGTCGCGAAGCAGATAGCCCCGGGAGTCACCGACGTGGACGAGCCCAAGGCGGTTGCCCGCGAACAGGATCGCGGTCAGCGTGGTCCCCATGCCCTCGAGCTCGGGATCGGCCTCGACGTGTGCGGCGATCGCCGAGTTGCCCTCGTGCACGGCGTTGTTGAGCTGACTGAGCAGATCGCCGCCCGGCTCGTCGTCGTCGAGATGGGCCAGCGCGGCGATGACCAGCTGTGAGGCCACCTCACCCGCCGCATGCCCGCCCATGCCGTCGGCCAGGGCCAGCAGGCGCGCGCCGGCGTACACGGAGTCCTCGTTGTTGGCCCGGACCAGGCCGCGGTCACTGCGCGCCGCGTAGCGGAGGACGAGTGTCACGGGCGCAGCTCGATTACCGTCTTGCCGACTCGAACCGGCGTCCCCATCGGAACCCTTACCGCTGTCGTCACCTTCGCCCTGTCAAGGTATGTGCCGTTGGTCGATCCTAGGTCTTCTACGTACCATTCCGTCCCTCGCTGGGACAGCCGTGCGTGCCGTGTTGAGGCGTAGTCATCAGTGAGTACGAGCGTGGAGTCGTCAGCGCGCCCGATGAGCACCGGCTGAGTGCCCAGGGTGATGCGTGTGCCCGTCAGGGCGCCCTCGGTGACGACGAGCTGCCGGACGACGCTGCGATGCTGACGGCTGGGCAGCAGTGTGCCCCGCAGCGCGAGCCCACGCTTGACCATGACGGCACCGGTGGGTGCGTAGATGTCGGTCCGAAGGGTCCGCAGCACCGCCCAGATGAACAGCCACAGGAGCAATAGGAAACCGACGCGCGTCAGCTGCAGAACTAGCCCCTGCATCCGACGTCCCTTCCGTCACCGTCCCGCTGTGGCACCCAACCTCTGCACCGAGCCACGGGCCGTGTCACTCCTGCCAGCGGATCTGCTCGGTCACCGTCGGCAACGTCACGATACTGGGTGCTGGGATCGGAGTGAGCGGGAAGCGAACAGACTTCGCGGGGCCGTGACCCGTTCGCGTCCTCAGTGAACCCGAACGACGATCTCGGAATGACCCAGTCGAATCACGTCGCCGTCGGCCAGCTGCCACTCCTGGACCGGCGCGTTGTTCACGGTGGTGCCGTTGGTGGAGTTGAGGTCCGACAGCAGCGCGACCTGCCCATCCCAGCGGATCTCCAGGTGGCGACGCGAGACCCCGGTGTCAGGCAGCCGGAACTGAGCGTCCTGACCGCGGCCGATCACGTTGGCGCCCTCGCGCAGCTGGTAGGTACGGCCGCTGCCGTCGTCGAGCTGCAGCGTCACGTTGGCACCGGCGACACCGGCAGCGGCGTATCCCGCGCCGTAACCACCCTGCTGGCCGTAGCCCGCATCGGCGTAGCCGCCGCCGTAGCCCTGGTCGCCGTAGCCCGCGGGTGCGGCCGGCTGGCCGTACTGCTGCTCGCCGTATCCTGGCTGGCCGTAGTCCTGACGGTAGGCCTGACCGCCGTAGCCGCCCTGGTCGGGGTAGCCGCCCTGGTCCGGGTAGCCGCCCTGGTCGGCGTAGCCACCCTGCTCGGGATACCCGCCCTGGTCCGGGTAGGCCGGACGCGCCTCGGGCCGACCGTAGTCGTCGTGGCGCGGGGCCTGACGGCCGTAGTCATAGTCGCCGGCGGGAGCGCCGGGAGCGGGGTAACCGCCAGCGGGCGCGCCGTAGCCACCCTGGGCCGGCGGGTAACCCTCGGTGTAGCCGCCCGCGGGGGGCTGGCCGTAACCGCCAGCCGGCGGACGCTGCTCATAGGACGGCGCCGGGTAGCCCTGCTCGGGGTAGCCGCCCTGCTCGTAGCCACCCTGCTCCGGGTAACCACCCTGCTCCGGGTAACCACCCTGCTCGTATCCGGGCTGACGCGGGGGGTAGCCGGGCGCCGGGGGGCCCTGAGGCGGGTATCCACCCTGCTCGGGAGGCTGCGGACGGCGGGGCTCCTCGCCCTGGCGGCCGTAGTCGTAGTACTCGTCGCCGGGCTGCTGGCCTGGTCCCTGGCCGCCGCCGCGATGGCTCGGGTTGTCAGTCATCGGAGGAACTCCTGGTTCTGCGGTGTTCGCGCGGTCTGGTTGTGGGGCGGGTGCGCCCGTCGAGTCTCGGTCGGTCGAGTCGGGATCGACCGCTCCACGTACGCGGAATTGGCCGGTGTGCAGGTTCGGTGACGGTTCGAATCTGACGACCACCTCACCATACGTTTGCCATCCTTGGTCATGGATGTATCCCTCCAGGTGTCTGGCAAAACTGGTCGACGTGAGGTCGGGGTCGGCGCTCACCTTCTGATAGTCCGGCACACTGAGGGTAATGACGTAGGCGTTCGGTGCCAAAATATGGCCGCCGCCCAGTTGGCGCACCTTGGCCTCGGCTTCACCCTGGAGCATCGCCTCGACTTCCTGCGGCACGATCGCACCGCCGAACACGCGGGCGAACGCGTCGCCGATGCTCGACTCGAGTCTGCGTTCGAAGCGGCCGACCAAACCCATGTCTGCCTCTCCCCTCGCTCGTCGTCGCTGTCGGTCCCCGCACCTCTGCGTGTCGTGGAGCCTGATGCCTGTAGGCATGGTATCGGCGATGCCCGTTGTCGCGTGACAAACGGTTCTCTGAGAATCTGATCACGGCAGGTCAAGGGGATGTTTTCGCCGTGATCTGCACGGTTGGGGAACGGACCGGTGTGCGTGATAGCCTTTCGGACGTTGTCGGGGCGAGTGGCGGAATGGCAGACGCGCTGGCTTCAGGTGCCAGTGTCCTTCGGGACGTGGGGGTTCAAGTCCCCCTTCGCCCACAACTAGCGGTCGCACCAACCGCAGCGCAAAGGTCGCGGACTCTCTTGAGTTCGCGGCCTTTGTGTTTGGCGGGTGCGTTCGCACCAAATGCCCGATCGCGAGGATGACTCGCGGCCTGTACGGCCCTCAATCTTGCTGAAAGCTCGCTGTGTTAACAATGTGAGCCCCGAGCGCGGTCCCCCGCGCCTGCGTCCGCACCGGACCCATCGGGACTGGAAACCATGAGAGGACCTAATGACACCCACCCGCTTCGGCGTTGCCCTCACCGCTGCAGTTCTCGCGGCTTCCGCACTGAGTGGCTGCTCGGAGGTCACCGAGATCAGGGACGCGGCCTCGAACGCGGTTGAGGAGGTCGTGGCGTCGGGCACCGAGAAGATCACCGAGGCTGTGTCGGGCAACCTGTTCACCGCCGAGGGTATCGACGCTGCGTACTCGGCGATCTCGGAGAAGGTCGGCGCCAATCCCATGCAGGTGGTGGAGGTGAGCATCGCCCCTGGGGTGCTGGCCGTCGAGGCCATCGACCCGAACGCTCCGACCGAACTCAATCAGTGGAGTTACACCGCGGGCACGGTCGGGCCGTCCCGCCCCGTCGACTATGACGATGACACCGAAGCGCTACAGCAGAATCTCTTCCCCATCGATGAGGTTGCCACCAGCGCCATCGTGACGGCCATCAACGGTGCGGTTGCGGCAAGCGAGATCGAGGGCGGCGAGGTTCAGAGCCTGAGCATCAAGCGAAACATGCCGTTCGACGCGAACGTGATGATGTTCATCAACGTCAAGGGCGAGCGCAGCAGCAAGCAGGTGCGCGCGGACGTCGCCGGGCAGATCACCGACGTCGTCTGAGCGCTTCGTTGGCTGCCCGCACTGGACGTTCCGGTGCGGGCGGCCAGCACGCTCATCGACACACGGTGCCGAATTCCTCACGCCGGTAGGCGAATTGGTGGATGGCGCCGCGCTCTAGCGGCGTAACCGGCCTTCGTCTATCCAGCGGCGAGTGGCGCCGGTGAGCGCGAAGACGATCAGGGTGATCGGCAGGATCACGCTGATCAGGGTGCTCAGCGGGCTCGCATCCGATGTAGGCAGGACGCCGGAACGCACCGCGTACTCCAGGAACTGGAACACCACTATCGCGAGTGCCGCGCCGGCGACGACCCATCGGCCCGCCGGATTGCGCCGCATCAGCAGCACCGCGCCGACGACGAGCACCGCGGCCGTGAGGATTCGAACCATGCCCTCGAAGATCAGGAAACCGGGAACCCACTCGCGTACGGCGTTTCCGGCGTCGGAGATTTCAGAAGCCAGGGCGATGTAGCCGATGCAGGCGAATGCCTGGAACAACGCGATGATCAGGCTGAGCACGATGGCTGTGACCGCGGCGCCCGAACTCGCGGGTCGAGGCGGTGGGTAGGGGTAGCCGGGGTATTGCTGCGGATAGCCCGGGTGTTGATACCCCGGCGACGCGTACGGCTGTGGCGGGTACGGACCCGGCGGGTAAGGCTGCTGCGGCGGGCCGGGTGGAGGAGGATCCCAGTTCGGCCCGGGTTGCTGCTGCCACGGGTTCATGCGCGCTGACGCTAGCACCGGTTCTGCGGGCTGGCGGGTGATCTCAATACCTCGAGGCCTGAGAACTTGAGGAATTCCGCGTCTATGGGCGCCCACCGTCAGTACCCCTTGAGATCAAGAAGTTGTCGATCGATTTGCCCGGCGGTCTTGGGGACGAGTTCAAATCAGGAAGGTTGTCGCTCCTACAACCGGATGGTGACGACAACACCTTCGAGAGAAGGTTGTCGGTCGCATCACCTGAAAATGAGTTGAAAGCCAAAGTTATAGTCACTATGAATCCGCCGACAACGAACCACGACGGTACAGGCGTATACAACCGCGGGTTTGATTCCGGCGGATTTCTCAGTTTAGAAACCCCTGCGAAGTTGGGAGGCAAGGGTTTTGACATGACGATTCGATTTGGCGTCGATGACCCTGCTGGGTACTACCCCGATCAAGTTGAGCAGCCGCTTGTTCCTTCATCACCTTATCCCGCCAAACAGGATGCGATTTTCCCTTCTCCGCGGCAATTCGGCTGTACTGCAGGAAGATCCTGCTGGCACTGGCCATCGCGGCAACCAACCACCAGATCCAGCAGACCTACTCCGCCCGGAAGCTGCGCGAAGAATCCGTCGACATCCGGATCCGGCGACTGCGCAAATACCCCGGAGAACAAACAACCTGGACGCCGCAGAGAACCTAAGAAATGCGTCACCACGAGTGCGGGCCGACGCGCACAGCGTCGGCCCGCTCCTTGCCGTGTGCCACGGCAAGACCCTCTGGAAATATCTTCTCGCCACCGTTAAATCGCGCCACAAGCTCCCGAAACGCGCCATCCCGGCTGACCCACGACCCGCGCATCTCGACTGGTGATCGAGGCTCAGTGGAGTCCTCAGGGGATCGCCCGTTGCCGGGCCAGGGCCGCCGAGAGTTACTCGGAATTCTCCAGAGAGTTCTAGAGCCGGTTCGGCCTCAATCGCCTCATCCGGTCGAGTTCGTCCACATCGTAGAGGGAGATGCCGCGCGTATCGCGCAATGCCAGCGTGGCAATTCCGGTGACTAGCGCGGCGGCGGAGATATAGACAGCGATCGGCACCCATGAATTGAATCGGCTCAGCAGTAGGGTTGCGACGATTGGTGCGAGTGACCCGGCGAAGATCGACGTCACCTGATAGCCCAGCGACACTCCCGAGTACCGCAACCGCGTCGGGAACATCTCGGCCATCAGCGCCGGTTCGGGTGCATACATCATCGCGTGTGCCACCAACCCGGTGACGATCGCACCGAACACCAGCCAGTCGTTGCCCGTGTCGAACATGGGGAACGCGGCGAATCCCCAGAACGCGGCCAGAAGTAGCCCAGTCACGAACACCGGCTTGCGGCCAACGGTGTCCGCCAGGCGGCCGAAGAGCGGAATTATCGCGGCATGGACGACGTGCGCACACAGCAGCAGCAGCAGAATCTTTGAGGTGCTCTCGTGCACTTGCGTGCTGAGGTAAGTGATGGAGAACGTGACGGCCGCGTAGTAGAGGACGTTCTCACAGAACCGCAGCCCCATCGCGGTGAAGACCTTGCCGGGGTACTGGCGCAGCACTTCGATGACGCCGTACGAGGACTTCGCAGGTTCCTTGGCGGCGGTCGCCTCTTGAAGGTCCTGCGCTTGCGCCTCTTGGAAGATTGCCGCATCGGAAACCTTGGTGCGAATGTAGTAGCCAATCGCGACGATGACGACGGAGAGCCAGAAACCAACCCGCCAGCCCCATGCCAAGAACGTCTCAGGGCTCTGCACCTTGGACAGTACCAACAGGATCACGGTGGCCATCAGCGCGCCGATAGGAAGCGCAGCCTGCGGCCAACTGGACCAATAGGCTCGCGACTTGTCTGGCGCATGCTCTGCCACGAGCAGGACGGCTCCTCCCCACTCGCCGCCAACTGCGATGCCCTGCACAAATCGTAAAACCGCCAGCAGTATCGGTGCTGCATAACCGATCTGGTCGTATGTCGGCAGACAGCCCATTGCGAATGTTGACGCGCCAACGAGCACGATCGCCAGCTGAAGGAGCTTCTTGCGGCCGTACTTGTCGCCGAAGTGCCCGAAGACGATCCCGCCGAGCGGCCGAGCTATGAAGCCGACCGCATAGGTCAGGAAGGCGTTG
Organism: Mycolicibacterium sp. YH-1; assembly: GCF_022557175.1. Next base: position 7,241,638 of record NZ_CP092915.1, on the reverse strand, counting down.
ATGATGTTCTCTAGCGGGTCATTGGAGGGTGGAAAGAAGATCTGACTGAACACCAGCGTCGCCGCAGTCGCGTAGAGGAAGAACTCGTACCACTCGACGATCGTTCCTGCCATCGATGCACGCACCACTCGGCGTAATGCTGACCGCCTCTCGGGCTCCAACTCGATCGACGCCTCGGTCACCATTCGACACTCCCTTTCAGGTCTTCGCCTCACGACGGGGCGCCCACAGTGGGTGGGCAGGTTCACAGCTTGAGTCCGGTCACACCCCCACCGGAAGTGCCATCAACGCACAGCGGTGTGCGCAGATGAGCAGAGTGCACCGAGACCAATGCCTCGAACATGCCGCCGGCACGCGAAAAGGCCTGATAACGTTCTACTTCCGAGGTATGGCCCAGATCGGTTTGGCGCAGCGAAACGGCCTGGTGTCGTCCGGGAAACCACATCGTCCCCATACAAAGTGCCGAGCGGACATTGGAGACTCGCTGTGCCAGACGACTCCGCCCCGACGCATGACGACGACCGCCCAAGCGATGTATTCCCTTGGGACAGCATTCAATTCTTCCTCGAGGTGGTCCGCAAGCGGACACTAACGCGCGCTGCGCGCCGATTGGGCGTCTCGCACACCACGGTGTTGCGACGTATCGCACGCCTTGAGCGTGAACTTGACGTCAAGTTGTTTGACCGCCGTACGTCCGGATTCACCCTCACGCCGGCAGGCCGCGATCTACTTCAGCGAGCCGAGGGAATGGAGCACGCAGCCGACGAGATCTTCCGATCGGCCAGCACACCAAGTCGAATTGCAGGGCCGGTTCGGATTGCTTCGGTCGAAGGTTTGGCCATCAAGGTTCTCGCCCCGGCGCTGGTCCAGTTTGCCGAACGACACCCTGAGATTGCTGTTGAGCTGGTGAGCATGATGCATCCTGCCAACCTCAACCTCCGAGAGGTTGACATCTCGATCGGCCCCGCCAAGCCGACTGGTCCCCGGCTGACGTCCCGAGTGCTGGCCCGATGCGATGTCCATCTGTACGCGTCGCGCTCGTATGTCAGCGCCTTCGGCGAACCGACATCGGTAGAGGATCTAGGTGAGCACCGTTTCGTGGACTACATCGAGGACTTGATCGAACTGCCAGAGTTGAGTTGGCTGACTGAAACCATTGGCCGTCGCGAAGTGGCGTATCGCAGCACCAGCCCACTCGTACAACTCGAAGCCGTGCGGCGCGGAGTGGGAATAGGGATGTTCCCCGGATACATGGCCGTTTCAGAGCCCCAATTGGTCACGGTGCTTCCCGACCGTCTCAGAGCTGAGCGCAGCTATTGGATAGCGATGCCGACCGACCTGTGGCGCGTGCCTCGGATGGAAGCCGCTGCGCGATTCCTCGCCAGCACTCTGACAGAGAGTTTCGGCTTCCACCCGTAGGTCACGCGTGCTCCGCTTACACGAAGGATTCGATGAGAGCGTCGACCTCGGCCTGCGACGGACCCTTCGAGCGGGCGTGTGGCCGCTGCCCAGTGGTGTAGCCGACCAGCAGCAGTAATTCGTCGGATCGCGGCGCGTCGGGTACCACGACGGGCAGCGAGTCCATGGCGTCAAGATCCCATCCCTCATCGAGGGGGCCGAAGATCACATCGATCGGCGTGCCGGGTCCTGCAACCTTGGCGTTCCCGGGGATGAGGACCTTGCCCCGGCGCAGTGTCGCCCGCATCGCCATCCCAAGCCGTGGATGGATCAGTGCCGCGCCGTGTTCGACGGCGCCTTCCGTGCCAATCAGTGCGGCCTTACCGTACGCGCGAATGGCGGAGGCATCGCCTAGTCGGTCAAGCGCCCGTGTCGTGAGAATTTCACCCAGCCTCACTGACAGCTCGACAAGCGGCGCGATGTCCGCGGCAACACTTGAGCCCGCAAGGGGGTTCTTCGCGACGGCGCCGACCACGATACGGCTGAGTGCCGGTTCGACCGGCTGGCCGTTCTCCTGCCGGATCTCCTCCTCAAAATGAACGAACTTGCGGACGCTGAGTACGGCGGACATCAATTGCTCCTCTATATCGGTGAGACAGACTTTCACCTCGAAAGATTATGAGGCGCAACGTAGATCAACTACCGTCAGAACTGAATCCCGCTGTGCAGAAGTAGAGAGAGGCAAGTCGTGAATGCGGCTGGCCGCGGGGGGCCGCCTGCGTGCGGGCTATGTGCTGCGGACCCGTTTGGGCCGGAGCTTGTGCGACATGACGAGCGTCACATCCCGCCGTTCTTCGCCCAACAGAGTTCCTTGCGCCCAATAAACTGCGAGTTTGGCGATGTGTGGGCGACGGCTCGGGACCCTCGAAACGCAAAAGGAGGGGCACCCGAATCGGGTACCCCTCCCCTGGTGTGCTGGTCGTCAGCGGCTCTGGTGCACGGTGGTGTCGACCTGCGGTGCATGAGCCCTCGGCTGGATGTCATAGAGCCAGCCGTGGTGGTCGATACCGGTCGGCGCCGTCTGCAGAACCGCCGCCACGTTGGCCGCGGGCACGGCGCTCGCGGTGTCGGCCTGAGCCGGTGCGGCGAGTCCGAGGACTGCGGCGGCCAGTCCCCCGGCGATCACTGAGGCGAATCCGATGTTCTTCATGTCATTCCCACTTCCCTGAATTCAACCGGCCGGGGTGTTTCTCGTGCCGGTCTGATAGTGGGAACGGCCAGTTCAGAGCATAAATTTCCGGTGGCAGCAATTGACCGCCGGGTGGCAGGAATCGACCTACTTAAACCGGGCCTCGCACAGGTCGCGGTCACCGCTGAGACCCGACCGGTAGGCGATGATCCTGGTGAAGCCGCCGGGCACCGTTTGGCTGTCGACGTTGCTCGCCGCCAGTCCGTTGGTGAGCAGACCCGCGACGGCCTCGTCGAGGTCACCGGCGGTCAACGTGAGGCTCTGACCGCTGGGCAACTCGACGGTGTCAGACATCGCGGCCTGTGCGACGCCGGTGAGGCATGCCGTGCGCAGGGCCGAGGCCGGTGTGTTCAGCGCGTCGCCGTTCTCGTGCTGGAGCGCGAGGGCGTACCGCGACGTGAGCACCGACAACGCGGTGTTGTCACCCTGCAGCAGAACGTAATTGGACTCGTCGGCGGCCTCCCCCATCTGCTGCAGCGCGCCGAGGTCCACCGCGATGGTGTTGGTCGACGGGCAGTATGACGTCGGCGGGACGGGCTGCGCGTCCGGGCATGCGGCGGGTTCGTAGGACAACGTGGGCGCCTCGGACGGCTGGTACACCTCGCCGAGCGTCTCCATCAACAGGGCAAGGATGTCCTCGTCGAGGGTGACCTCGCCGCTCTGCACGTCCCCGTTGTCATCGAACGGCAGGGCGATCGGCAGGTCGCCGCGCCGCGTCTCGATCTCGTCCATGTCGATGCGAGCGCACTCGGATGCGCCGGAGGTGAAGCCCATCTGGAAGGCGCTGATCCGGTCGAGCGCGGTGCCGTGGCCGTCCTCGACGAAATCGATGTCCTGCGGTCCGAGGATCGGGTCGCGCAGCGTGATCGCCGCAGCGAGAACGTGATTGAGCCCGTCGCCGGTACTGAGATTGAACCTGGGGGAGTTGCCCTCAGCGACCCAGCGGACGTAGGTGCCCGCGAAGCAGTCGGCCTGCTGTTCCATGACCAGGACGGGGGTGTCGTCAGCCACCAGCCCGGCCATGTGCTGTACGGCGTGGCCGTACTCGTGGGCCATCAGCGCGGCGACCGAGACATCGCCGAAGAACTCCCGGCCGATCGGCACCATCACCCCGCGGTCCCACGCCATGATCTCCTTGCTCGGGCAGTAGAAGGCGTTGGGTTCGCCGTAGGTGTCGGTGTTGCACACCATCGGACTCGACGGGTCGTCGGAGTCGTAGGACAGCAGGTTCTCGATGGGCGCGAAGGTGCCGTCAAGGTCGCCGTAGTTCTGCCCCCAGAACTCGGCGATGTCGTTGACCGACAGCAGTGCCAACTTGTCGATGTCGCCGCCGTCGCTGCCCTGCACCTCGCCGGTCGGCGGCGGTGCGTCGTCCTTGACGCCGCTGGGACCGTCCTGCGCAGGCAGCCCGCCGGCCCGGAACGGGTCGTAGAGCGTGGATACGGCCTGACCCTGGGTAACCGGGGAGCAACCCGCGATCAGCACTGCCACACATGCGGCGCTGATCGCCGCCACCACTCTGCTGTGTCGATTCATGTCCTGACGATCTTCTGATTCCGGTGTGAGCTAGCCGAGGTTATCCCGACGCCCGGAAGTTCGGACAGGCTTGATCAGCGGCGATGCGGTGGGGGAGCGCTCAGGGCGCGACACACGGGGCACGTCTTTACCCGCGGAGAGGCGCGGGCAAACATCGCCGATCATTTTGCCGAAGCAGGTTATGAGAACGGAAAGTGGGCTCTTACCAGACCATTAGACGTAGTACCCCAAGATCTTAGGTTTGCGGCATAGCGTCGATCTCAACAGTTCGACGGCGCTACGGAAGGCGGCACATGACCACCACGATCGAGGACTTCCGCTACGGCATCTCCGCACAGGATGACGAGGGTGCGCTGGTCCGTGCGTACAGCCGTCAGCTGGCGACCGTCGTGAGCGTCAGCGGCGTGGTCGACGGCCACAACCTCAACCAGGTGTTGTCCCGCGTCGAGCGCCACGTTCTCGACGACGACTTCATTCTCGACCTCGGCGGCCTTGACGCCGTGAGTGCCGAAGGCCACGACCTCGTCTGCGCCGTGGAGCGTGCGTGCCGTGCAGCGGGTGTGCAGTGGGTTCTGGTGGCCGCCGACGAGGTGGTCGACGGACTGAATCTCGACGCCGATCAGGTCACGTGTGCGGTGGCGCAGTCGGTACGCGAGGCGCTGCGGTTCTTCGCCGATGTCTCGGGTGTGCGCCGACGGATTCTGCTGCCGTTGCTCGGCAGGACCGCCTGAACCGACCCACACTGGAATTCATCGGAGGCAACAGATGGCCAAGTCGAGAGGGACGCTGGGCACCTTCCGCTACGGCAACCCGGCCTACGAGTGTGACGGCGCGCTGATCCGCGCGCACAGTCGTCGGCTGGCCACCGTGGTGAGCGTCAGCGGTGAGTTGTCTGCGCGCAATCTCGACCGGGTGGCGTCGCGGGTGGGCCGCTTCGTGATCGAGGAGAGTGATTTCATCCTGGACCTGGGCGGGCTGGAGACCGTCGACGCCGAGTGCCGTTCGCTCATCCACGTCGTCGACGACGCGTGCCGCCTTGCGGGTGTCGAGTGGGTGCTGGTGGCTGCCGACGACGTCGCCGACGTGCTGGGTCTGGATGATGACGAGGTCACGTGTTCGGGTGCGCGTTCGGTGCCCGCGGCCCTTCGCCTCTTCGGCGACGCGGCCAACGCGCGGCACCGGGCCCTGTTGCCGCTGCTGCGCAGGACGGCCTAGAACGCGCCCAACGGCATCCCGGTGATGGTGGTCACTGTCGGCTCCTGATATGGATTGACGGTGGGAAAGAACCAGCGTTCGAAGATCGTCATGTCCGACGACGAGATCACCGAGTTCATCGATCGCAGCCGCACGGCCACGATGGCGACGGTCTCGGGCGGGGGGCGGCCGCACCTGGTCGCCATGTGGTACGCCGTGCTCGACGGTGAGATCTGGTTCGAGACCAAGGCCAAATCGCAGAAGGCCGTGAACCTGCGCCGTGACCCGACGATCACCGTGATGATCGAGGACGGCGACACCTACGACACGTTGCGCGGCGTCTCGATCGACGGCACCGCCGAGATCGTGGACAGCGACCCGGATCTGCTTCACCGTGTGGGCGTCAGTGTGTGGGAGCGCTACACCGGCCCCTACACCGACGAGATGAAGCCTTTCGTCGACCAGATGATGAACAACCGCGTCGCGGTGCGCGTGGTGCCGTCCCGGCTGCGCAGCTGGGATCACCGCAAGCTCGGCCTGCCCGAGATGCCGGTCGGTGGCTCGACCGCGCAGTACCTGGGCTGAGATGGCGGCGCCCAAACGGCCGGACCAGCTGGATTCACGGGTCCTTCCGGTGATCTTCCGGCACGTCGGCCGCGCCCAGGTCTGGATCTACCGCCGCACGGGTGGCCGGATCGGTGGGAAGTGGCGAGTGGGAGCGGGCTTCCGCAAGCCGGTGCCCACGCTGCTGCTCGACCACGTGGGGCGCAAGTCGGGCAGGTCGTTCACCGTGCCTTTGCTCTACATCCACGACGGCGACGACGTGGTCATCGTCGCGTCGCAGGGCGGCCGACCCGAGCACCCGCAGTGGTATCGCAACCTGGTCGCCAACCCCGATACCCACATCCAGATCGGTGCGCGGCGAAGCGCTGTCCACGCGGAGGTGGCTGGCGCCGAGGAGCGGAAGCGGTTGTGGCCCAGCCTCGTCGAGGCCTACGCGGACTTCGACACCTACCAGAGTTGGACCGAGCGGGAGATCCCGGTGGTGGTGCTGCGGCCGCGCTAGACCTCGCGATGTCGTGTTATCGCAAGTTCAGCATGGGTGGCGATTTGGATATGTCGGCGGTGCCTCCCACATAGATGCTCGCCACGCCCTGGTCCATCCCGCCGTCCGTCAACTTGTAGCTGAGGGGGAGATGGGCTTCACCGCCAAGGATGACAGTGAGCGAGTAGGCGGAGAGGTCGCCGATCGTGACACCGGACAGATCGGCCTGGCCCCAGCTAGCGGTCCCGTCCACGGCGTCCGGGCGGGTAACTCTGCCAGGACAGTTCGGCGGGGCAAGCGATTGAGACTTCTGGCAGTTGGCGAAAGCGTCGACCAATGATTGTTGAATGGCGTCGCGCCCGTCGTCGTTGAGGCTGATCTGCGGCGACAGCCACGCCGTGGAATACGACGAAAGATGTTGAAGCAAGAGCGGTTCGGCCGTTGCCTTCAGGTAGCGGTTGGTGCTGCCGATGTCGAGGTAGCCGGGAAATGCATACAGCGAACCCTTGTCGAAGGATTTGCCGAAGATGGTCACCGTTTTGGCTGACAGGTTCGAGTCCGCGCCGGGAGGCGGTTCGATCTTGATGGCGGCGGTCTCGAGCTTCCAGCTGCCATCGGCATCCTTCTTCAGCCGCAGCTCGACGTCGTCGACGACGCTCCCGAAGCTGGCTGCCGCGTGGACCGTCGTCATGCCGATGGCCATCATCGAGGTGTCCTCGTCGAGGATGCGAATGTTCGTGATCGGCATCCGGGCCAACTGCTTCTTGAGGATCTCGTCGGTGAGCAGGTCGGAGTTGGCGGGCTGCGCAGCGCCGTAGGACAACGCCTTGGCCGCGTCACCGGCGCTGAGGGCCTCCAGGTAACCCTTCACGGTGTCGCTGGCGGAGATGTTGTCGCTTCCTCCGAGCGCCTTGATGGCCAGTACTGCCACGACGATCACCACGAGGGCCGCCGCGATCAGCCCCACGATCAGCGGGATACGGCGGCGATTCGTGGGTGGCGGTCCGCCGGCTCCCGGGTAGACCGGCCACGGTGGCTGTGGCTGTTGGTGGGGCCACAGCCCTGGGGGCGGCGGTTGATTCTGCGCTGGCCATGGCGGGGGTTCTGCGGGTGGCTGCTGTGGCTGCTGCCATCCGCTTGGCTGTGGTCGTTGGTGCTGGGGTGCGAGGCCGGTGGGGGCGTCGGGATCGACCCACCCTGAGGAGCCGCCGGGCGGTGGTGGTGGCGGTGGTGTTCCCGGCCAGTTGGTCATTCCCGGTTCCTCATCTGTCGTGCTCGAAATCCGTGAGTGGTCAGGGGAATCGGGTGTAACAGGCGTCGCCATCGGTGTCGAGCAGCCCTGACCGGAACGCCATGATGCGACTGAAGCCCGCCGGAACGGTCTCGCCGTCGACGTCACTGGCGACCAGACCGTTGTTGAGTAGACCGGCCACCGCCTCATCCATGTCGCCGGCGGTGAGAGTGATGCTTGATCCGGACGGCAACGGCTCGACCTCGACCATGTTGCGCTGGGCGAATCCAGTCAGGCAGGCCGTGCGCAGGCTGGCAGCCGCGTCGTCCAGCGAGGCGTTGCGCTCGTGTTGAAGCGCGAGCACGTATCTGGAGATCAGCACCGATATCGCGGTGTTGTCACCTTGGACCAGCACGCCCTGCTCGATGTCGGCGACCGCTCCGAACTTCTGCATCGCCGGCATGTCGACTGTGATCGTGTTGGTGGACGGACAGTAAGACGCGACCAGGGTCGGCTTGGCGTCAGGGCAGGGTTGCGCCGCGGGCTGAGTGGACACCGTCGGCGGGGTCGTTGGAGTGAACTGGCGATTGAGCTGTCCGATGAGCGTGTCGACGAGTTTCTGGTTGATCGGCACCTCACCGGTCTGATCGGCGCCGGAATCGTCAGTGCCGAGCAATATCGGAAGATCACCTCGACGTGTCTCGATCTCCTCGAGATCGATTCGAGCACAGGCCGATACGCCCTCGACGAACCCCATCTGGAAGGCGGTGACGCGATCCAGCGCCGTGCCGTGCCCCTCGGTCACCATCTCCTGGTCTTCCTCATTCCACACGGGGTCTCGACTCGTGAGGATGCTGGCGAGGACCTTGGTCAGCCCTTCGCCGGTATTGAGTTCGAATCGTGGCGATTTCCCCTCGGCGACCCAACGGATGTAGGTGCCCGCGAAGCAGTCGGCCTGTTGTTCCCCAATGACAGTGGGGTCAGACCGATCGACTATGTCGGCCATGTCCTGTACGGCGTGGCCGTACTCGTGAGCGATGACGGACGCGACTGAGAGGTCGCCGAAGTACTTTTGTCCTATCGGCAACAACACACCGCGATCCCAGGCCATCAGGTCCAGGGGATAGCAGAAGAACGCGTTGGGACTCTTATATCCGTTCTGTCCGCACAGTTCCGGTCCGTTGGGGTCGTTTGAATCCCACGAGGCGTAGTTCTCGACCGGCGCGAATGTGCCTTCGAGGGTGGGACTGTAATTCGCCCGCCAGAACTCCTCGGCATCGTTGACCGCGAGCATTCCCAACCGGTCTACTGAACCACCGTCGGAGTAGGCGACTCTGCCCTCGGGGTCCGGTGCGTCCGAACGGATTCCGCTGGGTCCATCGGTGAGGGGCAATCCGCCAACGTTGTCGGGGTTCCACAGGATTGACTTCGCCTCACCCTGCAGAGCGGGTGAGCACGCGGTGAGAACGGCGACGCTCAACGCGATCACCACGCACACCCAGCGTTTGCCCCCACTGACCGACTCACGTGCCCCGTCCAGAGTCGTTCGACTCATCGGGCCCCCTCCCATCCCCGTCCAACCCCAGCGAAGTGACCGGATGATGTCCGGGGCGTGGGCTGCCTCAATATGCTAAGCCCTGCCACGGGGGCCCTCGAGCAGTAATCGCGTAGCCGGTCTGGTAGCTGGCCCAGACGTCACCACCACTCAGAGGCCTACTGCACAGGGCTGATGGCCGGCCCGACGACGGTGACGAAATGTTCAAGAGCCTCCGCCGCGGCGCCGGCCGGGCGGTCTTCTGTTTCGACGGCCTCGACGTCGGCGGCCGTGACCCCCGCCGCCGCAGCGACTTCGGGGGCGGTCAAGCCGCCGCGCTGGCGGATGGCGCCCAGGCGTTGCCCCAAACTGGCATGAGGCGAGCCGGCCGCCCGAACGATGAGATCGGCTCTGAGCTGACGGATCCCGGCCAGAGCCACGACCGCCTCCAGTCGGCCGGGGGCGTTGCGAGCCGCCGAGGTGACGGTGCGGTCCAGCCGCCGCAGTTCGGTGAGCATCGGGGTGATGTCGTGGGTGAAGTCGCGGGCGTGGGGGGAGGGCAGCAATTCGGCTCGAGCACGAATGGCGCGCATCGCGATGTCAGCGGCGTCAACGGCCACCGAGACCTGCACCGTGGGTGTGAGCACCTCGGTGAATTCGTCCTCGGGAACGGGCGCGCCGTCGCGGATGCTCGCGATGGCGCCCGCCGGCCATTTGAGGCGCTCCTCGAGCGTTGCGAGGGCGTCGTGATCCGGCCAGTGCCGCCCGCCTTCGAACAGTGCCAGCTCTTCGACCGCGACGACGTCGGCGGACAGGGTCAGGTGAGACAAGCCGAGTTCTTCCCTGCGCGCCGCCACCGCGGAGCCCGCGCGACTGAGAGCCGCGTCGGCTGGCTCGACGTGGCGGGCGTGCGGAATGAGTTGAAGCGCAACGCCGTTGGGGTCTCCTATGTGCACGACCAGCCTGCTGCCGACGATGACGTGGTCGACGCGTTCGCCATCGAGGTAGATCCCGTTTCGACTGCCCGCATCGGTCAGCAACCAGTGTTCGCCGTCGCGCTGCACGCGAACGTGCACACGCGAGACGCCAGGCCTGGGTACCACGATCTCTGCCGGCGGCTCACGTCCGATCGTCACAGCGTGGTCGCCCGGCTGCAGGATGTGGGAACTGCCGTCGACCTCGATCGTCAACACCGGAAGTTCGGGTGTGTTGCTCGCTGCGGTGTCGTCGGACTGCTCGTCGCCCACTCGATCGCCTCCGGTCTGGCTCATTGCCGAAATGCTAGCCACTCTGGGTGGCATGCGGATGCGCTGCTGCGGTGCGGGCTGAGGCAAACCCCGATTTAGTGCATTCCGCTAGCCGCACGACATGCGAGGATGGCCGAACAGCCAGCGATCCGGCGTGGTCGTGGACGTGTCGGCACGCCATGGCGTGGCATATGAGACAAGGGAGACGTCATTGACCCCGAATGATCCCACCAGCGGGCATGACGGCGAGGAGACGTCGGACTGGCCGAGGAGTGAGCCGGCTTCGGCGGCACCCGGGAGCGCCGAACCTAGATTCCCGCCCGCCGCCGGTGAGGTGGACCCGGACGGAGCCACCATGGAGGCGCCGAAGTTCACTCGACCACCCCAGCAACCACCAGTCCCTCCCACGTCTCCGAGTTGGCCCAACCCGCAGCAGCCACCGGCCCCGCAATGGGTTCAGGGCGCGCCGTCGTCCTACGGCCAGGCTCCTCCCGCCGGGTACCCGCCACATAACCAGAGTCCACCCGGCGCCTACCTGCCACACTCTGGCTACCAGCAACCACCCGTCGGTGGCCCGCCGCAGGGCCGACCGGGACAGGCTTCCGGGAAGCCGACGCTGAGCAGCCAGATGGCACAACGACGGTGGTGGATTGTAGGCGGCGCATCGGCGCTGGCAGCCGTGGTCGTCATCGCGCTCGTCGCAACCAACGGTGGCGAGGATTCCGACACGGTGAGCGAGCAGCCCTCCACGACCGCGGCTCAGGTGCCGGCGGCACCGATCACCACGGTCCCGTCCGATCCGGCGGCGCCGGAAGCGCCGGGGGCGCCCGCTCCGGCTCCGGCACCGTCCGGGCCGACCCTGGGAGCGGACGCACTGGCCGGGTTGCTGCTGTCAGCTGAGCAGGTCGGTCAGCGGCTCAACACTCCCGGCATGACCGCAACGGCCATAGTGAGCAGTCCGCTCGATGGCACCATCACACCTCCCCACTGCGCCAGCGCGTGGGGCCCGGCGGGTGCGGCCAGCTACGGCGATTCGGGTTACACCGGCCTGGCCGTTCAGGTGGTCTCCGCGGAGCCGGCGCCGAAGGTGGCTCAGGCCGTGGTGTCCTTCCCCGACCCGGGCGCAGCCAAGAGCTTCTTCGACAAGCAGTCCGCCGCGTGGTCGTCGTGCCAGTCCACCCATATGACGTGGAGCTACGCAGGCGACAGCGCTGGGGTCGACGTCGGTGTGCCGGCGATGATCGGTGACATCATGACCCTGAAGCTGGTCTCCACCACCTCCTCGGTGGCGGGTCAGCAGTGCGAACGCGATATGACGGTGCGCGGCAATGTCATCGTCGACGTGCGTGCGTGCTCGCCGACCATCGGCAGCGGCGGACTGTCGATCGCCAGCGACATCGCCGCGAAGATCCGGTGATGCGTTACCGGATCTGACGTGCCAACTGATTGACCAGTGCGGTGTTCAGGAAGTTGGTCGCGGCGTAGCCCGGGGCGTTCAGCGCGGCGACCGTGTCGGGGTCATCGACGATGACGGTGATTCCGCGATAGGCCGAGAATGCTTGCGGGAGACCGTTGTAGCTTCCCCCGCCTGCTGCCTGATCTGTGCGCATCAGCAGTCGGACGTCGGTGGGTGCGGCGTTGAGTTGTGCGGGGTCGGGCACCGATCGCGTTTGACCGCCAGCTCCTGCCGTCCCGAGGTCCGACGGGTAGCGGAAACCTAGGCCCTGCAGATAACGGGCCGCCCCCGATTGGGCAACGGCGACGCTCACGCCATTGTCGGCGACCAGCACCACCTGAATGCTCTTGCCGCCAAACGCGGGATGCGCGTCGCGGATCTCGGACTGCGTGGCGGCCACGGTGTCCAGCAGCGACTTCGCCTGGTCGCCGCGGCCGAGGATCCGGCCGATCCATTCCAACTGGCTCTGCCACGTCCAGTCGCTGGCACCCTGGGGACGGGTGATCGTCGGCGCCAGTGCAGCCAGCGCCTTGTAGGCGGCGTCGTCGATGTCGGAGGTGTCGATGATGAGGTCCGGTTTGGCGGCCCCGATCGCTGCGGGGGCAGCATCGGGCAAAACTCGCACGTCGTCCACCACCAGTTGCTTCTCCCAGCTGGGCAGAGAACCGCCTGTGGAGACGATGGCGACTGGCTGTACTCCGAGTGACAGAACGGCGTCGCCGTCGCCGGGTCCTGCGGCGGCCACCGCCCGCGGTTGCGCACTCACAACGGTTTCACCGCGCTGGTGCACAAGGGTCTGTGCCTGGTAGACCGGGTCCGAATCACCTTTGAGCGCAACGAATCCGATGACACCACCCGCTACCAACGCGACGACTACCGCGATCGCGGCTGCCATCCGAACCCTGCGCCGTCTGCGTGGCGGGGCGGGTACGAGCCAGCTCGAGCCAGCACCGTTGGGGCTGGATGGCCCTGAGTGGAGCTGACCTGGCCGGTGGCTGTAAGGCGCTGCCATGCCAGAAGGATTGGGTTGCGACCGACCGGGACTGTTCTCGCCCGGCCAGTACGGCGGCATTGGGGGCGGCGGGGTCAGACGGACGGCGTCGGTGGTCTCGTCGAGGGCGCGAGCGGCCGCGTACGCCAGGTCCATCGTGTTCTGGTAGCGCTCAGCGGGATTCTTGGCCATCGCTTTGGCGATGACCGCATCCATCGCCGTGGGCAGGTGCGGGGCGAGATCGGTGGCGCGAGGGGGTGGTTCGGTGAGGTGTGCCGCGCCGACGGCCGCCATGCCGCCCGACCGCGCGTAGGGGGCGCGGCCGGTGAGCATCCGATACAGGGAGCAGCCCAGCGAGTAGATGTCGGATCGGTGATCGGCCGGCTCGCCGGTCAGCGACTCTGGGGACGCGTAGGCGACGCTGGCCATGACCATCCCGGTTTGTGTCAGTCCCACCACTTCGTCGAGCGCGCGCGCGATGCCGAAGTCCGCGAGGAACACACGTTCGTCGTTGTGTGCCAGCAGGAAGTTGGCCGGTTTGACATCGCGGTGCAGGAGATGACGGCGGTGGGCGTAGTTCAGCGCTTTGGCCACCTCGCCGATGATGTAGACCGCGCGCTGCGGCGACATCCGCCCCTGGGTCAACTCCTTGTCGGCGTCGCTGCCTGCGACGTACTGCATGGCGATCCACAGTTGACCGTCGGTCTCACCACGGCTGTAAACCGCGACGATATTCGGATGATCAAGGGTGGCGGCCAGCTCGGCCTCTCGTTCGAATCGTGCCCGAAAGTGCGCGTCCTGCGACAGTTCTGCTGAAAGCACCTTCAACGCGTCACTGCGAGGCAGCGATGGGTTGCGGGCGCGGTAGACGGTGCCCATACCGCCGCGGCCGACCACCTCTTCGATGGTGTAGCCAGCGACCACCGCACCTGCATTCAAGACCATGGACGAACCCTCACTCGCCGGTCAGGATTCGGTACTGCGCTGCCATCTGTTGCCTGGCATCGGCCGCGTGCTCGGAGAACGCGGTGTAGGCCCAGCGATCAGCGCTGGCCACGCACTTGATGTGCCACCGGACGCGCTGATACGTCATGGCTTGTGTCTCGGGAACCCAGTCCTTTTCCCGCTCGAAGCATTCCGCCGACGGCAATCCGGGCACTCCGTCGATGGGCTTGACGTCGTCCAGGCCGCCGATCTGACGGGCGAACTCGTCGACGATCCGGGTGGCGCCGTCGGCGTTGCCGGCCTGATAGACCGTGGTCAGCCGCTGGGTGACGGCGTCGACGCCAGCAGTGTTGAACAGGGCGTCAGTGGCGATGGGATCCTGTTCAAAATGCAGCCACGCCTGTGGTGCCCACACCCCGATCACTACCGGCGCTGAGTCGTCGGGCGCCCGCAATGTGCGAGCCAACAGTTGGCCGGTCGGATCCATCGCGAGGCTGGACATCGCGCCCTGCTCAGTCGGGGTGAACTCGTCGATACGCTTCTTCTGCAGGGTGAGCATCTTGTCGACGATCGCGGGGGCCGTGCGAAAGAGTCCCAGGTCGGAGCGAGCGGACTGGTACAGCACGAATACTCCATGTGCGGTGAAGCTGTCGACGCGCCTGATGTAGTCAGGCAGCTCGTAGGTCACCGCAAGGGACTCGGGTGAGTTCGCCATCGGGGTGGGCGGCCCGGGCTCGCTCCCCTGCATCGGCGGAGCCTTGGCCACCATCTCCGCAGCGGCCGCGGCGGCGGACTGGGCGTCGGGGAACCGCAACACGACGTTCTGGAGTCCGTAGAGCGGGGCATCTCTCGCCGCCATCCGCAGGGAGGAGAACCCCGTCATGAAGCCGTGCGCTTCGGCGACGTCGGGCAGGGGCAGGATGTTGCCGTCCCGCAACGTCTCTACGGAGTCGATCGGCGATATCAGCGCGAGGTCGAACATCCCTGGCAGTGACACCAATGCGGCCTCGGCCTCCCATGGACCCACGGTGTACTCCGCAATGCGGTGTGCCTCCATGAGATGTTGGGCTTTAACGTTGTCGCCCGTTACGCCGAATGGGCGGCCCGGGACCGTCGAGTAAGTGCCCGTGTCCATCAGCGCGACCACCGCGGCGTCCGCGTCGGCGGCCTTGACGGCGTTGCCCGACGTCGTCGGCGCCGCACACCCGGCCGCCATGGCGGCCGCGCATGCGAGCATCGTTGCTGTGCGTATCGCAGTCGTCGTCACCGCGAGACGTCCCCTTGTCGTCTGGTCGGAACCCATGGCCTCACTCGGCAAACGAGGATAGGCGAGCCGAGACGTGTTCCCCGGTGAACGTATTGGCGAAGAGGACCTCATTGGTGGCCGGCAAGTCGTTTTCGCCAACCGCCCTTGCATCGTCTGAGAACCCGATGTTCAGTGCAGGCACCCCACGTCCCCTCGTCTGGTGGTACCGGTACGGTACTACGACGCAAACGGCTCGGCCCCGCTCTCGGCCGCGCTCACGTGTTGATCTACCGCAAGTTGGGCGGTCGGCAGTGCTGTTGGACAGCTGCGACCACGTCGGTTAGACCGGATCGGTGATGTCGGCGAACTCGGGGTTCTTGTCGATGTAGCCGGCCACCATCGAGCACGTGGGCACGATGCGCAGACCCGCAGCCCGGGTGACTCGGAGTGCTTCGGCGACGAGAATCGTTGCGAGACCGCGCCCTTCGAAACTCGGCTGGACCTCGGTGTGGGGGAACACGCGGCGGCCGTCGATGTCCTGGAAGTCTGCAAGGCCCACGGCGCGGCCGTCCACCGAGATGACGAACCGCCCGGGCTCCTCCGTGACGGTGGTCGGAGCGCCGGTCTTGTCGGTGGTGATCTCGGTGGTCAAGGTGCTCCTCGGTGGGTGCGGTTCGCGCGGGGCTGCAGTCTGCCGCCCGGCATGGGTGGCGCGGGGAGGCGGGCGCCGGGGTAGCCGGTCACCGCACCGAACCGCTCGTCCTGATCCTGCCACTGGGTCCGGAACTGGACGATCTCGTCGTGACTGCGCCCGACGAAGTTCCACCACATGACGAGTTGCTCGGGGAACGGGGTGCCTCCCAGCAGCACGACGCGGGCCGGCTGCGCGCCACTGTTGATCAGCTCAATGCGGTCGCAGCCCGGCGCCTGGTACCAGAGGTCGCCGATGCCCAGCACGTCGCCGTGTACGTCGACGACGCCCTGATCGAGAAGCACGCCGTGCTCGAAGTCGCGGTCGACGGCGAGAGCGATCGACGTCTGCGGCGGGAGGTCGACCTGCGCGCCCAGCAGGGGAGTGAAGGTGTGGACGGGCGAGCGTTCGCCGACCAGCTCTCCGAGGAAGACGCGCACCACCGCGTCGCCCACCTCGCGCGCCGCGGGCACGTAGTGGGCGAAGTCGCGGGCCGTGTCTCGGTCGGCGTCGGGCAGGGCCACCCACAGCTGCACCCCGTGCAGAGTGCGGGTGCCCGGTGTCGACACCTCCGAGTGGCAGATGCCCGCGCCCGCGGTCATCAGGTTCAGCTCGCCTGGCCGGACGTAGGCGTGCACACCCGCGCTGTCGCGGTGCTCGATCTCGCCGCTGAACAACCAGCTCACGGTCTGCAGGCCGGTGTGCGGATGCGGCGCGACGTTCATTCCACTTCCAGCGGCGACGTCATGTGGGCCGTAGTGATCGGCGAAGCACCACGCGCCGATCATCGACAGGTCGCGTTGCGGCAGGGTCCGTCGTACCAGGATGCCGCGGGGCCCTCCGAGGGGCACGTCGCGCGGGTGCAGGACGCCGCTGAACGGTGAAGGGCCGCAGGCCACTTCGTCAGGAGCGATCTCGGTATTGCTCACCGCACCCACACTATCCCCGGGTGGCCGACGTCAGCCCGTCATTGCCGAACGGATGACGCCGAAGTCGTGCTCGTCGATTTCAAAGACGCCCGACCGGAAGCGGTAACCCCAGCGCGACTTGTCCACGACGAAGTCCAGGTCGTCGAGCAGCGGGCGAATGGGTGTCTCCTCACACGGCAGGAACCGCATGCGTCGGCGCCAGGGCTGGAACTGCGGGTCGAAGTCCTCCTGGTAAACCTCGTCGTCGGTGACCTGACCGATGGCGGTGAACGCCTGCAGCGGAGCCCCGTCGGGATAGTCGGTCTTGGGGGAGTAGAAGGCGATCCAGTCATCCCTCGCCATCCGCCTCAGCATGTGGGGCTTGCCGTGATTGGCCTGAGTGAATCCGCCTGCCACCCCGCGCAGCACGTGGCCGCGGCTGACGGTGTTGATCCAGTACGTCATGCGCCCACGCTAGGAGCCCACGCCGACAGGGTGCGGAACTCATCCACAGGTTGGGAATCCATCCACAGGTTGACAGACGTCGTGGTGGGCGCGCTTCGCGTAGGTGAGACGAACAGAGCCGCCGACGCTAATGCGTCGGCGGCTCTAGGACAGTGCCGTCATGGCGCCTCTCGGCAGTTGGTCGCTCTAGGCGACTTAAGGGGTGGTACCCGGGGCATGTCCGGCACTGTCGATGATGTTAACGGTGTCCGGCGCCCGATTGTTCCTGACCCGCCCGAGTCGGCGTCGCCCCGCTGCCGTCCCCTCGAAAAGCGGCAGCGAGGCGGTCTGTCATGCGGATTCCAGGAAGACCCGTCGGGCGCGAACGGTGTAGCCGTTCTGTTCGGCCAGTGACCGCAGTTGGCGCAGCGCGAACGTGCGGCCGCGGCCGGCCTCCGGGATGACCACGCCAGCCCACAGGCCCTCGGCCCGCGGCAGCTCGACCGCGTCGCGGGCGCAGGCCCACCGGCGCGGGCACAGCCGGCAGATGGTCTTGGCGTCCTCGTCGGCCGTGGTCACCCACCGCTCGGGATCGCGTGTGCACTCACCGACGGGGAGTCCGTCCAGGCCCACTGCGTTCATTGGTTCTCCTCAGGTCTTGCGCCGGTCGTTCGGGCGCGATGGAGAGAAATGTATCGCAGGAACCGTAGCGATGCAACAGTTAGCGTCAAATGAACCGCTGCGGCGCTACGGAATCGTGGAAAGACCACGTCAGGGCAGGCGATCTAGGTGGGAAAGTCGCCGCTCTGGACGCGTGGGTTGCCGATAGTCGAAGCAATGACATGGTTGTAACTGTTTCCTCGCAACGGTTATAAACGCCGGGCGATCCGGCTAAAGTGGTTCAAGACGTAGCGGTGCAGCGGAACGGCTGGCCGCCCCACATGTAGGGGAAAGGGCACGCAGTTGGTCCCCGTCGACTCAGGTGTCGCACCCGACGACGCCGCGGATGTCGATCCGGGGATGGCGCGCGCCGGTGCCGCCGCCGCCGCCCGGCGCCGAGAACTCGATATCAGCCAACGCAGCCTCGCCGCCGACGGGATCATGAACGCCGGTGCGTTGATCGCGTTCGAGAAGGGCAGAAGCTGGCCGCGGGAGAAGACGCGCGCGAAGCTCGAGGAGATCCTGCAGTGGTCGCCAGGGACCATCGCCCGCATCCGACAGGGTGGCCCGGTATCCACCGAACCACAGCGCCAGCTCGAGCCGCAGCAGCCAGGCGGCGACGAGGTATCGCTCATCGCGCAGGCGGTCGACGCGGCGGTCCACACCCTGGGCAGCACCATCGGGGCGCTGCCGCCGCCTGAGAACGCCGACTTCACCCCGCGGGTCACCGCGATCCTGGCGGATCTGCGTCAGTTGGAGGCGGTCGCCGCCCGCGCGGCACGCATCGGTCGGGTGACCCCGCCCCTGCTGCGGGCGCTGAGCATGGTCCGGCGGCAGATCGACGAGCTCACGGTCCTGAGCGCGACATCGCCCACCGCGACGCTGGGGCAGCGGCTGTACGCGGCCAGGCGGCGCGCCAACCTCACCATCGCGGAGACCGCGCAGGCGGCCGGGGTCGCCGAGGACGTGATCGTCGCCGCGGAGGCCGGTCAGCCTGTGCCGCCCGACATCGCACGCCTTGTCGAGGCGCTCATCGACCAAATCGACTGGCGCTGAACGTCAGTAGCGGTCGCGCGTGCGTTCCCGGTCGTCGTTGGCGGGGAAGTGCGCGGCCAGTGCCGCCGCGATCTCGATGATCTTGCGGCGGGTGGCGGGCGACATCTCGGCGGTTCGCTCGATGACTCCACCCGGACGGAGGTGGCCGTCGAAGGGCACCTCCACGACCACCTGGCCCTGACCGGCGAACTGCTGTGCCAGAATCGCGCGGGTTCGCTTGTCGGCGTGGCCATCCGAGTCGTTGAGGACGACGACGGTGCGTTGCAGCAGCCCGGTCAGGCCGCGGTTGGCCAGCCAGTCCAGGGTCTGGCCCGCGGCGGCCGCACCGTCGACCCAGGGGGACGACACCACGATCAGTGCGTCGAGATCCCGCAACACCTCCTGCGTGACGGGGGCGTCCATGGTGGAACTGCAGTCGACGATCGAGATGGTGAAGTACCGGTCCAGGCGCGCGGTGGCCTCGCGGTAGATCGCCGGATCGAGCACACGCCTGCGTGCCGGGCTGCCCTCACCGGCGAGGACGAACAGTCCCGCGGCGTTGTTGCCGACGCGGCTGCGCACGTCGGCGAACGTCTCGAGGTGCTGATCGGCTGCCAGCTCCCAGTACGAGCCCATGGCCTTCGGATCCACCCGACTGCCCAGCTTGCCGAACGCGGTGTCGGCGTCGATCGCGACGACGCGGTCGTCCTGGCGCAGTTCGGCGAATATCGAACCGATGCTGGCCGACATCGTGGTCTTGCCGACGCCGCCCTTGCCCATCACACCGATCTTGTAGTGACCGCGCAGGACGCCGCGAATCCGCGCCTCGAGTTCCGCCTCGCGGATCTCCTCGGGTGACTGGCCCAGGTTGACCAGCCCGAACGTCGCGCGGAAGACCGCCAGCCGCCAGCCTCGGGTGGGTGGCGGCTGCTTGGTGGGGACCAGGTCGTCGGCGCGAATCCGATCGGCGTAGGAGCCCGTCGGTGAGGGTGGCATGACGCGGGTGTCGGGCCCGAAGTTCGGGGCCGGCCAGGGGGCGGTCGGCGGCCCGGGGTTGTGCTGTCCCTGGTTGTGCGGTCCGCGCGGGGGAGCGGGTGGTTGGGGTGGCGGCGGAGGTGCGGGTGGGGGAGGCTGCTGCGGCCAGCCGGGCTGCGGACCCCACTGCTGACCCCATTGCTGGGGGTTGTCTGGACGGCTCACCGCGGGGAACTGGCCTGTGTCACGGGGATTCGATTCGCGTTGCGGTGCATCGCGCCGAGGGCTCTCGCGCGGCGGCTGGGCGGTGTCGCGGGCCAGCCCCGACGGCGGGGCGTAGCGGGGGCGCTGCTGATGGGCGCCGCCGGATGGGGGTTCGGCCTGCGGCTCGCGCGGGGGCTGCGGGCCGGGGAGTACGGGTTCGTCACTCGGTTCCTGGGGGTCGCTCGGCGCCACGAAGTCGACCGGCGGCCGGGTGGGAAGTGGTGTGGCCGCCGGGGTGAACGTCGGCTCGACGGGGGTGGGCTCGTAGTCGGTTTCCTCTGGCCCGGTCCACCCGAGTTGTCTGCGCAGATCATCGTCGCGGTCGTTCACGTCAGCAGGTCTCCCTTCGAACATCCGACGACGCGACTGTCGGCCTTGGTCTCAAGTATCAACCACGGCGTGCCGGGGGCGCGTCAGCACGGGGCCGGCGAGGGTCGTCAGCAAACACGTGATCGACGTCAGCGGCCGCCTTGTCGAGCCCGAGATCTCCGATCCACGGTCCTGGGACCGGGTGAGGTCAGCATGCGCCGATGCCGGGGCGCGGCGCGGCGATGCGGGACGACGCCGCGACCCCGGCCCGCGGTGAAGCAGGATAAGGCCTGTTCACCGACCCAATGGGCGCATCACTGTGTCGAAAATTGGTGCGTTTTGGGACCCGAATCCGCTGGTAACGTCGCAGCCGGCGAAGGGGATTGGGTAAATGAGCCTGCTCGGGGACATCAAGGACGTGGGTGCGGCCGTATTCGAGCTCGGCAAAGCCGCCAAGGGTCTCATCGGCAATGCCGACAAACTGGCGGGTGGCGTGAAGGGACTCGGCAGCCTGTTCCAGCGGTTCTCCACTGCCGGCCGGTTGGCGGAGCTGGCGCGACTGGGCCGCAAGCTCTCCGAGTACGGCGATGACGCGCTGCGCTTCCTCGCCAACCCCGAGATCAAGAAGTTCCTCAAGCGGGCCAAGACGCCCATTCTGTTCGGCGGCCAGATGACCATCTCCGGAATGAAGCTCACCACCGGAGTCGGCAGCCCCGACGACGGCGCGCGCTTTGGTGCCGGCGCCAGCCGGTTCGCCGGTGCCCGCGACACCTTGGCGGGCGCGTATCCGAACGGCTCCTGGAGGGGCAGTGGCTCGGAGTCCTACTCCGACAGCAACTCCCGCCAGATCGACCGCACTCAGGCGATGGTGGCCTCGGATCAGTCGATCAACGCGGTGCTGGCCCGTGAGGCGGGACAGATCACGGCGACGCGCGCCGTGCTCGACGACCAGAGCGACTGGCTGGCCGACGTCGGGCTCGTCACCATGCTCGTCGCGGCCACACCGTTCGTCGGGCAGGGGGCGGCGTTGGCGATGGAGATCGCCGCGGTCACCAAAGCGCTCGGCGCGTGCACGATGCAGCTCACCGAGCTCACGCAGCAGGTCAGCTCCAACGCCGCGGAGATTTCGCAGACGGCTGGCCGGTACGGCGAGCGGTCCGGGCGGTCCGGGCGGTCTGGGCGGTCTGGGCGGTCCACCATGTCGAAGAAGACGCCCGACCCGAACACTCCGCCCCCGTCCCCGCCGCCCAGCGGTGAGAAGGGCGATGCGCCTGGTGACGGGGACACGGGTGACAAGAACACGGACTCCTCGTCCGGTGAATCCGGATCGGACCGCACGCAGCCCGAGGGCGCCGGCACAGGCGGTCGTTCGGGTTCAGGTACGGGGTCGGGTGGCGGGTCATCGTCGGGCGGCACGTCATCGGGTGACAGGGAGTCTGCTGACATGCCATCCGCGCCGGAGCCCCCGGATGCCTCCACGCCCACGTCGCCGGTCGCCACCGGGTCGCCGGCGTCGGGTGGCGGCGCGGCACCAGGCGGTCTCGCGGCCCCGCTGAGCAGTCTGCCGGGTGCTGCGGTCGGGGCCATGCCCGCCGCGGCCGCTGCGGGAATGAGTGCCGCGCAGATCGCCTCGCTGGTGCAGTCTGCTGTGCAGAAGGCCATGCAGGAGCAGGCCGCGAAGGAGGAGGCAGATAAGGAGGCCGAGGACGCGAGGGCGGCTGCCACCGACACCGACGGCGACGGGATCCCCGACGTCGAGGAGGACGAGAACGGCGACGGCATTCCCGACGTCGAGCAGAACCTCGAGGAGCAGGAAGCGGACGGCGAGGGCCCGCCCGAGGCGCCGGGCGCGGCGCCCGGTGCCGCCGACGGCGGTCGCGCCCCGGTGCACTTGGCAGTCGATGTCGATCCCGCCGGGATGGCCAGCCCGATCACAGCTACTTTGGATCGGAATGACCCAATCGGGTCGCCGTCGCTGGCACAACAGTAGGAAGATGAGCGCGAGGGGGTTTTCCAATGTCTGGTGAGCTAGAGGTCACGACCGCCCACCTGGGCGAATTGGCGGCGAAGCAGGGGCGAGCCGCCGCCGAGATTCTGTCGGCAACCGAGGTCACCGAGGGGGTCGACACGTCGGTGCGGGTCAGCCACGGTGTCATCTCGTGGTCGACGGCGGCTGCGGTCGAGGCCGCCAACAGCGCGCGACGCGCGGCGGGCAGGTCCATGCAGGAGATGTCGGACCACCTGGAGGCCAGCCTGGTCGACGCCGCCCGCCGCTACGACGACACAGACGACTGCGCCAGGGGTCTGCTCGGCGCGCAGATGCAGGGGCGGGCATGACCAATTCGTACGGTTCGACGCACGCTGATGACGTCGTCGCGGTCGAGGTGACCATCGACGGGCTGCTCGTCATCGCCGACAAGTTGAACCTGATGGACTTCCCGACGTCGTTGGGTATTCGGCAGAACATTCCACTACTCGAGCTGCGCGACATGGTGTGGGAACAGGTGACCCGTGACCTCACGGCGCAGGGCATCCTGAACGTATTCGGCGATCCGCATCCCGAGGTCGCCGCCATGCTCGACACCCTGAGCCGCGCCGATCGCACCCTCGAGGGACGATGGTGGCGACGCGATGTTGGTGGCAAAATGGTGCGCTTCACCGTGTGCCGTAAGGGGGATCGCCATGTCGTCGCCGCCCGCGACGGAGACATGTTGGTCCTGCAGCGCGTGGCACCTCAGGTCGGTCTGGCCGGAATGGTGAATGTCGTGCTGGGCTCGGCACCGCCAGCCGATGTCGAGCCGTTGACCGGGGTGGCAAGCAAACTCGGTGATTGCACCACCGCTAATCAGCTCGCGCAGTTCGGAATTGCGCCGCCGTCGGCGCGTATTTACGCCGACGCCATCGCAGAGCCGAAGAGTTGGGTTGAGATCACCGCCAACGAGCGGCATGACGGCGGCACCTTCACCCAGACCGACGTCGCGGCCGGCGTTCTGGATGCCCGCCAGGGGCGGATCGTGTCGATTCCACGGCGGGTCAACGGGGAGCTGTACGGCAGCTTCCTCGCGGGCACCACTGAGAACCTGCAGCGGGCGCTCGACGGTCTGCTGGAGTTCCTGCCGTCGCGCTCGTGGTTCGACGTGGCCTGGTCTGACGGCACCGACACCGATTCCTACGCGGACTGAGAGAGGGCAAGCCCCAGGTGGACGACACTTCGCCGCACGACGACGAAGAGGACGACTACGACGTCCTGTCGGCGTTGGACTTCTCGACGTCCGGCGACGACACCGCGTCCAACGACCGAGCGTCCGACCTGGATGCGTTCGACGGCTACGTCGTCGAGGACCCGACCGTCGATGGCGGCGGTTTGCTGCCCGACCCCGACCCCGATCCCGATCCGGGCCTGCCCGACGACGGGCTGCCGGTACCGCTCTTCACGGTGACGAATCCGCAGGGGACCGTGACCGTGACTACCTTCATGGATGGACGAGTGCACCGGATCGACCTCTCTCCGAAGGTGAGCACGATGACCGAAACGAACCTGGCCGACGAGATCCTCGTCATCGCGCGTCTTGCGACGCAGGATGCCAGGTCCGCGCAGTACACATTCATGCTCGAGGGCATGCGCCAACAGGGTCACGACGACGTCGCGACCCGCGACTTCCTCAGCCGGGACCTCGACCTGCCCTCGCCCGAACAGGCGGACGCGGATCGGGCCGCGGTGTTCTCCACTCGATACACAGGTGACCATGACTGACCAATTGGCCGGGCTCTTCGGAAGTGCCGTGGGCATGCTGCCGAACTCCCCGGCGCGCTCCCTGGAGATCTTCTCCGAGATCACATCGCACGACGAGACCGCGTGCGACGCGTGGGTGGGACGGATTCGCTGCGGTGACACCGACCGGGTGACGTTGTTCCGGGCGTGGTTCTCGCGCAACAACTTCGGCCAACTCGCGGGCGCCGCCGAGATCTCGATGAACAGCGTCGGCGCCCGGGTGCCCATCGGGGGGCAGTTCGGTGACATCACCTACCCGGTGAACTCACCACTGGCGATCACCATGGGCTTCGCCGTGAACGAGGCGGCCGAGGGCAACTTCGCCGACGCGATGGAGGCGCTCGAGGACGCGCCCGCAACCGGCGCCGAGCACCTGGTCTCCTGGGTCAAGGCCGTGGTCTACGCCGCGGCCGAGCGGTGGACCGACGTGATCGAGGAGGTGCGCGGCGCGACCGCGTGGCCCGACAAGTTCCTCGCCGCGGCCGCGAGCGTCGCCCACGGTGTCGCCGCTGCCAACCTCGGGCTGTTCACCGAGGCGGAACGTCGTCTGACCGAGGCCAATTCGTCACCCGCGGGGGAGGCCTGCGCGACCTCCATCGCCTGGTTCCTGGCCATGACACGGCGCAGCCAGGGCAACGAGGAGTCCGCCGTGGCGCTGCTGGAGTGGTTACAGGCCAGCCATTCGGAGCCGAAAGTCGCTGCCGCGCTGCGGGACCCAAACTACCGACTGCAGACCACCACGTCGGAGAAGATCGCCTCGCGTCAGGACCCGTGGGATCCGTCCAGCGCGGTCACCGACAACTCGGGCCGCGAGAGGCTGTTGGAGGAGGCCCAGGCCGAACTCGACCGGCAGATCGGCCTGAGCCGGGTCAAGGAGCAGATCGAGCGCTACCGGGCGGCCACCCAGATGGCGAAGGTGCGTGCGGCGCGCGGCATGAAGGTCGGCCAGACGTCCAAGCACATGATTTTCACCGGCCCGCCCGGCACCGGCAAGACGACGATCGCGCGGGTGGTGGCCAACATCCTGGCCGGCCTCGGCGTTATCGCCGAGCCCAAACTGATCGAGACGTCACGCAAGGACTTCGTCGGCGAGTACCTCGGGCACACCGCGGTGAAGACCAGCAAGACGATCGACCGGGCGCTGGGCGGCGTGCTGTTCATCGACGAGGCCTACGCCCTGGTGCAGGACTCCAAACAGGGTGGTGGGGACCAGTTCGGCACCGAGGCACTGGACACGCTGCTGGCCCGCATGGAGAACGACCGCGACCGGCTGGTGGTCATCATCGCCGGCTACAGCGTGGACATCGACCGGCTGCTGGAGACCAACGACGGCCTGCGGTCACGCTTCGCGACGCGAATCGAGTTCGACTCGTACTCGCCGGAGGATATCGTCGATATCGCCAAGGTCATTGCCACCAACAATGACTCGGCGCTCAGCGAGGAGGCGGCCAAGAGGTTGTTGGAGGCGGCCACGTTGTTGAGCGAGCGCAAGCTCAACGACAAGCCGGCGCTGGACATCGCAGGTAACGGTCGGTACGCGCGGCAACTCGTGGAGGCCGGGGAGCAGTGCCGCGACATGCGGCTGACGCGCTCGGTCGACTTCGAGAGCCTCGGGGTGGAACAACTCAGTGAAATCGGGGGGCAGGACATGGCGGAAGCCATTGAGGCCGTACATGCACGCCTGAACATCGGCGATTAGCCCATGGCTGGTTTTCGGCTCACCACCAAGGTTCAGGTCAGTGGCTGGCGGTTCCTGCTGCGCCGCGTCGAGCACGCCATCGTGCGGCGCGACACCCGGATGTTCGACGATCCACTGCAGTTCTACAGCCGGGCGGTGATGGCGGGCATCATCCTGGCGGTGGTGATCTGTCTGGGCGCAGCACTTCTGGCGTACTTCAAGCCCCTGGGCAAGCGCGGCGGCGACAGCCTGCTGGTCGACCGCACCACCAACCAGCTCTACGTGATGCTGCCGGGCACCGATCAGCTGCGTCCGGTGTACAACCTGACCTCCGCGCGGCTGGTGCTCGGAAACCCGGGCACACCGTCGGCGGTCAAGTCCGAGGAACTCAACCGGATGTCGAAGGGGCAGCCCATCGGTATCCCCGGTGCGCCCTACGCCACGCCGGTCAGTTCCGTCGCCGAGTCCACGTGGACCCTGTGCGACACCGTGACCAAGGCGGAAAGCGTTGCGCCGGTAGTGAACACATCGATCATCGTGCTCCCGCTGGTCAAGGACAGCTCAGTGGGACCGATGCGGCCCGACCAGGGCATGCTGGTCGCCTACGAGGGCGGGGACTGGCTGGTCACCGACCGCGGCAGGCACGCGATCGACCTATCCGACCGGGCCGTGACGTCGGCGGTCGGAATCCCGGTGACCGCCAAGGCGACTCCGATCTCATCGGGGTTGTTCAACGCGCTGCCCAACGTGGGTCCTTGGCAGCTGCCGCAGATTCCAGCGGCCGGTGCGCCGAACACGCTCGGGTTGCCACCCAACCTGGTCATCGGTTCGGTGTTCCAGACGGTCACCGAATCGGGTGAGCAGCACTACGTCGTGCTGCCCGACGGGGTGGCCAAGGTCAACGACCCCACGGCCGCGGCATTGCGTGCCGGCAACTCCTACGGGCTGGTCGCGCCACCCTCGGTCGAGTCCAGCGTGGTCGCCAGGATCGCCGAGCAGGTCTACGTGTCGCCGTTGCCGGACAAGGCACTCGAGATGCAGCTGCGCGAGGAGTCGCCGACGCTGTGCTGGTCGTGGCAGCGCCAGCCCGGCGATCAGGGGGCTCGGACGTCGGTGATCAGCGGCCGCAGGCTGCCCATCCCGGCGACGGCGATGAATCACGGGATCGACCAGATCGGTGGTGACTCAACGGTCTTCATCAACGGTGGCCAGTTCATCCGGTTGCAGTCACCTGATCCGCGCTACGGCGAGAGCATGTACTACGTCGACCCGCAGGGCGTGCGGTACGGCATACCCAACGACGACGCGGCGAGCGACCTCGGGCTGTCCGGGCCGTTGACGGCGCCGTGGCAGGTGGTCAGCCTGCTGGTGGATGGCCCGGTGCTGTCCCAGCAGGCCGCGCTGCTGGAACACGACTCCCTGCCGGCCGATCCGAACCCGCGCAGGGTCGACGGCGGTAGCGCCGGTGGGGCCCAACCCGCGTCGAACACCGGAGGCGGTTGATGACGACCAAGAAGTTCACCCCCACCATCAAGCGGGGTCCGCGGCTGACGCCGGGCGAGATCAACGTGACGCCACCCGAGGACCTCGGCGTCGACATTCCGCCGTCGGGCATGCAGAAGGCGCTGCCGTGGGTGATGGGTGGCTGCATGCTCGGAATGATCGCGATCATGATCTTCACCGGCGTGCGTCAGCTCTCGCCGTACATGCTGATGATGCCGCTGATGATGGTCATGGGCACCGTCGGCTTCATGGCCGGAGGCGGATCGGGCGGTAAGAAGGTGCCCGAGATCAACGCCGACCGCAAGGAGTACCTGCGCTACCTCGCGGGGCTGCGGACCAGGGTCACCTCATCTGCGGCGGCGCAGGTGACGTTCTTCAACTATCACGCGCCGCACCCCGATGACCTGCTGTCGATCATCGGCACCAACCGGCAGTGGTCGCGCCAGACCGGCACCGACTTCTACGCCGCCACCCGTATCGGCATCGGGTCGGAGCCCGCGGTGGACCGGTTGCTCAAACCGTCCGTCGGTGGCGAACTCGCCGGCCCGCAGGCCGCACCGCAACCGCACCTCGAGCCGGTCAGCCACATGTGGGTCACCAAGTTCCTGCGGACCCACGGCCTGATCCACGACTGTCCGAAACTCGTTCAGCTGCGGACCTTTCCGACGGTTGCTATCGGTGGCGACCCGGATGGGGCGGCGGGACTGCTGACCGCGATGATCTGTCACCTGGCGGTGTTCCATCCGCCGGACCTGCTTCAGATCCGGGTGCTGACGGAGAATCCGGAGGATCCGGACTGGGCGTGGCTGAAGTGGCTGCCGCACGTGCAGCACCAGACCGACACCGACGCCGCGGGCGCAACACGGTTGGTGTTCACCCGCCCCGACGGACTGTCGGATCTGACTGCACGCGGGCCGCACGCCGCCGACTCCGCGCCCAGCGGCCCCTACGTCGTGGTCATCGATCTCACCGGCGGCAAGGCGGGTTTCCCCGTCGACGGCCGCGCGGGTGTCACCGTGATCACGCTCGGCAACCACCGCGGTTCGGCCTACCGGATCCGAGTCGACGCCGACGGCACCGCCGACGACCGCCTGCCCAACCAGACGTTCCGCTTGGTGACCAGTGGCACGGACACGATGACCCCGCAGCAGGCGGGCCGGATCGCGCGCAAGCTGGCGGGCTGGTCCATCACCGGCACGATCATCGACAAGAGCACCCGGGTGCAGAAGAAGGTCGCCACCGAGTGGCACCAGCTGGTGGGCGCGCAGACCATCGAGGAGGTCACGCCCAACCGGTGGCGGATGTTCACCGATCTCGACCGGGACCGGTTGAAGATCCCGTTCGGCCACGAATTGAAGTCGGGTGACATCTGCTACCTCGACATCAAGGAGGGCGCGGAGTTCGGCGCGGGCCCGCACGGCATGCTCATCGGAACCACGGGTTCGGGCAAGTCGGAATTCCTTCGCACGCTGATCCTCTCGCTCGCCGCGACGCACCACCCAGATCAGGTCAACCTCCTACTGACGGACTTCAAGGGCGGTTCGACGTTCCTCGGTATGGAGAAGCTGCCACACACCGCGGCAGTCGTCACCAACATGGAGGAGGAGGCCGAGCTGGTCAGCCGCATGGGCGAGGTGCTCTCCGGTGAGTTGGACCGGCGCCAGTCGATCCTGCGCCAGGCCGGCATCCAGGTGGGCGCGGCCGGTGCCCTGTCCGGGGTGGCCGAGTATGAGAAGCACCGGGAACGCGGCGCCGACCTGCCGCCGCTGCCGACGCTCTTCGTGGTGGTCGACGAGTTCGCCGAGCTCCTGCAGAACCACCCCGACTTCATCAACCTGTTCGACCGCATCTGCCGTGTCGGCCGGTCACTGCGCGTGCACCTGCTGCTCGCGACGCAGTCGCTGAACACCGGCGGTGTGCGCATCGACAAGCTCGAACCCAACCTGACCTACCGGATCGCGTTGCGCACCACCAGTTCCGCGGAGTCCAAGGCGGTGATCGGCACGCCCGAGGCGCAGTACATCACCAACAAGGAGAGCGGGGTCGGCTTCCTGCGGGTGGGGATGGAGGACCCGATGAAGTTCAAGAGCGTCTACACCGGGACACCGTATGAACCGACGACGGTCATCAGCGAGAACGGTGAAGTCGCGCCACGGCATGCGCCGCAGAGCAAGCTGAAGATCCACGCGTTCACCGCGGCGCCGATCGCTGAGTCGGTGGTGAACTGATGAGCATCGAGCCCGAACAGCGCGTCCTGCGCGAGGTGGTCCTCGAACAGCTGAACATCGGCGAGATGCGGGCCTACGCAATGTGGTTGCCCCCGTTGACCGATCCGACGCCCGTAAACGAACTGGTCGAGCGTGACGACAGGCGTCAGCCGCTGCGCTTCGGCCTGGGCATCATGGACGAACCCCGCAGGCACCGCCAGGAGGTGTGGGGCGTCGACGTGTCCGCCGCGGGCGGGAACATCGCCATCGGCGGCGCGCCCCAGACCGGGAAGTCGACCTTCCTGCAGACGATGATCCTGTCGGCCGCCGCGACACACACCCCGCGGCAGGTGCAGTTCTACTGCATCGACCTCGGTGGCGGCGGCCTGATGTACCTCGAGGACCTGCCACACGTCGGCGGCGTCGCCACACGTTCCGAACCAGACCGCGTGAATCGCATGGTGGCGGAGATGAAGGCCGTTCTACGTGCCCGCGAGGCGATGTTCAAGGAGCACCGCGTGGGCTCAATCGCGACGTACCGCCAATTGCGGGACGATCCGAACCATCCGGCGTCTGCCGACCCGTTCGGCGATGTGTTCCTGGTGATCGACGGCTGGCCGGCGTTCACCGCGGAGTTCCCGGACCTGGAGGCGGTGGTGCAGGACTTGGCCGGCCAGGGGTTGGCGTTCGGTGTGCACACCGTGATCTCGACGCCGCGCTGGACCGAGCTGAAGGCGCGTGTGCGTGATTACCTGGGCACCAAGCTGGAGTTCCGACTCGGTGACGTCAATGAGACGCAGATCGACCGGATCACCCGCGAGATCCCGGCGAACCGGCCGGGTCGTGCGGTGTCCGTGGAGAAGCACCATCTAATGATCGGCGTGCCGCGGCTCGACGGCGTGCACAGCGCGACCGACATGGTTCCGGCGATCACGGCGGCGGTCGAGCACATCGCCGCTCGCCACACCGACCAGGCACCGCAGGTCAGGGTGCTGCCCGAGCGGATCCATCTGCATGAGCTGGATCCGCACCCGCCCGGGCCAGAGTCGGACTACCGCACCAGGTGGACGATCCCGATCGGGCTGCGCGAGTCGGACCTTTCGGTGGCCTACAACCCGATGCACACGACTCCGCACCTGCTGATCTTCGGTGCGCCCAAGTCGGGCAAGACGACCATCGCGCATGCCGTCGCTTCGGCGATCTGCGCGAGGAACAGTCCGTCGCAGGTGCGCTTCATGTTGGCCGACTACCGATCGGGTCTGCTCGATGCCGTCCCGCAGAGCCATCTACTTGCTGCCGGTGCGATCAACCGCAACAACACCACGTTGGAGGAGTCGATCAAGGCGCTGGCGACCAACCTGAAGAAGCGGCTGCCGCCGCCTGACCTGACCACATCGCAGCTGCGGGCCAGGTCCTGGTGGACCGGACCCGACGTGGTCCTGCTGGTCGACGACTGGCACATGATCGTCGGCGCGGCGGGCATGGTCCCGCCCATGACGCCGTTGGCTCCGCTGCTGCCGGCGGCCGCTGACATCGGTCTGCACATCGTCGTGACGTGTCAGATGAGCCAGGCGCATCGCGCCACGATGGACAAGTTCGTGGGCGCCGCGTACGGCGCCGGGTCCCCGACGATGTTCCTCTCCGGACAGAAGGCTGAGTTCCCCTCTAGCGAGGTCAAACTGCAGCATAGGCCGCCTGGCCAGGCCTTTCTCGTCTCACCGGAGGGCAAGGAGGTCATTCAGGCGGCCTACATCGATCCCCCCGAAGAAGAAGTGTTCGCAGCACCTCCGGAGTCCCGGTAATATTCTCCACAGTCATTCAGCAACGCCTAGCACAATGGGCTAGCAAACGGGTCGGGGGATCACATGGTGGGGATTGGTAAATCTCGCAGTGCCACCGAAACGTCGGCTTTACAGCCCATTCGGAATTGGTAAAGGAGAAGCGCAAATGCAACCGATGTCCCACAATCCAGCAGCAGCAGCGATCGGTTCACAGGTCGTCGCGAACGGTGCCCGCGGCCTCGCCGGCGGTAGCGCCGCGGCCGCCGAGGTAACCGCGCTCATGCCTGCCGGCGCCGACGAGGTGTCGATGCAGGCCGCGCTCGCTTTCGCCAGCGAGGGCGCCCAGGCGCTCGCGGTTAATGCGCTCGCCCAGGAGGAGCTCTCGCGAACCGGCGCCGCCTACATTGAGGCAGCCGAAATATACGCCGCTGTCGACAGCGCCAATGCCGCTGTTTTGTCGTAATAACAACAATAACTCTGTGAGCTGAAACTCGGGTCCAGCAAACCATGTCTCTAATACCCGCGATACCCACCATGTCGTGGCACGCCATGCCGCCGGAGGTCAACACCTCCCGCCTCATGTTGGGCGCAGGTCCTGCACCGATGCTGCAGGCCGCCGCTGGGTGGGAGGCAATGGCGATCCTCTTGGAGACGCAGGCTGACGAGCTGGCCGCGAGCCTCACCTCGCTCAGTAGTGCGTGGACGGGCGCGGCGGGTGACCAGGCGGTGCAGGCGACCATGCCGATGGTCCTCTGGCTGCGAACAACGTCACTGCAGGCGCAGAAGCGTGCGCTGCAGGCCACGGCTCAGGCGACTGCGTACACGGCCGCGATGCTCGGCACTCCGCCGCTGGTGGAGATTGAGGCCAACCACGTGACGCACGGGGTCCTGGAGGCTACCAACTTCCTGGGCGTCAACGCCGTGCCGATCGGCCTCAACGAGGCGGACTATTTCGTCCGGATGTGGAATCAGGCGGCATTCGTCATGGACGCCTATCAGGCTGAGACCACGGCAAACACGTTGTTCGAGCCCATCATGCCGATTAAGCCGATCGTCGTGCCGGGTGTCGCCCAGGCCGGGGCGGGCGCAGCGTTGGGGCAGATCGCGACGATGGCGCCGGGTGCATTAGTCCGGGAGATCTCTATCGCCTCGGTGAGCGCGCGGGCCAAGATGGGGTCGATGACGCTGCAAGCCGGCCGGGCGGCAGGCCAAGCGAACATGGCCGCACAGCGGGCTGAAGGTCAGGCGCAGAAGGCGGAGAACGCCGCGCAGAACCCGATGATGCAGCAGGGTACGCAGATGGCGATGCAGATGGGGTCGCAGTTGGGCTCCATGGCCATGCAGCTTCCGCAGCAGGCCACTCAGATGGTGACGCAGCCGCTGCAGCAGTTGACGTCGCCGCTGCAACAGATGACGTCCATGTTCAGCGGGATGGGTAACTCGTCCAATCCCGCTCAGATGGGGCTGATGGGGGCCAGCCCGTTCTCCAACCATCCGCTCGCCGGCGGATCGGGTGCGGGAACGGGAGCCGGTCTGGTCCGGGCGGCGTCGCTGCCCGGGATGGGTGGATCGATGGCACAGACGCCATTGATGGCCAACCTGGTCGGCAAGCCAGAGACGCCACTACCGGTCGGTGCAGGTGCCGGTTCCGGTGGTGCGGGTCTGGCGCCCGTGGGCTCCGGAGGCGGTGCACCGATGGGAATGACGGGCCAGAACAAGAAGAGTGGCGGTTCCAAGGCCGGACTGCAGGCACCGTCGCCACTCGCCCATGACCTGGGCGAGGACGAGGACGACGACTGGTAGGTCCTCACGAAAACAAGACTTCCCGACCCCAGGGGGCGGAAGGACTCGCCATTTCCCGTGGTGAGGACACAGGAAAAAGAAGAGGTAAACACCGATGTCACAGATGAATACCGATGCCGCTGTCCTCGCCAAGGAGGCAGCCAACTTCGAGCGCATCTCCGGAGAGCTCAAGGGCGTCATCGCACATGTCGAGTCCACCGGCGGCTCAGTCGCCGCCCAATGGCAGGGCCAGGCCGGAATGGCGGCTCAGAACGCCCTCGTGCGTTTCCAGGAGGCCGCTCAGCAGCAGATCCAGCAGCTGAACGACATCTCCTCGAACATTCACGTCGCAGGCACGCAATACACGTCGACCGACGAGGACCACTCGGCGGCGCTGGCCAACACAATGGGCATCTGACCCGCACAATCCACTCACGAGAAACGGAGATAACTAATGTCAGCACAGGTTTGGAACTTCGCCGCGATTAAAGCGGCCGTAGGCGAGCTGCAGGCTTCCGCGGCCACCACCGCGGGTCTGCTCGACGAGGGCAAGGGGTCGCTCGCAACACTGGCTGCTGCGTGGGGTGGCGAGGGCTCAGAGGCCTACCAGAGTGTGCAGATGCGCTGGGACGAGGCGTCGCTCGAGCTGAACAACGCGCTGCAGAATCTCGCGCAGACCTGCGACAACGCGGGCGATGAGATGCTCATGACGGACAAAACAAACGCCGGTTCCTTCGGCGGCTAACACGCACGCACCACGGAGGTGGGCGGGCCGGCCTTGGTGCCGCCTCGCCCACCTCACCGCATGATCAGGCGTGACCCCCACTGTCGAGAGGTTTCCCATGTCGGCCGACTATGACCGGCTCTTCCACTCATCTGAGGCTGCGCAGGCGGGCGATGACGAGACGACGACCGTTGACCCCAAGGCCCTGCAGGCAGCGATTGCCGCGGCTGCGTCAATGCCCACTGGCACCGGTCGCCCGGACGCGTCGGCCGATCCCATGCCGGTGACGCCGGCGGCCGCCCAGGCCGCTGCCGCGCCGCCGCCGCGGGCCACCGAGATCACTACCCAGATGCCGCCGACCCCACCGGCCACTGGCCAGCAGCGGGTCGTGCCACCCAACGGCATGATGCGCGCGCCACAGGGATCCGCGTCCGCCGGAGCCCGTTACGAGCAGCAGCGCTCTGCCCCTGCACCGATGGCGCGGCACGCACCCGCGCCCGCACCGTCGCAGCACTTCGCCGACGCCCAGATGGAGGGCCAGGGTGCCTGGACCGGTGGCCAGCCCGCGCTGGCGTCGGCCGCGAGCATTGGCAATCATCGGGCGATCGACGCGCTGTCGCACGTCGGCGTGCGGTCGGCGGTCAAGGCACCGTCGCAGCGCGGATGGCGCCGGTTCCTGTACCTGCTGACCCGCATCAACGTGGGACTCTCACCCGACGAGCTCTACGAGCTGGATCTGTTCGCACGGATCCGACGCAATGCGCGCGACTCGTACCAGATCGGTGTGTTCGGACTGAAGGGCGGCGTAGGCAAGACCGCGGTCACCGTGGCCCTGGGCTCGGCGATGAGCAAGATCCGCGGCGACCGCATCCTGGCCGTCGACGCGGATCCCGACGCAGGCAACCTGGCCGACCGCGCGGGCAGGCAGTCCGCGGCGACCATCGCAGACCTGTTGTCGGACAAGGAATTATCGCGCTACAACGACATCCGCGCGTACACCAGCATGAACGGCTCGAACCTCGAGGTGCTCTCGTCGGAGGACTACAGCGGCGCGCGCCGCGAGTTCAACGAGGAGGACTGGGCGGGCGCGGTCAACATTGTGTCGCGGTACTACAACCTGGTGCTCGCCGACTGCGGTGCCGGACTGTTCCAGTCGAGTTCACGCGGAGTGCTGTCCACAGTGTCGGGTCTAGTGATCGTGGCCAGCGCCTCGATCGACGGCGCACGACAGGCCGCGGTGACGATGGACTGGTTGCGCCAGAACGGCTACCAGGATCTACTGGGTCGGTCGTGCGTCGTGATCAACCACGTCGTACCGGGCAAGCCGAACATCGACGTGGAGGATCTGGTGCAACAGTTCGAACGGCACGTTGCGC
Source organism: Mycolicibacterium sp. YH-1 (assembly GCF_022557175.1). The sequence continues at coordinate 7,206,457 of NZ_CP092915.1, read as the reverse complement.
CCGGCCGGGTCATCGTCCTGCCGTGGGACAAGCACATCGCCTCGGGCACCGAGATCGAACTGGAGCTGCTGAGTAACACCTTCCGACGGCGCACGGTCGAGCTGGCCGCGGCGCTGTCCGACGACTTCGACCGGCTCGAGCGCCGTTGACCGCCACGGCCGCCGCACCCAGCACGCCGGGCGTCACGCCCGGCAGGCCATCGACGACTCGCGTCACGGTGCTGACCGGACGTCGCATGACCGATCTGGTCCTGCCCGCGTCGGCTCCGGTCGAGACCTACATCGATGACACGGTGTCGGTTCTCGGTGATCTGCTCGAGGACGCGCCGGCCGACGTGCTGGCCGGTTTCGACTTCAAGGCGCAGGGCGAGTGGGCGTTCGCGCGCCCCGGCGCTCCGCCGCTGAGGGCCAGTGAGTCCCTGGACGACGTGGGCGTGGTCGATGGAGCGCTGCTGACGCTGGTGTCGGTGAGCCGCACCGAGCGGTACCGGCCACTGGTCGAGGACGTGATCGACGCGATCGCCGTGCTCGACGAGTCGCCGGAGTTCGACCGCACCGCACTCAACCGTTTCGTCGGTCTGGCCATCCCGTTCGTCGCGCTCGTGCTCACGGGCGCGTCGCTGCGGGCGTGGTCGACGACCGGGCATAGCTGGTGGTGGACGCTCGGGGTCGGCGTGCTGGGACTCGGGGTGCTGGGCGGCAGCATGCTGGCCAAGACCCGATACGGCGACCTCGCCATGTCGGAAAGCCTTCTGATCGCCGCGGTTCCGCTGCTGGCGGGCGCGGCGGCACTCGCGGTTCCCCTGCCGCGTGGCATCGACGGGCTGGGTGCCCCCAACATCGCCGGCGCGGCGGCAGTCGTCCTGCTACTGGTGCTGGCAACCCGAGGTGGCCCACGAAAGCGCGCCGAAGTGGCGTCTTTCCTAGCCGTCACGGCCATCGCCGTCACCGCCGCGGCCATCGCGTTCGGGTACGGCTGGTCTTTCTGGGTGCCCGCCGGCGCCATCGCGTTCGGACTCATCGTGGTGACCAACGCCGCCAAGCTGACCGTCGCGGTCGCGCGCATCGCCCTCCCGCCGATCCCGGCGCCGGGTGAATCGGTCACCAACGATGAACTGCTGGACCCCGTTTCGGTGCCCGAGGCCTCCGAGGAGTCCCCGACGTGGCAGGCCATCATCGCCTCGGTCCCCGAGTCGGCGGCACGGCTCACCGAGCGCAGCCAGCTCGCTAAGCAACTGCTGATCGGCTTCGTGATGGCGGGCGCCACGGTGCTGTCCGTCGGTGCGATCACCGTCGTGGCGCAGGGACACTTCTTCGTGCACAGCATGATCGTGGCCGGCCTGGTCACCGCAGTGTGCGCCTTCCGCTCCCGGTTGTACGCCGAACGCTGGTGTGCCTGGGCGCTTCTCGGGGCCGTGGTGGTGATTCCCACAGGTGTGGCAGTCCGGCTGTCCGACTGGTACCCCGATATGGCATGGCTGGTGCTGGTTCTCTATGCCGCCGCCGGGATGGTGGCGCTGATCGTCATCGGTGCGACGGCGGGCGTGCGCCGGGTGTCGCCGGTGACCAAGCGAATCCTTGAGTTGCTCGACGGTGCGGCGATCGCCTCGGTGATCCCGCTGCTGCTATGGATCGCGGGTGTCTACGACCTCCTTCGCAACCTGCGTTTCTGAAGCGAGGTGTGACATGTCGATTGGTAACAGCGCCGGTGGCGGCGACATCCTGAGGGTCGACACGGAGATGCTGTCACAGTTGGGTTCTCAGCTCGAGGTGTCTGCCAGTGCTTTGCCCGACGCGCCTGCGCCGTTTAGCGTGCCTGGCGGCGACGCCATCTCGCAGGCGATCGCGGCGAAGCTGCCCGGCCTGGAGACGCCGATCATCGAGGGCCTGCCCGCGGTGAAGGAGGCGGCCGGTCAGACCGCGTCGAACATCGTGACCGCGGCGGACATGTATCAGACCAAGGATGAGCAGCTCGCCGCCGAGTACGAGAAGCATCGTTTCGACGGGTCGGGTTCGGGTGGCTCGGGTGGTGGTGCTGGCTCGGGTGGAGCTTCCGGCGCAGCCGGAAGTGCCGCCGGCGCTGGCGGGGATCCGATGAGTCAGATGAGCCAGATGATGGGCACGCCGATGCAGATGGCCAGTCAGGCCGCGCAGATGCCCATGCAGGCGATGGGCGCTGTGTCGTCCGCACCGCAGAGTGCCATGCAGGGCGTGCAGCAGATCAGCCAGATGGCCGGCGGCAAGGGCGAGAGCGGTGCCCCGGGATCGGCCTCGGGCGACGCCCCGGCCGGTCCGCCGCGGGAGGAGCCTCGATCCGAGGAGCGTTCCGCCGAGGAGCAGCAGGCCGCTGCGTGCGAGGAGCGCCGTGAACGCGTGCCGGAGTCTGCGGTTGGTCAGTCTGATTCAGTGGTGCCGGATCAGCGTCCTGCTGGGCCGCGGCATGCCGCGCCGGATCCTGCTATCGACGTGTGAGGGTTGAGCCGGGTCGCATGACCCGTCACGGCTGCGGAACCACCACCGAGTGTGCCCACCTCTGAGCGACATCTCGGATGGGGCCGCGAATATGACAATGGGGCACCGCCGCGGGGATGCCCCTTCGTCGTCGTAGGACCTACTTCACGTCGACGTAGACCGTCTTGTTGGTGACGGTCGTCTGCCGGCTGTCACCGGGGTTGCCCGAGTCGGTCCGGCTGTAGGTCTGCCCGGAACGTATCGCGACGACGGTCGCCAGGGAAAGCGGTGTGCTGCCAATGTGATTGACGATCACCTTGTAGCCCTGCCGCTGTAGTTGGTTGATGGTCTGCTGCGCGCTGCCCGGGCCACTGGGGGCCGCAACCGCAGGAGCGGCGAGCCCGAGAACGGCTGCCGCCAAACCGCCTGCGACGATGGTGGCGATGCCGAGGTTCTTCATTATCGTGTTTCCTTCTCTTCTCACATCCGCTACCGAGCCGTGGCGCAAACGTCCTCGGTTCGGCCCGCAGTTGGTCCTGGGGCGCTGGCCGAACACTCAGGAAGGGCTTAGAGCGTAAGCAAGCCTGAACTTTTCGAGCATGTAGGGCCCGGATACCACCGGCGCGTACCGTGCCGGATAGTCGGGTGTGGTGCACGTGGGAATGCACTCGATGACGGCATCGAAATTGGGTTGGTGGAAGAAGGGGATGCTGAACCGATCGCCGCTCGGCTTGTCTGAGTCCGTGCTGACCACGCGGTGAACGGTGCTGACCCAGCGGTCATTGGTCCACCGCGCCAGAAGGTCACCAATGTTGATGACGAACGATCCAGGCACCACTGGCACGTCAACCCACTCGCCGCGATCATTGAGAACCTGGAGTCCGCGCTGGGATTCGTCCTGTAGCAGGATCGTGAGATTGCCCCAGTCGCTGTGCTGGCTGAGGCGAATCTGTCCGGGTGTCTGGTCATCGGCCGGGTAGTAGTTAGACATGAGGTTGGAGTGGTGTCGGTCGATCTTTTCGTCGAACCAGTCCTCGCGCAGTCCCAACGCGAGGGCGAACAACCGGGACAATTCGGTAGCAAGGGAGGCCATCTCGGAGTAATAGCTTTGGTAGACCGTGCGGAATCCGGGGACCTCGGGCCACCGTTCTTCGACGAGCACGCGCTCGTCGGTCCACCCGGGCCCATCGATACCCTCCGGGTTGCCCAGCGGAACGTAGACGAACTTCTCGACCCGGTCCGGTGCTTGGTGCTCCGCCTCGACGTCGGCCTGATCATTGGTCGCCGACAGTTTGCCGTTGCTGCTGAACCCGCGCGCCAGCGGATCGGCAGGATCAGCGCGCAACGCGTCCTTCGAGCTTTCGGGCAACGCGAAGAATGTGCGCACTGATCGATTCATGTCCGCGATCACGTCATCGGGCACGCCGTGTCCGACAAGTATGAGAAATCCACTGCTTTCGAAGCACCGGCCGATGGCTTCAGCGACGACTTGCCGTTGTTGCGGATCGCTGTCGCGGGCGCTGCTGATGTCGATCACCGGAACGAATCCGTCACGGAGTACGACGTTGTCTACGATTACGTCTTCTTGGTGTGCGGTCACATCCCGAACGTAGAATCTGAAGTGCGGTTGAGGTCAAGCGTCGCCTGTTACCCCGGTCTGTCGTTCGGCGTGGCGTGTAATCGACGTCACCGTTCGGGTCAAGGAACCGTCGGTGGTTACGGCCGAGGGGGGTCAATACGCAGGATTGAGACACGGCATGACGAGGGTGGTGAAGTCGCCGTCGTCGGCTGATCGGATGGTGGCCGGTTGGTCGGCCCCACGGAGGTCGAGCATCAAGTGTTTGCCCAGTGCGTGGCTCACCGCTGGGTACAACGTGGTCAGCTCGAACCAGAGCGTCAGGTCGGGGCCAGACGCGGTTCCGCCGAGTTCCACGGCGCAGTCGGGCAGCAGGAGGATCGGCCGGCCAGCCGCTATCCGCAGGCCGATCCTCTCTGGCGCCTGTTGCTCTAGCGCCTTGAGCACGTTCTGCTTATCGACGGTGACGCGATGTGACACAGGGGGAAGTGAACTAACCAGAAGCTTGTAATCAGGAAAGACCTCGGCCAGTAGGCGGCAGTGCATCACGGTGGTGTCGGCCATGCGCAGGCCCAGGCTCCTTGCGCTTGCTTCCAGCGTCACGATGGGGGTTCGTCGGAGTCGCGAGGCTGCGGTCTGGAGATCGTCTCCGGCCAGCGTCCCTGCCCAGGAAGCGGCAGATGGTTGGCTGGGTACCAGTGTCCGCGTGGCCAGGCGGTAGCGATCAGTTGCGGTCAGCGAGATGGCGTCGGGATTCGCTTCCAGGCGTACACCATTCAGGACGGGGATGTCGGGATTGTGAATCGTGGTGGCCACGATCTGGTCGATCGCCGCTGCGAGGACCGGGCCCGAGAGCGTGCAAATATTGAGGCGATCCGCCTCTCCAAGTGACGCCTTGAGCGTCGCGGCTGCCCGTTGTATCCCGGCTGCCTCTGCGGCAACCTTGGCGACTTGATCGTCGATCAGCTGCGCCGCCTCATGAGTGCCGGCGGAGAAGAATTTGCCGATGGTGGGCAGCGGCATCCCGATATCGCGCAGCTGCCGCAACTGCGAGGCGCGAGCGAGCTGCGACTCGCTATACAGCCGGTATCCCGTGATCGGGTCGACCTGCTCGGGGGGAAGCAAGCCTGCATCGTCGTAAAACCGCAACGCGCTCGCGGTTAGTCCGGCGAGCTTGGCGAACACGCCGATCGACATCAACTCGGGGTCAGTCACCCGAACATCGTCAGGCCTCAACCAGCTTGAATGTCAAACCGCGACGAGAGCCGTCAACAACGTCTCGCCCCGCAACAACTAGACGACCGTCGCACCGGTGGCCAGGGCGTCCGACATCAGTACGCTCAGGTGCTGCCAGTAGACCCAGTCGGTGATGGCGGCACGCTGCATGACGGCGTTGGGTGCGATGTGGGCGCGGTAGAGCGCCTGCTCCTGGGCGTGCTCGGCGTAGTTCACGAAGGCCTCGAGGTGAACACCGGCGCGCTCCGGGGAGGTGCTCATCATCGGTTTGATGAGTTCGAACCACAGCGCGTTCAAGTTGTCGGTCGGCGCGCTGGTGTCGGTGGGTGCCGGGGGCAGCAGCTCGACCAGCGCCGCATCCGGCACCGGCGCGAGGCGTGCGGCGATGTCCGGTGCGATGACTTCAAGGCGGCCGCGCCCCTCCATCTGACCGCTCTCGGGGATGTCATCAGCGCGCAGAACAACTTTCGCCACGCCTGGGTCGAAGCTGGCGAACTGCTCCTCGGTGGCGATCACGGCGCGCAGCTTCTGGCCACGTGCCTGCGCCCACCCCTGAATCGCGAGCACCGGGTAGGTCGTCCACTTCGCGCGTTCCTGCGGCAGGATCGACTCGTCGGCGGTCGCCATGGTGACCTGCGCGGGGAGGTTGACGCCGTCGGGGATGTAGCCGAGACCGAAGCTGTTGGCCACGACGATCGAGCCGTCGGCGGTGAGCCCGGTGACCCAGTAGAACCCGAAGTCGCTGACACCCATGTTCAGCGCCGCGGCGATCCGGCGGGCCAGGATGAGCGCGGCGTTGCCGTTGTTGCGCTTACGGTTCATCGCGCCGCCGGCAGACGCCGACAGGATCGCGTCGCGCTCCAGGCGCGCGGCCGAAACCGGAACGGGCGCAGCGCCCATGGCGCCGGGGTCGAGCTTGGTCGAGGCGGGGTTGACCCCGGGGCCGCCCGGCGTCGCCGACGCCGCGGGGTTGTTGGTCACGGTTCCGCCGCCGGGTGGCGTGGGTGCCGCGGGCGAGGGAGTGCTCGGCGGGCCCAGCGGCATGGCCGGTGCGGCGGGCATCGATGGTGAGGCCGGCGTACCGCCACCTCCGCCTCCACCGCCGCCCCCTCCACCGGAGCCACCACTCCCCGCCACGTTGCCCAGGCCGCCGCTGCTCGAACCGCCGGATGCTCCGGCTGCGTTCGCGGCTGAGCCGGGGTCGACGGGGAGAGAGGGCGGGGCGACGGGTTGCAGCGGGCTCGCCGCCGCAGGCGAGATGGGCTGCTGCGAAGCGGGTACGGCCTGAGCCTGGCTGGCGCTCATGGCCTTGGCGACATCGTCCACCTTCGGTTGTCCAGTGCCCGTGGTCTGCTGGCCTCCGCTTGCACCCTGTTGGGCATCGGTTTTCGCTCCATCCAGCGGTGACTTGCCCTCGCTGCTGGTCTGCGCGGCAGACGTCTGGCTGGGCGAGGAGGACGATGAACCGCCTCCGCTGCTCGAGCCAGTGCCGCCGGACCCGCCGCCTGAGGAACCCATGGATCCGCCAGTGGTCGAGGGACGGGCGGACGGGGGAGGAGGTGCGTTTGTTCCGCCGAGTGCGCCGGCGCTGGTCGGGGGTGGGGCGGGTTGAGGGGTTGGCGCGGCACCGCCGGATCCGCCAATCGCATTCTGGATATAGCTTTGTTCTTGGGCTGCTCCGCTATGTGCTGCTGCGTTTCCACCACTCTGCGCGGCCCCTGCGTCTCCACCTCCGCTCTTGACCGTATTGCCGGTCCATACGCTCGATTGGCTCGATTCGCTAGGTGCAGCCGAAGGGGCGCCTTCTACACCAATGGCGGGATCGGAATCGCCGCCGTTGGCAGATTCCTGCACATTCGCTTTTGCGCCGGAGACTACGTTCTGGACCTGGCCTCCTGCTGGGAGCGACGCGCCACTCGGAGCGGTGGGCTCAAAATCTGTGGTGGAGTCTCCGGAGGACTTGTCCTCGAAACTCGGCGCGGCGTCTGTACCCCAGATTGGTGTGTACAACTGACCCGAAGTGAGGGCCGCCCCCGCCGCAGACACCACATCAGTGTTGGCGTGGAGGGCAGAGTCCACGATCTTCTGGATCGCGCTCGTACGCTCCGATTCTTCGGCGACGCTTTGTTGGTTGAGCTCGTCTATTGCGGATTGGGCGGCGTTGGAAATGTTCAGTATGTCCGTCTTGGCACTCACAATCGTCTGAAATGCGTTCATATGAAACGTAATCGCCGTCTGTAACTTCCCCTCGAGCGACTGCATTTGACTGACGTGACTGAGGACCTTGCTTTGCGCGGCAGCGGACGCACCGCCAAACCAAGTGCTTCCGTCGAACAACTTTGTTTTAGCGTTGAGCCACGCATCAAGCTGGACTTGAAGTTGACTGAGCACCCCTGTGAGAGCCTGCATCTGTCCGAGGTGAGCGTCCTCGTCCGCTTCAGGCCATGCGGCCGGAGGCGTAGTCATTTGCCCCCGATGGCCCTCCGTTGGTCGCGGGATCGTCATCGGACGTTATCCAGCCACCGAGGTGCATGCGGCGGACACAAGGTTTGCGATTCGGAAGCCGGTGTACGCGAGCCAGCTATCTGCCTTCGTGTATCCGTCGCCAGCGGCGATGTAAGCGTGAAGATAGAGCGATGCGGCTACGGAGAGATCCTCTAGTGTTGCGTTATCACTGGCACGACCCACGGCCGCTATTTGGTCTGCATAGGCTGTGAGCAATGGTGTTGCAGCCTGCTCCACGGCTCGGCGTTCGGGGGTCCAGTCCGACGCAGGAACCGAGCCGTCTCTAGTTTGCCAATCAGGTGTATCGGCGATGAATTGATCGAGTCGATCTACCCATTCTGTGCACATTGTGCTTGGTGCCGTGATGAACCGTTCGGCATCTTGGGGATCAGATGGAGCTACGGTACTAGTAGGTGGCTCAGTCGGTGCGAGAGCTAGAGATCGACCGGCGGACTCCAGTTCGATCGAATTACAGATGCCAATGATCGCTCCACTGGCGCTAACGTTGGCCGAAGCGAGTTGATTATCCGCAGGCACGTAATTTGCCACGCTGTCTGCGTAGGCTCGTCCGTAGGCGATGAATTGCTCGTAAATTTCCCGAACGACACGATTTGGTGTCTGCCGAGCGAGGGGCACAACTTGATCGGCGGCGTTCTGCATTGCAGACGCAACGGCCTCTACCTGATTCCGTTGTTCAGACGTCCACTGGGAAATAGGTCCAAGCTTGTCGCGCACGTCGCCCCAGCCATTGCCCACGATGCTGGCAAGACCATTGTTGATCGTATTGAACGCCTTGCACGTCGGCTCTTCAGTAATGATCGAAACTGGCCCAGTGTCATTGGCGCTCGCGATATCGGCCGGAGTCCCGGATGTCGGCGGATTCGAAGGGTCATTGCCGCCGTCGCGGGTGAACAGAAGTGTCGCACCGATGCTGACGCCAATCACCAGAAGAACTGCAATGGCGATCAATAGCCACTTGGTGCTGTTCCCCTTTGGCGGCGGGCCGGAGGGCTGCTGCGGCCATGGACCTTGCGGAAATCCCGGCGGCTGCTGCTGGCCGGAGTACGGCTGCTGCTGATTCGAGTACTGCGGGTAGCCGCTGGGGGGCGGTCCGTAGGGCGGCTGACCGCCTGGTTGTTGTGACTGCCATCCGCCTTGAGGGGGCATGCTCACGCGTCCGCCTCCGTGGTCGAAACAGTCACTTCCGAACCCCCGCACGATCGATTGCCCACTCGGTGAAGTTTACCGACGTCGTCCTAAGCCAGCGTAAGTTACGTATTGGTCGATGAATCGCACGAATTCCGCCATTCGCCACAGCCGGTCCAAGAATCGACGGTGGAAAATACGCGATAAACGTCATCTACTTCATCCCTTACCGATCCGACTCATCACCATCACCGGTGATGTCAGCGACGATCGAGTCGATTCGCTCCCGGTCGGCATCCAGCGATGACGTGGCCTCCTCCATCGCCTTCTGCAGCGCCTCGTTGACGCGCGCCTGCACGGTCTCGGCGCCCAGCCGCAGCAGACCGCCCTCGATGAACACATCGGTCAACCAGCTGTGCCCGTTGAGCGTCACCTCCACCGTCTCGGTCTCGTCGGACGCGGTGAACGTCTGGGTGTTCATCTTGGCCAGCTGGTCGTCCATCACCGACTGCAGGCGCTGCGCCTGTGCCAGCACCGCGGCCACCTGCGGATGCATTTCCTCGCTCACTTGGAGTCCTTGCCCTCGGTGACGTCCTTGCGGCGCGGCCGATTACCGATAACGGCCTCGGTCCACGGTCTGTCCTCGTTGTAGAGGTCCTCATCCGGCGACAGGCCCGGCGTGCGCTTCTTCTCTGTGCCACCGCCCTGACCGTGCCCAGCGCCGCCCATCGGCATGCCACCGCCCATCATGCCGCCGCCACCGCCGGCCGCGCCACCGCCGGACACCGGCGCGCCTCCCGGTCCCGAGGCGGGACTTGGCCCGACCGACACACCACCGATGTTGGGCTGCAACGGCATTGACGGAACACCGCCACCACCCGAACCACCCCCACCCGAACCGCCTCCGGAACCCCCGCCCGCGGCGGCGGGACTGAGGTCCGGTTCGTCCAGAAACGGCATGTCCTCGGGCGAGCCTCCCAGGTCAGGCATGCTCGGGAGCCCACCGGAGCCACTGCCGCCCGACGAGCCACCCGACGGCGACCCGCCACCCGACGGTGAGCCACCGCCGGACGGCGACCCACCACCGGAGGGCTGCTGCTGCGCGGCGGCCGGAGACACCTGGGGCTCGCCCTGGGGTATCTGCGGCATCTGCCCGGGCGTCGGGCTACCCGGGGGCGTGCCGCTACCGCCGCCACCACCGCCGGCGCCCGCTCCGGTGCCGGTCCCCGTTCCGTCGCCGGGCTTCTCCTGGATCTTTTTGAACCGGCCCTTGTCGCGGTCGGTCCTCTTGTCGTTTGTGGACGCCGGCGGCGTCGGTGTGCACTTGGGTGGGGCCGGCACGTCCAGTGGCGTCGCGATAGAGGCCCCCGCGTACTTGCCGAGTACTTCCTCGGATTGCTGCTGCATCTTCATGCGGATCTGCATCAGCATGTTCTGCTCCGCCATGTTCTGCGAGATCATGATTCGCGCGTTGATCTCGTTGACCTCGTCCACCGTCGGGTGCTCGCCAACGGCGCTGCGATGGACCTGCGCGAAGTTTCCGGCCTCGTCAGCGAGCTGCCGAGACGCGCTCGCCATCTCCTCCAGCCATCGCTGGTGGCTCTTCAACTGGTCGAACGCAGCCTCTGCGGCGCCGCCCTCCCACTGGACGCCGCCCGAGTTGAAGGACTCCGAGCGCGCCTCCAGCGCACTGGCGTAAGCGGTCCACTCACTCTTGAACGCCTCGAGGGACGCGGCCTGATCCGGCTGTGCGATCTCCGCAGCGGCCTGCTCGAGCATCACGAGCGGCGACGCGTGGCACTGATAGCTCGGATTCGGCGGCAGCGGAATGGACGGCGTGGTGGCCGGCGCCGGCTGCACCGGCGGAATGGACGGTGCGGTCTCGCCGTTGTCGAGTGCGACGCCGGCCTGCTCATCGACCTGCCGGTAGGCGTTCGCGGCCGACCGGAACGTCTCCGCCAACCGAATTGCCTCGGCCTCGCCCGACTTGGCGTAGCCGAGCATGACGCCGGCGGACTTGTTCAGCTCACCCACCGCATCCCGGGCCACCTGCAGTCCGCACGCCGGCAACGGCTCCCCCGGCGCCGTGGGCATCGGCACGCTGATCTCGGCCGCCTTGGCGTCCAGTTCAGCCGGCTCGACCTTTACCTGCTCCCCCGACATCTCTCCTCCTCGATGTCTGCGCACGGTTGCCCGTGCACACCAACACTTCTCACTGCTCGAGCACCATCTGGTAGCGGCTCTCCTCGCGCGGGTTGATCAGCTGGATCGGCAGCTGGCGGTGGCGAGGTGTGTCGATGAAGTTGTGCCGCAACACCACCCGGCCCACCCCCGGATGCGGCCCCAGGTACGTCGTCGAGTTGGGCCACCCGATCTTGGCCACCTTGCCCACCCGGGCGTTGATCACCCCCGCGAACTCGGCGAACTGCGGACCCAGCGTGACGATGGCCCCCGCGGCGGCCGAGCGCACCACGAACTGGGTGAACAACCGCGAATCGCCCAGGTTGATGCTGACGTCGACGTTGTCGAACGGCATGTACACGGGATAGCGGTCGGCGGTCTCGCCGATCAGGACACCCGCCGAACCGATCGGCAGCTCGTAGTGCCGGTCGGTGACCGGGCTCAGCCCGTTTAGCGCGGCCCGCTGCCCGCCAAACAGGCATGAGAATCCGCGTGGTGTTGACGGATTGGCCAACGTCGTCAGCAGCACGGTGGTGGTGGGTGCCAGCCCCGGCTGGATGCGCACCCGGGTGATGGTGTGATCCGCGCGCGCCGACCACCACACGTCGGGGCCGCCGGGCGCGGTGTAGGCCGCGGTGAACGTGCTGCGGCCCTTGATGGAGGACCAGCTCTCACGCTCGAAGCTGATCTCGGTGGCCCGGTCGAAGTCGTCGAAGCTGCGGGCGCACCGCGCGTCGATTCCGTTGCTGGACAACTGGTCTGCTACTCGGGTCGTCGACGACACCAGATAGCGCGCCAGCCCCGCCACACCGGTGTCGCGGCGCAACGCGGCCTTGTGCGTCTCCTCGGGCTTCGCGCGCAGCACGATCCACGTCCGGCGATTGGCCGGCGCCGGGTAGGGACCGACGACCTGCTCGTAGAGCGAGACCAGGTTGGCCGGGGCCGTCTTGCCCACTCGGTGCCCGGCGGAGACGACGTCGGCCTCCAGTTCTGGGCAGTGCGCACTGAGTAAGTCCTCGACCAGCTTGGTGCTCACCACATCGTCGGTGAACGCCTCACCGCCCACAATCACCGTCGGTGTGAACGGACGCGGCACGAGCTCGATGACCGACACCAGGTGATCGCCCTGCCACCGGACCGCGACATGATCGCCGGGCATGACCGTCGCACCCACGGCGGGCTCGGACGGGGCCTCGGGTGCGGCGCGGTGACGCCTGCGCCAGGAGAAGATCGCGACGATCCAGCCGGCGAGCCTGCGTCCGCGCACCGTGAGCACCGCGGCGATCGCGATGAACACCGCGAGGGTGATCCCCAGCCACATCAGATCCAGCTGGATGAACACCAGGATGACCGCCGGGATCAGCGCCGCCGCCCACAGCAGATGCCCGGTGGTGAAGCGAAAGCCGAAGTGCGCCAGCAGCGTCCTCATCGACGGCTCAACGCGCGTCGGGCCATCGCGCCGATCCCGAGGATGAGCACCAGGCTGGCGCCGGCGATGACGACGATGGTGATGGGTCCGCGGTCGGGTGGCGGGATGTACACCGGCGGCGGCAGCTGCTTGACGCTGTAGGGCACGTCCTTCGGACCCTCCGGCACGTCCCACGTCAGGGCCGCCACAGGATCGATCACACCCGCGCCGACGTAGTTGTCCACGCCGCCGCCGGGATGGCGGGCGGTCGCGGTGATGCGGTTGATGATCTGCGCCGGGGTCAGGTCGGGGAAGCGCTGCTTGACCAGCGCGGCAAGGCCCGACACGTACGCCGCCGAGAACGAGGTCCCGTTGATCGGGATGAGACCGTCCTGGCCCTGCAGGGCGTTGACCGGGTTGCCGTCGTAACCGAGCGCGACGATGTTCTCGCCGGGGGCCGCGGCACCGAGCCACGGACCCGACATCGAGAAGCTGCTGGGCTGACCGTTCTCGGCGACGCTCCCCACGGTCAGCACGAGCGGCGAGTACCAGGCAGGCGAGACGATGGTCTGCACTTCCTGCCACCCGCGCGGATCGGCGGGTACCGCGGCGTCCGGTGGCGGATTCTGGGTGCAGTCCTGCCCGGTGTTGCCCGCGGCGACGATCACCACCGCACTCTTGACGTTGGTCGCGTACTCGATGGCCGCGCCGAGACCGGACTCATCGATCGGACGGGTCACCTTGTAGCAGGCGGCCTCGCTGATGTTGATGACCTGCGCGCCGAGATTGGCGGCGTGCACGATCGAACGGGCCAGGCTGCGTAGCGATCCCGCCGTCTGGGTGCTGTTGGGGTCGTTCGGATCGGTTCGCGCGCCGACCGGCTGGAAGTTGTCCGACGTCTGGCGCAGCGACAGGATCCGCGCGTCGGGCGCCACACCGATGAAGCCGTCGGTCGGCGCGCCGCGGCCCGCGATCAGCGACGCGGTGAGCGTGCCGTGCGAGTCGCAGTCGGACATGCCATCGCCGCCCTTGTCGACGAAGTCGCCGCCAGGCTGCGCGGGCACCCGCATTGAGCCGGTCACGCCGGTGTCGATGACAGCGACGGTGACACCCGCGCCGGTGGCGAACTTCTGCGCCTCACCGAGCCGCAGATAGGCATTGGGCCAAGGCTTGTCGACGAAGTTGGAGTTCGGGAACACCATCGGCGCCGAGCACGCACGTCGCTGCTCGGTGGGCTGATCGGGCCCCGTCTCATCCGGCGGCAACGCTCCCCGGTCGATGGTCGGCGGCTCGACGGCCACCGCAGGCGGTGCGCACAGCAAAGCCAACGTCGCCGCGGCCAACAGCGCCGCTAAGCGATGCACCATGCGATCTCCCCCACCGTCGTCACGTCTCGCCTGTTCCGAACCCCTCGCAGCAAACGATCTTGCCGCCGTGGCCCGGCGCATTCCATGACGTCACGCCCCCTGTCCAGTTGCACGCCGCAATCCTAACGGTGGCTGATAGGGCTCCGTTCCGGTTTCTTGGCGCGCACCGGAGGTGTTGTCAGGCGTCGAGATCCTGTTCAACCAGGTCAACGACCGTCCTCAGCGCCGCCTCGTCGTCGGATTCCACGGTGACCTGGGCTCCCTTGCCGGCGCCGAGGGTCATGATCATCAACGCGGAGCCGGCGTCCACGGGCTCACCGCCGTCCATGGCCAGGGTCACTGGGACTCCTGCGGTGACGACGGCCTCGGCGATGATCGCGGCGGGGCGGGCGTGCAGTCCGATGGCGGAACCGACGGTCACTGTCTTGCTGGGCATGATTTCTCCTCGTTGATTGGGTGATCAGGCGTTGGCCAGCGCGGTGCTGGGCTCTGCGGGGGTGCGTTCGGCGAAGAACTGCTTGGCGGCGACGACAGCCACCGCGCCGACGGCGGTGCCGACGGCCAGCGCGACGATGAACCACACCAGGTGGCCGATCGCGAAGAACACGAAGATGCCGCCGTGCGGCGCCTTGAGCGTGACGTCGAAGGCCATGATGAGTGCGCCGGTGGCCGCGCCGCCGAGCATCATCGACGGGATGACTCGCAGCGGATCGGCCGCCGCGAACGGGATGGCGCCCTCGGAGATGAACGATGCGCCCAGAAGCCATGCGGCACGCCCGTTCTCACGCTCGGGCTCGGTGAACAGCTTGGGCCGCAGCGTCGACGCCAGTGCCATCGCCAGCGGCGGGACCATACCGGCGGCCATGACGGCCGCCATGATGCGCAGCGATGACGGGTCGGCGACGTTCAGCCCGGCGGTGGCGAACGCGTAGGCCGCCTTGTTCACCGGGCCGCCGAGGTCGAAGCACATCATCAGACCCAGGATGATGCCCAGCACGATCACCGAGGTGCCCGACAGGCCGCCGAGCCAGTTGGTCAGCCCGGAGGTCACGGCCGCCAGCGGGCGACCCAGCAGGAAGAACATCAGCAGACCCACGATCAGCGTGGCGCCCAGCGGAATGATCACCACCGGCATCAGGCCACGTGCCCACCGCGGCACCGGGATCCGGCTGATCCACAGCGCGGCGAACCCGGCGATCAGGCCGGCGACGATGCCACCGATGAAGCCGCCGCCGACGGTGACCGCGACGTACCCGGCGGTGAAACCCGGTGCGATGCCCGGCCGGTCGGCGATCGCGAATGAGATGTACCCGGCCAGCGCGGGAACCAGGAAGAAGAAGGCCAGCCCGCCGAGGGTGAACAGCACCGCGCCCAGGTACTGGACGAATCCGCCCGGCGGCAGGTTGGTCAGCGAGTTGGTGGTCGCGATGATCTTGCCGAGGTTGTCGGTCTGACCCTCGGGGGTGTTGGCGATGTCGTATCCGGCGAACAGGAAGCCGAGTGCGATGAGCAGACCGCCCGCGGCGACGAACGGGATCATGTAGCTGACGCCGGTGAGCAGGATCTGCCGAGTGCGCGTGCCCCAGCCGACACCGCCCGACGACGACGAGCTCGCGGACTCCGCGGCGCCCGCCTCGACGCGTGCTGCGTTGGGATTGGCTGCGGCGCTTAACGCCTCGGAGATCATCTTGGCCGGCTCGTTGATCGCCCGCTTGACACCCGACGCGACGACGGGCTTGCCCGCGAAGCGGCCCTTGTCCTTGACGCCGACGTCGGTGGCGAAGATGACCGCGTCGGCGGAGGCGATCGTCTCAGGGGAGAGGGGCGTGCTGCCCGACGAGCCCTGCGTCTCGACGTGCAGCGTGACACCAGCCTCCGTGGCGGCGGCGGACAGGGAGTCGGCCGCCATGTAGGTGTGTGCGATGCCGGTGGGGCACGCGGTGATGGCGACCAGGGTGCGCTGGCGCTTCTCCTCGACCGGTGCGGGCGCTGGTGCGGGCGCGGCGGCAGGAGCGGCGGTTGGAGCCGGGTTGACGACGCCCTCCACCAGGTCGACCACCTCGTCAGCGCTCGAGGCGTTGCGCAGCGATGCGACGAACTCCTTGCGGACCAGGGCGCGAGCCAGGCTGGACAGCAGCTGCATGTGCTCGGCGCCACCGGATTCCGGCGCGGCGATCAGGAACGCGAGATCGGCGGGTCCGTCGGGTGCGCCGAAGTCGACCGCGGGCGACAGCCGCGCGAACCCGATGGTGGCCTCGTCCACGTGCGGCGAACGGCAGTGCGGGATCGCGATGCCGCCGGGCAGCCCGGTGGCCGACTGGCCCTCGCGCGCCATGGCCGCCGCGATCAGACCCTCGCGGTCGGTGGCACGTCCGGCCTCGGCCAGCCTGCCTGCGAGGAGGCGGATGACGGACTCCTTGTCACCGCCGGCGTCGACGTCGAGGGCGACCATATCGGTGCTGATAATGGACATCTCGCTACTTCCTCGTGCTGGATTGGGCATTGGTGGGCGACGGTGTGATCGCATACAGCGCCACGGCGTCGAGGTCGATCTGGCCGGGCGACGGTAGTGCCGAACCGGGCAGTGCCGCGGCGGCACTGCCGTAGGCCACCGCCATCTGGAGGCGCTGTGGTGGCGGGGCGCCACCCGCCTCGGCGCGGATGTAGCCGGCCAGCGAGCTATCACCCGCACCGACGGTGCTGCGCGGCGTGATCGGCGGCGGTGTCGCCATCCAGGCCCCGCTCGCGTCGACGAGGACTGCGCCTGCGGCGCCCAGCGTGACCAGCACACTGCGTGCGCCGCGCTCGATCAGCTGGTGGGCCGCCGTCACCACGGGCTCGGGATCGCCTGCCGCGGCGGCGTTCTCCAACGCCTCGGCCGATGCGCCGACCAGCCCGGCGAGTTCCTCGGCATTGGGCTTGATCACGTCGGGGGCGGCGGTGCCGAACGCGTCAGCCAGTGCGGCCAGTGGACGCTCGGAGGTGTCGACGGCGACCTTGCACGGCGCGGCCGCGAGCATGGCGACCACCTCGGCGTACCAGCTGTCGGGCAGCCCCGGCGGCAGCGAACCGGATAGCACCACCCAGGCCGCGCTCGCGGCTGCGTCGACCACCGCGCGGGTCAGCGCCGCGCGCGCGGTGTCGTCGAGCAGCGCGCCGGGCTCGTTGAGTTTAGTTGTGGTGCCATCGGTCTCGGTGATCGCGACGTTGGTGCGGACCGCACCCGTGACCGGAACGCACCGGAACGAGACGCCGCTGGCCTGCAGCGCCGACACGATGGGATCGGTGTCGGCGGCGGGCAACACCGCCAGTGTGTCCAGCCCCGCCAGGGTCAGGGCGCGGGCGACGTTGACGCCCTTGCCTCCGGGCTCGGAGATGGCGGAGGTGAGCCGGTGGACGGCGCCGCGCGTGAGCGGTGTGGCGAGCGTGACCGTGCGGTCGATGCTGGGATTCGGTGTGACGGTGACGATCACGACGCCACCTCGGCGCAGAGGACCTCGACGCCCTCGTCGATCAGTGCCTGCCGGTCGCCGTCGCTGATCTCGCTGTCGGTGATGAGGGTGTCGACGCTGGAGATGGGCGCGAAGCTCACGAAGTCCTCCCGTCCGACCTTGCTGGAGTCGGCGGCCACCACGACGTAGTTCGCGCAGCGGACCATCGCCCGCTTGACCGCGGCCTCCTCGCTGTCGGGGGTCGACAGCCCGTGGCGCGCGCTGATGGCGTTGGTGCCGATGAACGCGATGTCGACCCGCAGGGAGTCGAGGACGCGCAGCGCGTGCTCGCCGACCACGGCCTGCGTCAACCCACGCACCCGACCTCCCAGCAGGTGCAGTGACACCGAGGCGATGGGTGCCAGTCGAGCCGCGACGGGCACCGAGTTCGTGACGACGGTGAGATCGCGGTCGGTCGGCAGGTGTGTGGCGATGCGAGCCGTTGTCGTGCCGGCGTCGAGGAGCACCGAGGCGCCGTCGAGCGGGAAGAACTCCGTCGCGGCCGCTGCGATGGCGTCCTTGTATTCGGCGCGGGTGGACTCGCGCTCGCCGATGCCGGGTTCAACCAGGTGCAATGCCCGGGCCGGGACGGCGCCGCCGTGGACCCGCCGGACCATGCCCGCCCTGTCGAGTGCGGCCAGGTCGCGGCGCACGGTCTCGGTGGTGACGTCATAGGTGCGGGCGAGTTCGGTGACTGATGCGCGGCCCTGGCTGATCACCAGCGCGGCGATCGCTTGTTGGCGCTCTTCGGCGTACATGCGCATCCGTTCGTGTGGGAAAGTTGCAGTTCAAAAGTTGTTATGTGTTGTTTTACTCCCGACTGTGTTGACTTGTCAATGATTTCTAGTAATCTGCATCACATGAGCGCAACGCAGCCCCGTACGTCACCCGTCACTTCCGGGCAGGTGCTCCCGGGCGTCCCGGCGGTGGGCGGCGTGCAGTACGCGCCGGTGATCCGGCCGGGTGCGCGACCGAGGCTCGACGACGCACCGGTCGCCGACGTGGCGGAGTCGAACAGACCGGATGAGGTGGCCAGGCTTCTGGCCGCCACCGGTGCCGTCGCGGACCGGCTCCGGGTGCGCGCTGGTCACGCAACCGGGGTGGCGTCTGAGGTCCTGGCGACCACGGCGACGCTCGCGCAGGACCGGGCCTGGCTGGGCGATGCCGAGCGGCGCATCAATGACGGCCTGCCCGCGACCCGCGCCGTCGGCGCCGCCATCGACAAGATCGCGACGGCGCTGGCCAAGGCCGGTGACCTCATGGCCGAACGGGTCACCGACCTGCGCGACATCCGCGACCGCGTCATCGCCGAACTCAGCGGCCTGCCCGAACCCGGCGTGCCCGTGCCCGACCGGCCCTCGATCCTGTGCGCCGAGGACCTCGCGCCCGTCGACACCGCGGGTCTGGACGCGTCTTTGGTGGTCGCGCTCGCCACCTCGCTCGGCGGCCCGACGAGCCACACCGCGATCATCGCCCGCCAACTCGGCATCCCATGCGTGGTGGCCGTCGCCGGTCTGGACGCGGTTCCCGCGGGCACCATGATCATGGTCGACGGCACGCTCGGCACCGTCACCGTCGCACCCGACGAGCAGACGGCGACGCAGGCCGTCGCCGCCTCCCGCCGCGAGGCCGAGGCCGCCCAGCAGTGGCGGGGGCCGGGGGCCACCTCCGATGGGCACCGGGTCGCGATCCTGGCCAACGTGCAGGACGGCGGCGCCGCGCGCTCCGCCGCCCAGACCCCGGCCGAGGGTGTCGGCCTGTTTCGCACCGAACTGTGCTTCCTCAACCGCGACACCGAGCCAGGAGTCGACGAGCAGGCGCGGATCTACGGTGAGGTGCTCGAGGCATTCGGAGGCCGCAAGGTGGTGGTGCGCACGCTGGACGCGGGGTCGGACAAGCCGCTGAAGTTCGCGGGCCATCCCGAGGAGGCCAACCCGGCGCTCGGTGTTCGCGGCATTCGCATCGCCGACGGAAATCCCGGAATCCTGACCCGGCAGTTGCAGGGCATCGCCGAAGCCGCGAAGAGCACCGGCAGCGAACCGTGGGTGATGGCGCCGATGATCGCCACCGCCGGTGAGGCGGAAGCCTTTGCCGCCCAGGCGCGTTCGTTCGGTCTGACGCCGGGGGTGATGATCGAGGTGCCTGCCGCGGCGCTGCTGGCCGACCGGATCCTGCAGCACGTCGACTTCCTGTCGATCGGCACCAACGACCTCACGCAGTACACGATGGCTGCCGATCGGATGTCGGCCGAACTCGCGACGCTGACCGATCCGTGGCAGCCCGCGGTGCTCGCGCTTGTCGCGATGGCGGCCAAGGCCGGCAACGCGGTGAACAAGCCCGTCGGCGTGTGTGGCGAGGCCGCCGCCGATCCACTGCTGGCCTGCGTGCTCGTCGGCCTTGGGGTGTCGTCGCTGTCGGCGGCCTCGACGGCCATCGCGGGTGTCGGCGCGAAGCTCGCGCAGGTGACGCTCGCGCAGTGCCGCGCCGCAGCCGACGCGGCGCTCGCGACGGCCACCGCCGCCGAGGCGAGGGCCGCCGCCACCTCCGCGCTGACCTGACTTCTCCCTGCTCCAGAGGGTGACGGGAGTGCGCGGGGGAATAATCGGACTGCGGTCCGGTTATATCCGGTAGTTCCGAATCAAGGAGGTACCGATGCCCGCCATCACCGCCGACACGCTCACCTTGCCCCGCGTTGGGGCCCCCGCGCCGTCGGACACCGAACGCCCAGTGCGCTCGATCACCACCGGCCCCCGCGGCTACGAGGGCGAGGGTTTCCCCGTCGTCCGCGCCTTCGCCGGAGTCAGCTCCGCCGCGCTGGACCCCTTCGTTCACATGGACCAGATGGGTGAGATCGAGTACCAGCCCGGCGAGCCCCGCGGCACCGACTGGCACCCGCACCGCGGGTTCGAGACCGTCACCTACATGATCGACGGACGCTTCGCCCACCAGGACTCACACGGTGGCGGCGGCCTGATCACCGACGGCGCCACACAGTGGATGACCGCCGGCTCGGGTGTGCTGCACATCGAGACCCCGCCGGCCGAACTGGTCGAGAGTGGTGGCACGTTCCACGGTGTTCAGCTGTGGGTCAACCTGCCCAAGGCCGACAAGTTCGCGACACCCAAGTACCAGGCCATCGAGGGCGGTGAGGTCAAGCTGTTGTCGTCCGAGGACGGTGGTGCGTTGGTCCGCGTCATCGCCGGCGAGGTCGGCGGACACCAGGGCCCCGGCGCCACGCACACTCCGATCACGTTGGCGCACGCCACGATCGAGCCGGGTGCGCTTCTGAACCTGCCGTGGAACCGGGAGTTCAACGCCCTGGTCTACGTGTTGTCCGGGCAGGGCACCGTCGGCCCCGTCGCGCGACCCATTCAGCAGGGCCAGCTCGCGGTGTTCGGTCCGGGTGACCGGATCAGCGTCGCGGCCGCCGCGAGCCAGGACTCGAACCGTCCCGCGCTCGAGGTGCTGATCCTCGGTGGCAAGCCGATTCGTGAGCCGGTCGTCCACTACGGGCCGTTCGTCATGAACTCCAAGAGCGAGATCATCGACGCGATGGAGGACTTCAACGCGGGCCGGTTCGGCGCGATCCCGCCGAACGCGCTCCACCCCCACCGCGTTTAGCGACTTCGGCGCGGTTAGGAGCGGCCACCGCTCCTAACCGCGCCGAAATCGCGGCGGGTGGGGTCGGGGTCGGGGTCGGGGTCGGGGTAGAGCAGCTCGAGTTCGCCGAGAATCGCCGCGACGGTGACCAGGGGTAGCGCCGCCGACACCGACAGTGCGTCATCGGTCGCCTCGGCGCGCAGCGCCAGGACGAAGTCGTCGCTGATTGGCGCGTACTCCCGCACGGGTGTCCCGGCGAGGCGCTCACACACCGCGCCGGTGTGGGCCTCGAGGATGTCGCGGACCTTCGGGTAGGCCGTCAGCGGCGGCGGCACCACGTCGGCGATGAGCTCCGCGGCGTTGCGCAGCCTGATCGCCCGGTTGGCCGACCGGATCACCGGTGCGCGCCGGTCGGTGGAGCCGCCGCTCTCCGAGAGGTACTGGCGCACGGCGTCATCGAGGGTCCGCGACGCCGACATCGCGGCCGAGCCCAGCGCGAAGACGCGGTCGTTGGCGGCCTCCGAGGCGCCGCGGGTGACGCGGTGCACTGCCGCGGCCAGGTAGGTGCCGCCGACGGCGCGCGCCGCCTCCACCGCCCGCGCGACCGCCGCCGTCGCACCGCGCGGCCACAGCAGCACCGACACCACCACCCCGACGAGTGCGCCGACCGCCACGTCCTCGACGCGGATCAGACCGACGCTCCACCCTGTCGGGACGATGAGGTTGAAGATGATCAGCACCATCATCGTGAACATCGCCTGGCCGGCGATGAACGACGCGACCTCCGGCACGTAGGCCGAGCCGAACGCCACGATCGGCAGCATCACCCACATCACCGCCGGCTCGACGCCCATCAACTCGATGAACACCACCCCCAGTAGGAAGCCGAGCCCGGTACCGATCACCGCGCGGACCACCCGCGTGCCCGTCGTCAACGCGCTGCTGCGCAGCACCGACATCGCGCCGAGCACCACCCAGAAGCCGTGCTCGACGGGGAACACATGCGTGATGGCGACCGCGATCGCCAGTCCGAGTCCGGTGCGGACGCTGTTGCGCACCACCACCGCGCGGGTGGCGACGAAGCCGGTGGTCAGATACGCCAGCGCCTCGGACTCCCCCATCACTCGGTCGCTCGCACCGGAGTGGGGGAGCCGACGTCCCAGCACGCGTGCCCACACCGGCCTGGCGTCGGCCGCCGCGGCGACGCCGATGGTCCGTCCCGTCGCGCCGACGGCCGCCGATATCGTGCGCCGTGTCAGCAGCTTTCGGCCCACTGCGATGGCGGTTGCGTTGTTGTCCTCGCCGAGGATCTCGACGATGTCGTCGCGGTAGCGGCTCTGCGCGACGGCCTTCTGCTCGCCAAGGGCGGCCCCGAGGTCGGCGCGGTAGACGTCGCGACCCGCCGACGGCGACGTCGTGAGCACCAGCGCCGAGTCGCGCAGCACCCGCACCACCGGGGCGCGCATCTGCGCCAACAGCTCGCCGCTGGTGTCGGTGACGCGGTCGGACAGCCACTGCAGGTCGTCGACGACGCGGACCAGCGCGCGACTGCCCGCGGTCAAGCCGACGGGGCGGAAGTCCGCGCCGAGGAAGTTGGCGCGCAGCGCTCCCATCGCCGCCGACAGCTGTTCGTCTGTGGCGTCACCGTCGAGGCGATCCGCCAGCGTCCGGCACACCTCGGCGGCGTGCCTGCGCAGGTCGTCGTGATGGCGCGGCGGGAACAGGAACAGCGCGGCGGGCACCCCGACCGCCAACGCGATGGCCCACCCGAGCAGCCGGTCGGGGATGGGCCCGGGCGGCGTGCACACCGGCAGCACGAACGTCAGCAGCGTCGAGCGCTGGCCGGCGGCCACGATCTCGGACAGCACGCCGGAGAACGTCACCGCCACTCCGAGCACGAACATCAGCGTCACCGCGAGCCACGGGATCGGCGCCACCAGCGAGCCGATCGTGATGAGGACGGCGCCGTTGAAGCCGAGGCCGCCGTAGGCCACTGCTCGCGCAGGCCGGTTCCCCGGGAAGTCGACGATGACGAGAAGTGCGACAGAACCGAAGATGGCGAACATCGGTGTCTGCGAGCCGCTTCCGATGAGGAACGCGAGGGCGGCCACGATGGGTACGACGATCGCGGCGCGGACTGCACGACGCAGCGCGTCGCGCTCGGGATCTCGCTCGGCGAGCCGCCGCTGAACCCGGTGCCGCACACCTGCCGGGTTCAGCATGCCCCGGATGGTAGACCCGTGGCGGCCACCGCCGCGCCCGCAGAAGTCAGTTCACGTCGGTCACGGTGCTGAAGGCGCCGGTGTCCAGCATGTTGAGTAACTGCTCGGCGATCCACTTGAGGTCGGCGGGAACCCTCGGCAGGGTGGACTGCTCGCAGCCGATCAGGAGATACAGGGCAGCTGTCGCGAACACCTGTGCCTGGTGGTCGTTCTGCAGGATCTCAACGGCGGCATCGGCCAGGACGTCGAAACGCTGCTGGTCCACCTCGGACTGCAGCTTGGACACCGCTGGATCGATGGAACCCCAGACCCGGATCGCCGCCTCAGCGCCGTGAGACAGCACGAGCGCCTCCTTGACCAGCACGTCGACGCGGCGCCTCGGGTCGGGTTCGGCATCGATGACCGCGGCGAGGCCTGTCGTGCGGTTGTGCGCCCAGTGCGCGATCAGTTCCTGGCCGTAGGCCGACCAACTGCTGAAGTAGTGATAGAAGGAGCCGGTCGTGACGCCGAGGCGGTTGCACACCTCGGCGAGCTTCAAGCCGCCGTATCCCCGATCGGACAGCACGTCCAGGCCTGTCTCCAGGTATGACTCTCGTGACATGGTTCCCCCCATGCGAGCACCATAGTTCGCATTGGGAGGTAGTCGGCCACGCGCGGTCCCGTCGGCGATCCCGTTTCATGATCGGCAAATGGTCGTCCGTGGCTGCGAAACGCCGCGTTATTCGTCGTTCACAGTTTGCTGGCGGGAAAGACGAAATAGTTCGGCAATGATTTGGGGTCGGACGCCGACGCGGCGTGTGGCACAATTTGACTGTGCCGTATACCGCAACACGGGGTCCAGGACGTCCGCCCGCAGCGAAGGCGGCTGAGACGAGAGAGCGCATCGTGCGAGCCGCTCGGGAGGTTTTCAGCGAACTCGGCTACGATGCCGCGACCTTCCAGGCAATCGCGATCCGCGCCGATCTGACCCGACCAGCGATCAATCATTACTTCGCCAGCAAGCGTGTCTTGTATCGCGAAGTAGTGGAGAAGACAAACGAAATGGTCGTTGCCGCGGGCATGGCTAAGGCGGAGGTCGAGACGTCACTGCTGAAGCGGCTGACGGCGTTCTTCTCGGCTGCGATGCAGGCGGATTCGCGCGACCGGTCGTCTGCGGCGTTCCTGGTGACGTCGGTATTGGAGTCGCAGCGCCACCCCGAGCTGAGCCGCGATGAGCACAACTCGCTCAAGGCCTCCCGGGCGTTCGTCAGCTGGGCGGTCACGGACGCCATCACCCGGGGTGAACTCACCACGGACACCGACGTGTCCACTCTGGTCGAGATGCTGGTCGCGGTGATGTGGGGGATGGGCTTCTACGCCGGTTATGTCGGTAGTCATGACGAGTTGGGCGTGATCGTGGAGAAATTGGAGCTCCTCCTGGCGAACAAGCTCTGGACTTTGTCGGAGTAACTCGGCTCCGTCGGTGACGGCCGCTGGCGACGCGTCTTGGCAACCAGGCGTCGGGCGTCGGCACGGTAGCGACTAGCTAACCTAAGCTTTTCGGTAGCATCGTGAACGATTGTTCCTTCGCCTCCGCGGCGGCGCGCGACGCCGCTTTGACCCCAGGGATTGACACCATGAGTTCACTGCGCAGTCACGACGACACCTGGGATATCGCCACGAGCGTCGGCTCGACCGCGGTCATGGTCGCGGCCGCCCGCGCTGGCGAGACTGAGCGCGACGCCCCGCTGATCCGCGACCCGTACGCCAAGATGCTGGTGGCCGGCGCCGGAACCGGCCTGTGGGAGTACATGCTCGATGACTCGTTTGTGGCCAAGGTCGCTGAGGCCGATGTCGAGGTCGCCACGATCTTCGAGCACATGGGCAACTACCAGGCGGTTCGGACGCACTTCTTCGACGACTACTTCACCAAGGCCGCAGAGGCCGGTATCCGCCAGGTCGTGATCCTCGCCTCGGGTCTGGACTCGAGGGCGTACCGCCTGAACTGGCCCGCGGGCACCGTCGTCTTCGAGATCGACCAGCCCAAGGTGCTGGCCTACAAGGCGCAGACGCTGGACGAGAACGGGGTCAAGCCCACCGCCGACCTGCGCGAGGTGCCGGTCGACCTGCGTTTCGACTGGCCCACCGCACTGCGCGAGGCCGGCTTCGACGCGTCCGCGCCGACGGCCTGGCTGGCCGAGGGGCTCCTGATGTACCTGCCCGCCGACGCCCAGGACGGGCTCTTCGATCGGATCACCGAGTTGAGCGCACCCGGCAGTCGGGTGGCCGCCGAGACGGTCGGCGTGCACTCCGAGGAGCGTCGTGCCCGGATGCGGGAGCGCTTCCAGGGCATCGCCACGAAATTCGCGATGGCCGATGCGCTCGACGTGCAGGAACTGATGTACAACGACCCCGCCCGGGCCAACGTCGCCACGTGGCTGGGTGAGCATGGCTGGACCGCGGCCAGCGTCGCCTCCGACAGCGAGATGCGACGCCTCGGGCGCTGGGTGCTGACCGACCAGACCGACGAGGACTCCTACTCCGAGTTCGTGGTGGGTACCCGCCTCTAGGTGCACCGTCTCTAGCCCAACGGCTGGCGACGCCCTGTTGCCCAACCGGGTGGTTGGTTAGGATCGGGTTCTCGTCAGGTCCGGAAGGGACGTTCATGACCACAGAATCCACCGACGTCACCGCGTCAACCAGCTCGGCAGCGACGACATTCGATATCCCCGGCGTCGTCGCCCGGGTCCGCAAGACGTTCGCCACCGGCCGTACCCGGGACATCGAATGGCGCAAGCAGCAGTTGCGCGCCCTCGAGCGACTCGTCACCGAGAACGAGTCCGCCATCGCCGACGCGCTCGCCCAAGACCTCGGTCGCAAGCCGTTCGAGGCGTGGCTCGCCGACATCGCCAGCACTGCCGGTGAGGCGGCCGACGCCGCCAAGAATGTCGGCAAGTGGGCCAAGCGCAAGCACCGGCTGCTGGAGAAGGCGCAGCTGCCGGGCCGCGCTTGGATCGAGTACGAGCCGTTCGGCACGGTGCTCGTCATCGGCGCCTGGAACTTCCCGTTCGCGCTGACGCTGGGGCCCGCGATTGGTGCGATCGCCGCCGGAAATGCGGTGGTGCTCAAGCCCTCTGAGGTATCACCGGCGTCGTCGGCGCTGATGGCCGAGCTGGTGCCGAAGTACATGGACCGCGATGCGATCGCCGTGGTCGAGGGCGACGGCGCGGTCAGCCAGGAACTCATCGCACAGGGCTTCGACAAGTTGTGCTTCACCGGTGGCACCGAGATCGGCCGGAAGGTCTACGAGAGCGCGGCCGCGCACCTGACCCCCGTCACCCTCGAGCTGGGCGGCAAGAGCCCGGTGATCGTGGCCGCCGATGCCGATATCGACGTCGCAGCCAAGCGCATCGCGTGGACCAAGCTGATCAACTCCGGGCAGATCTGCATCGCGCCCGACTACGTCCTGGCCGACGCCTCGATCCGTGACCAGCTCGTCGACAAGATCCGCGACGCGGTTGAGAAGTTCGAGGCCGGCGACCCGTCCGGTAAGCGCATCGTGAACCAGCGGCACTTCGATCGGCTGGTCGCCTCACTGGCCGCCACCAAGGGAAAGGTCGCGGTCGGCGGTGGATCCGACGCTGCCGCGATGAAGATCCAGCCCACGGTGGTCGTCGACCCGGATCTGGACGAGCCGTTGATGCGCGACGAGATATTCGGACCGATTCTGCCGATCGTCACGGTCAAATCCCTGGACGAGGCAATCGATTTCGTGAACTCGCGGCCCAAACCGCTGGCCGCGTACCTGTTCACCAAGGCCAAGAGCGTGCGTGAGCGGGTCATCAAGGAGGTGTCGGCCGGCGGCATGCTGGTCAACCACCTGCTGTTCCAGTTCTCCACCACCAAACTGCCGTTCGGCGGTGTCGGCCCGTCGGGTATGGGTGCCTATCACGGCAGGTTCGGCTTCGAGGAGTTCAGTCACCGCAAGTCGGTGCTGACCAAGCCAACCCGACCCGACTTAACCGCGATGATCTACCCGCCGTATACAGATAAGGCGTGGAAGCTGGCCCGAAAGCTGTTCTAGTTCGGCCGACTCGCCCATCATTGACAGAGAGGAACTTCATGCCCGGAGTGCAGGATCGCGTTATCGTCGTCACCGGAGCCGGGGGAGGGTTGGGCCGCGAGTACGCCCTGACCCTGGCCCGCGAGGGGGCTTGTGTTGTCGTCAACGATCTCGGCGGCAGCCGCGACGGCAGCGGCGCCGGCCACAACATGGCCGACCAGGTCGTCACCGAGATCAAGGAGGCCGGCGGCCGCGCCGTGGCCAACTATGACAGCGTCGCCGAAGCAGAGGGCGCCGAGAACATCATCAAGACCGCGATCGACGAGTTCGGTGCGGTCCACGGTGTGGTCAGCAATGCCGGCATTCTGCGCGATGGCACGTTCCACAAGATGACGTTCGAGAACTGGGATGCCGTTCTCAAGGTGCACCTGTACGGCGGTTACAACGTGCTGCGCGCCGCATGGCCGCACTTTCGCGAGCAGAGCTTCGGCCGCATCGTCGTCGCGACCTCGACCAGCGGCCTGTTCGGCAACTTCGGTCAGGCCAACTACGGCGCCGCGAAGCTTGGGCTCGTCGGTCTGATCAACACGCTGGCCCAGGAGGGCGCCAAGTACAACATCAAGGCCAACGCCGTCGCCCCGATCGCCGCGACCCGCATGACCGAGGACATCCTCCCCAAGGAGGTCTTCGACAAGCTGACGCCCGAGTACGTGGCGCCAGTGGTGGCCTACCTGTGCACCGAGGAGGTGCCCGACACCGATGCCGTCTTCATCGTCGGTGGCGGCAAGGTGCAGCGGACCGCGCTGTTCCAGAACGCGGGCGTCACGTTCTCCGACGGCGTGCCGTCCATCGATGACGTGGCCGCCAAGTGGGGCGAGATCACCGACCTGTCCGCAGCGCAGCAGGCCGCCTTCAAGCTCGGCTGAATGAGTGAAAGCCCTTGTTGCGCAAGAGCTGTCAGGGCCATCTGGCCTGATCTACACCGACGTCGATGACATCGCGGGTGACTCCGCGGTGATCGTCGACGTCGGTGCGGCCGGCGTCTGCTTCCCCGATCTGCTGTTGATCAAGGGTGAGTACCAGCTGAAGCTGAACCCCCCGTTCGTGCCGGGCACCGAGATCGCGGGTGTGGTGCGGTCTGCACCCGCAGGCTCGGGTGTGACCCCGGGCCAAAGGGTCTCGGCGCTGTCGATGCTCGGCGGCTGGGCCGAGGCGGTGGCGGTGTCCCCGGACGCCGTCATCCCCACGCCCGACGGTATCGACGACGCCTCGGCCACGGCGCTGCTCGGCAACTACTACACGATGTACTTCGCGCTTGAGCGCCGGGCCGCGTTGCGAGCCGGTGAGACCGTGCTGGTTCTCGGGTCGGCGGGCGGCGTCGGAACCGCGGCCATTCAGATCGCGAAGGCCATGGGCGCCAAGGTGATTGCGATGGTGCACCGTACCGGCGCCAACGAGTTCGTCGAGTCGCTGGGCGCAGACGTCGTGCTGCCGCTGACTGACGGTTGGGCGCAGGCTGTTCGCGATCACACCGACGGCCGAGGTGTCGACGTGGTGGTCGATCCGGTCGGCGGCGATGCCTTCGACGATGCGATCCGGGTGTTGGCGACCGAGGGACGGCTACTGGTCATCGGATTCGCCTCCGGCGGCGGGATTCCCACCGTCAAGGTGAACCGACTGCTGCTGCGCAACGTCTCGGTCGTTGGTGTGGGGCTTGGCGAGTTCGTGAATCGCACTCCCGGCGCGCGAGCCGAGATCGGCGAGGGCGTGAATCGGCTGGTCGCTGGGGGACTGCGGCCGCCGCCACCTGTGCGCTTCCCGTTGTCGGAGGGGCGTGCTGCCGTGGAGGCTCTTGCGGCGGGTGAGATTCGGGGAAAGCTAGTGCTCGAGCCGTGATGAGGAACAGTCAATGATGCGGCGGCCGCGGGCGTTGGCGTTCGACGTCTTCGGCACCGTGGTCGACTGGCGAACCAGTGTCATCCGAGAACTGACCAGTTTTGGCGAAAGCCATGGGCTGGAACAGGACTGGGCGCAGTTCGCCGATGACTGGCGCGCCGGTTACCCGACCGCGATGGACCGCGTGCGCACCGGCGATCTGCCGTGGTTGAAGATCGACGCACTGCACAGGCTGATCCTGGATGACCTGCTCGAACGCGCCGGGGTCGACTCGATTCCCGAACCAGAGGTCGACGAACTCAACCGTGCGTGGCACCGGCTCGATCCCTGGCCGGACTCGGTTGCGGGCCTAACGCTCCTCAAGCGATCGGCGACCATCACGACGCTGTCGAACGGGAACGTATCGCTGCTGACGAACATGGCTAAGCGCGCGGGCCTGCCGTGGGACTGCGTGATCTCCGCCGAGCTGTTCCACCACTACAAGCCAGACCCAGAGGCATATCTAGGCTGTGCGGATCTGCTCGACGTCGCGCCGAGTGAACTCGCCCTGGTCGCCGCGCACCCCAGCGACCTGCGGGCTGCCCGCGACGCGGGTCTGATGACGGCTTATGTCGCACGGCCGCTTGAACGCGGGCCTGGGCGCAGGCCACCGAAGGTGCAGGACGGCGAGTTCGACTTGGTCGCCGACGACTTCGTTGACTTGGCCCGGCAGGTCGACGCGCTGAGCCCCTAAGCTCTGGTGATGGACGCCCTCGGACTGACCCTCGTGGCGGTTGCCATCGCGATCGGCATCGTGGGCGTCGTCATCCCGTTCCTGCCCGGCACGCTGCTGGTGTTCGCGGCGATCGCGGTGTGGGCGTTCGTGGAGCAGACGACCGCGGCGTGGGTGACGTTGGCGGTGGTGGCCGTGATCCTTGGTGCCACGCTGCTGGCGAAGTACCTGTGGCCGGCGCGGCGGATGCGGAACGCCGACGTGGGCACGTGGAGCCTGGTCGCGGGAGGCGTTCTCGGCATTATCGGGTTCTTCGTGGTGCCCGTGCTGGGCTTGGTGCTGGGGTTCGTCCTGGGCATCTATCTGGCGGAGCTGGCCAAGCGGCGCGATCAACGCAGGGCGTGGGCCTCGACGGTGCACGCGATCAAGGGTGTTGCGCTGTCGGTGGGTGTCGAGCTGACCGGCGCGCTGCTGGCGACGGTGGTGTGGGTGGTCGGGGTTCTGCAGGCTTAGAGGCCCGCGAGCCCGTCAGAACCGACACCGGACTTGCCCGCCTCTGAGCGACAATGGGCCTCGCTTGCCCTCTCCCGCAGCGAAAGCACCCGCTGATGAATGCGGTACTCGGTCGAGCGGGGCATCGACGCCGGCCCGTAGAGGCCACGTCCGCGCCGGTAGACGCGCCCGATCTTCGTCTCCCATCGCAGCGCGTCCGACACCGCCTTCGACGGTCTTCCGCTGAACTCGAAGCCCTGCCACCTGAGTCCGTCGATCAGCTCCTTGACCGTGCACCGTCCGTGTTGGAACAGGTACAGGGTCAGCGCGTAGCGCAGTTCGATGCCGCGCAGTCGTACCGGGTCAGTCATGGACCCAACGTGGCACGCCCGACCGACAGCACGCGTTTTGTCGCTCAGAGGCGGGCAAGTGCGGTGGTGGTTCCGGAGCTGTGCCGGTGGGATGTGGCTCGGTGTTCCATCACACTCTTCTACTGTCGGGAGGTAGACCACTTGGCAGGTTCATCACAGACCTGGCTAGTTTTTGGTGACATCACGTTGGCATGAGGAGTCGTAGTGAGTTCTCCGTCGTCCGCCCTAGGGGGTTCGGTCGCCGACGGCCGGGCAGAGGACGGCCGGGTCGAGCAGGGGCAGCTTGTCGTCCGTCTCGACGGCAGTCGCATCCTCTCCAGCACATTGGTGGGCGGGAAGGCATACGGTCTGTCCAGGATCCGCGCCGCGGGACTCCCGACGCCGCCAGCGTTCACCGTGACGGTCGACGCGTGCAAGCAGTACTTCGAGGCAAGCGATGACCTGATGGCCCGACTGTGGCCGCAGATTCGTGACGGCATCTCGTGGTTGGAGGCCGAGTCCAATCACACTTTCGGCCGCGGACCCATTCCACTTCTGGTGGCGGTCCGCAGCGGCGCCCCGGCAAGCATGCCCGGGATGATGGACACGGTGCTGAACCTCGGCATCAATGGCGAGGTCGAACGGATCCTCGCCGACCGGTGCGGCGCGCCGTTCGCCGAGAACACTCATAGGCGATTTCAGGACCTGTTCCGGCAGGTCGTGAACCCGGACGACGGGCAGGTTCCCGTCGATCCGTTCGTGCAGCTGCGCTCCGCGGTCACCGCGGTGTTCGAGTCCTGGAACTCACCGCGCGCGGTGTCCTACCGACGTCATCACGGGCTCGAGGGCACGATGGCGGGCACCTCGGTCACCGTTCAAGCCATGGTGTTCGGCAACCTCGACGACGATTCGGGCACGGGTGTGCTGTTCAGCCGCAACCCGCTGACCGGAGAGAACGCGCCATTCGGCGAGTGGCTGCCCCGTGGTCAAGGCGAGGACGTGGTGAGCGGCAAGTGCGATCCGCTGCCCCTGTCCGCGCTCGCCGAGAGGCATCCCCCAATTCACCGTCAACTTCTCGAGGCGGCGACCTGGCTGGAGAGGGACGGCGCCGATGTCCAGGACATCGAGTTCACCGTCGAGGCCGGCAAGCTCTACCTGTTGCAGACCCGAGCGGCGAAGCGGTCGGCCCAGGCGGCGGTCGCCATCGCGGTGGCGCTGCAGCGGGAGGGGTTGATCGACATCGACGCGGCGCTGGCCCGCGTCACGCCCGCCCAGCTCGACACCCTGCTCACACCGGTCATCGAGCCGTCGGCGCTCGCCCATGCCACGGTGGTGGCCGCCGGACTGCCGGCCTGCCCAGGCGTCGGAGTGGGCCGTGTGGTCACCGATGGCGAGTCGGCCGAGGACGCCTTCGACGATGGCGAGGATGTCGTGCTGGCCCGCGAGACCACAAGCCCCGACGACGTGGGCGGAATGATCGCGGCCCGCGCTGTGATCACCGAACGGGGTGGAGCCACATCGCATGCCGCGGTCGTGAGTCGTGAACTGCACACCCCGTGTGTGGTGGGCTGCGGCAAGGGCGCGTTTCGGGGGCTCGCGAACACTGATGTCACCGTGGACGGGGCGACCGGCAAGGTGTACGCGGGGCGGCTGGCGCTCACCCAGCCGTCGGAGGACGAGGACCCGGACATGGCGGCGCTCCTGGACTGGGCGCGAGAGCGAAGTCCGATTCGGGTGCACAAGGTTGGCATCCCGGAGGCCGCCGGCCTACCGGTGGTGGACCACCACGATCGGTCAGCGTTGACGGCGGCGCTGGCATCTGGAGGCGGTGCGCTGGCGGCGGAGCATCCTCTGCCGGTACTGCTGTTGCTTCTGGAGCGGACACGAACCGTCGATCAGTTGAGCGGAGATTGAGATGATCGACGAACTGACGATCCTGCGCCTCGTCGCAATGAAGGGGCGGGTCTCTCCCGACACCATCGCCCTCAGCCTGGATGCAGATGCCGCCGACGTCGGCAGGCAGCTGGATGAGTACGTGACCCGTGAACTGATAGCGGCGACGCCCAGGGGTTTCCGGATCACACCGGCCGGGCGCGCGCGGTGCACGAATCTCGTTGCAGCGGAGCATCGCATAGTCGACACGGCGGCCGTGGAGCAGATCTACGGCACATTCACCGAGCACAACCTCGAACTGAGGGAAGTCATCACCGACTGGCAGATGCGCGGCCCTGACCAGCCCAACGACCACACCGACGGCGAGTACGACGGTGCCGTGCTCGATCGCCTGCAGGCCCTACATCAGCGGGCACTTCCGCTACTCGACCAGATCGCCGATGTGGCACCGCGACTGGGGCACTACAGAACACGTCTCGTTAAGGCCGCGGACCGGGTGGCGGCCGGCGAGCACGGCTTCGTCTCGAAGCCCATCGTCGACAGCTACCACACGGTGTGGTTCGAGCTCCACGAGGACCTCATAGGCCTTGCCGGCCTGACGCGAGCAGATGAGGCAGAGGCGGGGCGCGGCGCGTGAGCGTCGTGCTGCCCGCGTCGACATGAAACGACGGACCAGCTAGGGCGCGTCGACGCCGAGCGCGCGCGGCCACCAACGATGCAGAAACGCTCTGTCCTGTTCCCTGGTGCGCGCTTCCATGGGCTCTCGAATGAGCAGTGAGATCAGCATGCGGCTGTAGAGCTCGGCGGCGTCGTCCATCGTCGCGTGCACTGTCGGTGACAGTTCGGCGACGGGTTCCAAAGCCTGGCGGGCAAACCAGAGTTCGTCGCGGCTCAGCGGCCCGCGGATCACGTCTTCGATCGCGAAGTGCGTGTCCATCGCGGGCTCGTGGCGCAGGTCGTAGATGGCGTAGATCAACGCCTCGACTGCGCGCTCGCTCGCGCTCGCATAGTCGCGACAATGATCCTGCATGCGGCTAACCACTCGGCGGATGGCCTGTTGCGAGGCCAGCTCGACCAGTTCGTCGCGGTTTGCGAAATAGGCGTACAGCGTCGGTCGTGAAACTCCGGCCGTCCGCGCGATCAGCACAGTGCTTGCCCGTTGTGCACCAACGGTTTCCACACATCGCACCGCGGCGGCGAGGATGCGCTCGCGAGAATCCTCGGCCGTCGCAGGCGTCGATCCTGACCACGGCACTCGCTTGGCTGCGTTCGCACTCATTTGAATCGACTTTACTGCTTGAACTCAAGCTGTCAAACATGTCAGACTCATGCCGTGATTCTCGAGAACAAGACGATCGTGGTGACGGGGGTCGGCGACGGCCTCGGCCGGGAATGTGCGACCAGTGCGCTCAGGCAGGGCGCACGGGTGGTTCTTGCCGCGCGTAGCCACGACAAGCTGAAGTCGATCGCCGCCGAACTCGACCCGGACGGCCAACGCGTCGCCGTGGTGCCCACCGACATCACCGACCCGGCCTCGTGTGAGGAACTCGCGGACGCCGCGGCAAGCCGATTCGGGGAGGTCCATGGGCTGGTGCAGGTCGCCGCGTTCGAGAACGCCTGGGGCGGACTGCACGATATGAAACCCGATGACTGGCGTAAGGCCCACGACACCAACGTGCTCGGCGCATACAACGTGGTGCGCGCGTTGCACCGGCATCTGAAGGCGGCGGGCGGCGGCTCTGTGGTGTTCATCGGCTCGCAGTCGATGTTCAAGCCATCGCTGTCTCAGGCCGGCTACGCGTCCACGAAGGGTGCGCTGCTGACCGCGACCTATTACCTGGCCGACGAACTCGGCGCCGACAACATTCGCGTCAACATGGTTGTGCCGTCCTGGATGTGGGGCCCGCCGGTCCAGATGTACGTCGACTACAAGGCGCAGACGGACGGCGTATCCCCCGAGGAGGTGCTCGACGGCATCGCCGGAGGATTCCCGTTGCGGCGGATGGCAGAAGACGGAGAGGTCGCGGACACGGTGGCGTTCTTCCTCTCCGACCTTTCCAAGGCAGTCACCGGACAACACCTACAGGTCAACGCAGGGGAGCTATCACGATGAGCAAGCGAATTGTTGTATGGGGCACCGGCGTCGTCGGCAAGATGGTGATTGCCGAGATCATGCCGCACCCCATGTTCGAACTGGTGGGCGTCGGGGTCAGCAATCCCGACAAGGTCGGGCTCGACGCCGGTGAGATCTGCGGCATCGAACCCACTGGGATCACGGCCACCGACGACCTCGAGGCCCTCATCGCGTTGCGGCCGGACGCAGTGGTGCACTACGGGCCCACTGCAGGCCACGCGGACGAGAACATCCGGGTGATCGGCGGCTTCCTGCGGGCAGGCATCGATGTCTGTTCGACGGCGATGACGCCGTGGGTGTGGCCCGCGATGAGCCAGAACCCCGCCGCATGGACGGAACCGATCGAGGCCGCCTGCGAGGCGGGCGGGGCGTCGTGCTTCACCACCGGCATCGACCCGGGCTTCGCCAACGATCTGTTTCCGATGACGCTGATGGGCCTGTGTGGCGAGGTGAAATCGGTGCGCGCCAGCGAGCTTCTCGACTACACCGATTACGCGGGTGATTACGAGGAGGAGATGGGAATCGGGCGGCCGCCGGAGTTCAAGGCGATGCTGGAGATCCCCGAGATCCTCGTAATGGCTTGGGGTGCAACTGTTCCGATGATCGCCAGCGCGGTGGGCATCGAGCTCGACGAGATCACCACCACGTGGGAGAAATGGGTCACCGACGTGCCCAGGAACAGTGCCAAGGGTGTGATCGAACCGGGGAACGTCGCGGCGATCAGGTTCACCATCAACGGTGTGTACCGCGGGGAGAACAGGATCCAGCTCGAGCACGTCAACCGCATCGGTCTCGACGCCGCACCGCACTGGCCCGCAGGCAACGACAACGACGTGTACCGGGTCGAGATCGAGGGCTCGCCATCAATCACCCAGGAGACCGCGTTCCGGTTCACTGACGGCAGCGGCCGCGACGCCGCCACCGCCGGCTGCCTGGCCACCGGCCTGCGTGCGTTGAACGCGGTGCCCGCGGTCAACGCGCTCAAGCCAGGGTGGGTCACCGCGCTGGATCTGCCGTTGATTCCAGGAGCGGGAACCATCCGCTAAGCCCTGGGCGGCATCGACACGATCGGCGTCGGAAGGACGCAGGGCGCTAGTTGCCGTACAGACGCAGCGCCCGGGCTGCTGCGGTGGCGACGTCGCCGCTCAGCTTCGCGATCGGTGGACCGCCGCGCTGATGGATGACGTTCGCCAGCACCACGACGTAGGTGTTTGACCCGGGGTCCATCCACAGCGTTGTTCCGGTGAAGCCGGTGTGGCCGAAGCTGCCGATGGGAAAGACCAGCCCGCGCGGTCGGGAGTGCGCGGTGTCGATGTCCCAGCCGAATCCGCGGAGGTCTTGTCCGCTGACGGCCGGATAGTTCGGCGCGATGGCTTCCCTGTTGGCGTTGTTGGCTGCGACGAGTTGTTCCTCGGTGTGTCCGGGCTGTTGCGGAGTCGTCATCAGCGCCACGGTCGACTGCCTCAGCGGAAACGCGCTCGGGCGGTCGGCGAGGCGATCGAGGAGGGCTTGTGCGAACAGGCCGACATCGTTGACCGTCGAGAACACCCCGGCACTACCGGTCGCCCCACCCATGCGGCGTGCCGTCGGGTCGTGCACGGTACCGCGGAGCGGGTTGCCGTAGTCGGGGTTGATGCCCGGAGTGTCCTCGTCCAGCGCCGTCGGTGCGACGCGCGCCAGGAGAGCGGTGCTCCACGTGCCCTCCGGGCACTCGCCCATCCACGGCAGGTTCGCGCCGAGTGCGAGCGCGTTTCCGCGGATCTGATGTGGGCCACATGCTTTGGCCGCAGGAAGATAGTGAGTGTCTGACATGCCAAGGGGCGCAAAGACGTTGCCCTGCACGTATTCGTCCAAAGGCTCGCCGGTGAACTTCTCGATGATCGCGCCAACCAGAATGAAGTTGATGTCGGAGTAGTGAAAGAGCTCTCCGGGAGCGAACACCACCCATGCGCCGAGTGCGCGGTGAAGGCCCTCGGCCTTGTCGGCCTGGACCAGTCCCCACGGACCGTCCAGGCTCAGATCTCCCGCTATGCCGGAGGTGTGGGTGAGCAGCATGCGTAGCGTCACCGCGGCGCGCCGGGGATCGTTGGTGGGGTTGAACTCCGGCAGGTAGGTCTGCACACGTTCGTCGAAGTCGATCTTGCCCTGCTCGTACAGAGCCATGATGGCCGTCGTCGTCGCAATGACCTTCGTCATGGAGGCCAGGTCGAAGATCGTGTCCTCGGTCATCGGCTCAGCGGGGGCGGGCGACCCGTTCAGCCCGGGCTCGCCGTCGAGCTTGCGCGAGCCGAAAGCCTGGCGGAAGACGATCTTGCCCGCGTGCCCGATCTGGACGACCGCGCCGGGCAGCCGATGCGCCGCGATCGCGTCGTTGATGAGCTGGGCGACAGGTGCGAAATCAGCCGCAGGAGCGACGACGGCCGCGGTGGCTGCAGGCGCGGACCTTGTCGGTGCGCCGGTGGCCTGTGCGCTGGTGGCCGGCGTGTCGGTGGCCGGCGGTGGAGGCGCGGACTGTCCACACGACGGGACCGCGGCGAGAGTGACCAAGACGGTTCCAACGGCGCAGAGCCGGGTCAGACGCGATCGCGACTCCGTCACCGGTTCGACGGTAGCCCGACCCGGTGCTTACGGCACGGGATCAGTCGCGACTGGCGCGCAATCCGAGCGTGCGCCGACCGGCCGCGATCAGTTGGTCGCGAAGTGCGGCGTCGTCCACGTCGCCGTAGTCGGCGCCCGCGGCTGAGGCGATTCCCGACATGACGAGCGCCGCCTTCACCTGGCCGCCCAGGCCGGGTTCGACACCGGCGAGCAGGGCCATCTGACGTTTGACGACCGCCGCCCATTCGGCCCGCGTTCGCAACAGCGCGACGACGCCGGGGTCGCCGGTGAGCAGTGGGAGCAGCTCGCGATTCGTTGCGGCGAGCGCGGCGTAGCCGGTGAGCATGTGGTCGGCGCGTGCGCGGGCACCGCGGTGGCGCTCGGCAGCGTCGACGAGCGCGCTCACCTCGGAGACGACCGGTTCCATCACGGCGCTGAGTAGCTCGTCGCGTGTGCGGAAGTGGTGGTAGATCGCGGACTTCGTCAGGCCGAGTTCGTCGGAGATCATCTGCAACGACGTGCCGGCGACGCTGTGATGTTTGAACAACTCGATCGCGACGTCGATGAGGCGCTGCCTGGTCGGCCCGCCGTCCTCCGTCGAGTGGCTGCTCACACGGGTGCCTCTCTGTGGGATGACTGACATCGCCCACTCTAGCTGACCAACCGTACAGATCTGGCCTGTACGGTTGGTCAGGTAACAACTGTACGATTGGTCAGTAGAAACCCCCAGCCCGAGGAACGCATATGACGACCGTTGACTCGCCGGAGACGGCAACGAGCCCCACCGAGGGGCGGGTGGCAGATCTCGACTTCTTCCACGACGACGCGTTGATCGCGGACCCGTATCCGGTGCTCAAACGCATGCGGGACACGAGCCCGGTTCTGCGCGAACCCGTACACGGAGTCATGGTCGTCACCGGCTACGACGAGGTTCTGGCCGTGGTCGGGGATCCTGAGACGTTCTCCTCGTGCAACTCGACGACGGGGCCCATGCCGGGTTTCCCCGTTCCCCTGGAGGGTCTGGACGGCGCTGAGGTCAGCGCGCTGATCGACGCGCATCGCGACGGGCTGCCCTTCAGTGACCAACTCCCGTCGTTCGATCCTCCCAAGCACACCGCGCATCGGTCGCTGCTCTCGCGGCTGATCACGCCGAAGCGACTGAAGGAAAACGAGGAGTTCATGTGGCGGCTCG
The DNA here is from genome assembly GCF_022557175.1 of Mycolicibacterium sp. YH-1. The sequence continues at coordinate 7,167,966 of NZ_CP092915.1, read as the reverse complement.
CCGATCGGGTGCTCGACCCGTTCCTGGCGGGAGGCGGCGGGGAGTTCATCGGACAAGTGGGCAGCCCGTTCGCCCTGCTCGTCGTCGCCGACCTGCTGGGCGTTCCCGAAGAGGACCATGCAGAACTCGCGGCGAAGCTCACGGGCGATGTGGCACTGGGCAGTACCGACGGTGACACGAGCATGGAGCACGCGCCGCTGGAGTACCTCTACAGGCGCTTCACCGACTACATCGACGATCGGCGCAGGGCGCCCCGCGGCGACGTCATGACGGAGATGGCGCTCGCCACGTTCCCGGATGGGTCCACTCCTGAGGTCATCGACGTCGTCCGCGTCGCCGCCAATCTGTTCTCGGCCGGCCAGGAGACCACGGTCCGGCTGCTGTCCACGGCACTCCAATTGCTGGCCGAGGACACCGAGCTGCAGGGCCGGCTGCGCAGGGCCCCGGAGGGCATCGGGAACTTCATCGAGGAGACCCTGCGGTTCGAGAGTCCCATCAAGGGCGACTTCAGGCTGGCCCGAGCCGCCACAACGATCGGCGGTGTCGACGTCCCCGCAGGGACGACCCTCATGGTCCACTACGGTGCCGCCAATCGTGACCCCCGGCACTTCGAGAACCCCGACACATTCGATCCCGATCGGCCAAACGCGCGTCGGCACATCGGGTTTGGACGAGGAGTGCACAGCTGCATCGGCGCTCCGCTCGCGCGGGCCGAGGGCCGCGTGATCATTGCGCGACTTCTCGAGCGCACCACCGAGATCAGGATCGACGACGCCGTGCACGGCCCTGTCGACGACCGGCACTACGGCTACGTGCCCACCTACATCCTGCGCGGGCTCACCGATATCCACGTCACGGTCGACCCGGCCCAACCTCGGGCCACGACGCAGTGAGGGTTTTCGTCGACGACGACTCGTGCCGCGGCCACGGTGTCTGTGCCGCGTTGTGCCCGTCGGTGTTCACCATCACCGACGGCGGCTACGCCGAGGCCGCTGCATCCGAGATACCCGCGAACCTCGAAGCCTCGGTGAACGAGGCGATCGCCGGTTGTCCAGAGCGCGCCATCCACAACGCATGACCACGAGGCATCTCACACTCATTGAAGGGAAACACCGTGTCGATTGACTTTCAGCACAAGGAACGCAGGGCGTTCGACCTGTCCGGCAAGGTCGTCGTCGTGGTGGGCGCGGGGCAGCAGCCCGGACCGGGCATGGGCAACGGGCGAGCCATCTCCATTCTGGCCGCGCGTCACGGCGCGGAGGTGGTGGCCGTCGACCGAAACATCGCAGCCGCAAGGGAAACGGTTGAACTGATCACCGCGGAGGGCGGCCGGGCCTATGCCGTCGAGGCGGATGTCGCCAAGAAGGAGGACTGCGAGCGCATCTTCGACGTCACGATGACGACAAGCGGTCGTATCGACGGCATGGTCTACAGCGTGGCGACGAACCCGCCGTTTGACCTCGAGTCGAACACCATGACCGTCGAGAACTTCAACTACGGCATCAACGTCAACATGCTCGGCTGCTACTACTGCAATCTCTTTGCCGCGCAGTACATGGAGAAGAACAGCGGGGACACCACCGGAAGTATCGTCAACATCTCGTCGATCGCGAGCATGAAGAACGAGCTCGGCCTGAACATCGGCATCATGCCCTACGCCCTGGGCAAGTGTGGTCTGAACCAGATCACCGAGCTGACCGCCGTGCAGTACGCCGGAGCCGGGATCCGCGCCAACACATTGATGTTGGGTCCCATCGACTCCGTGCTGGGCAATCACGACTCCCAGTCCCTGTTCGGCTTTGACCCCGATCAGGTCGAGGACGCGTACAACGAGGTCGTCAAGCTCAAGATGGGCCGCGCCACGGTGTGGGAATCCGCCTATGCCGCTGTCTATCTACTCGCCGACGAGTCGCGGTTCATGACCGGACAGCAGATACGCCTCGATGGCGGCGCCACTCTGGTGCGGTGAACGATTTCGCGCCTCGCTAACACCGCCTGCGCGACCGGCGATAACAGGGGTATGACTCCGCTTCGCGCTGCCTGCGCGCTCGCTGTCGGGCTGGCAGCGCCCTGGTTGTGGGTGGCAACGGCCCAGGCCGAGGGCTTCGCGCAACTCGGTCAGGTCCCGGTGGTGGCGTCCCCGACGTGTGCCGGCAGCGTCAGCGCCGAGGCCCAGGTCGCGCCGGTGCAGATCGACGATCGCGTCGAGGACGGCGTCCGGGTGGCGATCCACTACGACGCCGGCATCTACGACGGTTCGTGTGCGCTCACCGTGACAGCCACCTGGACGAATCTCGACACCGGCGCGTCAGGAAGTCGTGACATCACCGCGGTGTCGACGATTGACGGGCACTACGGCTTCATCGGCTACGCCAACACGACCTTCGAGACGGGCAGCGGCACGGTGGTCGTCACGCTCAGTTCGCACCCGGGTGCCGAACTGCGGATCACCACCTGAGCCGCATGAAGCAGTGGACACGAAGGAGCGAATCTACGGCGGCGGCGCGCTGGGTAGGCTTTCACACGTGGGTCTGACTCTGGCGGCGCGTCCGCTGCTTGCCGTGACCATGCTCCTCGCCTCTGCCGGCCTCAGCCTCAGCGTTGCGGCGCCGGCAAACGCGGGCTGCGAGACCAAGCCGACCCACCAGTACTGCGACCTGCCGATGCGGCCGGACGGCACCTGGGACCGCTGCCGAATCATCTTCGGCAAGGGGGTCGGCGGCATCAGTGGTCACCGCAAAGGTGAGGTGCGCTGCTATCCCATGAATCCGACGCTCATGCCGTACACCGGCGAGCCGCGGCACTACATCCCGTAGCGATCCCGTAGCGCCGGCCGTCCAGCGCTGCCTACCTGACACACGGGATGTTCGTGGCAGTCATCTTCGTGAAATCGGTCGGAGCGGGCGCGGTGTCTCCTGTGGAGGTGGCATCCACGGCGGTCATCGCAAGGGGGGAAGCGCTCGGACCGTGGTGTTCCGGGCTTGCGGGGGTGATGAGGTAGTCCGCGGCGGGGAAATCGCTGCCAAGGACGAGTTCCACGGTGTCGGGCGCCACCGCATCGGAGGCTGTCGCAGTGAGTTTCAGTTGCGCGGCGAGGGCTTGAGCTGCCTGTTCGGCGCCGGAGCCATAGTGCAGAGTGCTGGTGGGTGACAGCGCATCTGCCGTGCTGCTCTCCCCTGGGGTGAACCCTCGGGTCACAGACCAGTCGGTGACCGCGGCCGCCAGACCGTTCACCGTGGTGGCGTTGACGACGTTCAAAATCGCCGGTGACGCCAGCGGTGCGGGGCTGGTGGGCGTCGTCGAGGTCTGGTCGGTCGTCCCCGCGAAGAGGTCGTGGACGAGGGTGCGGATAGTGGCCACATCGACGATGTTGACGTCTGAGCCTGCCGGATCCTGACCGAATTCGCCGATCGGCAGCGTGTACAACGACATCTGTCGGCTAGTCAGCGATGATGCGTCACCGAGGAAGCCTGCCAGCTTGAACCCAGCGTCCACGGCGAGGTTCTTCTGGGCGACCTGTAGGAGATCGCTGAGGTTGGCGGGGTTGGAGAGCGCCCCGCCTTGGCGCAGCGCGCTGACCAGCGACACGATGAACGCTTGCTGGCGGCGTGTGCGGTCCAAATCGGTGAACAGCTCGTCATTGAGGTCACGGCGTTGCCGCACGAATGCCATCGCCTGGGACGCGTCGATGAGTTGCTCGCCCTGGTGGAAATTGGCACCCGAGTAGTCGTCGACGGTATCGGCGTTCAGACAGACGGTGATGGGCTCGACCACACGGGCGATCTGAAAGAACGCAGCCATGGTGATCTCGACGAAATGGTCGACCGGCACGCCCAGCAGTTGGCGCACAGCGGCGATCTGCGATTTACGCCCAGCTTCGCGCGCGGTCTGCTCGTTGGCCATCGGATCGTAAGCACCCGTTGCACTCTCGGATTGTGAGTTGGCCAGGGTTTCCATGGTCTGCTGATACGCCAGCCCGTAGGCCTCTTTGATCTTCCTCTTGCACTGGCCAGCCGGACATCCTGGCAGATCCACGAAATTGTCGCGGGGAATCGAGACGGCGGTGATCGGGCCATCACCGCCGGGAAGATGCAACAGAATCAGCACGTTGGCGTTGTAGCCGCCCACCGTTTCATCGCCGGCGTGCAGCGCACTGTAGATGTCCTCGGGCAGCGGTTGACCGTGCTGATCCAGGCGACTGTCCAACCCCATGATCAGGATGTTCTGCTCGCCACCAGTCGAAGCCGGGCCCCCGGCCAGTGCATTGGACGTGGTGATCCCGCCGACCACATTGCGGTAGCTGGCCCAGCCAATTCCCGTTGTCGTCACCACTGCCACGGCGGTCACCACTGCCACTACGCGCCAGACCTTGAATAGCTGACGGCGACCGACGGGGCGTTCCGCGCGGTGGCGCGGCCGCCGCGCGCGTGGGGACAGGTCGGCGTCCCGGGACGGCTGCACTCGGTATGTCATGGCACGAAGACTTTATCCTGAACCCCGACCAGTGTGGAGTCGCCCATGACGCGCACACGCTCGAATGGTAAGTGCCACAGGGCGTTACGCGGGGGCGGGTACACCGCGAACAGGTGCGGGCAAGGTCGTCGAAGCGAGCCCAGCTGAGGCCTGCCAAAGCCATGTTCACCGCGCCAGAGGGTCAAGCTCCGAAGTTGCTGTGAATAGCCATGGTTCGTGGTGAACCTACTTTGCCGGCCGGGGGTGGAGGCTCAAACGACGGGTGTCAAAGCCGCCAGGTCAGCTGAAGCGCACGTTCAATGTCGCCAGGCCGAAGATCTTCCGGCCACCGGACTTCGCGCCGACGATGACGACACCGGTGCGCGTGGCGGGGTCCAGCGACTTGATCCGGCCGCTGAACTCGATATCCGCGCCCCCGTCGGCGGGCACGATTGCGGGCTGAGACAGCCGCACCGCGTAGCGGGTGACCGCGCCGGGATCCCCTGACCACCCGGAGCCGAAGCCGGCACCAAGGCCCATGGTGAGCATTCCGTGGGCGATCACATCGGGCTGGCCCGCCAGCTTGGCGATCTCCTCGTCCCAGTGCAGCGGGTTGGCGTCGCCGGACACGCCGGAATAGTTCACCAGGTCGCCGCGGGAGAGCCGGGTGTGGTGCACCGGCAGCTCGTCGCCGACCTTCACGGCGTCGAACGACGGCGAGGCTGGGGTGCGGGCGCTGCTGTCCTCGGCGATCCGAACCTCGCCCTCGGGGCGCACCGTCTTCTCATACTCCGTTTGGGATGCGTCGACGCCGAGCATGTTCACGTCATGCATGATCACGTTCGCCACGGCGGGCCTGATCGCCGGATCGACGTCCTCGCCGGTGACGCCGACGACGGTGGTGTGCAGGGTGTGCACCCGCTCGCCAGCGGCGTCAGTGAAGGTGTTGGTCACGGTGATCAGGTCTCTGCCGGCGATCCTGCGCACCGATGTCAGCTCGACGTCGATTTTCAGCTCGTCGCCGGCCACGATCGGGCGGTGCTGCTCGAAGACCTCTTCGGTCTGCAGGTACATGTCATAACCGACAACCACCGACTCGAACATGCGCTGATTGCAGGCCATCGCCGGCGTTGACGTGAACGTCAGCGGTGCCACCAGGTCCGAGTAACCGAGCTCCGCGGCGGCAGCGACATGCCAGTGTGCGGGGTGATAGTCCTGCACAGCACGGGCGAACTCGCGCACCTTCTCGCGGCCCACCAGATAGGTGTCTTCCATCTGGTAGTAGTGGCCGACTCGAGATTCGAGCGCCGTCGTTTCTGCTGCTGCGGTCATGAAGTTGCTCAACTTTCCTATCGGCGTTCGCTGAGACCGACCGAGCCAGCCTAACGCGGGCAGCTGTGGCGATATGAGGCGATCCGCCTCGCCGCCGTCAACGAGGCGTCCGTGACGCCGCGGCCCGCTTGACGACCGCTAGACCGTGAAGCCGCCGTCGACGTTGAGATTTGCGCCGGTGATGTAGCCGGACTCCGGGCCGGCGAGGAAGCTCACCAAGGCGGCGACATCGCTGGTGTGTCCGTACCGGCCCAGTGCGACGACCTGCTTCAGGCTCTCGGCGAACTCGCCCTCGGCAGGATTCATGTCGGTGTTGATCGGTCCCGGCTGCACGTTGTTGACGGTGATTCCGCGCGGGCCGAGTTCGCGAGCCAGCCCGCGGGTGAGGGAGGACACCGCGCCCTTCGTCATCGCGTACACCGAGATCCCCGGCCCCGGTACCCGGTCGGCGTTGATGCTGCCGATGTTGATGATTCGTGCGCCCTCGCTCAGGTGCGGGATCGCCGTGTGGATCGCCCAGAACACGCCGCCAATGTTGACCGCCACCAAACGGTCGAACTGCTCCAGCGTGAAGTCCTCGGCAGGCGCCAGGACAGCGGTGCCCGCGTTGTTCACCAGTACGTCCAACCCGCCGAGTTCGGCGACGGCCCGGGTGACCGCCGACGCGATCTGGGCCGGATCGGCGGCCTCGGCCTGTATCGCGACCGCCGTGCCGCCGTCAGCCTTAACCTCGGCGACGAGCTTGTCGGCGTCGGTCGCCGAGGACGAGTAGGTGAAGGCCACCGCCGCACCCTCTGCGGTCAGTCGTCGCACGATCGCCGCGCCGATCCCCCGCGATCCGCCGGTGACCAGCGCTCGCCGTCCTGCCAAGGGTGCTGTGCTCATCTGGGTGTTAAGCCCGGTCGCGTCGGATGTATTCCCAGTCCCACTGCGCGATGGTGCGACGATAGGGCAATGACTGCAACGCTCGTCGCGAAGAATGTGGCCGGCGGGTTCGCCCATCGCACGCTTTTCGAGAATCTCCACGTGACCGTTGCACCGGGCGATGTCATCGGAGTCGTGGGCGCCAATGGCGCAGGCAAGAGCACGCTGCTGCGAATTCTGGCCGGCGATCTCGAGCCGCTCGAGGGCACGGTCAACGTCGCGCCAGCCGATGCCTTCGTCGGGTGGCTGCCGCAGGAACACGAGCGGGTGCCCGGGGAGACCGTCGCCGCCTACATCGCTCGCCGCACCGGATGCGCTGCAGCCACCGAGGCCATGGAGGCCGCGGCCGCGGCCTTGGCGGACCCGGATCAAGGCCCCGCGGATGTCGATCCGGCGGCAGCGTACTCGGCTGCGCTGGATCACTGGCTCGCCACTGGCGCAGCCGATCTCGATGAGCGGCTGCCTGCCGTTCTGGCCGACCTGGGTCTCGACACCGATGCGGTGCGGCCGGAGTCGACGCCGATGACCGCCCTGTCGGGTGGGCAGGCGGCGAGGGTGGGGCTCGCGGCGCTGATGCTGTCGCGATTCGACATCGTGCTCCTCGACGAGCCGACCAATGATCTCGACCTCGACGGACTCGCCCGGCTGGAGCAGTTCGTCCGCGAACTTCGTGGCGGCGTGGTGCTGGTGAGCCACGATCGAGAGTTCCTGGCCCGCAGCGTCACTCGCGTCCTCGAACTGGACTTGGCCCAGAACATGACCACCGTGTTCGGCGGCGGGTACGAGAGCTACCTGGAAGAGCGTGAGGTCGGCCGCCGACACCGGCGTGAGCAGTACGACGAGTTCGCCGACAAGAAGGCGGACCTCGTGGCGCGCGCACGCACCCAGCGGGAGTGGTCGAGTCAAGGTGTCCGCAATGCGATGCGCAAGGCTCCCGACAACGACAAGAACCGGCGACGCGCCGCCACCGAGTCGAGTGAGAAGCAGGCCCAGAAGGTCCGTCAGATGGAGAGCCGGATCGCGCGCCTCGAGGAAGTTGTCGAACCCCGCAAGGAATGGACACTCGAGTTCACCATCGGAGCCGCGCCGCGGTCGAGTTCGGTCGTTGCGACACTCGACAATGCCGTTGTGCGCCAAGGTGATTTCGTCCTGGGGCCGGTGTCATTGCAAGTCGATGCCGGCGAGCGGATCGGTATCACGGGCCCGAACGGGGCGGGAAAGTCGACTCTGCTGCGGCTACTTCTCGGTCGCCGACAGCCCGATGAGGGCCGCGCGAGCCTGGGGGCCAACGTGGAAATCGGCGAGATCGACCAGGCCCGTGCGGATTTCACCGGCTCCGAGCGGCTCGTCGACCGCTTCGAGCAGCGGGTGCCGTCATGGCCGACCGCCGACGTTCGAACCCTGCTCGCGAAGTTCGGGCTGCGCGCCGACCACGTGGAACGCACCGTCGACGAACTCTCGCCCGGCGAGCGAACCCGCGCAGGCCTCGCGCTACTGCAGGCCTGCGGCACCAACGTGCTGGTTCTCGATGAGCCGACGAACCACCTCGACCTCGCCGCCATCGAACAGCTCGAACAGGCACTCGACAGCTATGACGGTGCGTTGTTGCTGGTTACCCACGACCGTCGGATGTTGCAGAACGTTCGGCTGGACCGCTCGTGGTTGGTCGACAACGGCCGCGTTTCGGAGTTGTAAGCCGAAACGGACGCGACTAGGACTCCTACCAGCCGGCGTTGCGGGCCAGGTCGATGGCGTACTGGTTGACGAAGCGACCCGCCTGGGGATGCCCATTGCATGCTCCGTCGGACTCACCGGGACGCTTCACCCACAGGAAGGCGTCGACGTTGCCGTTCCCGGTCTCCGTCGTCGGCCGGGCACCGAGCGCCCGTCCACTCGGATTGCACCAGTACATCTCGCCCTCGGCTGGGCCCGCGCCGTTGCGCGAGGTGTCGATCACGTAGTGCGCACCGTTCGTCATCCCCGAGATCGCATTGCCGTAGCCCATCGACTCCTCGGTGGTGAAGAAGTTCGCGGTATTGAGGCTGAAGCCCCGCGCCTTCGCCACACCGACGTCGTTGAGCCGGGCGGCCATGACGTCGGCGGCGACCCAGCGTGAGTGACCGCCGTCGATGTAGACAGCCGTGGCCGGGTTGCGGGTCAGCGTGTCGACGGCGTAGCGCATCAGGTCGTAGCGTTCCTGCTGCTGGTCGGCCGACAGGCAGTCGGCCATCGCGAGTGCGTCGGGTTCGAGGATGACCGCAGCCGGTCCGGAGCCGATGGCACCCGCGACGCCGTCGATCCATCCCTTGTAGGCGCCGGCCGACCCGAACCCACCCGCTGCGTAGCTCCCGCAGTCGCGATTCGGGATTCCGTACAGCGCCAGAACCGGCATGGTGCCGGCAGCCTGTGCCGTGGCGATGTACTTCGCGTCGACCGCGGGGGTGGAGATGTTGTCCATCCAGTACGCCGTAGGGGTGTCGGCGATGGCGTTCAGCTCCGGATTGGGCGGATCGACGCCATCCGCGGCGGCACGTGCCTTCGACCGGGGGTTGACGTAGAAGGGCAACCCGGCCAACGGGTTGGCGTCGCTGACTAGCCGCACATCGGGGGCGGGACCAGTCTGCACCGGAACGGCTGAATAGCCGATACCGACGACGGTTGCCACGGCCAGGAACGGGGAGATCCACCGCGCGACTGCGCCGGCAGCTGAGGAGATCACCCTAGAAAAGTAGTGTCACCGGCGCAGCATGCGCCAGTCGCAGACAACAGGCGGCGCGTGGTCGGTGCCTCCGTCCTTGCGACGGCAAACATATCCGGCCTGCCCGGGGCCGGCTCGAAATCGCAGGTTGGTCTGCGCCGACGGCAATGTTGTCCGAGTTGGGATCGGTAGCGCGATCGGCGAGGTCTACTTACTGCAGCACCGCAAGTGCGGTTCGAGCAAAGGGGTGGCCATGCATGTCACAAAGGGCAGTCCATGTACTCCCCGTGCCGCCGCGGCATGGTCCACCGTGGCTTGACCATGCCGCTACGTCCGGGTGTTCCATCAAAGTCGTGACACCGAACGACACCGCACAGACCCCTGTACAACTGACGGACTCCGATTACGCGCGTGCCGAGCAGATGCTCGCCCCGTACCGGAGGAGGCGGGTGCCCGGCAGTTCACTGCAACCGCAATGGCTCTCGGGCGGTACGCGGTTCTGGTATCAGGTCGGAACTCAATTCGTGGTGGTAGATCCCGGTGACGGCAGCCGTCGTGACGCATTCGACCACGACCGGTTGGCCACCGCACTGTCCGTCGCGTCTCACCACGCAGTGACAGCGGCGGACCTGCCGATCATGAGAGTCGAGATCGGGGATTCGGTGCGGTTCACCGCGTTTGAGTCGCGCTGGGAGTGGTCCGACAGCGCAGGCACATGCGTGCGGCTCGACGACGACGTGCAGGTTCGACCCGGCGAGGTCATGTCCCCGGACGAGTCATGGGTCGCGTTCCGCCGCGACGGCAACATCTGGGTTCGCTCCTACGATCGTGAGCAGGAGTTCGCGCTGACCGACGACGCCGAGCGGCAGTTCGACTACGGCGGGCTGCCCGACGCGACCGGGGCACGAGCGCTGATGCGTGTGCTCGGTCTGCCGCCGCCACTGCTTGTCTCCTGGTCGCCGGACTCGACCCGACTCCTGGTGCAGCGCCTCGACCAACGCGACCTACCCGAACTGGTTCTCATCGAATCCGCTCCGCACGACGGCGGCCGACCAGTGGAGCACCGAACCCGCTACCCGATGCCAGGGGAAGAGGCGCAGGTGACGATGTCGTGGACTGTTCTGAATGTCGTTGACCGCAGCGTGGTCCGACAGGATGGCCCACCCACCGTGATCACACACCCCACCGCCCTCGTGTATGCGTGGTGGACGGGCAAGGCAGGCGATGCGGTCCACTTCCTGCACCAGTCCCGCGACGCCCGAACGCTGGAGCTGCGACGCCTCGACCCGACAAGCGGCGCAACCACCACACTGATCAGTGAGTCCGGTGAGACCCGCGTCGACCCGACTCCACAGCTGGGTGAGCCGCCAATGGTGCATGTGCTGGACTCCGGCGAGATCCTGTGGTGGTCGCAGCGTGACGGGTGGGGACACGTCTACCTGTACTCGGCCGACGGGGAGCAGGTTTCGCAGGTCACCGCCGGGCAGTGGCTCGTGCGCAAGATCCTGTGGGTCGATGAGGAGCGTCGGCAGGTGTGGTTCCTTGCGGGCGGGCTCAACGAGAAGGACCCATACGTCCGCCAGATCTGCCGGATCGGGCTCGACGGCTCCGGGTTCACCCGACTCACCGACGACGACCTCGACCATGACGCGCTGAGCCCACCGGACGGCGGGTACCTCGTCGACCGGGCCTCCTCGTCGAGCCAACCGCCGCGTTCGGTGGTGTTGGACGGAGACGGAGCGGTTCTCGTCGAACTCGAATCTCCGGGCACGGAAAGGCTGGAAACCCTTGGCTGGCGCCCTCCGGAACGGTTCCGCGCGACGGCCGCCGATGGCAAGACTCCGATCTACGGTCTGCTCTGGCGACCGCACGGCTTCGACCCACAGCGCCGCTACCCGGTGATCGAGCACATCTACCCCGGGCCGCAGATCTACCGAGCTGGCCCGTCGTTCAACGAGCCGCACTATGGCGAGCCCGAAGCGTTTGCCGCGCTTGGCTTCGCGGTGGTCGCTGTGGATGGGCGCGGTGGTGCCGGTCGTAGCAAGGCCTTTCATGACCACTCCTATGGTGACCTCGGAAATGCCGGTGCCCTTGACGATCACGTCGCTGCGATCCGCGAATTGGGCCACCGGTACTCGTGGCTTGACACCGGGCGGGTCGGGATCACTGGCCAATCCGCAGGTGGCTTCGCCGCCGCCCGTGCCCTGCTGATGTACCCCGAGTTCTATTCCGTGGCGGTCTCGGTGTCCGGCAACCACGACAACGGCGTGAACCTGGCCATGTGGGCCGAGCACTACCACGGTGATGTCAGCGCCGAGGGGAAGCGGGCCATCTCGAACGCGACCTTGGCCGCCAATCTGGAGGGCAAGCTGCTGCTCATCCACGGGGAACTCGACGACAACGCGCATCCGTATCAGACGCTGCGCCTCGTCGATGCACTAATCAAGGCGGACAAGGACTTCGACATGCTCGTCATCCCGGGAACCGAACACGCCCTGGTCGGCCGCACGCACTACTTCCTCCGGCGCACCTGGAACTATTTCGTCCGTCACCTGCACGGCACCGAACCACCCAGCCATCGCCTGGCACCGTTGCCGATGCCGAATCTAGGGGGCTGAGCGCAGGATCTCGCCTGCGCGGCGAAGGACGTCGAGTTGCGCCGCGTTGTACAGCTCCGCCATCGCGCCTGCGATGGTCTCGTCGGCGAAGCGCGGTCCGCCGGGGGCGTCGACTCTGGCCTCAAGGAGGCCGGGGTGCGCAACGTAGATCGCCCGAATGTAGGGGGCGAGGCTTTCGGCCATGTCCTGGCGGGTTGATTCGTCGGCATCGGTCGGCAGGTCGTCGAAGGCGGACAGCGAAGGCTCGTCCGGGGCGTTCTGCAGAAGGTCGGCGTAGACCTCCAGGCCCCGTGGCCCCAGAACACGGGTCAGGACGACGACCAGGGAACGGTCGGCGTCGGACATCTTGGCCACGGTGTCCGGAGGGACAAACTCCGGCGGTAAGTCGGTTGGCGCGGAGTGCTCCAGGATGAGGCCCAGTTCGGCGCGCGCCGCCTGTAGCCGTTCGATGGTCGCGGTGAGTTCGGCGTCGAGGTCCCGCAACGCCTCTTCCGGATGATCGTCGGTGGTGCCCATCGCCGCGATCTGGGGGAGTGAGAACCCGAGATCGGTCAGCCGTTTGATCCGGACCAGCCGGACGAGGTGGGCGACGCCGTACTGCTTGTAACCATTGGAGCGACGTTCGGGTTCGGCGAGAAGCCCGACCTGGTGGTAGTGCCGGACCGCCCTCAGGCTGGTGCCTGCGAGTTCGGCGACTTCACGCGTGCTCCATCCCACGGCTCCATTCTGATCGATGCCGACGGACTTGACTGTGCCGCAGCGTCCGGGTGTGCGATTGACGCTATGACCACAAGTGAGCGCCCACCTCGCCGAGTGTCTCGGCGGGACGAGAAGAAGCGATGACCGAAGCGCCCACCGATGAACGGCAACCGACACTGCTCGATCGCATGGGCGGTGTGACCGGTCTGGTGTTGGCCAGCGTGCCCACCTTCGCCTTTGTCGTAGTCGATGCGATCGCCGGGCTGGATGCCGCAATAGTGGCCGCCGTCGGCACCAGCGTTGGCCTCATCCTGCTGAGGGTGCTTCGCAAGGAAGCGATACAACCAGCCGTTTCCGGCCTGATCGGAGTCCTCGTCGCGTCGTTGATCGCGTTCTACAGCGGTTCCGCCGAGGGCTACTTCCTGCCGGGCATCTGGGCAAGTCTGGTTATGGCCGTGATCTTCGCGGTCTCCGTGCTGGTGCGGCGGCCCCTTGTGGGGGTGATCTGGAAGCTGCTCACGAGCGCGGACGTGGGGCAGTCGTGGCGCGACGACAAGGTCGCTGTGCACGCGTTCGATGTGGCGACGCTCGCGTTCGTGGCGGTGTTCACCGCAAGGTTCGTCGTCCAGGAGTGGCTCTATGGCGCAGGGTCCACAGGCTGGTTGGCCTTCGCGCGGATCGCGATGGGCTATCCGCTGCTCGCTGTGGCGCTGCTGGTGACGTACTGGGCGGTCCGGCGCGCGCGGGGACGGCTCCAGGTCGTGAGAGACGAAGACCGCTAGGGCGGACAACGCCGTCGGCCCAGCCGGCTGTGCTATGCCGTCCCGTGGCTCAACCGTGACGAACACTTGACCGAACTATTGACGTGTGCGGCAGGGACGGCACCGCGCCCCCGCATACGATGACGGCGCTCATGAAACGTTAGTCATTTCAAGGGGTTCGGATCGATGCGAGCGGTTTCTCATGCACTTCTGGCTGTTGTCGTTGTCGCCGCCACGACCGTGCCCGGTGCCATACGGGATATAGACACGGCTGCGGCCACCCAGGCGCTGAACCTGGGTGTCGAGTCGATCTCGCCGACGCCTGACGACGTCGTGGGCGTCGCGGCCCCCATCATCGTGACGTTCAGCAAGCCCATGCCCAACCGGCTGGCCGCCGAGCGCGACCTTGGGTTCAAGTCGACACCGCCGATGACCGGCAAGTTCGAGTGGCTCGAAAACAATGTCGTGCAATGGGTTCCCGACAGTTACTGGCCGTCGCACAGCACCGTGATGCTCTCGGTCGCGGGCAAGCGCACAGCATTCCAAACCGGCCCGGCAGTTGTCGGCGTCGCCGACATCTCGGACCACACGTTCACCGTGACCATCGACGGGGTGGGAGCAGAGTCGCCGATCGGACTACCGGCGCCGCACCACCTGCCGCACGCCGGTGAGGCGGGGGTCCTGCTGGCCAGCATGGGTCGGCCCGAGTACCCCACACCCGCGGGGAAGTACACCGTCCTGAGCAAGGAGCGGTCGGTGCTCATGGATTCCAGCAGCGTCGGCATCCCCACCACCGCCTCCGACGGCTACCTGATGGAGGTGGACTACGCCGTGCGCATCACACGCCGTGGCATCTTCGTGCACTCGGCCCCGTGGGCGGTGCCATCGATCGGATTCGACAACACCAGCCACGGCTGTATCAGCCTGATCCCGGCGGCCGCGGAGTGGTACTTCAACACGGCCAACGTCGGCGATCCTGTCATCGTGCAGGAGTAAGTCACCACGGGCATTCTGATCCCGCCGAACGTGAACAAGATGGCGAAGTTTCGCTGAAATCTCGCACATATCTTCACGTTCGGCGATTTGTTGCATCAACCTGCCCCGCCGTGCGCCCGCCCCGCCGTACGCTCCGCCGAACGTGAAGACGATGGCGAAACACCGCTTGAAACCGCCGGCGAAATCTCGCCATCTTGTTCACGTTCGGCGACCCAGAAAACGACGAAGACCTCCGGGTGAGTGGAGAAGTCGGACTTCTCCACTCGACCCGAAGGTCTTCGCCTCCAGTCAGATTTCCGTCAAAGCGACTGCGGGATAAGGCTATCCGGCAGCGCTATCCGGCTAGTTGGGCCCGGGCAGGGCCGGCACACCTGCAGCTGGCCCGTTGGAGCCCGCTGGGGCGGTCGGTGCACCCTTGCCCGTGGCACCGCTCATCTCCATGAGCGGGGCGCCTGCAAGCGCAGGAGCGGCCGCTGCGACCGGCACGACGGGCACAGGTGGCACGACGGGCGGGACCACCGGTGGCGGCACCAGCGGCGGAACCAGGGGCGGCGGCACGATCGGCGGCACCAGTGGTGGCGGCACAATCGGCGGCACCAGGGGAGGCGGCACGATCGGGGGCGGCCCGAGAGGCACGGGCGGCACAATGCCAGCGGACTGGACCGCGGCAGCAGCGCACGGCGCAGCACCTGCGGCCGCCGGCCCGGCAGCGCCGGCCGGGGCCTCGACGCACACGTAGCCGCCACCCGTAGTGAACGGAGTGGCCAGTGCGTGCGGGCTCAACACCAATGCGCTGACGCAGAATCCCGCGCTAGCGATCGCCTTAATAGCGAATCGATCAAAGTTGACCGTCACCGTTCACTCCCTCGTTGCGTTGAGCTATTTACTGCGAAGATAATTTGTCTCTGGACCGTATGACATCGATGTAACCCGCGTCCAGGCACGGGACGAATTGAATGCTAGATGTAACCGAGAACCGCTAAAGCGTTGCCGCCCTGTGTCTTTCCCGTGACATTAGACGCCAATTGAACGCACTTTGTGGCGCGCCAGCCCGTCGCGCACCCCTGTGACGACTGAATCCGATTGCGAAGCACAACCTTTACGAAACCGTTGCCGAATCGAGGTTGCCAATCGGGCATCCGTGAACGTCGCCGCGTTCGGCCGGGGTCGAACGACACCTGCGCTCATCGATGCGTAGATAGCATCGACAAGGAGGGAAGGCGCCGCGTAGTGGATGACACCGAGGACATGATGGCCGATGTGACAGTTGCCGACTTGACGTTGGAGGAGAAGGCGTCGCTCACGAGCGGTGCGAGCTTCTGGCTCACCCAACCCCTCGAACGCGTCCGGGTCCCGTCGATCATGCTGACCGACGGACCACACGGCCTGCGGAAGCAACGCGCCGGCGGCGACCATCTCGGCATCGGCGACAGTGTTCCGGCGACGTGCTTTCCGCCGGCCGTCGGCCTGGGCTGCTCCTGGGCCGTCGAACTCGTTGAGCGCATCGGCCAAGCCCTCGGTACCGAGGCCGCCATCGAGAACGTCGCGGTCCTGCTGGGGCCCGGCATCAACATCAAGCGATCACCGCTGTGCGGCCGCAATTTCGAGTACCTGTCCGAGGACCCCGTCGTCTCGGGCGTGCTGGGCGCCGCCATGGTGAGGGGCATACAAGCCAGGGGCGTGGGCGCCTCGCTCAAGCACTACGCGGCCAACAACCAGGAGAACGACCGCATGCGGTCGAGTTCTGACGTCGATCCCCGACCGCTGCGTGAGATCTACCTGCGCGGGTTCCAGCGCGTCGTCGAAGACGCGCAGCCGTGGACTGTCATGTGCTCCTACAACCGCATCAACGGGGTGTACACCTCGGAGGACCCGTGGCTGCTTACGCAGGTGCTGCGCGACGAATGGGGGTTCGAGGGCCTGGTCGTGTCGGACTGGGGCGCTGTCAACGACCGGGTGGCCGGGATAGCGGCCGGGATGGACCTGGAGATGCCGACGTCAAACGGTGCCACTGACGCCCAGGTCGTCGCCGCCGTCACGAACGGGCGCCTCGAGGAGGCAGTCGTGGACGTGGCGGCGGGACGCGTGCTCGACCTCGTGCACAAGGTGCAGAAGACGGGGGGCCTGGTCAACGGACCCCTGAACGTCGACGAACACCACGCGCTCGCCCGGGAAGCCGCCGGCCGGTCGATCGTCCTGCTGAAGAACGACGGCGCCGTCCTCCCATTGGCCACGGAGGCGAGCATCGCGGTCATCGGCGCCTTCGCCACCAAGCCGCGCTATCAGGGTGCGGGTTCGTCGCTGATCAACCCGACCCGTCTCGACAGTGCGCTCGACGTGATCCGCTCCTACGCATCGGGCGACGTCACATTCGCCGCAGGTTTCGAACTCTCGCTGTCCGAGACGTCCGAGCAGTCCGACCGGCTACGTGATGAGGCGGTCGCCGCGGCATCGCGAGCCGACGTCGCCGTGGTCTTCCTCGGGCTGCCCGCCGCGGCGGAATCGGAGGGGTACGACCGCGACGACATCGACCTGCCCGGTGAGCAGCTAGCCGTCCTCGATGCGGTGATCGACGCGAACCCGAACACGGTCGTGGTGCTGTCCAACGGCGGCGTCGTGGCGCTGCCGTTCGCCGAGAGGGTGCCGGCGATCCTCGAGGGCTGGCTGCTCGGTCAGGCGGGCGGCGCAGCGACCGCCGACGTCCTCTTCGGCGCGGTCAACCCGTCGGCGAAGCTGACCGAGACGATCCCGACTCGCCTGTCGGACTCCCCGGCATACCTCGACTTCCCCGGCGAGTTCTCCCACGTCCGCTACGGGGAGGGCCTGTTCGTCGGCTACCGCTGGTACGACGCCCGAGATCTCGACGTCGCGTTCCCGTTCGGTCATGGTCTGTCCTACACGACATTCGAATACGGTGCCGCCACGGCTGCGTTGAACGCCACGGGAGACATCGAGGTGCGGGTGGCGGTCTCCAACACGGGCGCCGTCGCGGGCCGCGAGGTCGTGCAGGTCTACACGTCCCTGCCCGGCGGCGCAGTCCAGCGACCGCCGCGTGAACTCAAGGCCTTCACGTCGGTCGCGCTCGATCCCGGCGAGCGTCGCGACATCACCCTTACGGTTCGCCGAGAGGATCTGGCCTACTGGGACACCCGCGTGGAGAGTTGGATCGTCGAAGGCGGCTCTTATGTCGTGGACGTCGCAGCGTCGAGTCGGGACATTCGCACGTCCGCTGTGATCGAAGTCGACGGCGATCACGTGGTCCCGCCGCTGTCGCGGAACTCGACTATCGGCGAGGTCCTCGCGGATCCGGTCGCCGGACCCAAGGTGGGGGCTGCGCTCGCCGCGATGATGGGCGAGAGCGCGGACGCGGCAGCTGCCATCCTGCCCGAGGGTGTGGATCTCTCGAGAATGCTCGACTCATTCCCGATCGGCAGGGTCGGCATGTTCGCGGCCGCGACCGGGGTCAGTGTCGATCCCGACATGGTTGACGATCTCCTGGCGACCGACAGCGCCGACCCGGCAGGCTGACTCTTGGCCGGCCCGCGTTCCTGTACTCCGGCGCCGGGCAGCTTCCTGACGGGTCGCAATCGGAACCCGGCCGCGCGCGACTGCCTTGCTACCTGGTTGTGGCGACGAACGCAGAGTGACCTGCCTAGGTATTGAACCCCACGGCGCTCAGTGCGTGCAGCAGCGTAGATTCGTCGCCGACATTGCCGGGTACGACGATGTAATGCGCGCTGCGGTTCTCGGTTAGATCGAGACGCCATGCGGATACTCCGGCGGCGATCTGCCCGAGGACTGTGCCGGACCGTGAGTGCAGCCCTTGTCGCGCGACCTCGGCTGAGGTGATGCCGCCCTTGGCGATCACGACTCCGACGTGAGGAGATGCGGTGCGAACTGCCGTGATGAGCGCCGTCATGACCTTCTTGCCGTGATCGAGGCTGTCGTGCTCGTCGCGCCGAATTCGTTCCGAACTCAGAATTCCGAGTCCGCTGCTGTTCAACTGATTCAACACCTGCTGTGCCGCCAGCCGGCCGGCTGCAGCAGGGTCGATGAGTGCGTGTTCGGTGCTCACGTACACCGGGTCGCCGAATCGGGCTGTGACGGCTGCCAGCTGCTGTGTCGCCCCACTCGTATGTGAACCGCATACCAGCAGGGTGGGCTGTGGGGCTTCGAGCACGGGCACAGGCAAGAGGTCTGTGCTGCTCACCGCGCCGAGGGCTGCAGCCAATGGCGCAGCGCAGCGGACCACGATGTTACGTCCGCGCTTCCGTGCCGCAGCTGTCGCGGCTGCGATGGCGGCGATATCCCCATCGGTCTGCGCGTCAGGCACGATGACGGCGCGTGGGCGTGCCTCGACGAATGCTGCGACCAACGCACGTTGGCTGCCGCGGACGGTCGGCAGGCCGAGCGATAAAACGGGATCTGTCGAGCGTTGCGCAATGTAGTCGGCCAACACCGCCGTGTTGAAGGCGAACACCGGATCACGGGCGTACTCCGTCTCGTGTGCCGGGACGTCGCGGCCGTTGACGCGGACGAGATGGACACCGTCAACTGTGGTCCGCCCTCCTGCGGGGAAGGCGGGAACGAACACCATGACTGTGTCGGGACCCCGGAACACCTCGGTCTCGGCGAAGACGTGCCCGCGGAGCGTGGAGTCGCCGCGAAGCACGAACTGGACATCATGGCATTCTGCATCGGCGATACGCAGTACGTCATCGCGGATCCGCCGGACCAGGGTCCCTGCGGCGGACTCGTCGATCGCTCGCGAGTTGGTCTGCAGGAAAAGCGTGTCGACGGTGCGCAGCTCCGCTTCGATAAGTTCAGCGCTGGTATCGAGCAGGACGCGGACGTGCTGTGCGGATTGGGTGCCCGTGGGGTCGTCATCCAGGATCACAGTCTTCATTGCCGGTGCGCACCGTCCAGTTTGATGACGTCGTGGACATTCCGGTCGGGTCGATCAGCGCCACGGCGTGGAGCCTTCTGTTGTTCGGCGTGCGGCGCGTGAAACTCGCCGACGGCGTAGCAGCCGACGGGGAGTTCGCTGATCTCTCTGAGAAGGCGGGCGACCAGGCTTCGGCAGCGAATGCCCGGGGCATCAGCGAACTTGGGTCGCGGCGAGGGATGCACGTCAGTGGCTCACGCTTGCTGAGGGCGAGGGAATGTACTCCATCGCGATATCGTCCCGGTATCCCAAGGCGCGCAGTGTGTTCAGGTAGCGGTCGATATCGAGCCGACCAGTACCGGGCTCGTGCCGGCCGGGGAAATCGGCGACTTGCACATGGACGATGCGTGCTACGTGCTCGTGCAGCACCGAGTCGATGTTCTCGCCGTTGGCGGCGAGGTGATAGAGGTCGGCAAGCAGACCCAGCGCGCCGCGTCGGCCAGCGGCCGCGTCGACTTGCTCGATGAGCTCGACCGCCTGCGCGGCGGTGACGACGGGATAGTCCTCCGCGCCACTGATCGGCTCGATCATCGGGACAGCGTGCAGCGGTAGGAGGCGATTGCTGGCAAGCACGAGGTTCTCCACGGCGACACCTCGGCCTGCCTCGTCGGTGTTTCCAGCCCTGCGCACGCCGTAGGGCACATTGCAGCGCGTGATGCCGAGCCTCTTGACGAGCCCAGCCACGACCTCGGTGTGCTCGGCGAACTCGGCGGAACGCCCAGGGTGCGAGAGGATTCCACGCCCACCGTCTGCGCTGCCGCCCAGAGTGAAGTTCATCGCGATCACCTGCGCACCAGAGTTCTCCACTGAGTCGATGAACTCGGTGACCTCCCCGTCGGGAGGGACCGACGATTCGAACGGCCACCAGAACTCCACCTTGCGGTAGCCGTCGGAGACTGCCGCGTTCGCGCGCTCCAACGGCGCCTTGTGGACGTACAACATCGAGCAATTGGCGACGAAGTCGCTGCCGGGCGGCATTGGCACAATCCTCTCTGGCGGGGCGAAACGTCCCTGCTCAAGCGATCCGGGCGATGATCCCATTCTCAGTAGGGAAGCGGAGCATCACCGCCGGGTCGTGGCCGGGAATGACCTCGACGTCGTTGCTGCGCATCTTGAGCCATTTCAGCCCCGTGTACATATCGGGCAGGCTAGAAGCGATGTGGAACGGCCGTTCCTTCTCGAACTCCTCGTACATGTGCGAGGCATCCGATGCGAGAAGGACGGGTCGGCCTGCCGTCTGGACTTCTACGACGATCTGCCCGGGGGTGTGGCCCGTAACCTCCCGGAACGTCACTCCAGGAATCCGGGGATCCTCGTCGGGCACAAGGGTGAGTCGCTGCCCGGCCTGCGCCTTGCGTACCAGATCAATCTCGTGGGCCTCGACTGCCGTGCAGAAGATCGGCTGTTCGGCGACCTCTCCCGTCCAGAAATCGAACTCGATACTTCCGGCAATCACTTGGCTGTGCGGAAAGAGGTCGAGGTTGCCGATGTGGTCGTAGTGGAAGTGCGTCAGGACCACATGAGACACCTCAAGGGGTTCCACGCCCGCCAGCCGCAAGGCCTCTGGCACCGGAGTCAGTAGCTCACGTCCTCGACGTAGTGCTACCTCTGGGCGAAAGCCGGTGTCCACCACAATGGTTCTCGCACTGTTGCGGACGACCCAGAAGTAGTAGTCGATCTGTACCGGCGCATCTTCCTCCTGGTAGACATCGAATGAGTGATAGATCTGCCGCATGGTCGTGTGCCATTCGCCATAGCGCACGGCAAGCACTTCGTACTGGCCTTGCTCGGTCGCGGTTGTGTTCACGCTGTTCTTCCCGTCTCGACGGCCGGCTCATCGGCTTGCTCGACCGTTATCGATTCGGACGATCCCGTGGGTGGCCGGCGCGACCAGTAGTTGGCCAGCAGGGATCCGGTGATGTTGCCGAGCGGGCTGAACACCGCTGCCGCCAATCCGGCGGTGCCGACCATGTTCATCGATGCCGCCAATCCCGTTGCCATACCGCCGTTTTGCATGCCGACCTCGAAGGTCACCGAGCGGGCGTCGCGCTGGTCCAGTCCGCTGAGGCGGCTGCCCCAGTAGCCGAAGACGTAACCGGTGACGTTGTGGACGATACCGACGGCGAGCAGGATCAGTCCGACGTCGAGCAGCGCATCGCGCCCGGCTGCGGTGGTGATGGTGTTGTAGTACATGATCCCGAACATCGACGCATACGGCATCGCGGTCTCGATGGCAGGCATGGGCCCGGTGACCAGGAGATGATAGAGCCGCGCAAGGATGATCGCGGCCGTCACGTACGACAACGATTGGAAGACTCCGAGTTGCGTGGCGCCCAGGTGAGTTGCGGCGTAGGTCCAGCCGCCGAGGAGCAGTCCGATCAGCCAAGCCACCGAGATCGCGACAGCGATATCCACCTTTCGCGCCGCGCTGGGGGCGGCGGTGCGTAGATAGTCCACCAGCAGGGCAGCTGCCACCGGGACCAGGGTGATCCGGATGACGTCGAACATCATCGAGATGAGGCTGACATCGACGATGCGGCCGGCCAGCAGCTTCATCAGCAATGGCGTCGCCAATGGTGACAGGATGGTCGACATTGCTGTGATCGTCACGGCCAGGGCGATATTCGCCTTGGCGAGCAGGCTCATCACGTTGGAGGCCAGGCCGCTGGCCACGCAGCCGTAGAGGATGACCCCCAGGCCGATCTCCTTCGGTAGGTCGGCGAACTGCACGAGGATCACCGCTGCGATCGGCATCACCGAGTAGTGCCCGATGAGGCCTACGAGGACGCCCCGAGGGTGCCGGGCGACACCCCTGAAGTCGGCCAGCCGCATCTGGGTGGCCATCCCGAACATCACCAGCTGAATGATTGTGGTCATCAGGAACTTACCGCTGAGATTCACCCCGCCCCAGCTGCGGAAGGCATTCGGGAACAGCAACGCCGCCACGACACAGGCGATGATCCAGCCAGTGTACTGGTAGCTCTTCATCGACTGAAGAGCGCCGATGCCGATGGCAGCGCCGAATACCGCGACCAGCACGGCGGGTTGCCAAATGCCCGCCGTGCCGGCCGCCAGTCCGGCGATGAAGACCACGACCGCCAGCCCCGAGAGATAGAGACAGGCCTTCCGCACTACTAACACGCCGTTGCCTTTCCTAGGAGATTTCCGCGCGTCAGACGAACGCGCCGAGTATCAGTACGCCGATACCTGCGATCACCGAGACGGTGCAGTCCATGACTGTCCAGGTGCGGAAGGTGTCCTTGACACTGAGGTTCAGGAATTCCTTGACCATCCAGAACCCGGCGTCGTTGACGTGGGACATGAATCGCGATCCGGCGCCGATGGCCAGCGCCATCAGGGCTGCCTGGTTGGGGCTCATTCCGGCAGCGAGTGGGGCGAGCAGACCTGCGGTGGTGATGATCGCGACCGTGCCGGAACCGACGGCGATGCGAATCATTGCGGCCAGCAGCCATCCGAGCATCAACATGGGTAGCCCCAGGCCGTGCGCCAGGTCGGCGATCACGTCGCCGACCCCGGTGGCCACCAGCGTGGACTTGAAACCACCGCCGGCGCCGACGATCAGGATGATGCCCGCGACCAGCGGCAGCCCCGATCCCATCACGCTACCGACCTTGGACTTGCCCATCCCGGTGGCCAGCCCGAAGGTGAACATTGCCAGCACGCAGCCCGCGAACAGCGCAACGGTCGGTTCACCGATCAGCTCTGCTGCGTGTCGGATCGAATCACCCTCGGGCAGTACCATTTCAGCGACAGCACGGATGAGCATCAGGCCCACCGGAAGCAGCATCGTCACCAGTGTCGAGGTGATGCTCGGTGTCTTCAGGGTGTTCTTCGCTGGAGCCACCAGGGTGGACCCGGTGCCCCCGGTGCCGGAGTCTTGATCGTCCCCGTCGGCGGGCCGCGAATCCTGGCCGAACAGCAGCGTTTTGACATCCGGTGACTGCACCCAGCGGCTGAGCAGATTGCCGAGCAGCGGCCCACCGAGGATGACGGTCGGGATGGCGATGATGATGCCGAACAGCAGTGTCCGGCCCAGGTCGGCGTTGAATGCGGAGACCGCCAGCAGCGGACCCGGATGCGGTGGCAGGAATCCGTTCAGCAGCGACAGCGATGCCAGGGCCGGCATGGCGACCTTGAGAAGCGGTAATCCGGTGCGCCGCACCACCAGAACGATGATGGGGAAGATCAGCACCAAGGCGACTTCGAAGAACAGGGGCAACCCGATGAGGAATGCGATGCCCGCCATCGCCCAGGGGATGGCCCGATTCGGCACCATATGGACGAACCGGTCCACCAGGTTGGTCGCCGCGCCCGAGACGTTGAGAAGCTGACCGAACATCGCGCCCAACGCGATCAGCAGTCCGGCATCACCGATGGTGCCGCCGAGTCCTTCGGTGAAACTCTCGATCGTCGCGCCGGCACCGAGGCCGGAGGTGACACCCAGGAACGCGGCACCGGTCATCAGGGCGATCAGCGGATGCAACTTGGCCCAGGCGATGAGCACGATGATGAGGACAACGCTGCCAATGGTCAGTCCGAGCAGCAGATCATCCCCGACGGTGGCTGCCGGTGCCTCCTCGGCCGCCAGCAGTACCGTCGTGGCCAACCCGGTCATACGGCGATCTCTGCTGCTACCCGGGCGACCTCCGCGGCCACGGCATCACCGAACTGCGAACAGCTCAGCGTGCCACCAAGATCAGCGGTGAGTCGGCCGCTGGCCATCGTGGCGACCACGGCCCGCTCGACGACGTCGGCGGCGGTCCGCAGCGCGTTGTCATCCCGGCGTTCGGCCAGCCAGTCGAGCATCATGCGCGCGGACACGATCGTGGCAACCGGGTTGGCCACGTCCTGGCCGGCGATATCGGGCGCCGAGCCGTGCGCGGGCTGGAACATCGCGTGGTTGTCGCCGATGTCGCCGGACGGTGCCAGGCCCAGGCCGCCGACCAGAGCCGCGGCCAGGTCGGACAGGATGTCACCGAACATGTTCTCGGCCACCAACACGTCGTAACGTTCCGGGTGCATCACCAGGTTCATCGAGAACGAGTCGACCAGGGCGTGCTCGGTCTGCACATCAGGAAAGCCCGCAGCGGTCTCGTCGAACACCTTGCGGAAGAAGTGCAGCGACCGGAAGATGTTCGCCTTGTCTACACAGGTCACCAGCTGCTTGCCGTCCTGGGGCCGCCCGGAGCGTGTCCGCGCCAGGCTCAGCGCGTACCGGCTGATCCGCTCAGTGCCCTTGCGGGTGATGATCATGGTGTCGGCGTGCACGTCGTCGCCGACCTGGGCGCCGCCGCCGAAGGACGCGAAGAGGCCCTCGGTGCTCTCCCGGACCATGACGAGGTCCACCTCGGTGTCGGGCTGGAGTCCGCGGGAGCCGGGATAGGTCTTGATGGGCCGAACACCCGCGTAGAGGTCGAACGTCTTGCGGGCGTTGACGATGAAATGACCCTGCACCTCAGTGCCGTCGGGCATCCGGATATCGGGATGGCCCATCGATCCCATCAGGATGGCATCCGCGCGACGCATGGCATCCCAGGTGCTCGCGGGCGCGACTTCCAGGGAGCGCACGTAGTAGTCGGCGCCGCCATCGAGATACTCGAGGTGAAAGTCCACTCCGGGAACGGCTGCTGCTGCTGCCTCCAAGACCTTGGTCGCCTGATCGACGATCTCAGGTCCGATGCCGTCTCCGCGTAGTACTGCGATGTGGTGGGTCACCGATGTATCCGTTCTGGGCCACGTGCCCGTTCATTTGGGTAGGCCGGGGTTATCGCGCGTATCCATTGCTTCGCATAGCAAGGCGTCTTGTCGGATACCGAACTGCCGAACCGGCTCGGCATACGATAAAGTGATTCGCATCTCATCGTCAAGAGGCAGTATGAAACCCGAATTGCCGGACATGTTCGCGTTATTGACAGTCGAACCCACCTGTTCTAGCGTTCGTATGCGAATCTATGACTCGCATAACGAAGTTTAGGGAGCGTCAGTGTCAGAGGAAGAAGGCTCCACCGAAGGTGCGGTATCGGCGCGGCGCGACCGCGAGGTGGCCTCGGTGTCCAACGCTATGCGCCTCATCGAGGTACTGGGCAGAGTGGATGCCTCCGGTATCACCGAACTGGCGCGCGAGCTGGAACTGTCCAAGCCCGCCGTCGACCGGTTGCTCAGCACATTGGTGAGCGGTGGCTACGTCGAGCACGTCGCTGAAGGCCGCAAGTACCGGCTCACCATGAAGCTTGTCGCGGTTGCCAACTCGATCAAAGATCGCACCGGCTTGATCGATCTCGCCCGGCCGAAGTTGCTCGAACTCGCCGAGATGTTCCATGAGACCGTCAATCTGGGCACCCTGCACCGTGGGTCGATCGTCTATGCCGACAGCATTCCGTCGCGCCAGATGTTCCGCATCGAACCGATGCCCGGCTCTGAGCTTCCCGCGTACTGCACCGCGATGGGCAAGGTGGTGCTGGCCTACACGCCGGCCGAGGAAGTGGACCAGTATCTGCGCGATTTCCGTCCCGTGCCCTATACCCGGTTCACCGCAGCGACGGCGGGCGAACTGCGGGAGCGCATCGAGAAGGCACGTATCGATGGATTTGCGTTCGACGACGGTGAACTCGTCGAGGAGGTGTGCTGCGTCGCCGCGCCGGTGCTCGATCCGAGCGGCCGGGCGGTTGCCGCGATCTCCGTCACCACGATCCGCAGCACCTTCGCCCGATCCCACGAGCAGATCACCAAAGCCGTTGTCGACGCGGCCCGTCAGGTCAGCGATGCACTGGCGTTGGCGGAATCCCGATGAGCCGCTCACAGAACTGGTTCGCCGGCCTCGACAAGACCGGCTTCTTCCACCGCTCCGGCATCAAGGCGACGGGTGTGCCCAACCGGATGTTCGACGGCAGGCCGGTGATCGGGATCTGCAACACCTGGTCGCAGCTGACGCCGTGCAATGCGCACTTCCGCGAACTCGCCGAACACGTGGCGCGCGGGGTGTACGAAGCCGGCGGGTTCCCGCTCGAGTTCCCTGTGACATCGATGGGGGAGACGCTGATGCGTCCCTCCACCATGCTCTACCGCAACCTTGTCAGCATGGACGTTGAGGAAACGTTGCGTGCCAACCCACTTGACGGAGTAGTGCTGCTGTGCGGGTGCGACAAGACCACGCCGGCACTGTTGATGGGCGCGGCAAGCGTGGACCTGCCGACGATCGTGCTCTCCGGTGGGCCGACGCTGCCGGGCAAGCGCCGCGGCGTGCCGTTGCCGTCCGGCACCGGTACCTACGCGATGTACGACCAGGTGCGGGCCGGCACGATGAGCACCGACGAATTCGTGGCGGCCGAGGCGTGTATGTGGCGGTCCAACGGCCACTGCAACACCATGGGCACGGCCTCGACGATGGCATCGCTGGTCGAGGGAATGGGGTTGAGCCTCACCGACAACGCCGCGATCCCGGCGGTCGATGCCCGGCGTAAGGTGCTGGCCCAGGACACCGGTGTGCGTGCCGTGGAATTGGTGCGCGACAACGTGCCGATGTCCCAGATCCTGACCCGAGAGGCGTTCGAGAACGCGATCCGGATCAACGCCGCCATCGGTGGCTCGACCAACGCGGTGGTGCACCTGCTGGCACTGGCCGGCCGCATCGAGGTGCCGTTGGTCCTCGATGACTTCGACAGTGTGGCCGCCGGAACCCCGTTGATCGTGGATCTGGTGCCGTCGGGCACCTACCTGATGGATGAGTTCTTCGACGCTGGCGGCCTGCCCGTGGTGATCAATGAGCTCGGTGACTTGCTGCACCGCGACGCCCTCACCGTCACCGGTAAGTCGTTGGGCGCCAACGTGGAAGGCATCACTTCCTGGGGCTCGCCGGCTATTCTGACCCGCCAGGAGCCGTTACAGCAGGACGCCGGTATCGCGGTGCTGCACGGCAATCTCGCACCCAACGGCGCGATCATCAAACCGTCGGCGGCCACGCCCGAGCTGCTGGTCCACCGTGGCCGGGCGGTGGTGTTCGAGGACATCGACGACTTGAAGGCCCGCCTCGACGACCCCGCACTGCCCGTCGACAAGGATTCGGTGCTGGTGCTCAAAGGTGCGGGACCGAAGGGGTACCCCGGCATGCCCGAGATGGGGAATCTGCCCATCCCGGCAAAGCTGTTGCGGGAAGGCGTCACCGATATGGTGCGCATCTCCGACGCGAGGATGAGCGGTACCGCATTCGGCGCTGTCGTCCTGCACGTCGCGCCGGAGGCAGCGGCGGGCGGGCCCCTGGCGTATGTGCAGGACGGGGACGTCATCGAGCTTGATGTGCCCGCGCGCCGCCTGCACCTCGATGTCAGCGATGACGAGCTGGCAAGACGTCGCGAGATCGCCCAGTTGGCCGGCGCGTCCAAGCAGGTCGAAGGGGGTTACGTGCAGATGTATCTGCAGCACGTTACCCAGGCCGACACCGGCGCCGACTTCGACTTCCTGCGCGGCAGGCGGGGTTCGGGAGTGCCGCGTGCCAGCCACTGACCGCGCCCCGGTGGCTGTCATCACCGGCGGGGGTGGCGGTATCGGTCGCGCGGCCGGCCTCGCGCTCGCCGCCGCCGGGCATCATGTGGTGTTCTGTGGGCGGACTGCGGAAAGTCTGCAGCAGAGCATCGATCTCGCGGGTTCGGGTGCGGCGCTGGTGCTCGATGTCACCCACGAAGACGCGGTAGAGGCGGGGTTCGCCGAAATCGCCCGTCGCCGTGGCCGGATCGATGTCCTGGTCAACTCCGCCGGCGTATTCGGCACCCAGAAACCCGTCACCGAAACTCCGCTGCAGGACTGGGTGCAGACGATGACCGTCAACGTCACCGGATCCTTTCTGTGCGCCAAGGCCGCGATGCGCATCATGGCGGCGCAGGATCCGCAGGGCGGGCGCATCATCAATATCGGGTCGGTATCGGCGCAGGTGCCGCGACCGCACGCAGTCCCTTACACGGCGAGCAAATTCGCGGTCAACGGTCTGACCCGCGCGTTGGCATTGGAAGGCCGTGACAGCGGCATCGCGGTGGGCCAGATCGACGTCGGCAACGCAGCCACCACGATGACGTCGGGCTTCGAGTCCGGCTCGTTACAGGCCGACGGGGCCGTTCGTGCTGAGCCCAAATTCGATGTCCGCCATGTTGGCTCGACCGTCGCGCATATCGCGGGGCTGCCCACCGATGTCAGTGTCCCGTTCCTCACCATCATGGCGACCAGCATGCCGTTGCTGGGCCGTGGCTGATTCACGACGACTGTTTAGGAGCTTCGCGTTATGACCACGAAGATCGCAATCATCGGCTCGGGCAATATCGGCACCGACCTGCTGATCAAATGCCTGCGGGGCTACCCGCGGCTGGAACTGGTGGCGATGGTGGGTATCGACCCCGACTCCGACGGTTTGGCCCGCGCACGCCGGCTCGGCGTGCCGACCACCGACAAGGGCGTCACCGGGCTGATCGCCATGCCGGGATTCGACGAGATCGACATCATCCTCGACGCGACATCGGCCAAGGCGCATATCGCCAACGCCGAAGCACTTGCGCCGCACGACAAGCAGCTTCTCGACCTCACCCCGGCGGCGCTCGGCCCCTATGTGGTCCCGGTGGTGAACCTCGAAGCGCACCTCGGAGAGAAGAACCTCAACATGGTCACCTGCGGCGGCCAGGCGACCATCCCGATCGTTCACGCCATTTCGCGGATCACACCGGTGCCGTACGCGGAGATCGTCGCCTCGATATCGTCGCGATCCGCCGGCCCGGGTACCCGGGCCAACGTCGACGAGTTCACCGAGACGACGTCGAAGGCGATCGAGCAGGTCGGTGGTGCCCGGCGCGGTAAGGCCGTCATCATCCTCAACCCCGCGGAGCCCCCGATGCTGATGCGAGACACCGTGATCGCCATCGTCGAGGAGCCCAAGCGCGACGAGATCACCGCGTCGGTGCTCGATATGGTCAGCCAGGTAGCCCAATACGTACCCGGTTACCGGCTCAAGCAGGATGTCCAGTTCACCCCGGTGCCCGACGATGAGCCGCTGCGCACACTGTTCGATGCGCAACCGCGTGACCGATGGAAGGTGTCGGTGTTCCTGGAAGTCGAAGGCGCAGCGCATTATCTACCCGCCTACGCCGGCAATCTGGACATCATGACCTCTGCTGCCCTTGAGGTGGCCAACCGGCTCTCGCGGGAAGCCGACAAGCTGAGCGGAGTCGCGTGATGACAACCAAAGTCTTCGTCCAGGACGTGACGCTGCGCGACGGCATGCATGCCATCCGCCACCGAATCGGTATCGAACCCCTGGTGAAAATCGCTGCGGCACTTGATGCTGCCGGTGTCGACGGCATTGAAGTCGCCCACGGCGATGGTTTGGCCGCCTCGACGCTGACCTACGGTCCGGCAAGCCATACCGATGACGAGTGGATAGCCGAGGTCGCTGCCGTCGTCACCAATGCCAGGTTGACCACCTTGCTGATCCCCGGAATCGGCACCATCAACGACCTCGAGCGCGCCTTCGAGCTCGGCGCCAGATCGGTGCGGGTGGCCACCCACTGCACGGAGGCCGACGTCGCGCCGCAGCACATCGAACGCGCGAGGGAACTCGGTATGGATGTGTCCGGCTTCCTGATGATGTCGCATTACCTGGAGCCGGCCGAGTTGGCGAAGTCGGCGAAGGTGATGGAGGACGCGGGTGCACACTGCGTCTACGTCACCGACTCGGCCGGTCGGCTCACCATGGACGGTGTGCGGGACCGGGTGCGCGCCTATCGTGAGGTGCTCAAACCCGAGACCGAGATCGGCATCCACGCGCATGAGAACCTGTCGCTGTCGGTGGCCAACTCGGTGGTGGCAGTCGAAGAAGGGGTGTACCGGGTCGACGCGTCGCTGGCCGGGCACGGTGCCGGCGCGGGTAACTGCCCCATCGAGCCGTTCATCGCGGTCGCGAATCTGCTTGGCTGGGAACATAACTGTGATCTGTTCGCGCTCGAGGACGCCGCCGACGATCTGGTCAGGCCCATTCAGGACCGGCCCATCCGGGTCGACCGCGACACCCTGACACTCGGGTATGCGGGCGTCTACTCCAGTTTCCTGCGGCACGCCGAAAAGGCATCGCGGGACTACCAGGTCGATATGCGTGACCTGCTGGTCGAAGTCGGTAAACGGGGCCTCATCGGCGGACAAGAGGACATGATCGTCGACGTGGCCCTGACGATGGCCGGACGCTAGGCCGGAGGGGATTCTCTCGTGTTTGCAAAACTGTTGGTCGCCAATCGTGGTGAGATCGCGATTCGGGCGTTTCGTGCTGCGTGCGAGCTGAATGTTGGCACGGTTGCGGTGTATCCGTATGAGGACCGAAACTCGGTGCACCGCCTCAAAGCAGATGAGTCATATCAGATCGGCGAGGTCGGTCATCCAATCCGGGCGTATCTGTCGGTGGATGAGATCGTGGCGACGGCGATAGCCGCCGGGGCAGATGCGGTATACCCCGGGTACGGATTCCTGTCGGAGAATCCGGAGTTGGCGGCGGCGTGCGCGGCGGCAGGGATCGCGTTTGTGGGTCCGCCAGCCGAAGTGCTGGAGTTGACGGGCAACAAGGCGCAGGCGATTGCGGCGGCGCGGGAGGCGGGGCTGCCGGTGCTGGCGTCCTCGGCGCCCTCGGTCTCGGTCGAGGACCTGCTGGCGGCGGCGGAGGGGTTGGTGTTCCCACTGTTCGTGAAGGCTGTTGCCGGTGGTGGCGGCCGGGGTATGCGCCGGGTGGCACAGCCGGAACTGCTGCGGGAGGCGATCGAGGCGGCATCGCGGGAGGCCAAGTCGGCTTTCGGGGATGCGACGGTGTTCCTGGAGCAGGCGGTGGTCAATCCCCGGCACATCGAGGTGCAGATCCTCGCTGACACCCACGGTGATGTGATCCACCTGTTCGAGCGGGACTGTTCGGTGCAGCGCCGGCATCAGAAGGTGATCGAGCTGGCACCGGCCCCGAATCTGGATTCGGCGTTGCGGGATCGGATCTGCGCGGACGCGGTGGCGTTCGCGCGACACATCGGCTATTCGTGTGCGGGCACTGTGGAGTTCCTGCTCGATGAGCGCGGCAACCACGTGTTCATCGAGATGAACCCGCGGATCCAGGTGGAACACACTGTGACCGAGGAGATCACCGATGTGGATCTGGTGTCGTCGCAGATTCGGATCGCGGCCGGGGAGTCGTTGGGTGATCTTGGTTTGAGCCAGGAGTCAATCGTTCCCCACGGTGCGGCACTGCAGTGCCGGATCACGACCGAGGACCCGGCCAACGGGTTCCGCCCGGATACCGGGCGTATCACCGCGTACCGGTCACCGGGCGGTGCGGGCATCCGATTGGATGGCGGCACGCTGTTGGGGGCGGAGGTGTCCGCGCATTTCGACTCGATGCTGGTGAAGCTGACGTGCCGCGGCGGGGACTTCGAGACGGCGGTTCGCCGGGCGCGACGGGCCGTGGCGGAGTTCCGTATTCGTGGTGTGTCGACGAATATCCCGTTCATTCAGGCGGTACTCGATGACCAGGACTTTGTGGCAGGGCGGGTCACCACGAGCTTCATCGACGAGCGTCCGGAGCTGTTGCTGTCGCGCTCGAGCGCCGACCGCGGGACCAAGATCCTGACGTATCTGGCCGATGTGACGGTGAACAAACCGTACGGAGAGCGGCCTTCGACGGTCTACCCGCAGGACAAGTTGCCGGCGATCGATCTCTGCGCGGCGCCTCCCGCTGGGTCGAAGCAGCGGCTGACCGATATGGGCCCGCAGAGGTTCGCGCAGTGGCTCAGGGATTCTCCGGCGCTGGCGGTGACGGATACGACGTTTCGCGATGCGCACCAGTCACTGCTGGCGACGCGGGTGCGTTCCACAGGTCTGCTGATGGTGGCGCCCTATGTCGCGAGGCTGATGCCGCAGTTGTTGTCTGTGGAGTGTTGGGGTGGAGCGACTTACGATGTTGCGCTGCGGTTTCTAAAGGAGGATCCGTGGGAGCGGTTGACGGCGTTGCGGGATGCGCTGCCGAATATCTGTTTGCAGATGCTGCTGCGCGGGCGCAACACAGTCGGTTACACCCCGTACCCGGAACTGGTGACGTCGGCGTTCGTCGAGGAGGCGGCCGCCACGGGGGTCGACATCTTCCGCATCTTCGACGCACTGAACAATGTGACTTCGATGCGGCCGGCCATTGAGGCGGTGCGAGCGACGAACACCACGGTGGCCGAGGTGGCGATGTCCTACACCGGTGACCTGTCGAACCCTGGTGAAGACCTCTACACGTTGGACTATTACCTCCGTCTGGCCGAGCAGATCGTCGATGCGGGTGCGCACGTGCTGGCGATCAAGGACATGGCCGGGTTGTTGCGGCCCCGGGCCGCCGCCACGCTGGTCAAGGCCTTGAAGTCCAGGTTCGATCTGCCGGTGCATGTGCACACTCATGACACCCCGGGCGGGCAGCTGGCGACCTATCTGGCGGCCTGGCAAGCGGGCGCGGATGCCGTCGACGGGGCGGCTGCCCCGCTGGCCGGCGCCACTAGCCAACCGGCGTTGTCCTCGATCGTGGCCGCCGCGGCGCACACCGAGCAGGACACCGGGTTGAATCTGGGTGCGGTGTGTGAGTTGGAGCCCTACTGGGAGGCGCTGCGCAAGGTGTATGCGCCGTTCGAGACCGGGCTGCCGGCCCCGACGGGGCGGGTGTACACCCATGAGATCCCGGGTGGGCAGTTGTCGAACTTGCGACAGCAGGCGATCGCGTTGGGGTTCGCCGATCAGTTCGAAGAGATCGAAGCCAATTATGCTGCCGCCGACCGGATCTTGGGCCGGCTGGTGAAGGTCACGCCGTCGTCGAAGGTGGTCGGTGATCTGGCGATGGCGTTGGTGGGTGCCAGTGTGTCCGCGGAGGAGTTCGCTGCCGAACCGGCCAGGTACGACCTCCCCGAGAGTGTGATCGGCTTCCTGCGCGGCGAACTCGGGGATCCGCCCGGTGGCTGGCCGGAACCCCTTCGCACCAGGGCCCTTGAGGGTCGAGGACCGGGCAATTCGGAGGAGACGCTGTCGTTCGAGGACGAGGCGGCGCTCGCTCAACCGGGATCCAAACGCCAGGCAGTGTTGAACCGGTTGTTGTTCCCGGGGCCCACCAACGAATTCGAGAGCCACCGCAACACCTACGGCGACACCAGCCAACTGTCGGCCAACCAGTTCTTCTACGGGCTAAGGCAGGCTGACGAGCATCGGGTGCGGCTGGAGAGGGGTGTCGAACTGCTCATCGGGCTGGAAGCCATCTCCGATGCCGACGAGCGCGGGATCCGCACGGTCATGTGCATCATGAATGGTCAGTTACGTCCAATCACTGTGCGCGACCGCAACATCGCCTCCACCGTTCCCACCGCTGAGAAAGCAGATCGCAGCAATCCCGATCACGTAGCCGCACCGTTCGCCGGCGTCGTCACCGTCCCCGTCGTCGAAGGCGACACCGTCGAGGCCGGACAAACCATCGCCACCATCGAAGCCATGAAAATGGAAGCTGCCATCACCGCACCTAAAGCTGGCACCGTGGCACGCGTGGCTGTCTCCGCCACCGAGCAAGTCGAAGGCGGTGACCTCCTGGTGGTTGTCAGCTGACTCGCGCTCATCGGTCACAGGAATTGGTCGTCGAGTCCCCGCTCATCACCCTGCCGACGAAATCCTGCGCATCCCGTAGCGAAGCGGGCACCGTGCCGCGGTGGTCCTGGCCCGGATAGATGTGATAGTCAACGTCAATGCCCTTGCCGCACATGGACTTCACCAACGCATCGGTGCCGGGCTGGGCCACCAGCACATCTGAGGTGCCCTGGACGACCATGATCGGTACCTGCGGTGTGACGTGCGTGGGATCTTGCCGACCGAGATATTCGGTGAGTGCGCTCACGTCCGCGTCCGCCGCGAATACCTGCGCAGCCGGCACCGGAGGTACCGCACGGATCTGAGGAAGACACGCTGTGCGGGCCGCGGTCAACAGAGGACGGGCCTGCGGCGTGAAGATCTCGTCAGCGTTGATCGAGGGATCGACCACTTGCGCGCCGAGCACCACGAGGGGCAGGAAGGCCTCGGCCGCCTCGGCTCCCGGCTGGCCGGACCTGGTGAAGTCGACGGCCTGACTCAGCCCGACCCCACCGGGGGCTATTGCGATCGCGCCCTTCAATGCGAGGCCGGGCGCTCGCCGCTGGGCGTCCTGCGCGGTGAACAGCGCCGCCTGCCCGCCCTGGCTGTGACCCATCGTCACCCAGTCGGTGCCGATGGAGGGATCGAGGGCTCGGGCGGCTCGCACGATGTCGATCACCGTGTTCGCCTCGCTCGTACCGTCGACGTAGGGGTGCCCGCCGGGGGTGCCCAGGCCCTGGTAGTCGGTCTGGACGACGGCGTAGCCACGCGCCACCCAAGTGTCCAGGTTGGCGGTCACCAGCTCGAAGTACTCGTGGTCGAGCCCGTCCTCGGTGTCCACCGACGGGGCGCAGGTGTCGGCGTAGCCGGTTGTCCCGTGCGCCCAGCTGAGCACCGGCCAGCCGCCGTCGGGCGGTGTCGACTTCGGCACCGCGACTGTGCCGGAGACGACGATGGGCCGCCCGTGCGAATCCTCGGAGACGTAGGTGATCAGACGGGTGCTGGCAGCGCTGGGGAGCGCGGCCGCCGTGGTCAACGGCTGCGTGGTGAGCAACTCACCGGGTTTCAGTGCGGCGGTGTCGCCGGATTCGCTGCTCGCGCAACCGGTTACGAGCAGGACTGCGGCGGCGAGCAGGCCACCGATCGTCCGTCCGGCGTGCTTCGACGGTGTACGGGTCCCACGACGAGCAGGCATGCCATCCTGTCTACCGCTAGGCAGGCCGCGGCGTCCGCGGAAATACAGTCTGTGCTCGGCCGAGGGTCACTCGTCGAGCAAGGCGCGGCGGCTCGCGGCGATCGGACTCTGCGCGGTGAGACCGCCGTCGAGCACCAGGGTCTGCCCGGTCATGTAGCGGGACTCATCGGAGGCCAGATAGACCATCGCCCACCCGATGTCCTCGGGGTCACCGATCAGGTCGAGCGCATTGTGGCGCTGGATGTCGGCGATCACGTCCGCCGGCAGATTGTCGCGCAGCGCGGGTGTCATGATCGCGCCGGGCGCGACGGCATTGCAGCGCACTCCGCTGCGGCCGTACTGGGTGGCGATGTACTGGGTCAGCCTGATGACGGCAGCCTTCGCCGCGCCGTAGGCGCACTGCAGGGTGTCACCTGCCAGGCCTGCGACGGAGACGGTGTTGATGATCGACCCGCCACCGGCGGAGATCATGTGCGGAAGAGCCAATCGGGAGGCGACGACGGTGCTGCGTGCGTTGAGCACCATCGCCCGGTCCCACTCGGCAAGGTCCATGCGCAGCAGATCGAGATCCTTCTTCGGGTTGCTGCCGCCCACGTGGTTGCAGAGCACGTCGATACCGCCGAACTCCGCGACGGCGCGGTCGATCATGACCGCGGCCGAGCCCTCGTCCATCACGTCGACCGCGACGCCAACCGCCCGTCCGGCGGACTCCCCGCCAGTGATCTGAGCAGCCGCGGCGGCCGCGCCGCCCTCGTCACGATCGGCGATGAGAACCCGGGCACCTTCCGCGACCATCAGCGCGGCTGCCGCGCGCCCGATGCCGCTCGCCGCTCCGGTAATGACGATCTTCTTATCCACCAGACGGTTCATGACGACCCGCATCTCTTCGTTGTGGCGCGGCAATGAGTTGAGTACTCGAAGGATACGTCCGGGGTCGTGCCGGAAACAGCGTCCGCTAGTTGCCGCTTCGCCTCAATTGATCATGTCAGTGGGACAGTTGTCCGAACACGTACGCCGTGCGGGCGACCGCGGCAGCGTTTCGTGACCGACCATCGGCGCCAACTGGCCGGCAATTCCAACGATGTCGATGAGGCGGTCCAACACATCCGAGCGCCCCGCCGCCCACGGAAGCCACATGGTGAAGACACCCAACAACGCCATCGTCACGATCGCGGCGAAAATAGCCATCCGTAGACCCTGTCGCCAGAGGTACTTCATGCACAATGCAGATCACTGACACGTACGAGCAAGATTCTGCCGCTGCGCCATCACTGGCGCCCCTCAGGTAACCGCAACGCCGAGTCCACCGCCCCGTAGAGCTTCCCAAGCCGTGTCCTCGGCGGCGACGGGTTCGGCATCTGCGACACGAAGGCGCGCACAATGCTAGTGGAATGCTGTACCGCCCAATCGATCTCGATGGCGGCCGCGGCCGGGTCGCCAGTGGCGAGTTCGCACGCCTGGGCAGCGTAGACCGCAGGTGCGAGCAGGTGCATCGTCTGTCGAGCGGCGGCGGTGCCCGTGAGATCGAGGTGCGTGTAGGCCACGGCCACGGCCATCTGCGCAGCGCGCGCCGCCGACTTGGCCGGCTCGTCGACGTCGCCGGCCGCGGCGAGCGCGGCGAACGCCAGCGCGCGCATTGCCTTGTCTCGGCGTTGGCCATGGCCGAACAGCCTTGCACCCCCGATCGCGTCCCGTGGCCGGTGATCGCCGGCCACGCAGTCCTCGTAGAGGGGGAGTACGCGTTCGGCGCAGTCCGCCGCCCACAGGGCTACGGGCCGCAGGTCATCCACCGTCATCGCGATCATGCGTCGGCCACCGTCGTGGGCCGCGGTCGGCTAGTGGTCACGGAACACTGCGCACTCGTCGATCGGTTTGCGCGGGACGCTGAGATTGTTGGCGGGGAGGTCCTCGACGGGATAGCCGATGGCGAGCCCGCACAGGATCTCGTACCGATCGGGGATCGACAGGGTGTCGCGAACCACGTCAGGGAAACCGGCGATGAGCATTTGGACGCAGCTGCCCAACCCGCGTGCGGTGAGACCGAGGACGAAGGTCTGCAGGAACATTCCGACGCCGAGACTGTCGGCATGGTGGAGATCGCGGTGCATGCACACGATTCCGGCCAGTGGTGCGTTATAGAACCGCCAGTTGAGCTGCACCGCCCTCCGCCGGCCCTCGGAGTCATCGCGGGCGATCCCAAGACTTCCGTACAGTTGCTCTCCCAATGCGTATCTCGCACTGTCGAACTCAGCGGGGAGTGGCGGCACTGCGGGTTCGCGCACGCGGGCCTCGGTCACCAACGCGTGGACCAGCCGTTCGCGGGCGGCGCCGGAGGCGAGAACCAGGTGCCACGGCTGCGTGTTCGAGTTCGAGGGCGCTTGCCTTGCCAAGTCGAGTGCCTCTATGACGTGGCCGCGCGGTACCGGCTTGTTCGGATGGAAGAGTCGAATTGACCGACGAGCACGCACCACCTGCTCAAGTTCCACCCGTAATCTCCTCGCTCCGCCCGCCACGATAGTGCTGTCTCAGCGCAGTAGCGTCACGCCCTCACCATCGAGTTCGTCGAGCAGTTCTGCCCGTCCGGTCATGGCAAGAAGCAGGGCCTCTCCCGTGCCCCGCGCCTCGGGCCCGTGACCGGCCGACCAGTCCATGTCCGTGGCGACCAGCCGAACCCTTCGAGTTCGCCGTGCCCCTCCGATGACCGGACTGACGCGGGCGTAGTCGAGCGAGACCTGCAGCCGGTCTTCGGGAATGGATCTTGGTTGCTTGAGTGGTCGGCGGATGTCCTGCTGGTGGATGAGGCACTCGATCAGGCCCACCCGGCCGCGGTAGAGGGCCGCGGCGCCGGACGGTTCGGCACGCTGGCGCATCAACTCGACCAGCCGGGCGGGTGACCGACCAGCTTGCTCCTGGAGCTGGTCCGCATTGATGCGGTCCACGTCGCCGCGCGCCCGGATCATGTTGATCAGCAGGCGGGTTCGGCTCTGTCCCAGATAGGCAATCGTGTGGGTGGCCACATCCCGTACGCTCCAGCCATCGCACAGGCTGGGTGTGGCCCACTGCTGCGGCGTCAATCCCTCCAGCAGATCGGCGAACTCCTCCCTCTCCAGTCGCGCGAGGGCCCGAACGGAAGTCACAGGGTCAGACTAGAAGACGAGGTGAGGCCCGAGACTGGTGCCAGACGATCGCCCATGTCCGTCGCTCAGCAACCTCGCTCGGGCGGCGTGGCGACGCAGCAAGATCCGCGGCGGTCACTGAGAGGTTTCTCAGTGATGCTCGTCACTGTCGACGGCGAAGTCGCCGACAGGCGCCCCTAGTGACGCGGGCGAAGATGCTAAAGTTCCCTGCTCATATGGCCTTTACAGCCCCGATCATTCGGTCATCTAAATAGGGTTAGGCCACCCTATTGTTTCTTAGCTTAGGCTCAGCTAATCTTCAGGCGCCGTTTAGGTAATTCATTCGCGCTACAGGAGACCCCCCCGTGCAACTAGCTCTTTCCGCTGACTCGTCGGCAAACGACCTTTCGTCGCCGCGCTCACCGTCCACCAGCCGCCGTGCCAAGGTCATGGTGGCCAGCGTCGCGATGGCCAGCGCCGGCGCCCTCGCCATCACCCCCGTGACGCCGAGCATGCCGACCGCTCGTGACATCGAGCAGCACGCGGTTTCTCTCTCCGCCTCCGCCAATCCGCTCGATGATCTTGGCGCGCTGTTCCAGAACACGCTCACCAACGTGGGGACCCTCGGTGGTTCGATCCTGACCACCTCGATTCCCTCTGTGGCGCAGGCGATCACCAACCCGGCGATCTACGCCGACTTCGTCAAGTTCCTCGGGTCCAACGCGATCAACCCGCTTCCGCTCCTGCAGCAGCTCGTGGGCTTCCCGGGAACCTACGGCGGCGTCATCGGCGCGGGCATGCAGGCGGGTGCTGTGGCGCTTCAGACCCGTCTCGAAATGCTCCCGACCGTACTGACGAACACGTTGAACTTCCTTTCGACAGGCCAGTTCGTCGAGGCGTTCAGTGAGGTGAACGTCTGGTTCCTGGTGAGTATCGAGCGGGCGTTGGTGCCGCTGCTCCCCACCTTGGCGATTCCCGGCGACCTCCTGTCGAGCCTTCCCAACGGGCAGCGCCTCGCGGCGGTTTTCGACACACTGCTCAAGCGCGGCGTCTTCACCGAGTTCACCCGGTCCCTCCTGGGGCCTGCGGCCTCCGCGGGCCTTCAGTTCGCATTGGTCCTGGACGACATCCGCGCCGCGGCCGTCTCGGGTGACCTGGTGGCCGCTGCCAGTCACCTCGTCAGCTTGCCCATCAAGGTCACGAACGCCCTCGTCAACGGATTCACCCCGCCGTTCACCACCCGGAGCCCGTGGACGGGAATCCTGGGTGACCGCGGCACCCTGGACTACTTCTTCGTCGATCTGCCCAAGGCGCTGGCGGACGCTTTCAACAACCCGGTGTTCCCCGTGCCGACACCTCCGGTCACCACCCAGTCCCTCGTCTCGGACGTGGCATCGACCAATCTCGCACTCGCCGGCGACGTTGTGACACTGCCCGCCGACGCCGATGCCAAGGTCGGAACGCCCGTGGGCGGCGCGGTGCCGGTCACCGAGGCTGGGCTCACCACAGAGGTTCCGGCTGAAACGCCGGCGGAGACAACCGTTCCCGAGGTCGATGACGCCAGCGGGACGGGCGCTGACACCGCAGGTGAGTCGACTGACGCCGACGGCGGGCAGGCCGGCGCTGATGACGCGACGGGTTCTGCGGGTGGAGCCACCGGTGGCAGCGGCGACGACGCGACAGGTTCGACGGATAGCGACGACGACAAGCCCAGCGATAAGTCCGATAAGGACAAGTCCGACAAGCCCAGCGGCAGCGACAAGACCGACAAGACCGACAAGTCGGACAAGTCGGACAAGTCGGACAAGACCGACAACGCCAAGTCCGGTAGCGACAAGTCCGATAACAAGAAGTCGGACAACAAGTCCGGCGGCGACGACTAAGCAGGACTGAGTGAAGTGACGGCCCCCTCGGCAACGAGGGGGCCGTCCCTCGTTCGAACGAAGCGACGTGTGGTCGCCTTGCAGTCCAGCGTCGCCAGCTGTGTGTCAGAATCTTGCGAACTCTGCGGGAGGGTGGGGAACGCGTGGTCGAACAGGGACGTCAGCGATCGCCATGGGAGGCGGTTGGAGCGATAGCGGCTGTGGTCGGGGTCGTCGTGGCGATCGTCGTCGCCTTACGGCCCGACGACTCACGGCCTCCTGACGGGCCGGACGGGCCCACGACCGTGACGGTGGCACCTCCGACCGTCGATAGGCAGGACCCCGATCCGTGGTCCGATAGCCCAACTCTCGCCGGAAACTCTCCCGGTGTCACCGGAGAATCCCCGTCGAACAACGGTGCAACGCACGATCCCAATCCCACTGAGGTCATCGACGCGGCACAACCGGCGATCCAATCAGTGGCAGTTGTTCCCCGCGCGGGCAATGGCATTCTCACGAAGGTCGGGCCGAACACCTGGGAACTCCCCTCGTACCCCTCGAGCGTCAATCCGCCACGGATGACCTTCGACTGGGCTTCTCAGGGTCCCGGCGGGAAGGTGAACTCCGACGATTGCGCCGTCAGCGTCCAGATCGACGGTCCAGCACCGCACTTCCCGCAATCGGATCGAAGCAGCGAGTGTTCGGGTAGCCCCAATAGTCGTCCCGACGTATACGACCCCGGCCAGTACACCGTCACCATCACCGTGTCACCTCCAGACGGTGGCGGCGCCGTGACCGGTTCGGCCTCGTTCACCCTTGTCCCGCAGGGTGGTTGAGCGACCAGCGGCGCGGTCGGTTCAGGCCTAGGCGGGTGCCTCGCGGTCCATCGCATGCAGCCCTATGGAGAACGCGGCCTGATCGTTATGGCTCAACGGATCTCGTCCGGTGAGTTCGAGAATTCGCGCCAACCGGTGTCGCACCGTGTTGGTGTGCAGGTACAGATCCCGCGCCGTCTCGCTCAACGATCCGTTCGCGGTGAGGAACGCTCGCAGTGTGCGCACGTGCTGAGTGCCACGTTGACGGTCCATCTCCGCCAGCGGCGCGATCAGCTGCTGTCTGAAGGGGGCGAGCTGGGCGAGGGGGAGCTGCTCGAGGAGGCTATCGAGAGTGCTCAACTGATCGGGTCCGACGCGGCGGCCGCGGCGCTGGGCCAGATCCAGCGCGATGCGTGCCTGACCGATGGCCGAACCGATCTCCGTCAGCGGCACCAGCGCCGAGTGCCCGGACGGCAGGGACAGGTCCTCGGCCATCTCGAGCGTCTCCGAGGTCAGCATCAGGCACAGGTCGGGCGCATCGCCGACCAATGCCTCGGGCATCGCCATCGACAGCAGGGCTCCGGCGCCGGCCGGCCACGCCGAGCACGTGAGCGCTCCCGCCGCGAATCCGGGCCACTCCAGCAGCTGACCCAGGGCGTCGGGCAGCAGCATCCGCCGCTCGACCAGGGACAGCAGCTGACCGACGCGCTCGCGGGCCAGGGCTGCCTCGACGTCCTGCTGAACCTGGGTCGCGCGCACGAACCGCGCGATCAGGTCGAGCAGTGCCGGCTCCGGTTCGTCGCCACCGCCTACCCACCCCAGGGTGCCCAGACCCGGCACGTCGACCGCGACCACCGGTGTCTCGTGCTCCAACGTGTCCACCGTGCCGTGTGGCTCCAAGAGGAAGTAACACTCCAGGATCTGGCCGGCGGTATCCAGCAGCTCACGAGCAGACGCATGCCGCCGCAGAGATGAGAGCAGCTCCGGCACCAGCGCGTTCGTCGCCCGCGCCACGGCGATCTCCGCGCCGAGTTCGTACTCGGCGACGAAACGACTGATCTTGCTGAACGGCACGCTGGGCGCCGCGATCAGTACCGGTAGGTCGTGACGCCGGCACGCGGCAAGCAGGGCCGCCGGCACCGCGTCGTGACCGTCGCCAATCCCGAAGCACAGGCCTGCCGCATTCGCCTTCGTCAGTGCGTCGGCGAACGTCTGGCAGTCCTGCGGTGTCTGCAGCGTGATGCCGACAGTGCAGACCAACT
Source organism: Mycolicibacterium sp. YH-1 (assembly GCF_022557175.1). The sequence continues at coordinate 7,125,633 of NZ_CP092915.1, read as the reverse complement.
CGCCTCCACGCAGGTACCGCGAGGGGTCCCGCATCTCGGTGATGTGCGCCCAGTTGATCGCCCGGTCGAGGTTCTTCTGCGTTCCCTCGGAGGCGACGAGCCCCAACCCCGGAGCGTCGAGCACGTCGCGCAGGGTGGGAGCGCCCGTGTCAGGGCGTTCGGCCGCTGCGGGCTCCGCGGGGGCGCCGGGTGGCGGCGGAGTCATTGGACGAGCGTAACGCCGCCGTCACATCCGCGGGCCAAAGCATTGTGCGATCGTCCAATGCCAGGCCTCGGCGCGGTGGGATCTCTGCGTGTTCGGCTCAACCGCTGGCGCATGCGCTGAGCTGGCGTGATAGTTCCTGCCAGTAGCGCACCGAGTAGGGAGCAGCACATGTCGTCATCTGTCAGTACCGGGGAGCAGTCTCAGCAGCTGCGCCGCGAGTTCTCGTTGTGGTCGGCGTTCGCATTTGCGTTCGCCTTCATCTCGCCGATCGTTGCCCTTTACGGCATCTTCGGTCTGGCACTCTCGGCAGCGGGGCCCAGCTTCTGGTGGGGCTTCCTGTTGGTTTTCGGCGGCCAGCTCCTGGTTGCGCTGGTGTTCGCCACCCTGGTGTCGCGCTGGCCGCTGGAGGGTTCGATCTACCAGTGGTCACGCCGACTACTCGGCACGACCTACGGGTGGTTCGCCGGCTGGGTCTACATGTGGACGCTGGTGATCGCGATGGCCACCGTGGCGCTCGGCGCGGCGGGCTTCATCGCCAACATCTTCGGGATGGAGACGCCGTCGGGTGGCACGCTCGCGATGATCGCGTTGGTCATCCTGCTGGCCGGTACCGGGGTCAACCTGGTCGGCCGACGGGCGCTGAAGATCTTCATGGTCGGCAGCATCATCGCCGAGGTGATCGGGTCGTTCGTGCTGGGCACCTGGCTGCTGCTGTTCCACCGGCAGAACTCGCTCTCGGTGCTGTTCACCGGCGGTGGCCCGGACATGGACACCCTGGCGTATCTGACCGGTCCGTTCATGCTGGCGGTCGCCTTCATCGGCTGGTCGTTCGTCGGCTTCGAGAGTGCCGGCTCCATCGCCGAGGAAGTGCACGAGCCGCGCCGCGACCTGCCCAAGGCGGTGCTGTTCTCGCTGGCGTTCATCGCCCTGGTGGTGGCCTACTCCAGCCTGGCGATCATCCTGGCGATCCCGGATCTGGGCGCAGTGGCCGAGGGCGCGGTATCCGATCCGGTGTACGACACCCTCACCACCGCGCTGGGCCACGGCGTCGCGAAACCCGTTGAAGTGCTGTTCGTGATCGGCTTCCTGGCCAGCTTCCTGGCCCTGCAGACCTCGGCATCACGCGTCATCTGGGCCTACGCCCGCGACGGCGCACTGCCCGCATCGGCAACGCTGGTCCGGCTGCGCGGCAAGGCCCGCATCCCCACGGTGGCGATCCTGATCACCACGGTGGTCGGCAGCGGCCTGTTCCTGCTCAGCATCGTCGCCGGCGATATCTACTCGCTGATGGTCAACTTCACCGCAGGCGGCTTCTACCTGGCCTTCCTGTTCCCGCTGATCGGGTTCCTCGTGGCGCTGCTCCGCGGCGCCTGGACCCCCGCGAAGTTCTCGCTGGGCCGCGCGACGCTCCCGGTGGCTCTCGTGGCCGTGGTGTGGGCGGCGCTGCAGTTCCTCAACATCGCTTGGCCGCGCGCGGCTTTCGAGCAGCGCTACCTGGACTGGTCGGTCTGGATCGGCGTTGCGGTGCTGGGTGTGATCGGCGCGCTGCTGCTGGCGAGTGTTCGGTCGCGGATCACGGGTACCTCCGTGGTCGACGACATCGAAGCCCAGGACGAACAGGCCGACGATCGGGCGCTGGCCAATGAGTGAACAACCCGTAGCCCTGGTGACCGGTGGCGCAAGCGGTATCGGTGCGGCCGTCGTCAACGCGCTGGCCGGACGCGGGTTCGCCGTCGGCTGCCTCGACCTCGCCGGGTCTTCGGATACCGCGGAACACACTGTGGCCGTCGATGTCTCGGATGCCACAGCGGTCAGCGCCGCGGTGGCGCAGGTCCGCGAGAGGCTCGGGCCCATCAGCGCCGTCGTGACATCGGCGGGCTACTACGAGATGGCGCCGGTCACCGATATCAGCGCCGACGCGTGGCGCCGGATGCTGCGCGTTCATCTGGGTGGCCTGGTGAACGTGGCGCGGGCGACGCTGCCCGACCTCATCGACCGGCGTGGGGCGCTCGTCGCGGTGGCCAGCGAACTGGCCGTCGGCGGTGGTGACGGCGACGCGCACTACGCGGCGGCGAAGGGTGCGATTCTGGGAATGGTCAGAAGCCTCGGCGCTGAGGTCGCCGGGCAAGGTGTGCGGGTCAACTGCGTGGCACCGGGGCCAACCGACACGCCGCTCCTGGCGTCCGACTCGCCCTGGCGCGCAACCGAATACCTCTCGACGCTGCCACTACGGCGGCTGGCGACCCCGCATGAGGTCGCACGCTGCGTCGAATACCTGTTGTGCGATGCGACATTCAGCGTCGGCGAGGTCGTCAACGTCAACTCCGGAGCCGTCATATGAGCACCAATCTGAAGGGGAGGGTCGCCCTGGTCACCGGCGCCGCGCAGGGTATGGGCGCCGCCCATGCCAGGCGACTGGCCGCTGCCGGGGCCACGGTGGCCGTCAACGACATCCGCGACAGCGCGCAACTGCAGGCGCTGGCCGACGAGATCGGCGGCCTCACCGCGCCGGGTGATGTGTCCGACGCGGGTGAGTGCCGGCGCATCGCCGATGACGTCGCGCGGGTGGGCGGCCGCCTCGACATTCTGGTGGCCAACCACGCCTACATGACCATGGCACCGCTGGCCGACCACGACGACACCGACTGGTGGAAGGTGGTCGACACCAACCTGGGTGGCACGTTCTTCCTGGTGCAGGCTGTCCTTCCGCACATGCGCGCCGCGGGCGCCGGGCGCATCGTGGTGATCACCAGCGAGTGGGGTGTCATCGGATGGCCTGAGGCGACGGCCTACTCGGCCGCGAAGTCGGGCCTGATCTCGTTGGTCAAGACACTGGGCCGCGAACTGGCCTCCGAGCACATCACCGTCAACGCCGTCGCGCCGGGAGTCACCGACACCCCGCAGTTGCAGGTGGACGCCGATGCCGCGGGTATCGAACTGGCCGCGATGCACCAGCGGTACGCGTCCTCGATCCCGCTGGGCCGCATCGGGTCTCCCGACGAGGTGGCCGCTGCGGTCGAGCTATTGTCCGACTTCGATCTGGAGTCGGTTGTCGGTCAGGTCATCTCGTGCAATGGCGGCTCGACACGGTCGAGAGCATGACGGAGGGAAAGAACGTGTACAGCCAACCGTATGTGGAGTCGGCGGCAGGAGTGCTGGGCCAGGTCGACGCGCAGGCAGTCCCGCGCTACGCGGGCTTCGGGACCTTCGCGCGGCTACCGCAGCGCCACGAGGTCGGCGACTACGACATCGCGGTGGTGGGGGTGCCCTTCGACAGCGGCGTGACCTACCGTCCGGGCGCACGCTTCGGGCCGGCCGCGATCCGTCAGGCCTCCCGGCTGCTGAAGCCGTACAACCCCGCGCTCGACGTATCGCCGTTCGCCTCTGCCCAGGTCGTCGACGCCGGCGACATCGCGGCCAACCCGTTCGACATCACCACCGCGGTCGAACAGATCCGCGACGGCATCCTGGGACTGGTCACCCGCCCCGAACAGCGCTTCGTGCTGCTCGGCGGTGATCACACCATCGCACTGCCCGCCCTGCAGGCCATCAATCAGGTGCACGGGCCGGTGGCGTTGGTGCACTTCGACGCTCACCTCGACACCTGGGACACGTACTTCGGGGCACCATGCACCCATGGCACGCCATTCCGGCGCGCCTCCGAGCAGGGGCTGTTGGTCAAGGACCGCTCCGCGCACGTCGGCATCCGCGGGTCGCTGTATGACCGTGCCGATCTCCTCGAGGACGCCGAACTCGGATTCACCGTGGTGCACTGCCGCGATATCGACCGCATCGGCGTCGACGGAGTCATCGAGCGCGTGCTCGAAAGAGTCGGCGAGCACCCGGTTTACGTGTCGATTGACATCGACGTCCTGGACCCGGCATTCGCGCCAGGGACTGGAACACCCGAGATCGGCGGTATGACCAGCCGCGAGTTGGTCGCGGTGCTGCGGGCGATGCGTGACCTGAACATCGTCGGTGCTGACGTCGTCGAGGTCGCACCGGCCTACGACCAGGCCGAGGTGACGGCTGTCGCCGCGGCGAACCTCGCCTATGAGCTGATCAGCATGATGGTGAAGGCATGAGTGAAATACAGTGGCCCGACGGAAAGTCCGCGGCGGCGGCCTTCACCTTCGATGTCGACGCCGAGTCGGCGGTGCTGTGGAACAACGAGGCCGTCGGCGCCCGGATGAGCGTGATGAGCCACCAGGCCTACGGTCCGCTGGTCGGCATTCCCCGCATCCTGGATCTCCTTGAGCGGCACCAGATCGCGTCGACGTTCTTCGTGCCCGGTCACACCGCCGACCGCTACCCGCAGGCGATCCGCAGCATCGTCGCGGCTGGGCACGAGATCGCCCACCACGGGTATCTGCACGAGCAGCCCACCGCGCTGACCCTCGAGCAGGAGATCGACGTCATCGACCGGGGGCTGGCGGCGCTGGCCGATGTCGCCGGGGTGCGGCCCACCGGCTACCGGGCACCGATGTGGGACCTGTCGTGGCGCACACCCGCCCTGCTGGCCGACCGCGGCTTCCTCTACGACTCGAGCCTGATGGACGCGGACCACCCCTACGAGCTGGCGGTCACGCCGGGCGCCGAGCGGTCGCTCGTCGAGATCCCGATCCAGTGGGCGCTCGACGACTGGGAGCAGTACTGCTTCCTGCCCGACATCTCCGGCAGCGGGCTGATCGAGAGCCCGCGCAAGGCGCGCGAGCTGTGGCAACTGGAGTTCGACGGTCTGCGTCGGGTCGGCGGCTGCTGGGTGCTCACCAACCATCCGTTCCTGACCGGGCGGACGTCACGCGCCGCCGAGCTCGACGACCTGATGCGCTACGTGCTCGAGCATGACGAGGTGTGGACCACCACCCTCGGCTCCATCGCCGAACATGTTCGAACACTGGGGCTCTCGCCGCGCTCGATCACCCCGCCCGACGTGCCGCGCTGAGCGAACCGACCCCGCCCCGCGGCGGTGCGCGGGCATGTCGGCGGACTACGGTGCCCGTATGCCGTTCTCAGACACCGAACCCGCCTGGACAGCGGACCTGCGCGGCCGCGTCGACGAGTTGATTGACGAGTATCGAGCGTCACTGCACGGATGCGTCGACGGGTTGAGTGAGGACGAGGCCCGGCTGCGGCTGGTGCCGTCGGCGACCACGCTGCTCGGTCTGCTCAAGCACGTGACCTACGTCGAGGGCGTGTGGTTCGACCAGGCCATCAGTGGCCGGTCCTACGCCGAGATCGGTATTGCAAGCACGCCCAGTGGGTCCTTCGCCCTCGCCAAGTCAGACACCATCGCCTCCGTCCAGGAAGCTCATCGCCGCCGGTGTGAGGCATCGCGCGCGACGATGGCCGAGCTAGCGCTCGACGCCATGGTTGACGGTCGCGGAGACCGACCGGTCTGGGCGCTTGCGCTGCAGGTGCTGCGGGAACTCGCGCAGCACGCCGGGCACGCCGACATCCTGCGTGAGCAGGTCCTGGCGAGACGTACCGCCTGACTGCGCGGTCGCAGCGCGCCCCGGCCGGCACACCCGATGCGACGGGCGACGATAATTCGCCGAATGGATGGCAAGGCGGACCCGTCGCCGACTGAGCACGACGGACAGTCGCGGGGACGGGGCGCGCCCGGACGGTTCACCGTGACACCGGGCGATCTCACGCAGGCAGCGGTGTTCGCCGCGCTCATCGCCGCACTGGGCCTGCCGGGGACCATCACCATCGGCCCGAGCGGGGTGCCGATTACCGTGCAGACCCTCGGGGTGATGCTGGCCGGATCGATCCTCGGCCCGCGTAAGGGGGCTCTGGCCGTCGGACTGTTCGCGGTTCTGGCCATCGCCGGTCTGCCCATCCTGGCCGGCGCTCGCACGGGGCTGGTGTCACTGGCCTCCCCGACGGCCGGGTTCTTCGTCGGCTGGCTGCCCGCTGTGGTGGTCATCGGCGCCCTGAGCGCGCTCATGATGCCGCGGTACCGGGTCGGATGGGGGATCGTGATCAACGTTGTCGGCGGCATGGTGGTGATCTACACGTTCGGCACCCTGGGTCTGATGATCCGCACCGACCTGTCCTGGTGGGCGGCGTTGTCGACGAACGGAATCTACGTGCCGGGAGATATCGCGAAGGCCGTCATCACGGCGTTTGTCGCCGCGCAGGTGCACCGTGCCCGGCCCGGCCTGATCGCCCCGTGGCGGCGGCGCCGCGCCAGTGCCGCCGATGGATGACGACGCCGCCCCGGACGGCCCACCGGAGGGCATCGTCTTCGAGCGGGTGACGCACTCCTTCGGGGAACGCCAAGTCCTGCGGAACGTTTCGCTCACGTTGAGCGAGCGCCGGATCGGTGTGCTCGGCGCGAACGGAAGCGGCAAGTCGACCCTCGCGCGGATGGTCAACGGCCTGGTACTCCCCGACGATGGAGCGGTCCGCGTGCGTGGCCTGGACACCCGGCGATCGGCCCGCAAGGTCCGTCGCAACGTCGGCTTCGTCTTCACCGACCCCGACCGGCAGATCCTGATGCCGACGGTGGCCGAGGACATCGAGCTGTCGCTGTCACGTCACGGGCTGAGCCGGACCGAGCGCACCGACCGCACGCGGCGCGTGCTCGAGCGGTTCGGCCTCGCAGGCCACGCCGACCATCCGGCGCATCTGCTCTCGGGCGGCCAGAAGCAGCTCCTGGCGCTGGCCGCCGTGCTGGTCACCGAACCGCGCATCGTGGTCGCCGACGAACCGACCACGCTGCTCGACCTGCGCAACGCCCGGATGCTGCGTGCGGCATTCGCGACGCTGGACACGCAGCTCATCGTGGTGACCCATGACCTCGAGCTGATTGACGACTTCGATCGAGTGATCGTCCTCGATGAGGGGCAAGTTATCGCCGACGACGTGCCGTCGGTTGCGCTGGCGGCCTATCGAGAGCTCATGACATGACGGTGCTCGGGGTGTATCAGCCGGGGACGTCGGTGCTGCATCGGCTGCCGGCCGGTGTCAAACTCGTCGGACTCGGCGCGCTGATCGCGCTCATGTCGGTCCTGGTCGATTCGCCCACTGCCCTCGGCGTGGCCGCCGTCGGCGTGCTCGCCGTCGCCGCAACCGCGGGTATGCGCGTCAAAACCATTGTCGCGCAGCTGCGTCCGGTGCTCTGGGTCGTCGTCTTCATCTTCGGCTTCCAGCTGCTGTTCACCGACTGGCGTCGTGCGCTGGTCGTGTGCGGAACCCTATTACTGGCGGTGTCTCTCGCGGCGGTTGTCACCTCGAGTACTCGGACGACGGACATGCTCGCCGCCATGACCAGGGGAATGCGACCGCTGGCCAGGATCGGTTTTCCGGTCGAGCAGGTGGCGCTCGGGCTCGCTCTCGCCATCCGGTCGATACCGGTGATGATCGAGACGGTGCGCCAGGTGGAGGAGGCCCGCCGCGCGAGAGGTCTACGGTTCTCGCCCCGGATCGTGGTCGCCCCCGTGGTCGTCGCGGCCCTGCGCATCGCCGACGGCTTCGCCGAGGCGCTTATCGCGCGGGGTCTGGACTGAGGGTGCTCGTCGATCGCTGGGATCAGGCAGTCATGAGGTAGTCGGCGCCGCCGACGTAGACGATGCCAGACGGGTTCGGGGTGGTCGCGGCGTTGGCGATGGCCGCCGCGACGCTGGCCGCTCCGTCGACCAGATCGCCGGACACCACGGTGAGACGGACGCCGGCACGGTCGAACTCCGAGCGCATCGCGTACAGGGCGGTCTCGCCGGCGCGCTTGCTCGCCGCGACGGCTGAGTAACCCTTTGGCACCGCCTTGTGCGGGAAGAAGTGCGACTGGTGACTGGTGGCGAAGACGATGCGACCGCCGGCAGGCATCAGCGGCGTGGCCAGCAGTGCGAGGCGACGCTGGGCATCGCGGTTGAGGCGCATCGCGTAACCGGGGTCAGCACCCAGTTGGAGGCCGCCGGATGCGTTGAGGATCAGCGCGTCCAATCGCCCGAAGCGCGCCGCGATGGAGTCCATCATCGCCGCGGCAGCGGCCTCGTCGGAGATATCGGCGGCCAGCGTCGACGCCTGGCCGCCTGCGCTGCGGATGGCCGCCGCAATGGCCTCCGCACGTTGGGACTTCACCCGGTAGTTCACGATGACGTGGGTGTCGGCGCTGGCGAGCTGCCGCGCGACCTCGGCGCCGATCCCTCTGGATGCGCCGGTCACCAAGATGATCCGTGCAGGTCCGTGTGGCATATCGGGTTCCTTCCGTCAGTGCCGGTAACCGGCTCCGGTCGCAACCGTACACCTATTTCTAAGGAAATTAAGGCATACATAAGATAACGATAAGGCTGCGGTCGATGGGTGCGTGCGTCGCGGTGAAGGTCGCCACATCCACCTAGCAAAGCGATCTGCCTGCAATAGATCGCGGCTCAGGCGTGTTGTGAATGGTGACCGCGAAGGTCCGTGAGTAATCGGTGAGTAAGAGGAGGCGAAAATGACGATTCAAGAGCGTGGCGCGATGAGTGGGAAGGCGGGCGTGACGCGCGTGAGTTCGTCGTGCGTGCAGGCGCGGCCTGTGCGTTCGCCTCGCGACCCTGCGGCGCGGCTGAACGGTGACGTGGTGATCGTGCCCAAGGCGTTGACTCGCTGCTGAGGGAGTCTCACCGCAGAGCAACTCGCGGCGATTGACGCACTGGACACCGGCGTCCGCGGCGGCCCGGAGCCCGAGGTCATCACCCGCGAGAAGTTCGGCTTCCCCATCCCCGAGGCCTGAGGGATCAGATAGGTCGAGTCCAACGATGCAGTAGCCAGGCCAGCGGAATCGTCATCGCCAGCGTGACGGCGAACAGCACCGGCATGGACCCGGTGAAGGCCGGCCACTGCAGCACCGTCGTCATCGCGACCTCCATCACGATCACGTGCAGCAGGAAGATCTCGTAGGAGATCTCGCCGAGCCACACGACGGGACGGACGCCGAGGAATCGCCCGTATCCGCTGCCGCCACTGAGCACCAGCGGGGCCACGACGGCACACGCGAACGTGAGGTAGAGAGCCGACTTCACCAGCGGCTGCCAAGGGGTGACCTGCGCGAAGTTGACGTCCCCAGCGATCGGCGTCGACACGATCAGATAGCTGAGCACCGCCAGTGCACCGACGACGAGCCCATTGACCCGCGTCCCGACGGCCTGCAGCACGGCCAACGCCATTCCGCCGACGAAGTACAGCAGATGGGCCGGCAGCCACATGCCGGCCGAGCTGGGTAGCCATTCGCCTGCGTTCTGCAGCATCAGCCACACCGGCGTGATCGCGGCCACGCCGGCCAAGCCGAGCAGTAGCAGCCCGGGCCGCCAAGCCCCCTTGCAGAGCACCCTCAACAACAACGCGGCGAGAAACGGAAGCGCGGCATAGAAGGCGAATTCAACGGCCAGGCTCCATGTTTGGGTCAGGCCCTGATGCATGACGAAGAAGTAGACCGGCTCATAGATCTGGGTCAGGGTGAGATGCTCCAGCAGGCCCAGCCACGTGTGGCCGGGATTGGGCCCGGCGTCCCGGAACTCGTACAGCAGGAACGCCACCAACACGGTCACGACATAGGCCGGCAGGACACGTCGCACGCGGCGATGCGCGTATCGGCTCACCGACGGTGACCGCGTCCCGTTCGCCGCGGCTCGTACCCACGGGCGGAACAACAGGAATCCCGACAGGACGAAGAAGACCGGGACGCCCACCTCCAAGTGCGCGTAGAGCGACCCGATGTAGCCATGTGTCAGCTGGCCCGTGCCATAGGCGGCGTGAGTTCCGAGAATCAGCAGCGCGGCGACCGCACGCAGTCCGGTGAGCGAGGCCGTGCGGTCCCCACGCGTGTCTGAGGCGGAGATCGTGCGCACGGGGGTCGCGTCAACGCCGAAACCGGGTATCCACCCGTCCGCGACGACCGCCTGCGACTGCACCATGCGAGCGGACTATACGCGCAGAGTAACGAACCAATCACGTTCGTTCGGCGTGGGGTGACCAAGGTAACTGAACGGCCCGGCTCGCGCAATCCGCGTAAAGTGCTGCAGCACAGGGTGTTCGACCCTCAACGCGGTGGCGCAGGCACCGATCAGGCTCCTGCGCAGCGCAATTCCGGACCAGGCAAAGTCTTGGATTCCGCAAGGGGATCTCTCAGTGAGGTCTCAGGCAGGCGGAGGAAACTGGCAGTTAAGCAACTGCGCTATTTGAGGATTGAGGAAGCGAACACACCATATGACGAACCCCACGTGGTACCCCCCGCAGCAACCGGCGCGCGGCGTGAATCCGCCGACTGGACCACAGTACCGGTCGGAGGAGTCCTATCGATCCCCCTATGACTGGCGGTACGCACAGCAGGCGCCACCGTCCGCCCGCGATTCGTATCGCGGTGCGCATCAGTCATTTTCAACTCCACCCGTGACGCACCCGCGCAAGCGATCTCGTCTGGGCGTCGTGATGATCGGCGGGGCCGTCGCGGTAGCGGTGGTGGGCGGTGGGATTGGTGCGGCCGCGTTCGCCGGCTCGCCAGATCGCTCAGCCGACGTGCAGATCGCGGCAGCGCCAACCCCTCCCGGAGTCACGGCGGCAAGCGCGCCCGCCGGGTCAGTGGAGCAGGTGGCCGCGAAGGTGATGCCCAGTGTCGTCAAGCTGCAGGTCGACATGGGTAACCAGAGTGGCGAGGGGTCGGGCATCGTGCTCACCTCCGATGGCCTGATTCTCACCAACAACCACGTCGTGGCGGACGCCGCCGACGGTGGCGCCGCGAGCCCGTCGGCCATGAGGGGCGGTGGCGTCGTGCGGGCCACGGTCACGTTCGCCGATGGTCAGACTGTGCCGTTCAGCGTGGTCGGTACCGACCCGTCCGGCGATATCGCCGTCGTTCGCGCCCAGGGGGTCTCGGGCCTGACGCCGATCACGATGGGTTCGTCGGCCGATGTGCGGGTCGGCCAGGACGTGGTCGCGATTGGCTCACCGCTGGGTCTGCAGGGAACAGTGACAACGGGCATCATTAGCGCCCTTGATCGCCCCGTCGCCGCCGGTGGTCCCTCCAGCGGGCAGGGCTCGGTACTCGACGCCATCCAGACCGACGCCGCGATCAACCCGGGTAACTCCGGCGGCGCGCTGGTGAACATGAAAGGCGAACTGATCGGCGTGAATTCGGCGATCGCGACGCTCGGTGGCGGTGGGCAGGGATCTGGCGGTGCGCCGAGTGGCTCCATTGGACTCGGCTTCGCGATACCCGTCGATCAGGCGAGCCGCATCGCCAAGGAGCTGGTATCCACCGGCACGGCCACCCACGGTTCATTGGGCGTGCAACTCAGCAGTGACACCAGCGCACGCGGTGCGTCGATCGCCGAGGTGGTCGACGGAAGCCCCGCTGCGGCCGCGGGCCTGCCAAGCGGCGCGATCATCACCAAGGTCGACCAGCGTGTGATCGACGGGCCGGAGGCGCTTGTCGCAGCGGTGCGTTCAAAGGCGGCGGGTGACACCGTCACGCTCACCTATCTCGACCAATCCGGTGCGTCACAGAGCGCTGAGGTCACCCTCGGCCAGGCCTGACACGAACGGCGCGTGCCCTAGAGGGGACGACGTATTCCTTGACAGGAATATGTCGTCCCTTCTACCTTTGTGCTGTGCAGGCGACGATCTTCGGGGCCCTAGGTGAGCCGACTCGTCTGAGGATCGTCGAGTTGTTGCGGGATGGACCGATGTCGGTCGGTGAGATCGCCGAGGTGCTCGAGGTTCGTCAGCCGCAGGTCAGCAAACATCTTCGGGTACTTGGGGATTCGGGGATCGTCACCGGTGAGGCGCTGGCTCGGCGACGGATCTACCACCTTGAGGCGCAACCGTTCGAGGAGGTCGGGCACTGGGTCGAGTCGTTCGAACGATTGTGGGAGAGCCGGCTCGACTCGTTGGGCAGCTATCTCGCTTCCATGACAGGCGAAGGGACACGCAATGACACAGAAGACTGATCGAGGCGGCGACGCTGCGGTCACGGACGAGATCGCCGAGATCGTCACGCGAGCCGTCGGCTGAACACGGACTGGAGAGCATCATGATCATGCAACTGTTCAAGAAGACAAAGGATTTCAGCCTCGAGCGCTCATATCAGGCGCCGATAGCACTGGTGTGGGATGCGTGGACGCAGGCCGACATGCTGCGGCAGTGGTGGGGCCCGGAGAAGACGTTCGTACCCGAATGCAGGATCGACCCGCGGGTCGGTGGCGAGATCTACGTCGTCATGGAGGCGGGCGAGGGGATGGGCAAGTATCAGGGCACGCGATGGCCCATGGCAGGCACGTTCACCCGCACCGAGCCGACGTCCAGGCTGTCCTACGACGCCCGTTCGTGGACCGAGGGCGAGGAGGAGGGATCGACGATCCACCACGTCAACGACGTGACGCTGACCGAGCGTGACGGCACGACGACCGTGGCGCTTCACGTCACGATCACGCAGATCGGTTCCAAGGCCAAGATGGCGGCATTCGGGATGAAGTGGGGCTACAAGGCGCAGTTCGACAAGCTCGAGCAGTACCTCACGGCACAGCCCTGACGGGCACCCGCGTGCGGTCTGGACTGAGCCCGCGACGCATTCGATAGCACGGCTAATATATGGTCCGAGCATGAGCAGAGTGGCGGTCATCACAGGCGGCGCGGGTGGCATGGGTCTGGCCACGGCCAAGGTCGTCGGTCGAGACCACACCGTCGTTCTCTGCGACGTCAGGCAGGACCGCCTTGAACAGGCGATGGCCGCGCTCAAGGACGACGGCATCACCGCGACGGCCATCAACTGCGATGTCACCGACCGCGTGGCGGTCGCCCGGTTGTTCGAGGCCGCAGCCGGCTTCGGGACACTCCACTCGGTCATCCACACCGCGGGTGTGAGCCCCAGCATGGGCGACGCCGAGTACGTGATGAGAACCAACGCGGTCGGCACGGTCAACGTCAATGAGATCGTCTTCGACATCGCCGCGGCGGGTTCCGCCATCGTCAACGTCGCGTCGATGGCGGCCCACATGCTGCCCGAGGAGCTGATCCCGACGGGGCAGTTCCCGCAGGCCCTCCAGGACGCCGACGCCTTCATGAGTGACATGCGCAGCGCCTGCAACGCGATTCCCGAGGAGGCGCGATCGGGCTTCGCCTACGCCGTGAGCAAGAGCTTCGTCAGGTGGTACAGCACGTCGCAAGCCGAGAGGTTCAACACCCGAGGGCTGCGCATCGTCTCGGTCTCCCCGGGTTCCGTCGAGACCGAGATGGGCAAGTTGGAGGCAGACGCCGGGGCCGGGGCGATGGTCGCCGACTTCGCGGTTCCGCGATGGGGCACGCCCGAGGAGATGGCGGCACTACTGGCCTTCTGCGTCAGCGATCAGGCCGGTTACCTCACCGGCACCGACATCCTCAACGACGGCGGCGTCATCGCCTCGATGCGAGAGCGCGCCAGGGTGGCTGCTCAAGGCAGTTGAGCTGTGGCCCCTAGACTTTCGGCCGGTACCCGCTGACGTAGACGATCTCGCCGAGCGGGTCGTCGACATCGGCGAACTCGGGCAGCGGCACGCCATGCCGGGCGAACAACTCCGGGCGGGGCACACCGGTGATGTGCCAACCCAGAGACGTCAGATAGTCCATGACGTGGGTGCGTTCGCCGTGGTAGATCAGTGAGGGCATGTCGAGATCCAGCCCGTACTCGCGCATCTTCGCGGAGTCGGCGCGGGCCTTGTCGGCGTCGAAGTTCCTCAGACCCGGGACGTACTCTGTCGCAATGGTGCTTCCCGGCGCGCTCAACTCGGTGATGTTGTCGAACAACAGATCCTGGGCCTCGGACGGCAGGTAGATGAGCAGACCCTCCGCGCACCACGCGGTGGGCTGTGTGACATCGAAGCCGGCAGCCCGAAGCGCGGCTGGCCAGTCCTCGCGCAGGTCGATCGCCACAGTGCGCCGGTCCGCCGTCGGCTCCGCACCGATGCCGGCCAGCGTGGTGGTCTTGAACTCGATGACGGCGGGCTGATCGATCTCGTAGACGACCGTGCCCTGCGGCCACGGCAGCCGGTAGGCGCGCGAGTCGAGTCCGGACGCCAGGATGACTGCCTGGCGGATGCCACCACGGGTGGAGTCCGCGAAGTAATCATCGAAGAACCTTGTGCGCAGGGCCATCTCGTCGATGCGGGCCTGCATGGTGGCGGCCGACGCCGGATCGATCGCGGTTATGTCGACGTCACCGTCGACCAGCTTGCTGAAGAACTCGATCCCCACTGCGCGTACCAGCGGCGCCGCGAACGGATCGTCGATCAGGCCTCGGCCGTCCCGACTCGCGACGGCGCGTCCGGCGGCCACCATCGTGGCGGTGGCGCCGACGCTCGATGCCAGGTCCCAGCTGTCGCCCTCGCTGCGTGCCATCATCGCTCCTGTTGGTCGGGTGAGATCGCTGTCGGTTTCGACGTTACTCAACCCGTCGAGCCCTGCCCGAAGACCGAGACCGACGAAACGGCTGCTTTTGAGCCAACGAGAGCAGCCATTTCGTTCGTCTCGTTCCCGAGACCGACGCAACACTAGGGGCTTGGCGCGGGCTCAGGCACGATCGGTGGTTCGGGCGGCAGCTGCCCGGCGGGGAGGTCCAGGACCCTCTGCATCAGGAAGCAGTCCCCGGTGATGTTGAGCGTGGCGAAGGTGATCTGCCCGATGTTGAACTCGTAGCCGTTGCCAGCCACGTTGTAGTCACGCTTGGTCTGCTCGTCGAACAACGACGAGTCGCCGACTGCCCCATAGGGGGCGGCCTCCTCACGCACGATGCCTGCGGCGATCGTGAACTCGGCTGCGGTGAACGTCCTGCCGAACGCGACGGTGTCGGCGTGGGGCCGCCGGGCGATGTCACCGGTCAGCTTGTCGCACGAGGAACCCTCGCGGTTCATCCTCTGCAGATTGGGGTCATCTGTGAAGCGCCAGGTCTGGCCCGCGACGGCCGCGGCGATACGGTCTCCGATGATCCTGGCGGTGGCGTTGAGGCGTTGCCGCGCATCCTCAAACGATCCCTTGTCGCGCATACGGTCGATCAACGTGATCGCGTCGTCGCCCTTGACGGTCGTCGACTCGTGCGGGTTGTCGTTCAAGATGCACCCACCTATGAGAAGTGTCAGCATTCCGATCAGCGGTACCGTCACGAGTCGCCGCCAGATGCGCTTCTGTCGTTCATCGGTCATGAGATCGGGGTCTCCGTCACGGCGAGGTCGGGTCGATCGAGCAGGATCGTCGCCAGGTTGTACCCGGTCATCCGCTCGCCTGCATCGCGAGGGTAGTCCGAGTGGCCCTTGGCTTCAGTCTTGTACTCATAGTCGGGTATGGGTGTCGAGCCCGCCTCGGTTTCCAGATGCGGGAATCGGTAGCGGGGTGTCGCGTCGCCCTCGTTGATGACGTCGTTGGGATTGGAACCCCAGCCATGTAGGGGTGCAAGCGCCCCTACTGGATTGATCGGGTCGTCGGGGGCGCTCATCACCCAGAAGTTGTCATCGCGCATGCCCAGGTCAGCCGTCGATGAGGCCTGGAAACCCGGCGACCCGTACATCACCGCGTTCTCGACATAGGCGCTGGCGCCGTCCTGCAGGGCGATGCCTGAGGTCAGCGAGCCGTAGGAGTGTGCGAACAACGCCGTGGTCTGATCCGGGTTGTGGGACGCGGAGTCGAGGTTCTGCAGGAAGGACGTCAGCTTAGGTGCGCCCGCCTGGGCGAGGTCGTCGGTGAGCACCTCCGCCGAGGTCAGACTGGGTGGGGGCTGATACCCGACCCAGGCGACGGTGGCCAGGTTCGTGCTCTCGCCGACCCTGGCGGCGACGGCCGCTGCCTCCTGGCGAAGGTCTGCGGCCTCGCGTGTCATGCCCTCGATCGCCCCGCGCGTGGTGCTGGAAACGCCCGGTACCGACACCGACACGTGATCGGCCGTGAACGGATCCCCCACGGAGGTGGCCGCGGGGATCATCTGGGAGGGGTCGTCCGGTTTCTCCAGGTAGACCAGATGAGAATCGGGGACCTTGAGGGCGTCCTGGATCGCGGCGATGTCGGCGAGCCGATCGGTCTTCACCTGTCCGTCGGGAAGCTGCTGGTACTCATGCAGCATCTCGGCCAATCGCTCGCGGTTCGCCCGGTCGATCGCCTCGATGTCCCCCGAGGACATGTCGGTCTTGTCGGCGCCCGCGTCGTCGCCTGCGGGTTCGTCCTCCCCCGGGGGCGCTGGCGACTCCTTGGACGTGAGGGCGTCGTACTCGCTCTTGAGACCCTTCAGCGATTCGGCGATGGTGTTCAGCTCCGCATTGGCACTCCGGACCACACCGCTGAGCTGTTCGAGCCCTCGGCTGGCGATCTGCGTGAGCACGGTCTCGCGTTGCCTGCCCGGCGGCACACTCGCGGCGGCATCAGTCACCCACTGGCGCACGCCGTCCAGATTGTGGCGACCGTTGGCGACGACGCCTGCCGCCCGATCGACGTGCGCACCCAGCTGCCTGTCGAGCTCGGCCAGCCGGTCGAACATTATGCGGTGCTCGGTGTTTCTCCTGTCGTACGCCGTCGCCGCGCTACCTGACCAGTGCGATCCCGGCGCCGCCGCTGCCACCTGGGCGCCGAGCTGGCGCAACGTGGCGCTGGCATCGAACCGGGCGCCGCCAGCAGGCGTGCCCACCCCGAACGTCTCTCGTGCGCTGTTCCACGCCGCGTAGAACCCGTCGAGTGCGCTCATCGGCCACCGACCGCCGCCATGTCCTCAGTATCCCGTACGGGTGCACCAGGTCTTGACGGCAATTTCGGCCGTGTGTGATGCCGCACAGGACGCCCGGTTGTAGATGTGGCCGCGGATGGGTACGCATGGCGGCGATGGAGCACCGATCCCAAACTCGAAGGATTGCACCTTGTTACGCAACCCCAGACACATCGCCAGGGGAGACCGGGGCGACCACGTCCGGCGTCGAACCACGCTCAAGCTGCCGCTCCTGGCAGCAGCGGGCACGGCGCTGGCCAACGCACCCCGCGCGTCTGCCGCGCCCGCCCGGTGGTCGATCGAACGCGCCAACGACTGGTATCGAGAGCAGGGCTGGCTCGTCGGCGCGAACTACATCACCTCGAACGCGGTCAATCAGCTCGAGATGTTTCAGGCCGGCACGTTTGACCCGCAGCGCATCAACACCGAGTTGCGAGCGGCGCAGCAGCTCGGATTCAACACCGTGAGGGTCTTTCTCCACGACCTGCTCTGGGCCCAGGATCGCTCGGGCTTTCAACGTCGGCTCGCACAGTTCGTCGACATCGCGGCGCATCGCGGCATCAAACCGCTCTTCGTCTTCTTCGACTCCTGTTGGAATCCGATTCCCAGGCTGGGCCTACAGCCCGCGCCCCGACCCGGAGTGCACAACTCCGGCTGGGTGCAGAGCCCGGGGGCGGCGAAGCTCGACAACCCGGGTTACCTCGCCATCCTGTACGACTACGTGGTCGGCGTTATCGACCTCTTCCGCAACGATGACCGCGTCCTGGGCTGGGACCTGTGGAATGAGCCCGACAATCCCGCGAGCGAGTACCGCAAGGTCGAGCGGCAGGACAAACCGCAACTCGTCGCGTCGCTACTGCCCCATGTGTTCAAGTGGGCGCGCTCAGCCGATCCCGTTCAACCGCTGACCAGTGGCGTCTGGGAGGGGCCCTGGGGAGACCCCGGGCGTCGCAGCGACGTCGTGCGGATTCAACTCGAGAACTCCGACGTGATCACCTTTCACAGCTACGCCGCACCGCCCGAGTTCGAGGCACGCATCGCCGAACTCGCTCCGCTGCGGCGACCGATGCTGTGCACCGAGTACATGGCCCGGACCAAGGGCAGCTCCATCGAGGGAATCCTGCCCATCGCGAAGCGGCACAACGTCGGCGCCTACAACTGGGGTCTGGTGGCGGGGAAGACACAGACGTTTCTGCCATGGGACTCGTGGGCCCGCCCCTACACGGCGCCGCCTCGGGAGTGGTTTCACGACCTCCTGCAACCTGACGGACGGCCCTATCGGGACCACGAGGCCCACACGATCCGACAGTTGACTGCTAAGCCGGGCCCGCGCTGAACGCGCCGAAGGGTCAGGTGGCCTGAATCTGGATCAGGTTGCCGCACGTGTCGTCGAGGACCGCCGTCGTCACCGGGCCCATGTTCGTGGGCTTCTGGGTGAAGCGGACTCCGAGGTCGCCCTACCTGGTCGCCGCAATGGTCCGACCGGCGAGTGCCTCCTCGATCTCGGCGACCCGGTCGAGCGGCAGGCCCCACGGGCGATCCACGCCGACGCGGTGGTCGATATCCCACAGGACACACCGCTCGCCCGGGGATGCGACCAGCGACCACGCAATGACGGTCCTGCGGAGCTGTTCGGACATGGGGTCCGCGACCGCCTCGACTTCCGCCGGTGCGCCGCCGACTGGGTGGTGATGCATGAACCGGCCGTAGGCCTCATCGCAGAACGCCTGATACCGCGCGGTGCACAGGATCAGGCCGTGCCAGGCCTCGTCCACCGCGTGCGACGGCATCCCGATCACCTGATCGTCGCGCAATGCGGCGGCGCAGCATCTCAGCCATTGCCTCAGGCCCTTCTCGATCAGTGCGCGCGGCTCCCACGGGCACGTCTTGAACACGGCAGGCGGAAGGTCGAGAACTGCCACCGCGGCGGATGACCGGTGGAAATCGCTAGCCGCCGCAGCCACAGCCACCACACCCCCCGCAGGCGCTCATGAACACCGCGGTGCCTGCGGCCGTCGCCCTCGTGCTCCGCGACGTCGTGGCGGTCGTTGCCCCGGCATCCCAGATGTCGTCGGAGATGTTGACTGCCAACCGATTCCGGCTTGCCGAACGCAGCGCCCTGGCGTGCCGAAGGTACGCGGCCTGCGGGTCCTCGGCGTCTCGCCGGCGGACCCGCCCCACCGATATGAGTACACCCGCGATGACCCCCGCCACCGCCAGTGTGATGATCAGCCAAATCCATTCCGTCGACATCATCGGCCCCTTCCCCGTCGTGCCCGATGCCAGGATCTGACTGTGGCCACATGAGGTGAAGGGGAGTGGGCCGCCGGGGCGCGTTTCCTAGCGCAATCCACAGATTCGCCTGATGGCGACGGCGATCCCGTGGGTCAAACAGGCGGCATGAAGGACACGTCGGTGCATTCGGCCAGCAGTTCTCGCAGCGCTGAATGCGGGGACGGGTCAGCGGATTGGGCGAGATTCGCGATCGCCTGGTCCGCGACCGCGACCAGCTCGGCTATCCGCCGCATGACGTGATCCGCTGCGCCGCAACCCAACATGATGCGTCGCACCTCGGCGATCGCAGCCGGGTCAGCAGCGGCGTCGCCGACAGCACCCGACAGTGTCCGCGCATCCGATCCGGTGGCCAGCTCCACGGCCATCCCCAGCAGCTCGGTTGGCTTGCCGGAGCGGATGTCATCACCCGCACTCTTTCCACTGGTCTCGGTCGAGCCGAACAGATCGGCGAGATCGTCGCGCAGTTGGAAGGCATGCCCCACCGCGCGGGCGTAGTCGTTGAGGGTCTGGGTCGTCGCCGGCGAGGCCGATCCAGCGAGACCGAGGCCCAGCTCGACGGGGCGCTCGACCGTGTAGGCGCTGGTCTTGTAGCGCCGAATCTGGCTGGCCGTCGTGGCGTCGTACCGGTGACCGGCCTGCGCACGCAGTTCCAGCAGCTGACCGGAGATCACCTCGACCCGCATGGACTGGACGACGCGAGACATGGCGCGCTGGCGGGCAGGTGGAAGCCCTGACACCGCATCGTCGAACTCATCGTGGGCTGCCGACCACAGCAGGTCGCCCACCAGCAACGCGGTGTGATCGCCGAACTCGACAGGATCACCCGACCAGCCCTGGTCGCGGTGCTGCCCCGCCAGTGATGCGCGCACCGACGGCTGGCCGCGGCGAAGTTCCGAACCGTCGACGATGTCGTCGTGCACCAGGATGGCCGCGTGCAGAATCTCCAGTGACGCCGCCAGCCGGACGATCGGGCCGGTGTCCGCGCCACTCTGGTCGGCCACCCGCCACGCCCAGTAGGCAAACCGCGGCCGAAGCCGCTTACCGCCCGCTGTCACGGCGGACATGCCCAGCTGCGCGACGACGTCCAGGTGCTCGTCGATAACCCGCATGGGCTCGACCACGGCAGCCGTGACGGAGACGGCCAGCCGCTCCTCCAGCGCCGCCAGGAAGGCGGCGATCTCATCGTTGTCGCGCACGACACCCTCGTCCTGTCGGTTCTCGAATTGGCGCCGCGAGTCTATGGGCCACGCAACCACCTCGTCGGCCCCGGGCGTGCAGGGCTGTAGTTCTCTACAGTGCCGGGCCGCGTGACTGTGCGTGCAACCCGGCATTCGCCAACGGGGGTGCGCCGCCGGGAGTCACATGTCCATACTTCCGTGTCCATGCAGCACCGAAAGGCGGTCCAGATGGCGACCAGTGGTCAAATAGATTCCGCGCCTGGGGAATTGAAGCGAGAGTTCTCGCTGTGGTCGGCGTTCGCGTTTGCATTCGCGTTCATCTCGCCGATCGTTGCGATGTACGGCATTTACGGATTGTCGCTGGCCGCGGCAGGCCCCGGGTTCTGGTGGACCTTCGTCATCGTCGGCGCCGGACAGTTCGTCGTCGCGCTGGCGTTCTCCGAACTGGTGTCACGCTGGCCGTTCGAGGGCTCGATCTACCAGTGGACGAAGCGGCTGGCAGGCGAGGTGGCCGGATGGTTCGCCGGCTGGATCTACACCTGGGCGCTGGTCATCATCATGGCCACCGTCGCCTACGGTGGTGCCGGCTTCCTGGCCCAGTTGATCGGGATCGAGGCGCCCACCGCGGTCCAGCAGAGCGTCGTCGCGCTGCTGATCCTGCTCGCCGGAACCGGCGCCAACATCCTTGGCCGCGGCTTCCTGAAGGCCCTCATGGTCGGCAGTATCATCGCCGAGATCGTCGCCTCGGTGGGTCTGGGCACCTACCTGCTCATCTTCCATCGCCACCACGGGCTCGACGTGATCCTGCAGGGCTTCGACGCCACCAGCGGATGGACGTGGGCCTTCGTCTCCGGACCGTTCCTGGCCGCTCTGGCGTTCACCGGTTGGTCCATCCTGGGCTTCGAGAGCGCAGGAGCCATCGCCGAGGAGATCAAGGAACCGCAACGCAACGTCCCGAAGGCCATGCTCTTCGCGGTCAGCTTCATCGCCATCGTCATCGCCTATGCGTCCTTGGCGGTCACGCTGGCCGTGCCCGACTTCGACAAGATCCGTTCCGGCGAGGTCTCCGACCCCGTGAGCTATGTGCTCGGCAGCGCACTGGGCGAATCGGCAGTCAAGCCGATCCTGCTGGCCTTCGTCGTCGGCTTCCTTGCCAGCTTCCTGGCGCTGCAGGCGTCGGCCTCGCGGGTCATCTGGTCCTTCGCCCGTGACGAGGTGTTGCCGGGGTCGCGGATCCTGGTCAAGCTGTCCAAGGCCGAGGCACAGCCGGTCCGGGCGATCCTGGTGACCACCGTCATCGGCGCCTGCGTGTACCTGATCTCGGCAACCGACGTCTACTCGGTCCTGGTGACGTTCACCGCCGGCGGCTACTACCTGGCATTCCTGTTCCCCCTGGTGACCGGACTGGTTGCGCGCCTGCGGGGCAAGTGGGTGCCGGGACCATGGAACCTTGGCAGGTTCGGCACACCGGTGGCGGTCCTCGCCGTGCTGTGGGTCGGTTTCGAGTTCGTCAACATCGTCTGGCCGCGCACCGTATCCGAGTCGTGGTACATCAACTGGGCGTTCTTCGTCGCGATGGGCGTGATCCTCCTGCTGGGCGCGGTCATCGTGAAAACGATCAAGGTGGGGCAGCGCAGGCCCGGCGAGGCCACCGAGCCCGCCGACGAACCCGTGAGCGAGCCCGTATGAGCGCCGGTCAACGCGTCGCCGTCATCACCGGGGCCGGTAGCGGTATCGGTGCCGCGATCGCGGCACTGCTGCGAGACCGCGGCTGGATCGTCGCGTCGATCTCGAGGGAGCCCGCACCGGACACCGACCTGTGGCAGATCGCCGACGTCGCCGACGAGCAGGCCGTGAAAGACGCAATCGAGCACGTGCAGAACACCTTCGGGCAGATCGACGCAGCCGTCGTCTGCGCCGGGCACTACGAGGAGATTCCCGCACTCGACATCGTGGCGTCGGCGTGGCAGCGGATGCTGCGCGTGCACGTGGGCGGTCTGGCCCACGTGTGCCGCGCGGTCCTGCCTGACATGCGCAAGCGACGCAGTGGGCGCATCGTTGGAATCGCCTCTGAGCGCGCAATCGGCGGCGGCAGCAACGACTCTCACTACGCGGCCGCCAAGGGTTCCGCGCTGAGTCTGCTGCGCAGCATCGCCGTCGAAGTGGCTGCCGACGGGGTCCTGGTCAACGCCGTTGCGCCCGGGCCATGTGACACGCCGCTACTGCCTGCCGACTCGTGGGAACGCGGCGCACAGTTCGTCGAGACGCTGCCCGCCAGGCGTATCGCCGATACCGGTGAGGTGGCCGAGCTGGTCCGTGCGCTGCTTGAGGAGGACCTGTTCCTGTGCGGAGAAGTGTTGTCGGTCAACAGCGGAACGGTGATCTGACGATGTCCAACACCTCTCGGGTTCTCATCACCGGCGTCGACACCCAGCTCGGTGCCGCCGTACGCGAGTACTTCACCGTCCGCGGCGCCACCACGACCGGAACGCGCGCGGGCAGCCGTGAGGCGTCCGAGGCGAACGGGGGCAAGCTCACCGTGTGGGCCGACCCGACCAACCGTCACGAGGTTCGCCGTGCCGTGGCACAGGCAGCCGAACTCATGGGTGGGATCGACGCGTTGGTCGTCGCACATGGGCTGCCCCACGTTGCCGCGCTGAACGACCAGACCATGGACGCGTTCTGGGACCACGTCGATGCGACGCTGACCGGCAGCTTCCTCTACGCGCAGGCCGCGGCAGAGCACATGCGGGACAACAGAACCGGTGGTCGCATCGTGCTGACCACATCGCGCTGGCACATCGGCGGTGCCGAGCTGTCGGCGGTCGCCGCCGCTGCCGGCGGCATCGTCGCATTGACGAAGTCGCTGACCCGCGACTTCGGCGGCTTCGGGGTGGGCGTGAACGCCGTCGCGATCGGAGCCGTCGACTCGGAGTGGGCAGTGTGTGACGCCGCCGCGGGCGGCTCGAGTCTTACCCCGCCCACCGGCCAGGTGGGCACTGTCGAACAGGTAGCCGGGGTCATCGGAGTGCTGTGCCAGCGTCAGCTCGGTGCAGCCGTCGGACAGATCGTCAATGTCGATGGCGGGCTGTCGCGTAATCGTGTCTAGGAAGGGCAATCAATGAACAACGACAACGGCCGCAATGCGATTGTGGGAGCGGTGGATCCGGCTGTGCAGCCGCGATACGCCGGATGGACCACCTTCGCGCGGCTGCCGCGGCTCGAGGACGTGACCCACGCCGACGTCGCCGTGGTGGGGGTGCCATTCGACAGCGCCGTCACCTACCGTCCCGGAGCCCGTTTCGGGCCCAACGCGATCCGGCAGGGTTCCCGGCTCATACGCGGCTACAACCCTGAACTCGACATCAAGCCGTTCGAGGTCTGCCAGTTCGCCGACGCGGGCGACATCGCGTGCAACCCGTTCGACATCGGCGAGGCGGTCGACCAGATCGCGGCGCAGCTGACCGACTTGCTGTCCAAGGGCACGCGTGCTGTGATCCTCGGCGGCGACCACTCGGTGGCCCTGCCGTCGCTGCGCGCCGCGCACGCGGTACACGGCCCCATGGTGCTGGTGCACTTTGACGCCCACCTCGACACCTGGGACGGGTTCTACGGCGCCGACATCACGCACGGCTCGCCGTTCCGCCGCGCCTTCGAGGAGGGGTTGTTGCTCGACCGCAACCTGCACGTCGGCGTGCGCGGGTCGATCTATGATCGAAAGGATCTCGTCGAGGACGCCAGCTTCGGATTCTCCTGCATCACCTGCCGGGAGATCGACTCGCTGGGGGCCGATGGCATCATCGAACGCATCCGTGAGCTGGCGGGCGACGCGCCGGTCTACGTCTCCGTTGACATCGACGTCCTCGACCCGGCCCACGCGCCGGGAACGGGAACGCCGGAGGCCGGCGGCATGTCCAGCCGCGAGCTGCTCGCCGTCATACGCGGGCTTGAGCACGTGAACCTGGTGGGTGCCGACGTCGTCGAGGTGTCGCCGGCCTACGACCACGCCGAGATCACCGCGGTCGCCGCCGCCAACGTCACATGGGAATTCCTGTCCGTCTTCGGAAGAAAGGCTCAACGATGACCGCTCTGACCCCGGCAGGACCGGTGTCGTGGCCACAGGGAAAGACCTGTGCCGTCGCGTTCACCTTCGACGTCGACGCGGAATCCCCGCTGTTGACAACCGATCCCGCGTTCGCCGATCGCATGGGTGCGATGTCGCATCAGGCGTACGGCCCGCTGGTCGGTGTCCCGCGCCTGCTCAGCATCCTCGATGAGTTTCAGGTTCCTGGAACCTTCTTCGTCCCGGGCTACACCGCGCATCGGCACCCGGAACCGGTCCGCTCCATCGCGGCGGCCGGCCACGAGATCGCCCACCACGGCTATCTGCACGAGTCGCTGGTAGGTCTCGACGAGGACGCCGAACGCGAGATTCTCGATCGCGGGCTAAAAGCCCTCGAGGAGGTCGCCGGTGTTCGGCCCGTCGGTTACCGCGCTCCCATGTGGGAGATGAACTGGCACACACCGAAGTTGCTCGCCGAGTTCGGCTTCGTCTATGACTCCACGCTGATGGACTCCGACCACCCCTATGAGCTTGCGGTCTCCGACGGCACCTCACTGGTGGAGCTACCGGTGAGCTGGGCGCTCGACGACTGGCAGCAATACTGCTTCGTGCCTGACTTCTCCGGCACGGGACTCATCGAGACGCCGGCCAAGGCGATCGAGCTGTGGCGTGCCGAACTCAACGCGATGCGCGATATCGGTGGTGTCTGGATTCTCACCAACCACCCCTTCCTGTCCGGACGGCCCGGCCGCGCGGCCGCACTGCGTGAGTTCATCGCGGAGGTATGCGCGATGGACGACGTGTGGGTGGCAGGCATGGCTCAGATTGCCGAGCACGTCCGTTCCGCGCAGCTCACGCCGCGCTCCCTGACTCGTCCCAACCTCGGCCCCACCGTTTGATTTAAGGAGATTCGACCGATGAAGCAAGAGGCACTGACCCCGGACAAACTCCGCGAGGCCTACCAGCACGTGTGGTTTGTGGTGGCCCGTTCCCGGGACATCGGCACCCCCCAGGCCGCCCAGCTGCTCGACCAGAAGCTCGTGGTGTTCCGCGATGCCTCCGGCGTCGCACGGGTGACCGATCGACGTTGCGTCCATCGCGGCGGCAACCTGGCCGATGGCGTGATCGACGGCAACAACATCGCCTGTCCGTATCACGGCTGGCAGTTCGACGGCGAGACCGGCGCGTGCCGCCACATCCCCTCACTGCCCGAGGGTGGGCGGATTCCGCCGAAGGCGGCCATCAAGACCTATCCCGTCATCGAACGGTTCGAGCATGTGTGGACCTGCCTGGGCGACCCGGTCTTCGGTCTGCCGAATCCACCCGAGATCGAGGGCCTGGAGCTGGATTGGCTACCGGCCGAGCCGATCCACGCCGACTGCGGGTTCATGGCGGCGACCGAGAACTTCCGCGATATGGCGCACTTTCCGTTCGTGCACGAGGTGTCGATGGGCGAGGTGAATCCGGTCGTCGGCGACCTCGACGTCAAGCGCGAGGGACGTGAGGTGTGGGCGTCCTACTTCTACCAGCAGGTCCCCGACTCGAACTTCTCCAGCACCGGCGATGCCGTGATGCACTACCACTCCTACGCTCCGGGTATCGCGACGATTCTGTACGACTTCGGAGAGGAGATCGGCAAGCGCTACCTCGTCGACTTCCCCTCCCCGGTGAGCTACGACAAGTGCATCATCTTCTGGGGCGTGGCCACCGACAAGAACTTCCGTGGCGGCACCGTCGAGGAGATCCTCGAGATCGAGACCCAGGTCTTCAACGAGGACACCCCGATTCTGGGCGGCCTTGAGCCCAAGGAGGTTCCGCTCGCCGGACAGGCTTTCGAGGTGTCGGCGCCCGCGGACATCTACACGCTGAACTATCGACGTGCCACCCAGTACGCTGTGCAGACCATCCAGGAGTCTCGGGGCTTGACCGAGTCAGCTGAAAACGGTCATGTGCTCGCTGGCGCCGGGAGTCCTGTCCCGGCACCCGAGAAGCGATGAAGTTACTCGTCACCCAAATGCGGCTTGAAGCCGCAGGCGTCATCTCCGTGGTACTGCGGAGCGCGACAGGGGACCGGCTGCCCGAATGGGCAGCCGGTGCCCACGTGGCCCTCACGCTGCCGTCGGGACTGTTGCGGCAGTACTCGCTCTGTGGACCGCGCGAGGATCCGTTCAGCTACACGATCGCTGTCCTACTGGTCGGGGACGGCCGCGGCGGTTCGCGTGAGGTCCACGAGCGGTTGCGCGTAGGAGACGTCATCGAGGTCGGGGAGCCGCAGAACAACTTCGCTCTCGCCCCGGCCGAGCGGTACCTGTTCATCGCGGGCGGTATCGGCATCACTCCGATCCTCGCGATGATCGACTCACTTCGCGACCAGCCGGACCCGCCTCCGTTCCGGCTGATCTACGGCGGTCGCAGCCGATCGGCGATGGCGTTCCTCGATCGCGTCGGCGTCCTCGATGGTGTTGATCTGATCCCACAGGACACCGTGGGCTTACCCGATATCGATGGTGCGTTCGCCGAAAGCCTTCCCGGCACCGCGGTCTACTGCTGCGGGCCGCCCGGGATGCTCACCGCGGTGCAGAGTGTCAGCGAACGGCACCCGGATCTGGCCCTGCACGTCGAACGGTTCGCCGCGAGCACCGAGGACGTCGTGCGTGCCGATGACGGCGCCTTCGAGGTGGCACTGGCGCGCACGGGCCGCACCATCACGGTGCCCCAGGATCGGAGCGTGCTCGATGCGGTGCTCGAGGTCGCCCCGGACACCCCGTTCTCGTGCACCGCGGGCTTCTGCGGTACCTGCGAGACCAAGGTGCTGGACGGCGCAATTGACCATCGCGATGATTTGCTGACAGACGAAGAACGCCGGTCCAACAGCACTATGATGATTTGCGTTTCTCGGTCTCTCGGTGGCGGCAGGCTCACGCTCGATCTGTGATGGCTGCGGCTTCAGCCTAAGATCCGCAGGCATGGACGATCCCGCGCCGAAGCGCCGATGGTGGCTGGCGTGGGTGCACTGGAGGGGAGATCTGCGGTGACTGCGATCGCGCCCCACGACGGTGTGGTGACGCTTGGCCAACTACTGGCAGAGGAGAGTCTTCAGGTCGAGGCACTGACCCCGATCCGTGATCTCGACCGGCCGATCCGCTACGTGTACCCCACCGAGCTGGCCGACCCGTCCCAGTATCTCTCCGGTGAAGAGCTGATTCTCAGCATCGGCGTGCCCGTCGTCGACCAATCCGAGGACGCGGTTCGGCGCTATGTCGCCGCGCTGATCGGGCAGGGGGTCACGGCGCTGGTCGTCGGGCTCGGCGACTTGTTCGACGCACCACCCGCGGCGCTGGTGTCGGCCTGTCGGGACTTGGATCTTCCGCTGCTGACCCTGGACGCCGCGGTACCGTTTCGCCGGATCGTCGACTGGGCCGAGTCCATGCGGGCCGCCGACCGTGAGGTGGGCACCCGCGAGGGTGATCTCGGATCGATACTGCGCTGGTTCGTGGCGGGCACATTGGGTGTCGGTCCCGTCGAGAACGCGCTCGGCGGCTACGGGTTGACCGGCGGCCCGGTCGTGGTCTGCGCGTTCACCTCGGATGTTCACCCCCAGGTGCACGACCTGGTGGACCGCTACTCCGGTGCCGTCGCGCTGCTCGAGGACCGCATTGTCGCGTTGTGTGCGCAGACCGACGAGTTCACCACGGAGTTGGCCGCGTCGTCCCTGGTGTGTGGTGTCGCGATCGCCCCGGACGCGCAATCCATGGCGTATGCGATTCCCGAGGCTCTCGAGGCGCTGCACGAGGCGATTCGCTGGCGCCGCACCGTGCACATCGACGAGATCGCCACCCTCGAGGGTCTGTTGGCCGCGGTTCCCAAGGTCCGGTTGGTGCCCTTCGTGCAGCGGCTACTGGTCCCGCTGGTCGACCAGGACAAGGTCAACAACTCCCACCTCGTCGCCTCGCTGGAGGCCTTCCTTGCGCCGGACACGGATATCACGGCGGCCGCCAATCAGCTCTACGTCCACGTCAACACCCTGCGCAACAGGCTGGCCAAGATCGCCGAACTCACCGGCGCCAATCCGCTCGACGAGACCGACAGGATCAACTTCCGAATCGCCCTGTGGGCCGCGCTGAACATGGGCATGCGGGAGGACGCCGTCAATCCGCCCGGCGCGGATACCGGCAGTGCGCCCCGAACGGTCGCGGATTCGGGCGCTAAACCACTGCAGCACAACGTGATCAGGAAGACCTCTCGGCCTCCGACCTGGACTGCGCGGGGACCGCGAACGCAGTGAGCGCTGGGTCCCTACTGCCTCTGTAGGGGCCTACAACCGGCAAGCGATGACCTGTGCAGTTCTCCAAGTCCCGCGCCAGCATCGACACCCGTGAGTAATGTTGCCTGGGTCGGTTGCGTCACCGGACATAGTGAGGAAGCCTCATGGTTCTCTACGCATTTCGCTGCGAATCTGGCTGCGGCACAACGAGACAGATGTACGCGATGGCCGACCGTCCGGATGCGATCGAGTGCCCGACTTGTGCAGGGTCGGCCCGCAGGACCATCGCGGCCCCGCACCTCGGCCGCGCCGGAAGCACGGCGATGGCACTGCAGGATGCAACCCGCGCCACCGCTGACCGTCCCGCGGTCGTGGCTGCGCCGTCACCGGTGACGCGGCGGCGCCAGAAGATCACCACCAATCCGCTTCACCAGACCCTCCCGCGAGCCTGAAGGAGTCCTCAATGCCCGATGTTGTGTTCCCGCTGGATTCGACCAAGAAGTTCACCAATCAGGAGAAGCTGGGCCACAACCGTTGGCATCCCGACATCCCCGCGGCGGTGACGGTCAAGAAGGGCGACTCGTTTCGGGTGCACTGCCGCGAGTGGTTCGACGGCGCGATCGTCAACGACGACTCCGCCGACGACATCCTCAACGCGCCGCTGACGACAGTGCACGTGTTGTCCGGTCCGATCGCCGTCGAGGGAGCGAAGCCCGGTGACCTGCTGATCGTGGACATCCTCGACGTCGGTCCGATCCCGCAGGAGGACTCCGGGCCGCTCGCCGGCCAGGGCTGGGGCTACACCGGCATCTTCCCAACCCAGAATGGCGGTGGCTTCCTCACCGAGCAGTTCCCCGACGCATACAAGGCCATCTGGGACTTCTCCGGTCAGAAGGCGACGTCGCGGCATGTCCCGCACGTCGAGTTCACCGGAATCGTCCATCCCGGCCTGATGGGCACGGCGCCGTCAGCGAAACTGCTCGGGACCTGGAACGCGCGCGAGGCCGCCCTGATCGCCACCGATCCCGACCGGGTGCCACCTCTAGCGCTGCCCCCCGAGCCGCAGGACGCGATCCTCGGCGGGTTGACGGGCGACGCCTTCACCAGGGCCGCCGCGGAGGCCGCCCGCACCGCGCCGCCGCGTGAGAACGGCGGCAACCAGGACATCAAGAACTTCACGAAGGGCAGCCGCGTCTTCTACCCGGTGTTCGTCGACGGCGCCAACCTGTCGGTCGGCGATCTGCACTTCTCCCAGGGGGACGGTGAGATCACCTTCTGCGGCGCCATCGAGATGGGCGGCTTCATCGATCTGCGGGTCGACGTCATTCCCGGCGGCATGGAGACCTACGGGGTCAGCGAGAACGCAATCTTCATGCCCGGCAACACCGACCCGCAGTACTCGGAGTGGCTGGCGTTCTCCGGGACCTCGGTCACGCTCGACGGTGAGCAGCGCTACCTAGACTCCCACCTGTCCTACCAGCGGGCGTGTCTGCACGCGATCGACTACCTGACCAAGTTCGGGTACAGCCCGGAACAGGCCTACCTCCTGCTCGGCGCGGCACCCATTGAGGGGCGGCTCTCGGGTGTCGTCGACATCCCCAATGCCTGTGCGACGGTCTACATCCCGACGGCCATCTTCGACTTCCCCGTGGAGCCGACGGCGGCCGGGCCGGTCAAGATCGACCCGGGTATGGGCGCCCCACGCGCGTCGTTCTGATCTAGCGGGGCGCTACAGCCCTAGGTCCAGAGCGTCGCGATCAGCACGTTGACGATCCCGAGGCCGCCGGCGGCGTGGGTCATCCACGCCACCTTCTTGCCGCGTTTCGCGGCGCCGCGGCCCATTTCGGCGAACGCGCAGACCAGCACGGCGATGACCAGCTTCACGCTGATCTTGATCATGTTGGGGTCTTTGCCCAGGATGGCGATGGACTCGGCCATGCCCACCAGGGCCACACCGGTGATGAGCTGCAGCCTGGCACCCCAGACCATCACCTCGTTGACGGCAGGTTGGCCCGCGAGATACCCGCCTACAAGGGCGGCCATTCCCAGCAGGTGCGTGACGACGACGATGTTGTACACGAGATCCACAAACGGCGAGGTTACGCGAGTGGAGCGCTAATTACTACAACATGTAGTACGCGGGCGCGCCCGGTCGGGATGGGGCTGCGCGGTGGTTCGGATCAGGTGCGGCTCGCGGCGAACGTCGCAGCCTCGTTGGTCATCCCGTTGAGTCCGTACAACGCGTGCGAGAACGTGGGCATGCCGTCTGGTGCACCGTCGCAGATCGTGTCGCCGCCCGCGCAGAGGTCGATGGTCTTGTCCACGTAGCGCGGGCCGATCGTGATGGCCGGCGCGCCGTACTTGCTCAGGAACGAGTCGGACGGCTTGCCGAACAGCGTCACGGCGGCCACGTGGTCGGCCACTTCGGGCGGCATGGGCGCTGGGACGAGCGCGGCCGGAACTCCCGGTGGGACTTCGGCGGCGGTGACGAAACCTGCGACCACCGCGCCCTGGGAGAAGCCGCCGAGCACCACCTTGGTGTTGGGGCAGTTCGCCGCGGTGGCCTGCACGTGGGCACCCGCGTCACGGATTCCCTCGACGACCGTGCCTGCGAACGCCTCGCGATTGTTGAAATCGCTGCTCGCCGCGTAATTGACCGGGTAAACGGCGAGCGATCGATTGCCCAGCTGCGCGCGCAGCGAATCGACGAATGCCTGCCCCACACCGCCCACACCCGGTGGCTCACCCGTGCCGCGGGCGAACACCACCTCCACGTCGGGGCACGGTTCGGCGGCGGCCATTGGCGCGGATGTGCTGAACAGGACGGCACCGCTGGCCAGGACTGCAGAGCCAAGGAACCGCGTGATGGGGCCTGTCCTCATGGTGAACTCCTTCGGAGGTCGGGCGCTGGCAGTGCGACGTTCGTCGCGATTGGGTTAATACCCCCGTGTTTGCCACCGAAAACCCGAACCCGACTGAGGGCGCGAGGCTGCGTGAGCTGTCGTCGCTACCGGTGACCGGCTACGACTGCGATGTCAGGGTGATTGCTCGGTCGGATCATCCTTGGACACAGGCGGATTCGGTGCCGGTGCGGGAGGGGGCGCAGCTGCTGGTGCTGCGCTCGTCGCAGGCACTGCCACCCGGCGGCTTCGTAGCGTCCTGCGCAGTGCCCAGAAGGCGCCGCCGATGACGAGAAACACCGGAATCCACGGCAAAAGGAACCCGATGGCGTGGCTGAGCCCCGAGGCGGCGCTGACCAGTGCGCGCCACCCCTGCTCGACGGCGCCGACGAAGCCGACCCGCGAGACACTCGGTTCTGAGGACAGGTCCACCGTGATCGTGGCGTAGGAGATCTGATCGCCGAGCGTGGCGCGCTGGGCTTGCAGCGAGTCCAGTTCAGCCTGTCGCTGGGTCAGCGAACTCTCCGCGGCGAGAAGGTCTTCGGTGCTGGTGGCCTTGTTCATCAGGTCGAGTAGACGGTTTACCGACGTCTGCAACGCCTTGATCCTGGCGTCGAGATCGACGCGCTGAGAGGTGACATCGTCGTAGTTGATCGACTTGGACTCCACGACACCGAGTTCGTCGATTCTGGCGAGAACGGCATCAACCTTGTCCGACGGTATCCGCAGCGTCAGGGTCACCGATGGTGTGGTCGACCCGCTCTGATCGGTGCGCGCCTCGACGCGCCCGCCGGCCTCGGTGGTGGCGGCCGCGAACTTGTCGGCGGCCGATATGGGATCGCGCACGGTCATTCGCATCGAACCGGTGGTGACGATGTCGGGTCCGTCGGTGACGGTGTCCTGCCCGGGTGGTGCCTCGGGCGCGAACTCCTGCTTGGCGGGGGCGGCCGGGGCCCCGCCGCCATAGGACGGCTGCCCCTGGTTACCGCCGGCGCACCCGGTGATGACCAGAAGCAGGACACCCACCGTGGCCAGCAGTCGAACGGCTCGTCCCCCCACGCTCATCTCTCGACCATACCGACGAGATGATCTTGGTTGCTGGCGTTGCTGAGTGCGGTTTCGGCAGGGGCAGTGTGCAATGAGTGGCATGTTCATCGTCATCCTCAGCGCGATCCTCGGGCTCATGACGGTGTACCTGTGGAAACGCTTGGTCAAGGACACGACTGCACCGGGACGCGCGCGGTGGATCCTCACGGCCGTCCTGCTCGCGCTCACCGTCCTGCTGCTGGCGACGCTGGTCCTGCCTCGTGTCACCGGGGTGCCCGAGGCGGCGTGGTTGGCGTGGCCGGGCTACCTCTGGTTGGGGCTCCTGGCCTACCTCTTCCTCACGCTGCTCGTGCTGGAGCCGGTCCGGCTCGTCGCATGGGCCTTGTCGCGTGCTCGTCGCATAGTTCCCGGCCGCGGTGTCTCACGTCTTGTCGCACACGGCGTGCCTCACATCCACGTGCCGGGGAGCGACGACACTGCCGAAGCTCGCCTAGTTGCTCTCGCCACCGCGCTCATCGCGGGAGCGCTTCTCGACAAACTCGACGACGACTTCAAGCAGTGACGCCGCATCCCCTAAACGTTCGATTGCGGGACAGACGACGACTCTTCGGAGAAGGTGCCTGTATGACGACACCAAACAGCGCTCTCATCCGTACCTTCTCCGCATTGCGGTTCACGACCGGCCTACTAGCGTGGCTTGCCCCAGACACGACAGCGCGTCTCCTTGGGCTGGGCGCGGATCGCCAGCAGCCGTTCACCACTCAACTATTCGGGTCTCGCGAACTAACGTTGGCCGCGGCCATCACGGACTCTGCCTCCCCGCAGTTGCACACGCGTGCACTGCAACTCGGCCTGCTCGTCGACGTCCTGGACATGATCGCAGCACTCCGCGGCATGCGCCGCCGCACGTTGTCGACTCGCGGCGCGGTCGTCACCGGAGGAGGCGCGGCGCTATTCGCCGGACTCGGATGTGCGGCGCTGCGCGGTCAAAGACGTGCAACTGTCTCCATGACCTAGAAATCAGCCGGCAGCGCTAAACTCCGCGGCCAACGACAGTACGTCACGGCCGCGCGCCGTCTACAAACTCAGAGGCGGGCGACCGCCTCCGCTTGATCGACCCCTCAGCGGCGCTCCTCCTGAGAATGGACATGAGGATGAGACAAATCACGGTGGACATTGCGTGAGACAGCCCTAGTTTCTGCACGTCAGCGCGACGCCAGTGGACGCGGAGTTTGAGAACCCACAACTGCTACTGGGGGGGCGTTGTCGGACACTTCGGCGGGTACAACACAGCTGCATTGGCCGCTGCGTCGCGGTCCCGCTCATCTGCACGTCAGGCAGAACGTGTATGCCCACACCCGTAGCTCAACGCGGCACCCGCCGTCACTCTTGCGACCCAACCGGTGACGCCCCGATGCGAACTTCACACGGAGGTATGGCCGGTGCGCGCCGCCGGGTGCCACCTACCGGGGCTCGGGCACCAATTTTGCGATTTCAGGGTTCGCTGAGGATCTGATCAAGGGGGTGCGCGTCGATCACCCCGACGGACTGTCCGACCCGGCGGGTTACGTGCGTGCGGTGGCTTCGTGACCCGCGCGTGGATCATGGTGGAGAAGCTTCTGTCCCGACGTCGAGCACGTCTTTGGGACTACTACGTCCCGTCGAATTCGCGAACAGTGAGCCTCGCTCGCTTCGTCGCAGACCTCCTCGACTCTCCTCGGCATGGAAAGACGCCGCAGTACGACGTCTTTTCGGTGCTATCAGCGCGTCGGTTTGTTCCGACGGCACAACTCCCAACCTCGGGAGCCGCTCGCGCGGCTCCGTGATCCGGGCGAACCAGGCATGGTGTTCGCCACGTGGACCCGACCGGCCTGTGGCGGCGCCATCCGCGTCGTTCGACGGCTTATCTAAGCGCGGCGGAGATGGCGTCGCGGGCTCGATCGAGCATCGACGCGAACGGGCCGACAGCGAAATTGAGCACGGCCGACTCGACGCCGGGGTGCGGACGTGTGGGGGCGATGGCCTGGGCGGCTCTCACAGCGGACACCATCCGCTTCAGATCATCCGGTTCGAGGTCGCGCTGAAGTCGATTGAACTCCTCGGTCTCCTCACGTTCAGCGTGGTCGATAACCGCGGCCTTGAACAAGGTCAATTCGTCGAGGAACTCTTGGGAGTCGATGTCCATGGCCTCGAGCGCGGACAGGTGCTCCTTGGCATCGTGCTCCTCTTGCAGCCGAGCGTCGACGATAATGTCACCGCCTTCGATATCCTGTCGCGCACGCGGATGCACCACCATCTCTTCAGCCGTCTCGTGGACGGCCAGTAGATGCCGGAGGTCGACGAATGCCTTCTCTCGCGCCTTCGACCCGGACGCGTGGAGCACGTCGTCGAACATGTCATTGATCTGGTTGTGCTGTCCTCGAAGGAACTCGACTACGTCTTCGGTTGACTGCACGAATGTCTCTACCACGGCATATACCTCTGATTTCAAGATCAGTGAATGAAAGCGCGCGGGCTGTGCGCCTGCCTCAGGATTACCGAACGAAAGCCGATCAAACCGGTTGAGCACGCTCGTCTTCGGGGGCAGTGATCCGCCTGACCCGCAGCGACGCTGAACAACCGCATGAGTGCCTGGTCGAAGGGGCGAACGCGAACGCGGTGTAGCTGGATGTTGAGCGAGCCGACTGCACCTGCTCGTCGTCCAGGCCGCCGACGAGCAGAGAACTGACAAGCTGAAGCACTCCGACCTGCTGCGCGGCGCCTGTACGAACTCCGGCCGCGATCAGCGTCGGCACTGATCTCCGCACGGACCGGTTGCCGTTGCAGCACAGCCTCGAGGCTAGGCAGAGGTCCCCGTCCCGTGGCGTATTGCGGCTGGTCCAGCGTGAGTGCGAGGTCGCCTGTGTAGCCGGGGTGCGGGCATCTGGCCAGGTCAAAAGATATGATACTGACGATGTCGGCCAACAGATCTCGCAGCTGGTCGATCGCGTCCGCGGTAGTGGACAGTCGCGCCAGCGGCTCCCATTGATTGTGTGTCTTTGTGGTGTCTCTCAGCTGAGTACGTAACCTCAGCTGTGAAGACCCGAGCACACTGACCTCACGTACATCTAGTATCCGCCTCTCTGTACCCGACCGGCACCGTCGAGAAGGTGCAGCAGCGTGTCCGCACGGGAGCAAACCCCGAACTTGTGCCGCTAGTTCACTAGTCGGCATCGTCGGCCAGGACGCGGTGACGGTCGCACGCGACACGCGATGATGAATGCAACAGGACTCCCGGACGAGCGTGGCGCTGGCGTCGTCTTAGACGCGACAGTCCGGCGTTCCAAGGCCTGAGGTCCCTTCCAGTTTCTTGTCTAATCTACCTGCAAATGACGTCACAACCATGGAAAGCGGTGTCTCACAAGTAATTTCGGTACCAGTCGGCGAACGCTTGGCTAGCGGCACTCCGGGAGTGTTCATGCTCGCGAACGATCGGGGGATTGGCAACGGGGCCGTCAGCCGTTAGATGGGGCCGACCTTGTTGGTCGCGGCAGATCAGCGCAAGATTCTCGAACTGATCGAGCCAACCGGTCATCGGCCACCATCCCCACCGTTGGTGAAATAGCGTGGCGTTGCGCACGATGTCGGCGAGATGCTCCACCGGCGGATCGGACACCGGGTGATGCTGATGGAAGACATGTGCGCCGCCAATCCAGCGCAGCGGGACCCGCTTCGCGGCAGCAAGCTGGCCGAAGTCTGTGTCCTCCGCGCCGTAGCCGAGGTATCCGGGCCAGAATCCGCCGATGCGGCGCCATGTTGTTGCGGAGACGGCGAACGACAATGACCAGAAAAGCTCGTAGGTTGCACTGGTACTCACGATGCCGTCGGGAGGAGTCGGCCGCGCCGGGTGTGGATCGGCGTGGGAGTCGAGGTCGGCGATGTCATAGCCGTCCGCCCCGCAGGGCGGCAGGTAGGTGACCATGCCGCACAGCAGCGCGTCGCGATGTGCGCGTTGCGCCGCGACCTGGTGGTAGCGGCCAATGGCAGTGGCCGCTGGGATGCAGTCCACGTCGAGGAAGATCAGGAGTTCGGCGCCTCCGTCGAGTGCGCTGCGCGCCCCGACGTTGCGGGCGTCCGCCACGGGCAGGTGGGGGCCGGACGCGCGATACGGCACCACCGTGGCGATGGCACCGCAGTCGGTGACGGTGTCGATCACGGTGGGGTCGTCGACCGCAACGATCACATGCTGCTCGGGCGTGCGGCGGCTGGCTTGGATTCCTCGCAGTTGGTTGCGCAGGTATCCGGCACGGCCGTGCACCACGGTGATCACGGCCGTCTTCATGCAATGCCGTTCGGCGCGCAACGATGGGCGGTGTCTGTCACGACCTGTGCGGCGCGGCGTGCCGCACCCGCCGTCTGCCAGCGGCTCCACCGGTTGGTGTCGAGCTGAAGTGCCGCGGCGATGAGCTCGGGCCAATCATCGAGATCTGGCCAGTCGTCGAGGACTAGGGCCAGCCCGGCGTGCCCGAGGGTTCGTGCGGTGGTGAGCTGTTCGTCGAACGGACGGGTTGCCGCGAAGATGATCGCGGGTTTAGCGGCGGCGGCGATGTCGGCGACGCAGTTTTGCCCGGCGTGGGAGACGATCACGTCTGCGGCGCAGATTGCCGGCCACGGGTCGCAAGTCCAGGGCCCTCCCGGCACCCCCAAAGTGCGCCAACGGTATTCGGGATAGCGTTTCGCGCAGGCCACGATCATGTCCAGCCGGAGAGCCGCGCCGCCGGAGCCGTTCAGGATAAGCACGGTGGGGGTTTCGACACGTTCGGACAGGTCCGGCCGGCGCCCGTCGAATCGGCTGATGCCGCCGACGTAGGTTGTCTTGTGCGCATGTGGACGCAGCCAGTGCGGTTCGTAGAGACCCTGCGGCCACGCCGCCAGGATATGGTCGGCGAGCTGGTAGACGAGCTTGTGCGGGGTGTCGATGCGCTCGCCGGGCATCGCGACGACCAGCACTGGTACCCCGAGCAGTCGCAGCAGGGTCGAGACTTCCACCGAGACGTCGACGACCGCAGCGAGAGGCGCGACGTCGGCCACCCACTTGGTGATGAGCGCCATCCGCTCTCGCAGCCCGCCGTCGTGGTGAGGCGCCCAGTGCAGGGCACCGTGTGCGTCCGGGTTATGGGTTGGTCCGCCTGCGTCGTCACGGGGGAGGGCAACGACGGTGTCGAAGGGGTGTGGTTCATCGTGCTCCAGCGACGTGAGCGCGGTAACCGGGGTGTCCAGGTAGCAGCAGATGCTCTGGGCCCGGCTACGATGCCCGGTGCCGTGGTGATGGATGTAGTAGCCGATCATCAGTATCGGTCCGTCCTGGGTCGTCGATCATGGTGCGGTAGATGTCGAGATAGTCGGTCACCATGGCCGTCGCAGAGCAGCGTTTCGCTGCCTGACGATGGACGGCGAGCCGGGACATTGTGAGCGCCTGCGGGATCGCCGCGGCCATGGCCGCGACGTCGCCGGCCGGCACTAGCCGTCCGCTTCGGTCATCGACGATCTCGGGGACGCCGCCGCGGGCGAATGCCACCACAGGCGTGCCGCACACCATGGCTTCGGCGACCACTAACCCGTACGGTTCATCCCACTGTGGGGTGACCAGCGCTGCGGCGGATGTGCCGACAAGGTGGGCCAGCTCGCGGTGGGCGAGGTGTCCGGCGTAGTGAACATCGCTGCCGAGTTCGGGCTGCACGTCGCGGGCGAAGTAGCCGGGGTCGGAGACCGGGCCCGCGATGACCAGTCGGAGGCCTGCCCGCCGCGCCGCGGAGATGGCCAGATGCGGGGCTTTTTCGGGGGTGATCCTGCCGAACCAGATCAGGTCGCGTCCGCCGGGACCTAGTGGCCAGCGTTGGGCGTCGACACCGTTGCGGACGACGGTGATGTCGGGCAGCAAATGTTGCCACGACCGTGCGGTGTAGCCGCTGACGGCGGCGAACCGGGCACCGGTTCCGGTCGTTGCACTGATGGCCGATTCCAGCCACGGAGTTGGCGGGGTATGCAGTGTGCACAGCATGGGTGTCGTCAACATGGGCGCCATCGCCACTGGCAGGTGATGCAGGCTGTGGTTATGAATGACGTCGAACTCTTCGGAGGGGCCTCGGGCAAGCCGCAGCATCAGCGTCAGGTAGGCGTGATGGTCGCCCATGAATGTCGCACTTGGCATGGACGAGTCTGTTAACGCCGCAGCGCTGAGTTCCAGGGAGCGCACCTGCAGGAGCGCACTTTCGAGGCTGGGGTCAGAGTCAGGCGCCGCGAACAGCGACACGAGATGTCCGGCCTGGGTCAGAGCGCGAGCGAGGTGCCAGACGTGCGCCTCGAGCCCCCCGGCGAACGGTTGCCGGATCGGGAAGTGGTTGGAGGCGATCAACGCTATCCGCATCGGCGGGGTCACGACATCACCTGTTCGTAAAGATCGCGGTGTGCCTGTGCCAGGTCGACCCGCTCGGCGCGGCGGGCGCCCCAGTCGGCTTGCGGTGCCGGAGTGCCGCTTAGCCAGCTGGCGTGCTCGGCATACACCGCAGCCCTTAGTGAGTCGCCGTCGAACGTGTGGTCATCGAAGGTGAAGACGCCGCAAGAACGTTGCTGTCGGTAGAAGCCGCAGCTGGGCGCGATCACTGCGGTGCCCAGGTCGAAGCAGGCTTCCAGCCAGCCGGAGTGGGTGCCGAACCGGTACGGCAAGACCGATACGTTGACCGCCGCCAAATAATCCCACAGCTGGTCTTCGGAAAAATAGGGGTGTACGCGCACGTCGACGTGCGCGGCGCGATCAAAGGCCAACAACGCTGCGCCGGCCCGCGGCGCGAACCAATGATTGTCGGCGTCGAAGATCTCATCGTGAACGTCGACCTGCAGCACGGCGCCAGATAATTGCGCGACTGTGGGCGCCAGGACCTCCAGCACAGGGAAGGGATCCATGTTGGCGCGCAGACTCTTGACGTGGACCGCTACCACGAACCGCTCAGAGGGGGGCACGCGGCGCCGCGATGCGGGCGGCACCAAGGACGTGCGGATGGGGTACGACCAGGGGCCGACGTCCCCAACGGCGTTCGATGACTGCGGCGGCGCCGGGAGTCAAGGTGATCAACGCGTCGGCGGCTGGGATGAGGAGGTCCTGCTGCTTGGCGTGGGCAACCGGATCTGGAT
Organism: Mycolicibacterium sp. YH-1; assembly: GCF_022557175.1. Next base: position 7,085,812 of record NZ_CP092915.1, on the reverse strand, counting down.
GGTGTGGGTTGCGCAGGTCGTGAACTGTATAGACAAGCGGTTTGTTGTGCATCTGCAGCGCCTGTAGCACATCGCTGAGGACCTCGGGACCGATCGCGTCGAAGCCGAAATGAATGTGAAAGACGTCGAACTCGTTGTGATGCAGCTCAATCCACGACGGGTCCAGCATCAGCGGTGGCCACCACCCGCCGGGCACCGTGCGCCCGTCGTCGGGGATCGGGTCGGGCAACCGGACTACGGCGTCGATACCCCCCGGATGCGACAAGTGACGAACGTAGATGTGTGACTGTGGAACTGAGGCGACTCGCATACAACCAACCCCTACTCATGCGCAGTACGTCCGCAGGGGGTAAGCCGCCCACTGGCGCGGCAGACTTCGCCTCCGCTCGCGCTGAACGGCAATACGATTTCGCCCTGGACAATCCCGGATTGAACTGCGCCCTAGATACCCGGGAGTGCCAGCTTCAACCCGTCGACTTTCTGCCCTGCGTTTCAGGTCACGGCGATGTGCCGTGCCGTGGCGCGGTGATCTCGGCGGTTGAGATGGTGAGAATGACGAGGCTGACGCCGCAGAATGGGGAGCCGTCTTCTCCCGGCTGAAAGAAGCTGGGAATGTCGGGCCACTGCTGGACATAGATCACGTCGACGCTCAGCGCGGGGTGGTGACTGTCGCCTTCATGCCGTCGGCCACCAGACTGTTCGAGCGACACAGTGGACGTCGAACCCCTCGCAAACTGAGGTGGACAAGGTTGGCCGGTCGCGGGATCCTCCCCGGGCGGGGGCGCGGATCCTCGGCACCGCCGAGGTGTGCTCATCACGCTGCGGGGCGGCACACTCAACGAGGCGTTTGTGGAAATCGTGCAGACCGCGAAGGCGCATAACGTGAGCACTCTGAGTCTGGCTGATGCGCTGGTGGCACCGGCTCAAGACCAGGCGTCCCAGGACAGGCAAGACGCGGCCTACGATTCGGCCGCGGTGACGACGTTTCCGGCGCCTAGAACAGTGAGGTGTCGACGTCGCGGTCGTCGTCGGGCAACGGCACGATGACGGCCTGGTCGATCACTTTCGACGGATTGGCGTCGCGCTGCAAACGGTCAGGCACACAACTCGGGTCGAGGCCAGCGTCCTCGGCGCTGTCGCCGGCGAGCTGGTGTTGTTCTGCTGCGTCGGCGGCGGGAACGTCATCGGGCAGCGCAGTGTCGTCGAGGTAGATCGTCATCGGTTTCCCTGCCTTCTTCCCATGGTCGACTTCTCGGATCGCAACCGGGCGTTTTCGGACTTCAGGTCGCTGTTGTCGGATTCCAGTTCACTGTTGCGGTGCTGCAGGTGCAGGATCTGCGCGATCCCGGCGATGTTGATGCCCTGGGTCACCAGGTCGCTGATGCGCGCCAGCAGATCCAGATCGGCGTCGCTGTAGCGCCGCGTGCCGCCATCGGTGCGTGCGGGGGATAGCAGTCCGCGCCGCTCATACAGGCGCAGCGTCTGCGGATCAATCCCACTGAGCTCTGAGGCCACCGAAATGCCGTATACGCCGCGCGCCGATCGCGCCAGGGAGTCATCCTCGGGCACTGACCTGCCCCATTTCTTCACCAACAAAAGTTGCACACTCATCCTTGCACAAACCTAGAGATAGTGCTATATAAAACTTATGGCAGTTCCCACAGATCTGTCAGACAGCCAAATTGGGTTAGGAGGGAGAGATCATGTTGATGCGCACCGATCCGTTCCGCGACTTCGATCGCCTCGCCCAGCAGGTGCTGGGCACCGCCGCACGTCCGGCAGTGATGCCGATGGACGCCTGGCGTGACGGGGATCAGTTCATCGTCGAGTTCGACCTGCCGGGCGTGGACGAGGAGTCCCTGGATCTCGACGTCGAGCGCAATGTGCTGACCGTGCACGCCACGCGACCCGACCTGGATCCCGACCGGGAGATGGTGTCCGCCGAGCGGCCGCGTGGGGTGTTCAGTCGGCAGCTGTTCTTGGGCGAGACCCTGGACACCGAGGCGATCGAGGCCAGCTATAGCGGCGGGGTGCTGCGGTTGACCATCCCGGTGGCCGAGAAGGCCAAACCGCGCCGTATCCAGATCACCAGCGAGGAGAAGCAAGCCATCGACGCCTAACACGGTCCACCTCACTGGCTGGGCCGGGGCGCAGCATTCGGGAAGGGGGTAAGTGACATGGCGACCACCACCGCATGGGCAATCAACCTGCTCGATGAGGCGGCGGCGATCGTGGAGGCCGAATGGATATGCCTGCAGCAGGACGTGGCCCTGTGGGAGCGTGAACTCGCTGACCTGCCCGCCGACCTTCCTGCGCCCCGACCCGGGCCGCCCAGCGCCGGCGTCATCACCACCGCGTGTCGGTGGCCACGCCCACCGAGGCCAGAGGACCGCTGGTGGCCGACGCGGCCGTGGCCCGCGACGCCGGTATGGGCCACCCAGCGGTCTCCTCCGGGTGGCGGTGACCTGTTGAAAGGCACTGTCGGACAAGGGAGGTGATGCCACCACCGATGAACACCACCAGGCAACGACTTGTGTGTGCCGCCCACAATGATGCAGATGTCGCGTCACCGCGGCCGACTCCAGCATCCAGAGCCGCGCCTGCGCACGCGCCGCCACTGCCTGTGGTATTTCGAAGTGGGGTGGGTACCACGTCGTTGCCACGCCCGGGGCAGGCCGCGGTAGGGTCCGCCCACGTCGGCCGCCCGGGCGTCATTACAACAGGAATCAGTGGTTGTCTCCCGCCGGCACCCGATGAGCGCAACCCGACGGCCCCATCGGCTTCAATGTCGGATGGGCCGTCTCAGCGCGGTGGCTCCCGGTCGGCCTGCCATCCCGGGAGTCACCGCACCCTTGCTCTCGGAGGTAGCCGCCATGGTGCGCGAGAATGCCGATCCCTATCTGGTGTTGGGCGTGTCACCGAGTGCAACCCAGGCCGAGATCACCCACGCCTACCGCACCCGGCTCCGCGCCCATCACCCCGACACCCGCCCCACTCCGCCCCCGCAAACCGCGGACGAATACCTACGGCAAGTCCTGGCCTCCTACGCCCTGCTGCGTGACCCCGCCCGCCGCGCCGACTACGACCGCGCAACCGCCCACACCGCCACACCGCAACCACACAGGCAATCAGAGCCGACACCTGTTGATCACCGCCCTGCAAGCCGCGTCCAGATCCCCATCACCTACCGAAACATCAAAACGGCTGCAGCCGACGTCCCACCGCCACCATTGCGGGCCGGCCCGGTGCGCCGGAAACGATAGCTGCGCGAACAGAACAACTGGCGCACAACCCGAATCACTACCCCAACCCCACCGAGGACCCTGACCATCACGCTTCCCTCTGCCGCGGTGCGAGCGAAGAGATCGCGAGCGACCCATCGAGAAGTTGTTCAACAGGGGTCTGCGGCGGGAGTTGACTGTGACTTGGGCCGCTGACGTCGAACTCGCTTCGGCCAGTTCGCAGGCGGGTGCGCGACTTGCTGTCTCGAGCGACAACCGTTCACCGGTGACCGCCGAATCCCAACCGCTGCCGAAACTCTGCCAGTCCGCTGTAGCCCGCTGGCTTCACATTGGGCACGCGATCACTTCGTCGACGGGTCGCGTCGAGCGAATAACGTTCGCACCAGTCCAGCCGTTGAAGCGTCGCCGCTTGCTCGGCCGTGTCCGTCATGGCATCGACCCGTTCGTTCAGCACAGCTACATAGCGGCGCAAGCGGCCAGTCAGTTCCCATGCCTGTCCGCGATGAGACAGGCGCCAAGCGCGTCTTGCAAACACGCCTCACGAGCAAGTTCATCTTCGCGCGCCAACCGTTCGCGCGCCTCGATTTCTGACCGGGGTTCGGCTTCCGGGAACTCATCATGGAGCCGCCCCCACGGCGATCGATAGTGATTCGCGTCCATCAACTATGGTGTCGTTGAAATGAATTCGGTTCTGTAGCCGAGCGGCAGCGCCCCACGTCACGTGACAGAACGGCGTCCCATGGCACCAAAGGGTCGGATCCCGTCGCGTGTGAGTGCCATTCGCGCCACGCCATCAGCGCAGTTCAGCGCATCGCGAGTGGGCATGAAAGTTGAGAAGCCACAACTGGGCAGCTTCTCAAGTCTCATGTCCATTTCTCACTTCAAATGTCCATTCGATGTCCAATTGGACATGAAACTGAGATTCCGCGGAACGGCCGACGTGCTGCGCGTCAGAACTCGGGGGCCGGCGTGGCGTGGCCCGATTCGGCGCGCGGTGAGCGTGCCTCTGTCCCAAGCAGTCGCGCGGGCGAAACCAGCGACACGCCGATTAGCTAGATGAACGCCACTTGTCGGGGCCTCATGAGACGCTGTCAGGCCACTGGCAGACTACGTGAGCACGGAACTTGTCGTGAAACTCCGCTATCAGTCCAGTGCTCGGCCAACCGATCGCATCGGTGAAGTGCTCTCGCACGATCGGGTTGATGCCTCGGAGATACTCGTCTTCCAAAGTCTGGACGAACTGTCGTTTCGCCGCGGTCTTGCTCCGGTGGAGCGCATTGATGCGCATTCCGATCGCGTCATCGTTCTTGCGTGATCTGCTACTTCGGACCGTCGCGGCAAGCGAGCAGTCCACGCATTCGCCATCCTGGCCGGTCATTCCGAATCCTGTTGGGCCACAGCAGGATGAGATCCTAGCGGCGATACTATCGTCGCTGTCCGCTGGTACTAGGAGACGGTTCAGCTGACGGTCAGTGCGAGGAGTGCAATCGAAATCACAAGGGTTATCGTTGTTTTGACCAGGCGCCAGCTGGAACGCCGTGCGACCCAGGGCAGATCCGGCAAGCGTCGAATCCTGCCAGCGGCACCGAGCGCAAGGGTGGCCACTGCGCCGATCCAGATTGCGACGGGCAACTGACTCCAGTCGGCCTGGGCGCGTGCCAGCGCCAGGAAGGCGACGGCGGCGATGCTCGTCGTAAGCACGGTCAACTGGTCATCGGTGCCGCCTCGGCGTCTCCGTTCGCGTGCGCGTTCGCGCCAGGCTGTGAGGGTGTATGCCGCGGGGATCGCCAGCAATAGGGTTGCCACGGCGAGGTTTACCGCCACGGTGACGGTATCCGTCATGCCGTGTCGACCAGGATGCGGATGGCGATCTCGTCAACGGCGACAGCGCTGTTCGCCAGGACGACCACCGCCGCGGCGTGCTCGCGGTCGAGGGCGAGCATGCTGGAGAACCCTCCTGTGCCGCCGTTGTGCCAGGTGACGTCCACATCGCCGACCCGGTGAGTCAGCCATGCGCGGCCCACCCGGATGTCATCGGCCGCATCCCAGCGTGGGTCGAGCGCACTGAGGCCCGGTGCCCGGCGGTCGAGCAGGGCCTGTGCGTAGCGCGCCATGTCCGCCGGTGTCGAGCGCACCCCGCCGGCGGGCGCGTACGCGTTCAGGGTCCACGCCCGCTCGGGGTGGCCTTTCGCGCTCCATCCGATCGGCGCGTCCGAGGACAACTCCGTCGCGGTGAGCGGGGTGAAGGAGTGAGTCATCCCAAGCGGTTGGAACAGATGGCGGTCGAGCATTGCCGGATAGTTGGTGCCGGCATGCGCGGAGAGCGCCTCGCCGAGCAGGGCTGCGCCCAGGTTTGAATACGAAAAGGAACCGCGCCCCGAGAGATTCGCTGAACGCGCCTGTGTGAGAAGTGCCGCGACGTCGGTTGTGTAGGGATTGCGGTGCCGCAGCACGGCAAGACCGGCGCCGGCCAGATCTTGCGGCCGATTGGAGATCCGCGGCAGGCCCGACCGGTGGCTGGCGAGTTCCTCGAGCGTCACGTCGGCTGCCGCACTGCTGCCCAGGTCGAGCAGGCTCCCGAGCGGGGTGTCGGGGGTCAGCTCACCCGCCTCCACGGCTTCTGCAAAGAGCAGGGAAGTCATGGTTTTCGTGATCGACCCGATCTCGTAGACGGTGTCCGAATCGGCGCCGAAGTGCGCCTCCGTCAGTACGCCGTCGCGGATGTACACGACGCTGACCCGGTCACGCAGCCCGTCCAGTAGCGATGCGACGCGGGCGATCAGCTCGGGGTCGCCATCGGCAGGACCGAGTGTTGGTGGCGTCGGACGGCTGACTATTCCCACCGCGAGGACGATCATCGCGCCGAGAGCGGCCGCACACGTGCGCGGAGGCAGTCTCATGCGACACCCCGTGCCGCGGAGAGGATCACGAGTAGCGGTACCACCCGATCTGCAGGCACCGTGTATCGACCCCGCGTGCTCTGGATCAGCCATCCGACGGCGACCAACGCGTTGAGGTGGTGGTAGACCTGCCCGGTCGTGCCGATCCCCTCCTGCCCAGTGAGATCGGCCACGGTCTCGTGGCCTGCCCACACCAACTGGAGCAGTTTCAGTCGGACGGGGTTGCCCAGCGCATCGAACCGCTCTGCAAGAGACGCCCAGTCGTGGTCCTCGAGGTCGGTGAGGGTGTGACCGAACTGCCACTGCAACGGCTGCCCGCCGCGTTCGATCCAGCCGGCGTAGGTCACACCGCCGGGCGGGTCGACTCGCGATTTGAGGTCCACCAGTGCTGCGAGCTCACCCTGGCGGGTGCGCTCCTCCTCCCTGGCGGGTCTGTCCTCGACGCGCTCTGCAACGACGCGCTCCTCGACGACGGCGAGACGCTGCTCGATGCGTGCGAACCGTTCTTCGAAACTCTCCACACAAGTGACGGTAGTACATAATTACGTAATAGCGAATACCCGCTGGTAGGCGGCCCACCATGGCGGAGATGCGATCCGTGCGGTGCATTGGGACGAGTGCGGAGTGATGCAACCGCGTCTTCGAGGGGAGTGGACACGAAGGTGAGAATTTCTCGGGGTGGACATCGAGTGAGAACGCCGTTGTCGCCGCAGTTCAGGGCAACGGCTGTGGACATGGAACTCGAAGCGGCCTGACTGCTCGGGAAACACCACCGGGGTGGACACTATGACGTGGCCCTTTCTGCAACAGTGTTCAAAGTCGAACTTGGCGTCTCTGATGTCGATCACGGCTACTACGCCGATCACGCGCTGACCGTGGCCCGTCATCCCAGTGAGACCGATGAGCGGATGGTGGTGCGGTTGTTGGCTTTTGGGCTGCGCGCACACCGGCTCAGCGACGTCGACGGTGAGTTGGCGTTCGGGGCCGGCCTGTCCACCCCGGGGGTCCCGGACCTGCGGCTCGCCGACTACACCGGCCGGATCCTGGAGTGGATCAACGTCGGCCAGCCCGACGAACGCGCCTTGGGCAAGGCAGCCAGCCAGGCCGACCAGGTGCTGCTGTTCCCGTTCGCCGCCGGCGTGGCCACCTGGTGGCGCACCGTCGGCCCCAAAGTCGCGGGGCTGCCGAACTTGTCGGTGGTGCAGATACCGCACGCACCGGTGCAGCAGCTGGCCCAGACCGTTGACCGACGGTTCTCGGCGCAGGTGATGGTGATTGAAGGTCAGGTGACGATGACCGTGGGCGGTGTTGACGTCACCTTCACGCCCGAGCCAATGGAGTGAACGTCTGAGATCCACCAGAACAGCACCTTCCGTGCCGAAGTTCCATTGCATGACTTGATCGACCGCGGCACCGGGGCTACACCGCCGAGGTCTACGGCACGCCGCAGGGCACGACACTGCTCATCAAGCAGGGCACCCGACCCGACCCACGCGCCCTCGGACGCCGCCGAGTGCCGTTTCACCGGCTAGCATCAGCCCAGTCAGGCTTAGATACGCTGTGTGCTGCTCGTTGACGGGTGCAATTCAGAATCCCCGGGGGGGTCGTCATGAAACGGCTGATCAGGCGTCTGGCGTCGGTGGTGATGGTGGTTCCGGTTGCGGCACTGGCCGTCACGTCAGCTGCGTCCGCCGAGCCCCGACCTCCCAACCCCTTCGATCAGGAGTTCGTGACGACCGAGTCGCGCACGGTCCGGTGCATCGTCGAGCCCGACCGAGTCCTGTGCAGTGGCACCTTCGCGAATGCGCCGATCGGGTGCGGCGGGCCGTCTGCCTGCGACCCGGACGATCCCACCAAGTATCCCGCCAACACGGTGTGGATCGAGGCCGAGGGAGGAGGGTTGCAGTGGAATACCTCCAACATGCAATCCACCGGCTATGCCGAATCGAAATACGATCTGGTCCTCACCTACGGACAGGTGTTTCACCTCAAGGGGTGGACGGTCGAGCCCAGCTCGGTGGGAACGCGTTTCACTAACGACAGAACTGGCCACGGCATGTTCGTCAGCCGCCAGGGTGTGACCTCCGATGCACCCCCGGCGGCTCCCGAGAGTGTCGACGTATGCGCGGCGGCGACCCCAGAGGCGCTGCTGGCAGCGTTGAAGTCCAGTCCTGACTTCGACATGCGAGTGGCGCACCCCACCGGCTTCGGGCACATTCAGTGCTCGCCGCCGTTCGCGCTGGGTGCGACTTTGGGCACGGTGCAGTCGTCCGGGGTCCTGTTCCGTCGCGATGGTTCTCGCTGGATGGTTCTCGACGTGGGGTCGGCGATGGCGTGCGCCCAGTACGGCGTTACCGCTGACGACGCACTCGAGGGCTGCGTCGTTTGAAAACTGTGGCCTGATCCCCTTTAGAATGCATCGCTGCAGACGCTGTTCATGGAGGGTATCTAGTATCCACTGAAGGATACGAATTCCGTTGCTGCGGAACAGATTTAGTCTGAATGGTCAGGCAGCGATAGTGTAAATTGTCACATGGCGAAGTGCCGTGTGGGGGATGCCCCGCTAGGGCGAACTGGGCGCGGCCGCCTTGCCAATTTGCGTCCCGGGGGAGTGGACATGAAGCGAGATTTCGCGGGGGTGGACATCGAGTGAGAACGCCTCTGACGGGACGGGTCAGCAAGCCGGGCGTGGACACGAAACTTGAGAAGGCGCAGACGGTTGTGGACATGAAACTTGAGAAGCCACACTGTTTGTCGCCGCCGTGTAGGGACTCACTGATTCGGCGGAATCTCACGAATGATTCTGGAGCGATGGCGGATCCGCCCAGTGAGTGAGACACGCGGTTGGTGCTCGATCTCTAGGTGAAACATCGGTCGGTGCATGCCGCCTGTCAGCCGACCGGTTAGCTACTGTGATTCATTGTGGTCGTGAGAGCGGTAGTTTTTGACATCGGCGGTGTTCTTCAAAACGTGCGTCCGATGGATTTCTTTTACGCGTGGGATCTGCGGCTGGGTCTCGACGATGGGCAGGTTGGCCAGCGCACCGCTGACCTGTGGTTAGCGGGCAATCTCGGTTCGATCGATGAGCGACAGTTGCGGGAGGGTCTCGCGCAGCGGCTGATGATCACCAAGTCCACGGTCGACGAACTGCTTGAAGACATGTGGGGGCAGTATCTGGGATCCGCGAATCAAGCAATGGTCGACTGCCTTCACGGATTGCGGCCACGGTTTCGTACCGGGCTGCTCAGCAACAGCTTTATCGGTGCGCGGGAGCGCGAGGAACGCGCGTACGGTTACTCCGGTCTTGTCGATGACATCGTCTATTCGCATGAGGTTGGGATTGAGAAGCCCGATCCCCGGATATACGAAATCGCGTGTCAGCGACTGGAAGTGGAACCCACCGACGTGGTGTTCGTCGATGATGCTCAGATGGCCGTGGACGGTGCAAAAGCCGTGGGCATGGTCGGCATCCTGCATCAGGACAACGCCGCCACCACGACCAAGCTCGCCGAGGCGCTCAATTTCGCATCGTAGGGGCTGTGGTCCGCCGCTTCGCCTGCAGCGGGCGTGGGAGAGGACGCGTTTCGTGAGACAAACGGCGGTGTAGTCGATGGGAGACATTCTCGGAATGCCCATCCCAGCATCGCCCGTTGATGAAGTCGACGGTGAGAACCTAATGGGTGTGGTGTGCGACGGACGGAACCTGCCGCGGCTCCGCGTTAGCCGCGACGATGCAGCCAGCGGAGATGAAGCAGAGCCCGCTCCAGCCACCGCCACGTCAACACCAGCAGCCGCCGAACGATGAGGTGTGCTCGTCGGTCTCGATCGACTCCTCGCGCACCACGGTGGAGCCGCCCCGCGGGTCGAAGTGCAGCACCGAGCTCACCGGGTCGTGCCGGATCCATACGGCAACCGACAGCGGATGCCTCGGGCGGAAAATGTAGGAGACCAGTTGGATCTCGCCCGGCCTCCCGAGGCTGCGGACATCGGACACCGCCGCCCGGATCCGCTGCCCCGACAGATCCGCCGCGGTGAACGCCGTCTCACCCGCATGCAGGTCGGCGATCGAGTCCACGTCCTCCACCTCGCGGTCGCGCACCCAGTAGAGGTGGAGCTGACCGTCGGCGGCGACAGCCTCGACCGAGATCAGGTTGGACGTTACGTCCACTCGCCGCATCGGCAGGTCGCCAAGCCGGGCGCGCACCACGTCCAGTTCCGAGTCCAGCCGTTGCGAGGAGAACAGGTCCTCAAACGGGGTGCCACTCAACACCCGGCTGATCCGCCCCGGCGCGTCGAGGGTGATCGCGACTACGGCGACGATGGCCACGACGACCGACATGGCGACGGCCACCGCGTACTTGACCCGGTGGTTCGGCCGAGACGCGTCCGGTTCGGTTTCTGCGGTGCTCATGGCCGAATGGTTCCACAGTGCACTGAACTTGAAGCGGTCCGTGACACACGCTGACGGTGCGGTCGCTGTGAGACGACGCGAAAGGCCAGTTCAAGAACACTGGCTGATGCAGCCGAGCCTGAGAAGCCACACTGGCCGGGGGCGCGCTTCCTGCGCCGGTCGGCGAGGCAGAAGAGCAGGTTTCCGTCGCGGTGAATTCGGTTGAGCGTGTTGCCGGATTCGATGCCGGACGCGGCACCTTTGCGCCCAAGCGCACCAAGAGAATCTGGGTGGTCAGGTCAAGGGCGTTGATATGGGGATGGGTTGGTCGTCGTCGCGTGGGCCGAAGAACCCGAAGCGTTCGACAACGTCCGTGACCGCTGTGGGTGTCCAGTCCCAGGCGGCGATCTGGGTCCGGGAGCGGCGGCTATGTGTGGCACGGAGAAGTTCGTAACCGTCGGCCCGTAGCAGCGTGGTGGGTTCTCCCGAACCGCAACTCCATTGCTGCCCTTCCTCGTCGCGGATTAGCACAGTCGTGTTGTGCCGGAGCTGGTTCCGCAGATACCCCATCATCACCTCGAGGAATGGCTGCCAGTGCTCGCGGTCGACGCGAGGCAGTCCCAGCGCCTCGTGCAGGTCCGATTCGTGGCAGGTCACATCGGCGGCGATGTTGGGTCCGAAGATCTGTTCCTCGGTCAGGGTGGATTCTGCTGCTGGGCCGACACGGTCCCACTCGACGAGCAGCTCACCCACGGAGAGGTGTCGGCGTTCGGCGACATGCCGTGCCGTCCACTGGTCACCCGGCGCTCCGTCTACTCGTCCGCTGGCCGCATCGGCGGCACATCCGACGAGATGGGCCATCAGGTCGTGTGTTGTCCATCGCGGTGTGGCAGGTACCTGTGCCTGTAGTTGTTCGGCGCTGAGGGTGGCGGCAAGGTCAGCGACTCGGGTGCGAGCGTTGCGGTAGACGACTTCAAGCATGGGTGTTCGCTCCTGGGTGTCGGCGGTAGCGGGTCAGTGTCTGACGGATGTGGTGTGTGGCCACGCGGGCGAGCAGTGTCGGCTCCAGGAGGCGTTGTGGCGGGTCGATCATGTTGACCACGCGGATGAGCCGTTCGGTGACGACGATGTCGTCGGCGGATTGGAGGATCTTGTGGCGCCCCCACCGGATGAGACGTCCTTGTAGGGCATGTTTGACGCTGCGGGTCGTGGTGTGGCCGGGGGGCTGGTTCATGGCCCACACGGGTGCGGTGACGGCTGCCAGCGCCTGATGAAAGCGTCGCGGGTCAACGTCTCGGCCGTGGCGTAGGTGTGTGCGGAGGGCGTGTGCGTGTAGCGCGGCCATGGTGATGCCTTGGCCGTGGATGGGATCGAGGCAGCACAGCGCGTCACCCACGACGAGCAGGCCCTCGGGCTGGTGAGGGTGGCGATCGTAGCGATGCCAGGTGCCGCCGGGGTAGCGGTGGACCATCACATCGGTGAGCGGTTGTGCCCGCTGCAAGGCTGGATGGATGTGTGGCGGAACGAACTCTTCGGCTAGGGCCAGCATGTCCGCGAATGTCGTTGGGGGCGAATGGGGGTCGTTGGTGTGCTTGGCCACGGTCAACGTCCATGTGTCGTTCTCGCCCGCGATGAGGCCACCTCGCCCGGCAGCGGTGGGCGGGACGACCAGGATCAGGCGTTCGCGGAACGTGTCGTGGTCGGGGATGGTGATTCGTTGGCTGTAGTACACACCGTGAACGGTGAAGGATCGCCGCGGTGGCCGTCCGAGGCCCAGGTTGTCGAGCAGCAGGGGTGTGCGGCTGCCCCGTCCGGTGGCATCGATGACCAGGTCGGCGGACAGTGCCTGTGTATGGCCGGTGCGGCGGTCGCTGATCGAGACGCCGGTGATCCGGTGGGGTTGTGCGGCAGCGAGTTCGACGATGTCGTGGTCGTCGGTGATGGTGACGTTGGGCAGGGCGGCGACCCGCCGGCGTAGGTGGAACTCGACGAACGGCCGGGTCACCAGATGCATGGTGAGGGCCGCCGGGTCGGCGACCGGGTCGGTGCGGTTGAAGGTATAGGGACCGTTCTGGACGTGTATGCGAGCCCCGAGGTGGGCGTCGTCGAGAACGTCGCCTCCGCGAGCGGCCAGGTCGGCGAGAAACCCGGGGAGCAGTTCCTCGATGGTGAGCCACCCCCGGGACAGAATGCTGTGCAGGTGGGGTGCCTGGGGTGTGCCGCGGCGCTCGAATGGACCGTCGGGCAGGCGATCTCGTTCGACGACGGTGACGGTCGCATGCGTGTCGGCCAGGGCCGCCGCAGCCAATAGTCCGGCGATTCCCGCGCCGAGAACAACAGCGTGGTCGGTCATGTCGTACCGCCTCCCCAGCGCGCTCCGGCGCGCGATGCGATCGACGCTAACACGAAAATAAGAAAAATAAGACAAAGTTAAGTAGTATCTAAGAAATGCGCCGCACGGTGACAAGGAGATTTGCATGATCGGTCAAGGTGGGGACGCCGACGACGGCGAGGTAGGTGGCGATGGCCGCGCTCGCCCTAACGGGCGGATGGCCACACCTGTCGCGTTGGTGACGGGCGCGTCCCGCGGGATCGGCGCCGAGGTGGCTCGGCTCCTCGCCGCGGCTGGTGTCCATGTTCTGGTCAACTACCGTGAAAAGGCCAAGAGAGCCAACGCTGTGGTCGACGGGATCCGTGCGGCCGGGGGACAGGCATCGGCTGCCGGCGCCGACGTCTGTGATGGAGCGCAGGTGGAGGCGCTGCTGGCGGCTATTGGTGAGCGATTTGATGCACTTGATGTGTTGGTGCTCAACGCCTCTGGCGGTCTGGAGCGCGGAGCCGACCCGAGTTACGCAATGCGCCTGAATCGTGATGCGCAGCTGCGTCTCGTGACGCTCGCTCTTCCGCTCATGGCGCCTGGGGCGCGGATTGTCTTCGTCACCAGTCATCAAGCGCACTTCTATCCGGACAAGCCGGTGCCCGACGGGTACGAACCGATCGCGCAGAGCAAGCGCGCTGGTGAGGATGCGCTGCTGGCCGCCAAACCCGCCCTGGCGAAACGTGGGATCGAACTGAAGGTCGTATCCGGCGACATGATCGACGGAACCATCATCGTCCGACTTCTCCAACGCAAAGACCCCGCCTCCGTCGAAGCCCGTCGTGACCAAGCCCCGCTTCCGAGCGTTGAGGAATTTGCCACCGAAATCGCCCGGGCGGCACTGCAATCCAATGCTCCCGGGACGACCTACGTCGGGGGTGCCGACTATCTGAACTGACGCCCCAATCAGGGCGTCTGTTCGGCCGGTCCTCAATCGTGCAGTCGCCTCTTCGCCACCGACACAATGCGCCGTTAAGACTCATGCGCCCGCGTCGTCAAATCCTTAGACCTCCCACTGCTTGCGGACGGTTGCGGCGGATCCTGTTACTAGCGTGTTGGGCGGGACGTCCTTGGTGACGACGGCGCCGGCACCGACTACTGAGTTCGCACCGATCGTGACGCCGGGAAGTATGGTGACTGCCGCGCCGAGCCAGACGTTGTCTTCGAGCACTATCGGTGCGGCCAGAATGTACTCTCGCCGTTCTGCAGGTGGAACGGGGTGCCCGGAGGTGATGAGATGGGTGTTCGGACCGATCATGGTTGCGTCGCCAATCCGGATACCGCCTTGGTCGTAGAACCGGCACCCCTGATTGACGAACACGTTCTCGCCGAACGTTGTGTTGAGCCCATTGTCGGTGAAGAACGGTGGATACAGCGTGAGGGTTTCGGGCAGCGCTCGACCGAATATTTCGTCGAGCAGTGCCCTCCGTCCGGCGTCGTCGTCGAAGGTCAGCAGATTCAGGCGCGAGGTGAGAGTCGTAACCTGTTCGATCCTGCGGGCGACCTGAGCCCACTCGGGAGTGTGGATGTACAGACGGCCAGATGTCACATGAGGCATGCGCCGATTGCAGCAGCGGGTATGTGGGTGCATCAAGCAACCGACACGCGAGCACGACACAACCAACAGTGGGGAACGACCGTTGGACGTTGAAGGCATTCGCACCTTTGTGGTGGCCGCCGAGCTGGGCCGGTTTCAAGACGCCGCCGATGATTTGCACATCACTCCGCAGGCGGTGTCGAAACGCATAGCCGTGCTCGAACGCACGGTGGGAGCAACGCTATTCGTGCGCAGTGTTCACGGCGTGAAGCTCACTTTGGAGGGTCGTTCGTTTCTTCCGCACGCGGCGGAGGTGCTTCGCGCCGCCGACCGGGCTCGGAAATCCGTTCAGCCACAGAATCGCGTCTTACGTGTCGATGTCACCAATCGTCGTGTTGCCCCCTCGGTCGTGCTGCAGGGCTTTCACCGCGCGTACCCCGGGGTGAACGTTGAGGTTGTCACGCTGGTCGACAACACCCTCACCGGCGCCCTAGCAGCCGTGCAGTCCGGCGCCATTGATGCAGCATTTCGCGCAGTCACCACGCCGGACACCGAACTGCCTCACGGCTTGAGCACGCTTCGCGCCGTCGATGATGAACTCGAAGTGCTGGTGGGCCCGGCGCACCAGCTCGCTGCTGAAGCCGTCGTCACGCCACATCAACTGCGCGGGTTCAGAGTGTGGATTCCAGGCATCGTCCCCGGAACCGAGTGGGCCGCATTCTACGAGGACCTCGCAGCAGCATTCGACCTCACAATCGACGGTCACGGTCCGCACTTCGGCGACGAAGCCCTGATGGAAGCTCTGCGCGAAGAGCCCTGTATCGCAACGCTTGTCGGCAGGCGAGACCGCTACCTCTGGCCGGATCTATACGGCCTGCGACGGATCCCGGTGCGCAACCCCGCCCCGGTTTACCCGCACTCGCTGATCTGGCATACCGCAAACCAGCATCCCGGACTTGCTGCGCTGCGTGTCCACCTCGACACATACCGCCAGGCCCAACGACGGGAGCCAAGCACTTGGCTACCACGTTGGGCGGCGAGACCCAGGAGACTGCCAGCTAGCGAAGTCGGTGCTGCCCGGGACGCTATGGACCAGGGTCGTGATAAACGTTGAAGCCGTATCTCTCCAGGGGTTCCAACACCGCCGTGATGTCCATGTTTTGAACCGACCCGGAGATGGCGTAAACCAGCAAACCTCCTTGATCGTAAGCGAACGCGTACGCCTCATACCCGTAGTTCTGCAGGTCGACCTGCATCTCAAGCTCGTTGTTGAAACGCGCGAGAGTGACGTCGAAGTACTCACCCGCCGGGGCAATTTTGGCCTGACAAACTCCTCGTCGAGTTGCGTGCGGCAGGTCTTTGTTTTCAGCCTTCAACCAGTACACCGGTGGTCTGCACACAGCCGATGTCCAGTCAGTCGGCCATTGCGAGACGCGATCTAGCCCCGCCCACTCATCACCGGGAGGCACGGCGTGACGCAGAGCCGCGACCCCTCGTTCATTGGGCCGCGAGCCCAACACGGCAAGGGCAACGATCGAACCGGCGATGATCACGACTCCGTCGACGATAGCGACATAAACAGTGCGTCGACGCCGCCCCGCGTCAGGGAACACCTTCATCTTGACTCCCCTCAGCAGCAAACGTATCAAGCCCCTTTGGCTGACGCCGGTTACTCGATGACACCGCTTCTAGAGAAACGACGCAGTGATTTGAAATAGGTTGGTACATAGCGGATGCACAGTGCCGAGTTGACCGACCGTTAGCCGAGGTCAGTCGTGCTGACGGCCAGTTTGCCGACCCAGGGGTGTCGGGGGCTCTCCTGGCGCAATCGCTGAGCGAGCCAAGTGCGGCTGGATTCGTCGAGGCGCGGGAGGCACCGCTCGAGGTCGAAAGCGTCCTTGGCCCGGGCGTCCTTCGCTTTGAGCAGGAGTTGAATCTCGGGCCGTAGGTAGGTGATGTCATCGCGTGACCACAGGCAGTGACTGAGGGGCCGCGAGATGTGTGTGGCGCGCTTGTAGACCCAGGTCTCCTCGCGGACGTCTTCGAGCAGGACGTCGTATTCCCACGGATCGGCACCGCTTGCCCGCAACCAGAGGTTGCCGCAGTCATCTGGAACGCTCGACCCGCCGCGGGGGAGCGGTGTCAGGCTTCCTGCGGCTGCCCACACGTCCAGGGTCGCGCCGACGAACGCTATGAAACCCGCTGCCTCCATGCGTGGGATACCGATGTCGAGGTCTCCGTGCGCGCGTGTGGTCCCGGTGAATGCATCGATCGCCCAGCCGCCGGCGATCCACCACCTGCCCGGGTAACCGCGAAGGAAGTCGGCCGCCTCGCGAGGAGTTCGAACACTCCACGGGCCGTACAGCCGCACCACCTCGGCATGATCGAGCACGGTGACCAGTATGGGTGCGGGCGCGGCTTTCTCGGTGCACCGCGAGTCTCGTCGAATCCGGTAAGCCATGATTGAGATATGCCGGTGAACGCTTGGTTGTCGACGCAGCTGTTGCCTGAGGATGCGGAGTGGGTGCCCGTCACGACCGGTGAGTCCGGCGATACGGTGCTACGCGACCACGACGGTGCGCGCTACGCGAAACTGGTGACACCTGAGCGTTGTGCCGATCTGGCCGCCGAACGTGACCGAATAGTGTGGCTCGGTGATGCCGGCATTCCCGTTGGGGCCGTGCTGGACTGGCGAAGCACCGACCGCGGCGCCTGTCTAGTGACGCGCGCCGTTGCTGGCGTTCCGGCTGACCAACTCGGCGCCGACACGCTCCGCGAGACCTGGTTGTCAATCACCAACTTGGCACGCGAGTTGCACGACCTCGACGCGGCGAGCTGTCCCTTCGACAGAAGTTTGGCGACGATGATGGATCTCGCCCGAACAACCGTGGCCGAGAACCGCGTTCAGGCTGAGTTCTTGCCGCCTGAACTGCAGGAGACCCCGCCGGCGCAGATACTGCGACACCTCGAAGACGAGTTGCCGCGCCGTGTAGAACAGGAGCGCGACGAGTTAGTCGTCTGCCACGGTGACCTCTGTCTGCCGAACGTTCTCGTCGATCCCGACACCCGACGAGTCTGCGGGCTGATCGACCTTGGCCGGCTTGGGCGGGCAGACCCCTATGCCGACATCGCGCTCCTTCTTACGAACGCCCGCGAGACATGGCCCGATGAGCGCACAGCCCGCCAAGCAGACCGCGAGTTCTCCGATCAGTACGGCATCGACTTAGACGCCGAACGACTCCGCTTCTACCTGCTCCTGGACCCTTTGACCTGGCCCCTCTGAGCACTTTCGTTCACGAAAGCAGTTCAGAATCTGGTCTAGCTCGGGTCTGGCAAGCGGAAGGCATGTTTCGCGCTTACAGGGGACGGCAGGTCCTGAGGTAGCTGAGGAATGAGGCCTGCAGGCCAGTCACGTGCGTTTCCTGCAGGATCTCGCTGGTGACCGCTTCGCTGCGTGCGGTGAGGCGGTGAAGCACGGTGGCGGTGTTCTTCGCGAGGCTTTGGTAGACGGCCAGGTCTCCGAGAAGCTCTCGGTCGTTGAAGGTCACGTGAAGCTTGGCGGCACGCTGGCTGTCACCCATCTCTTGGAGCTGGGCGAAGACCTGACTGTCTTCAGCGATGACGCCGGGGCTGCCCGCTCCGATGCTCTCGAAGAGCGTGCTGCCGGTGAGCCAGGCGTAGAGAGTGAAGAGTCCGCCGTAGGAGTAGCCGAAAAGGCCGTGACCGCTCGCGGCTGTGCCGTAGGCGCGTGCGATCCGCGGGTGCAGTTCGGTGGTGAGGAAGGTCAGGAACACATCGGCGTGCGTGTCGCGCAATTCGGCGAGGTAGGCGTCGGCCTCCTCGCGCGTCCTCATGCCCGCTTGCAGTCCCATCTCCACGGCGTCGATGAGTTCCTTGGCGATGGGCTCGCCCGGTGGCACGAAGTCTCTGTTGCGCAGCCGATCCCAGTCCTGTGCTTCCTCGCCCGCGTAGCCGACGCTGACCTGGATGTAGGGCTGGATCCGCTGCATGGGGTCCATCTGGGTGACGATGAGCGGAGCCGTCAGGCCCACGGCAAAGTTGCCGTCGAGGACATACACGACAGGCGCTTGCGTCGTGGCGGGGTCGTATCCGGGTGGCGTGGTGACCCAGACGCCGTAGTCATGCCCACCGCTGGAACGCATCTCGAAGTAGTCGGTGTCGGCGAGACAGCCCTGCCACATGGAGCTCATCGGAGGTCCTTCACAACTCGGCCGGCCTCGCGGCACGGCGCCTCAGCGGTTCTTGTCCATTGGATAATTGTTATCCAATGGATAAACTGCGGGAGTGAGCTTGTCAAGCGCGGAACGCAGAGGCGACGCACGCGACCGCCTGCTGGCTCGGCTTCTCGACGCCTACGGGGAGGGCCTTCCCTCGCCGGAGGTGTCGCTGCGTGAGGTCGCCGCCAGGGCGGCGACCAGCCACGCGCTGCTGCGGTACCACTTCGGGTCTCTGTCGGGCGTCTTGGCGGCCATGCTCACGGTGCAGCGATCTCGTGACAACGAGGCGCTTTTCAAGACCGCCCAACAGGGCACCTTTGACGACCTCGTCGTGGCGATCTGGCGGGCCTACACCCGCCCGGAGCAGCTGCCGCGTGTCCGCGGCTTCTTTCACGTAGTAGGACTGGCCGCGTACAACCCCGACAACTTTCGTGAGTTCAGCGACTCGCTCGACGACTTGACCAAGATGCTGGCCGCGCTCGCCGAACGCGACGGGCTCGAGCCCGAGGACGCGCTGACCATGGCCACCGTCGCCGTTGCCGCGCTTCGAGGCCTGCTCTTACGGCAAGTTCTGACTCCAGCAGTCCGCTCGGAGGACGAGATCGCCTTGATCCTGCGCATGTGCAAGGGCCAAATCGGTCCACGCACACCTCCGCACCCTTGAGAAGGTTGAGCCGCCGGTCTGTTGGGCGCTATGGTCCGCGCATCGCCGCTCCCAGGCGACAGTTGACTGAGCGTTGCAGGCGCGAGAGGAGGTGGGGCAGTGAATGAGGTCGGGACGCGTATGCGCAACCAACCCGCCCCACCGGGGGTGGTCTTCGACGATTTGTGCGATCCCCATCGGCAGCCAGTTCGCCCGTGGATGGTGTTGCACGATGACGAAGTCGCTCCGACCGTCACCGAGGCGGATCGGCCTGACTACGTCGTGTGGTCATCACTGTGGCCCGAACGCCCCGACGCGCGCTTACGCTTCGATCTCGCGGCGGCGCGCGGGGGAACCGACCTGCGATGGACGCTGCATCTCGATGATCCGCTGCCGGAGGCCCGCTTCGTGCAGCACATGTTTCAGCGCATTGGAGAACTGATCAACGCCAATCTCCGACGCACGTACGGCCAATGATGATCGACGACCAACAATGCCGGCCGGAATGCCTGCAGGCCGATCGATGACGTGCTGGCGCAAGAGCCGCAGCGAGACGGTCTGGGTTCAGGTCAGTCAGACGCGTTTGAGTCCTTTGTGCGTCGGTGGCCCTTGGGAGATGCGTCGGATTCGTAGTGCCGTCCGCTGGTGGGCGGAGAGATGATCCAAAGTGCGCGGGCCTCGGTCTTGCGTTTGTTGGTGACCAGGTGCGGGATCGACGTTTGAAATTCGATCGTGTCGCCTTCTTCTAACTGGTAGGTGTGTCCGCCGAGCTGGAGTTCGAGCGCGCCGTCGAGGATGAGCAGCATTTCCTCGGAGTCGCCGTGTGCGTAGAGATGCGGTGCGTCGCTGACGCCGGGCGGGATCTGCACTTCGAAGACTTCGAAGCGGGTTCCGCCGCGTCGGTTGAGGACTTCTTGAAGATGTCCGCCGCTGCCGCGCATGGCGACTCGGTCGGCGCGGCGCAGAGGTTGTGTGCGCCAGTTATCTTCGATGAAAAGGCTACCCGTCGAGACGTTGAGCGCGCCGGCGATCCGGACAACGGTCTCGATGGTCGCCCCGCTACGTCCGCGTTCGATTTGGCTTAGCGCACTGGCGGTGACACCAGCTCGGGCCGCGACCTGGTTGAGCGTCAGCCCTTGGCCTTGTCGCACGGAACGGAGGCGCGCGCCGAAACGTTCGCGCTCAGTGGTTGTGTCGACGTGATCACCGCCGCCCACTTCATCAATCATTCGATGCCTCAATCGACAAGTACGCGCGCTTCCTGGGATGTCCACCACAGGTGAACGGAATCGCCTGGTCGCCACAGTGTGGCATGTTCGTCGGCCAGCCGAGCGACTGCAGTGGTGCCGTCGGCAAGTTCGACCTCCACCTTTGCTGAAGGCCCGACGAAGATGGTGCGTACGACCGTGGCCCGGAGCGTGTCGGCGGATTCTGGGACGTCGTTGGGTTGGGCGGCGATGCGGAGCTTTTCAGGGCGCAGGAACAGCGTCCCCTTGCCCTGGTGGGGTTGGTTGAGCCGAATCTTGCCCGTCGACGTGGTGAACACATCGCCCGCGCCTTCGCCGTCGAGGAGGACTGAGTCTCCGAGAAACCGTGCGACGAAGAGGTTGGCGGGCTGGCGGTAGAGCACCTCGGGTCGGTCGAACTGCACGATCTGACCATCGTTGAAGACCGCGACGCGGTCCGACATGACCAGCGCCTCCTCTTGATCGTGGGTGACGAAGATACAGGTGCTGTCGAGTTCGCTTTGCACGCGTTTGATTTCCATCTGCAGTGCATCGCGGAGACGTTTGTCGAGTGCGCCCAGCGGTTCGTCCATCAACAGCAGGGGCGGCGAGTAGATGAGTGCACGCGCGAGCGCCACGCGTTGTTGTTGACCGCCACTGAGCTGGTTGACGCGCCGCTTTCCGTACCCTCCAAGGCCGACCAGTTCCAAGGTCTCCCCCGCACGTTTTCGAGCTTCGGCGCGGGAGATGCGCCGTCGGCGCAGCGGGTACATGACGTTCTGGTCGACGGTCAGATGGGGGAACAAGGCGTAGTGCTGGAAGACGACGCCTAGTCCTCGCTTGTGGGCTGGTGTGCCGCTGAGGTCCTGGCCGTTGACGGCGATCGAGCCCGACGTGATCGGGGTGAAGCCGGCGATCAAGTTGAGGGTGGTGGTCTTGCCGGAGCCAGAGGGACCGAGCAGGGTCACGAACTCGCCGGCGTTGATTGACATCGAGATGTTCTTGACTACGTCGCGGCCGGCGTAGCTCTTGTACAGATTCTTGAGCTCGACTGGTGCGCCGATGCCCCGGGGGAGTTTAGTTGGCATCTTTGGCCTTTCGTGCCGCGTACGTGAGGACGAGCGTGACGCCGATGGTTGTGACAGCCAGGATCAACGTGGAGGCTGCGGCGATCGTGGGATCGGTGTCGCGGATCAGAGTCGAGTACATCTGAACCGGCAGTGTCCTCAGGGAGGGGTCCTGGATGAACATGGACAGCAGTACCTCGTCGAAAGACGTGACGAAGGCGATGAGGGCTCCCGCGGCCACCCCGGGTGCGATCGCTGGCAGCGTGATCAGAGCGAACGACGTGATGGGAGAGGCGCCCAGGCTGGCGGAGGCGTCCAGTAGCCGGTCGTCGAAGCTGGCCAGCGAGGCACTAACGGAGATTACGACGAACGGGAACGCCATTAGCGTGTGGGCGAGCACGAACCCGAGGTAGGTGCCGACGAGGTGGCTGCGCAGGAACAGTGTGTAGACGCCGACGGCGATGACGACGCCGGGGATGATCAGGGGCGCCAGGAACGTCAGTCTTAGCAGCGCGGAATACCGTGTCGACAGGCGGCGCAGTCCCAAAGCTGCTGCAGTGCCGATGATGACGGAGACCACGCTGACGACGACGCCGATGAGCAGGGAGTTGGTCAACGAGGTCGACCATGCCGAGTTGCTGAAGAATCGCTCGTACCAACGCGTCGACCAGCCGCTGGGCGGGAACTCGAAGGACGCCTTCTCCGAGAAGCTCAGGGGAACGACGATCAGCACCGGCAGCAGCATGAACGCCGCGACCAAACCTGCTGTTAGCCAGAGGAAGGTCCGGGTCAGTGTGCGGGTCATCGGTTGGCCCTGTGCCGTAGCGACGACGCCAGGGCGACTACGCCGAAGACTGCCGCGACGACCCCCAGGAGCACAACACCCATGACTCCGGAGCGCCCGAAGTTCAAGCTGCGTGCAGTTTGGTCGTAGATGGCTTGTGCGATGAGCGCTTCCTGCGGAGATCCGAGCAGTGCGGGAAAGATGTAGAACCCCAGAGCTGATATGAAGACCACGATGGATCCAGCGGCCACGCCGGGCAACGACAGTGGCACGTAGACGGTGAAGAAGGCCACTGACGGTCTGGCGCCGGCACTTTCGGCGGCCTGCAGCAGTCGCCGGTCGATAGTGCGGATGACGTTGTACAGCGGTAGCACCATGAAGGGCAGCAGCACCTGCACCATGCCGATGAGAACACCGGCGGGGGTGCGAATCAGGTGCACCGGGCCCAGGCCGAGCACGTCGAGGCCCTTATTGAGGGTGCCGGTGTCCTGCAGGATCACGAACCAGGCGAAGGTCCTGATCAGGGCGCTGATCCAGAACGGCAACACCGCCAGAGCAAGCAACAAGACGCGCATGCGTGGGCCGACGAGCGTCATCAAGTACGCGTACGGATAAGCGATCAGCAAGGTGATGACGGTCGTCAGAATCGCAACCACCACGGTGCGCCACAGCATCGCGCGATTGACGTCCGAGCCGAAGAACCACACGTAGTTATCCCAACCCCAGCGCGGTTGGGAGAAGCTCTGCAGGATCCCGACGGCGACGGGATAGACGAACAGCAGGGCAAGTACCGCCAGTGCCGGGGCGAGAAGCCCCAGCACTAGCAGTCGGTCGCGTCTGCCGTCCGCGGCGGCCGTCGACGGACCATCGTCGGACGGCCCCGCGGCAGGTCCAATGGGAACGGGTTGTTGAATCATGACGAGGGCTTAGGCTCCCGAGACCCAGCCGTTGTAGGAGTCGTCGAGCATCTTGTAGTTCTGCCCCCAGTAGTTCATGTCGATCTTTACCACCTTGTCGGCGTAGGCCGGGTTGGTGATCTGGAAACTGCCGGCGTCACCCTTGTAGGCGGGCGTGGCCTCGGTGTTGACCGGACCGCTGCCGTTCATCGCGGCGAACTCGTTCTGCTGATCGACGCCGAGATAGAAGTTGATCAGTGCCATAGCGGCTTTGGGATTCTTGACGCCTGTGGGCACCGCCAGCGACTCGTAGGTCGAGAACGCCTGGTCCCACATGACCGCGACTGGCGCACCGGACTCGGCGGCCCCTCGTGCGCGGCTGGTCCACACGATTCCCATGTCGACCTCGCCGGATTCCAGCATCTGCTGGGCTTGCGATCCCGAGGTATAGAAAACCAGATGATCGCGAATGCTGTTGAGCTTGCGGACTGCCCGCGGCACGTCGAGCGGGTACAGGTTGTCCGGGGACACACCGTCGGCCAGCAGTGCGGCCTCGAACACCCCGGTGTCGGTGGACTGCGAGACCGCTCGCTTGCCCGGATACTTGGCGACGTCGAAGAAGTCCGCCCAGCTCGTCGGCGCGTCGCCGACCTTGTCCTCGTTGAAGGCCAGGACGTCGCCGAACACGTTGGCGGGCACCGAGCAGTCGGTCGCCATCCCCTCGGGGACCTGGCTCTTGTCGATAATCGACCAGTCCAGCTTCATCAACTCGGTTCCGCAGCGGGTCGGCGTGTAAAAACCGTCGACGTCAACGACGTCCCAGCTGACCTGCTTGTTGGCGATCTGCGCCTGTAGTTTGGCGTACTCGGTCGGACCGTCATCGAGAACCGTTGCGCCGGACTGCTTTGCGAACGGATCCATCACGCTCGTCTTCTGCGCATCCTGGTAGGCGCCGCCCCACGACACGAAGGTCAGGGTCACCCCGTCCAAGGCGCCTTCCTTGACCTGACCGGCCACGGCCGGACCGGATCCCAGATCGACGTCTGTGGGGGCACTGGAGCCGCTGCAGGCCGTCCCCGCCGCCGCGACCAGAGCGGCAAAACCCATACAAGCAAGCTTGATTCGCACTTTTCGTTCCAATCTTCGACGGGCCCGGATTTCCCCAACGGGGCGGCCTGTGGCTTGGTGTGACGCAGCTTATAACGGCATCGGAAATTTGGCTACACTTCATTTTTTGACTGCCACTTCAACCGCTGGTTTACTGGCGGACCTGTTTGGCCGAGGCAAGGAGGTACGGCATGACGCAGTCGGTCATCGTCATCGGTGCTGGCCCAATTGGGCTGCTCAGCGCCCTGGCGCTGGTGCGGCGGGGGTGCGAGGTCACCGTCGTCGACGCGGGCGCGCTCGGCAGCGGAGGCGCCCGGTGGAACGCCGGAGAGGTCGTACCTCGCGACGTCGATCCCGTCTCCAGCGTCGGCTTTCTGCGCAAGGGTCTGAGCGGGTTGGTGGCCCCCCGGCGCGAGCCGTCGCTGACGGTCGGTCTGGGCGACGTGGTGACCCAGGCTGGGTTCTTCGCGCAATTCGCCTGGAAGAGCCGCCCGAGCCAATACCGTTCAGGACAAAGGGCTTTGGTGTCGCTGGCGCACGACACCTATGAGCTGCTGGACGACCTGGGCCAGGCGGGGGTGGACGTCCGCGCCCAGGGTACCCAGTTCCTGTACGTATTCGGCTCGCTCTCCACCGCCAGTGCGCGCAGAGACGAAGACGTGGCCAAGGCAGACACGACCGGAATGCCGGTTCCCGAGCCGATGCTCGGTCACGATGAACTCAAGGATCGCGAACCGCAGCTCAGTGCTGCCGCGGTTGCCGGCTACCTCCAAGAGGGGCACCGGTACCTCGATCCGCAGCGGTTCACCGAGTCTGTGATCACGGTCTTGAAGCGGTCGTCGGTCACCTTGATCGAGCGTGCCCCTGTGCGTTCGATCCAGGTGGGAACCGATCACGTCGTCGTGCGCACCCCGAATCGCCGGTTGGCCGCCGACCACGTCGTGATCGCCGCCGGCGTACGTTCGGCTGAGCTGGCACGCCCGCTGGGAGCGCGGCTCCTTCTGGAGAATGGACGTGGCTACAGTCTTCGGACGAATCTAGCTCTGGCGAATCGAAACACCCTGCTGCACTTCAACGATGTACACGTGGTGGCCAGCCCGTTCGATGACGAGGTGCAGTTGGCCGGGCAGATGAACTTCTCCCGGCGTCACATCGAGCCCGACGTCTTCCACACCCGAATCCTCGACGCGGCGGCACGGTATCTACCGGCTGTCCTCGATGCCGGTGTGCACGACAGTGGTCACGGGGTCCGGCCCATGACCCCCGACGGTCTGCCCTACCTCGGGCGTATCACCTCACGGGTGTCGGTGGCCGCGGGGCACAACATGATCGGCTTCACGTTGGCGCCCAGCACCGCCGAGACCGTCGCCGGCCTCGTCACCGACCCCACCGCCGTGGTCGACGATGCGTTCAACCCATTCCGCTTTTCTGGCAAGTTCGGAGGACTACTGAGATGAGTTCCTTTCGGGATCGACTGCAGCGTCAGCAGGATCCGATTCTGCGCCGGATGGCCGACACGCAGATCGCCTACGAACTCAAGCACACTCTCGGCTACCACTTGGCGATCAATCGCGCCCACGCGTTGATGCTCGCTGAACAGGACATCCTCTCTCATGACGATGCCCAAGCAATCGTGGCAGCGCTCGACGCCCTGGGCGGCGACCCGGCAGGCCTGGGCGCCGATACCGATGCCGAGGACTTGTTCTCGGTGATCGAATCTCAACTGGTCGACAAGTTGGGCATCGAGGTCGCCGGCCGACTGCACACCGGCCGCTCTCGCAATGACTACTACATGACGGTCAACCGCATGGCCATGCGCGACGCGCTCGACACGCTCGCCTCAGCACTGCAGGCCTTGAACGCGGTGTTGGTGGACCGTGCCGCACAGTTCGTGACGCTGACGTTTCCTGGTTACACGCACAACTCGCAACAGGCGCAACCGGTCACGCTCGGACACTTCCTGCTGGCTCACTTCGATGCCTTCAGCCGCGACCTCGATCGACTCCAAGCCTGCCGAGAACGCACCAACCAGAGCCCGATGGGAGCAGCCGCGCTCGCCGGAACGGACTTCCCGCTCGACCGCCAGCAAGTCGCGGATCATCTCGGTTTCTCAGGCCTGGTCGAGAACACTCAGGACGCATCCGGGATCCGCGACTACCAGATCGAGGCACTTGGCGTCGGAGTCGTCGCTGCGCTCAACGCCAACCGTTTCACCGAATCGCTGATCATGTACGCCACGACCGAGTTTGGGCTGATTACGCTCGACGACTCGCTGTGCGGTGTATCCAGCATCATGCCGCAGAAGAAGAACCCCGTCGCCCTCGAGCACGTGGAAACACTGCTGCCGCGACTGCTGGGCGCGATGACCATCTCGGCGACAACGCTGAAGAGCACCACCATCGGCATGAGCGAAGAGGCAATCTCGATCGACGGGGTCGGACTTGACGCCATTCACGCGCTTGCGGAAGGACTCGAACTGCTCAGTCGTGCGGTGGCTACTTTCACCGTGAACGACGGGGTCGTCGCCGACCGGCTGCGTAGCGGACTGTTCACGGTCACCCAAGTGGCTGACTTCTTGGTTGGCTCAGCCGGACTACCCTTCCGGCTGGCTCACGGCGTCGTCGCCCGCGCGATCGGGGAGTGTATGAACCACGAAGTCAACATGCGCACCGCCGACGGGATGCAGGCCTTCTACGATGCGCTCGCCCGAAGCTACGCCGATCAGTGCCGCACACCGCTACCGGCAGATGCCGCGACCGTTGCAGAACTGCTGGATCCCGACTACGGCGTCCGAAAACGCGAACTTGCTGGTTCACCCGGCGTCATCCCGGTAACTGAGATGATCCGGCTCCGCCGCACGGCATTGCGTGAACGCGTCGACCAGGACTGACGCATCGCGTTGTAGAGCAACCGAGGTGATCGTCAGGATTCGATGATGTTGGCTTGTTGACCGCCAGCCCCGCGCCTGAATGAAGCGGGAGTTGGGAGCGGAGGGTGACCCCGGCAACGGACGTCGGGTCGACAACTGTGCGGCTGAGGCGCGGATCCGGCTGGCTCGCGCCGCTACGCGGAGTAAGACGGGCCCTACAAAGTAGGCGCGTGAACCCGCCCGCCAGTCGCGGGTGAGGAACAGTGGATGATGTACTCAACTGCTCCGGGACTGAGATCAGTTCCGGAGGTCGGCTCTTCAGTGCGATTCGGCGAGCTTCACTTTCAGGTACTGCGAGATTCCTACGCGCTCATAGGTCCGTCGTTGCTTCGGCGAGATCATCGGCAAGGCCGTCGAGGCGTCGATCAGTTCGGGTTTGGTCACGTCGTGTGTTTCGCCATCGGCCGACAATGTGGCCCTGCCGGCGGCGAACACGTTCTGCAGCCAGTCCACTTGGGTCCCGTATGCCAGCGGAATGATGTACCCGTCCGGTATGCGCTGCGCTCCTACCGGGGTCGAGTACTGTTTGCCGGACTTTCTGCCGGTATGCCGGATGGCTGCGGCATATGAATTCTCTCGGCCGGCGCGCGGGCGCATAAGCGAGTTGAGGAAGTACTTGTTGAAAGTACGAACCGCGCGCAGCAGGGGGCGGGGCCAGGTTCCTGGAGCGATTGCCACGCCCCCGACGGTACTCGTCGGACGTGCACGAACGTGCTAGCGCTGGAGGCCGCCTTCGGCGGGTGGCAACCGCCGATCTATACCGGCAGCGAGCTGGCGTGGTGCGTCGACGGCCCTCAGATGTCGCGCGCCTCGCCGTCGGGGATCTCGGGATCGGGAGTGGACATGAAAGTGAGAATTCTCGGGGTGGACATCGAGTGAGAACGCCGTTGTCGCCGCAGTTCAGGGCAACGGCTGTGGACATGAAACTTGAGAAGCCACAGGAGCTGTGGCTTCTCAAGTTTGATGGCCATTTCTCACTCCAGATCGAGCACCGATGAGTTTCCCATTTTCAGCCCGGCATCCCGTTGCCCGGTAACGCGGCGGTGAAGAGGTCGTTGCACGCCTCCTGCGCGGGCTTGAGCTCTGGAATGCTGCGGGCGCTGACGTCGCCCCGCATCTGCGTGGTGTCGATGAGGGGGTCACGTGGGGTAGCGGGGTCTGGGAAGTCCGGCACGCCGTGGTCGCGGACGCATTGGGCGAATTTGACTGCGGCGTCCTGCTGTTCGGGGGTGCGGCCTGCGTCGCTCCAGTCCGCCGGTTGCAGGTTCGTACACACGTCGACCGCCCTGACCCACACGTCCTTCGGCACTGAGATTCCTCCGTAGGACACCTGTCCTTGTGCGTTGGGGCTCGGGAAGTCCGCGACTCCGTTGGCCCGCATGCACTCGGAGTACTTCGCCGCCTGCTCTTGGGCGACGGGATTCGTGCCGCCTCCGCCGTCTGGGGCGGCGCCGGCCTGGGCGGCGATGGACAAACCGCCCGAACCGATCAGGGCGGCCATGGCAAGGGTGACCAGGGGCCGTCGTGTGCTGCGGGATGCGGTGTGTGCTGAATTGCTGTGTGTCATGGTCGCTAGTCAAGGTCTTGCGGTGTTGTCAGCGCGTATGCGGTTTTCGATATGCCGGCGATATGCGATGGCTCGTAGGTTGAGAGAATGCGCGTGTTGGTCGTCGAGGATGAGCCCTACATGGCGACCGCTATCCGCGATGGGTTGCGTCTGGAAGCGATCGCCGCTGACATCGCGGGTGACGGCGACACCGCGCTGGAGTTGCTGAGCATCAACGCCTACGACATCGCCGTCCTGGACCGCGACATTCCCGGGCCTTCCGGTGACCAGATCGCCGAACGCATCGTCGCGTCCGGAAGCGGCACACCCATCCTGATGCTCACCGCTGCCGACCGGCTCGACGACAAGGCCTCCGGGTTCGAACTCGGCGCCGACGACTACCTCACCAAACCCTTCGAACTCCGAGAGCTCGTGCTGCGCCTCAGAGCGCTCGACCGCAGGCGCGCAAACCCCAGACCACCCGTGCGAGAGATCGCAGGGTTGCGGCTGGATCCCTTCCGGCGCGAGGTCTACCGCGACGGCCGCTACGTCGCGCTCACCCGGAAGCAGTTCGCGGTGCTCGAAGTTCTCGTCGCTGCCGAGGGTGGTGTCGTCAGCGCCGAGGAGCTACTGGAACGTGCGTGGGATGAGAACGCAGACCCGTTCACCAACGCCGTTCGCATCACCGTCTCGGCGCTGCGCAAACGGCTCGGCGAACCCTGGATCATCGCCACCGTGGCCGGTGTCGGCTACCGCATCGACACAGCACCCGGCACCAAACATGAAGGAGGCGTTCGTGGATAGAACCCCTGGGGTGAGTGTCCGCCTCAAACTCACCCTCAGCTACGCGGGGTTCCTTATGTTCGCCGGCGCCTTGCTGCTCGCCGCCGTGTGGCTGTTCCTACTGCGCTACGTCCCCGACCGTATGAAGATCATCCCCGGAAGTACGAACAACACGATGACCGATGGTGTGTTTCCCATCCGGTCCAACCTCCTGCATGCCTTCGCTCCCGCGGCGGCCGCCGTGCTGGCGTTCCTGCTGGTGTTCGGTCTCGTCGGAGGGTGGCTTCTCGCCGGCCGGATGCTCAGCCCCCTGGCGCGCATCACCGAAGCCACCCGGGTAGCCACCAACGGTTCACTCTCGCACCGGATCCGGTTGCCGGGCCGCAGAGATGAATTCCGCGAACTCGCCGACACCTTCGACACCATGCTGGAACGGCTCGAAGCTCACGTGGCCGAACAGCAGAGATTTGCAGCCAACGCCTCCCACGAACTACGCACGCCGCTGGCGATCACCCAGACTCTTCTCGACGTGGCCCGCCACGATCGCGACCACAACACCGGCGAACTGGTCGAGCGTCTCCACGCCATCAACAGCCGAGCGATCGACCTCACTGAAGCACTGCTGCTGCTTAGCCGCGCGGACCAGCGGTCCTTTACCCGAGAACTCGTCGACCTGTCACTCCTCGCCGAAGAAGCCACTGAGACACTCCTGCCCCTGGCGGAGAAGCATGGTGTCACCTTCCAGACCTCCGGCGACGTGACCCCTGCGATCGGCTCGCCCGCGCTCCTTCTGCAGATGACGACCAACCTCGTTCACAACGCGATCGTCCACAATCGGCGCGAACAAGGCACCGTGTGGGTGACGACCAGTCTTCACTCCAAGAGCGTGGTGCTCACCGTCGAGAACACCGGCGAAAAGCTCACCCCACAATCGGTTTCCACGCTCGCCGAGCCATTTCAGCGCGGCGCAGAACGCATCCGCACGCACCACGAAGGTGTCGGTCTGGGCCTGGCAATCGTGAACAGCATCGCCGAGGCACATGACGGAGCCCTTACCGTGACCCCGCGCACTGCCGGCGGTCTTCGCGTCACCGTGCAACTACCCGCGCGGCCATAGGAGAGCACGCCGGCGGTGACGCAGGCTGCATCTAGTCGCCTTGGTCATCGGCAAAGTTGAGTCAGTTGGCTCCACAGTCTCCCGGGTGGCGTGGCGATATTGCCTACGGTTGTCTGGACGATGAGACGACGGTCGGCAGTTGAACCATCCCGCGTGTGATGCGTACCTCCCGGACTTCCAAGCGGCGAGATTGGCGAGGAACTCCCAAGGAACCCTTGCCCACACTGCCCGCTTCGCAAATCACCTGCTTCAGCGCATTGGCGAACTCATCAACACCAACCTGCGCTACGCCTACAGCCAGACCACGCTCCACATCGATGATTTCGATGGAGTCGTCGCGGTGATGCCCCGGCAGAGTTGACACTGGGTTCATGGGTGAGCAGTGGATACCGAATCCTCAATCGTCCTATCAGAAGCGGCAGGTGATGGGTGAGCCCGAGGTCTTCCAGGCTATAGCCCGCCGCATTCCCATCTTGGGTGATGGGCGGTGCTGGCGCATCGGTGTCGATGGACCCGACGGCGCTGGCAAGTCCCGCTTCGCACACGATTTGGCCCAGTTCCTCCACGTTGACCGGTCCCACCCGGTGGTGAGTGTCTCCATCGACGACTTCCACCACCCCACATCGGTTCGCCATCGACAGGGCCGCCACTCCCCAGAGGGGTTTTGGGCTGACTCCTACGACTACGAGCGCTTCCGCGCCGATGTCCTCGAACCGTTCGCGCCCAATGGCTCACGCCGCTACCGCACCAAGTCCTACGACCACACCACAGACACCATCGTCAATCCGCCATACCAGGTAGCACCACCGAACACCGTCCTCATCGTCGAGGGCATCTTCTTGCATCGCGACGAGCTGGTGGATGCTTGGGATCTCACTGTGTTCCTCGATGTGGCATTCACCGAGACGGCACGCCGGTTGGCTCTGCGTGACGGTACGCCCGCTGATCCCGATCACCCCGACATGAGGCGTTACGTGCACGCCCAGCGCCGCTACTTCGACCAATGCCAGCCACAACAGCGAGCCACCATTCTGATCGATAACAACGAGCTGGGTCACCCACGGTTCATCCGAGGGTGACCTGATGGCCACCGCTGCAGCGCAGAACGGAGAACTCATCGTCCGAAGGAGAGAACCCGGCCCGGGTCTGACTTCATATCGCCCTTCCATCCCGGAATCGGAAAGGGCAGGGTGGCGAGCGTGACCGACTCTCTCGGCAGCTCCCGCGGCGGCCTGTTCACAGGAACGGCCTGGCACTACGCGCGATACCGGCCCGGCTATCCAGCGGCGTTCTTCACCGACCTCGTCGCCCGGTTCCACCTCGATGGCACTGGGCGACTTCTCGATCTGGGCTGCGGCACCGGCCAACTCACCCTCCCTCTCGCTGAGCACGTCACTGAAGCTTTCGGCATGGACCCCGAACCCGAGATGCTCGCCGAAGCGGCTAGACAAGCGCGGGCGGCGCACGTCACCAATGTGACGTGGACGCAGGGAAGTTCGGCGGACCTTCCGGGCGAACTCGGACGCTTCAGGCTGGTGACCATGGGTCGCTCATTCCACTGGATGGACCGCGAACGCGTCCTGGCGGCGCTCGATGGCATGGTCGATCCAGGGGGCGGGCTGGTGATCGCCAACGACAGCTGCCTCGTCCGGCCTGCCACTGAATGGCAGCACGCCATCGAGGCCTTCCAAGACCGCTTCCTGCCGACTGACTGGCGGGCCGGCAGCCCGAACGTGTCCGACGCCGGCGAGCCACACCAGGAACTGCTGACTCGCTCGCCGTTTCGCCACGTGCATCGGCAGGTCTATGAATTCACGCGTGCGTGGACGATCGAACAGGCCATCGGCTATCTCTACTCGACCTCACTGCCACTGCGCCGACTGCTGGGCGACAGGCGGCCGGCATTCGAACAGGAAGTCACCGACGCATTGCTCGCGATCGAACCGAGTGGGCAGTTCACCGAGCCTGTCGCCTTAGAAGTCCTGACGGCAACCAAGAGATAGAGCCGCACCACGCTCGACCAGTCACCGGAACTGCCCGCGCGGACTGTCGAGTTGACTGTAGCAGTTGTTTCATCTACAACTCGAGGGTGAGGATTTCGGTGGGTGCTCAGGTCTGGACGGGCTATCGAAGCCCTGTGATTGCAGCGGCCCAACACCTTTCGAGGTGAACCACCCGTCGGGCAGTGCCCGGTCCACTGCCGCCCTGCCCCGCTGGATCGCGGCAATTGCGGGGATCGTCGGTTTCCTGCTGTCGGCGGTGACGCCGCTACTGCCGGTGGTGCAGACAACCGCGACGTTGAGCTGGCCACAGGGCGGGCAACTGAACAGCGTCACGGCGCCGCTGATCTCGCAGTCCCCAGTCGAGATGGCGGCGACCGTGCCGTGCGACGTGATCTCCCGGTTGCCCCCGTCTGGTGGTTTGGTGTTGGGCACGGCGCCGCAGGACGGTAAGCAGGCTGCCCTCAACGGATTGTTCGTCTCGGCCTCCGCTGAGCGTGTCGATGTGATCGATCGAAACGTGGTAGTGGCCAGCGTGACCCGCGACCGTGTGTTGTCGGAAGGGTGTCAACGCATTGAGATCACGTCCTCGGAGGCGGGCACGTTCGCCACGTTCGTCGGCCTCGCCGATGCCGCGACCGGGCAGGACCTGCGCACCGGCTTCGCCGACCCCAACCTGCGGCCGACGATCGTCGGAGTGTTCACCGATCTGTCCGGACCTGCACCGCCGGGATTGTCACTCACCGCGACCATCGATACCCGGTTCAGCAGCACCCCGACACCGATCAAGCGGGCTGCGATGTTGGGCGGGATCGTCGCGACGATCGTCGCGTTGCTTGCGTTGTGGCGCCTCGATCGGGCCGATGGTCGCCGGATGCAGCGGCTGATCCCGACCAGGTGGCGGACGTTCAGCGTCGTCGACGCCGTGGTCATCGCGGCCTTCGTGGTGTGGCATGTGATCGGCGCGGGTTCCTCTGATGACGGTTACCAGAGCCAGTACGCCCGCACGGCGGGGCACGCGGGCTACATGGCGAACTATCACCGTTGGTTCGGCAGTCCGGAGGATCCGTTCGGCTGGTACTACGGCGTCCTGGCCTGGATGCACAACGTCAGCGACGTCGGCCTCTGGATGCGTCTCCCGGACCTGATCTGCGGGTTGGTGTGCTGGTTGCTGCTCTCCCGAGAAGTCCTGCCGCGGTTGGGGCCCGCAGTCGCGACGAGCAGGTCGGCGATGTGGGCGGCAGCACTGGTCCTGCTGAGCGCCTGGATGCCGTTCAACAATGGGCTGCGCCCCGAGGGGCAGATCGTCACCGGCGCGTTGATCACCTACGTGCTCATCGAGCGGGCCATCACCTCGCGTCGACTCACCCCGGCCGCGCTGGCCATCGTGGCGGCGGCGTTCACCCTCGGGATTCAGCCCACCGGACTGATCGCGGTCGCGGCACTGCTCGCCGGCGGTCGGCCCATACTGCGCATCGTGGCCCGCAGGCGGGCCAACACCGGTCTGTTGCCACTGTTGGCGCCGCTGGCTGCCGCGGGGTTCGTCGTGTTGACGGTCGTATTCGCCGATCAGACGCTGGCCTCGGTCATCGAGGCCACCCGGATTCGGACCGCGATCGGCCCCAGTCAGGCGTGGTACACCGAAAACCTTCGGTACTACTACCTCATCCTGCCGACGACCGACGCCTCGATCGCACGCCGGTTCGGCTTCCTCATCACGATGTTGTGCGTTCTCACGACCGTCTTCATCATGTTGCGGCGCAAGCGGATCCCCGGAATCGCACGTGGTCCGGTGTGGCGACTCATCGGCATCTTCTTCGCGACCATCTTCGCCCTGATGTTCACCCCCACGAAGTGGATCCACCATTTCGGACTGGTCGCCGGTATCGGCGCCGCCATGGCAGCCCTGGCCACGGTGCTGGTGTCGCGTCAGGTCATGCGGTCACCGCGTAATCGCATGGCGTTCGTCGCCGTCGTCTGCTTGGTTCTGGGACTGTGCTTCTCGTCCATCAACGGCTGGTGGTACGTATCAAATTTTGGTGTGCCATTCGGCAATTCGATGCCCTCGATCGGCGGCATCACCATCAGCACCATCTTCCTCGGCCTGTTCGCCCTCACCGCCGTGTGGGCCGCCCGCTGGCACTTCGCACCCGAGCGCGGTGAGAGCAAGGTCGCCGGGGCCGTGACCCATGCCCCCATCGTGGCGGCCGCCGCGCTCATGGTCATGGTGTTCGTCGGATCCATGGCCGTTGGCGTGGTGCGCCAATTCCCCAGCTATTCCAACGGTCTCGCCAATGCCCGGTCACTGACCGGGGGGTGCAGCCTGGCCGACTACGTTCTCGTCGAGCCCGATCCGAATGCCGGCTTCCTCACGCCCTTGGCGGGCAATGCCGGGCCACTGGGCCCAGTGGGTGCAGAGCAGTCGACCGGTTTCACCGCGAACGGTGTGCCGATTCACTCGGTGGCCGAGTCGATCTGGGCGAGTCAACCGATGCCGGGCACCGACTACGACTGGGACGCGCCCACCACGCTCACCACGCCGGGAATCAACGGATCCACCGTCCCTCTGCCATACGGCCTGGACCCCGCGCGCGTTCCGGTCGCCGGAAGCTACACGGCGGGTCCGCAGCAGCAGAGCCGACTGACGTCCGCGTGGTACTCGTTG
Source organism: Mycolicibacterium sp. YH-1 (assembly GCF_022557175.1). The sequence goes on along the minus strand of NZ_CP092915.1, from coordinate 7,050,365 downwards.
CCGCCCGCCGACAAGGCCCATCCCCTCATCGTGGTCACTGCGGCGGGAACGATCAGCGGCAACAGCGTCGCCCACGGTCATACGGACGGTCAGCGCGTCGAACTCGAATACGCACGCATGGGTCCCGGCGGGTCACCAACGCCCGCAGGGCGTCTCGTCCCTGACGACATCGGGCCCACGCCGTCGTGGCGGAACCTGCGCTTTGCTCGCTCCGACTTCCCCAGCGATGCCATCGCGGTGCGGGTGGTCGTTGAGGATCACTCGTTGAACCCCGGTGACTGGGTCGCGATCACGCCGCCTCGAGCACCGGAGCTGCGATCAGTCCAGCAGTTCGTCGGCTCCCAACAACCCGTGCTGCTGGACTGGGCGGTAGGTTTCGTCTTCCCGTGCCAGCGCCCCATGCAGCACGTCAACGGCGTCACCGAGGTACCGCGCTACCGGATCTCCCCGGACTACCGACCCAAACACAATGACACCGACACCTGGCAGGACGGCCGCAATGGCGGCCTATTGGGCATCACCGACCTACTCCTGCGGGCTCAGGTCATGCCGACCTACCTCTCCGATGACTGGGGCCAGGACTGGGGGTCGCTGCGCCGACTGGAGCCCGTCGTCGACGCCGAGCGGGCGGACATCACCCTTGGCACCGCCACCCGTAGCGGACTGTGGAGCCCGGGGCACATCAGGACCGGGGCCTGAAAGCCGGTCTTGTCGAGCGCATTGAGGGAGCCGCGGGCACGCCGTCTCGAAGGCGAAGCATTGTTACAGTAATCGGCGTGCCTCGCCCGATCGACCACGCGAAACGCGAAGACCTCCTCGACGAGGCCACCGAAGTCCTGGCGCGCACCGGCGTGGTCGACACATCACTGCGGTCATTGGCGACTGAGATGGGGACCAGCGCCCGGATGTTGATCTACTACTTCGGCAGCAAGGAGAACCTCATCCTGTCGGTGCTGCGCCGACAGGTCGTCGTCGAGACCGTCCTGCTGTCCACCGTGGAGGAGTTCCGGCAATGGTGTCTCGACGACTGGCAGGTGGTCACTCGCGGCAAGAAGCGCGCTAGCGTAAGGATTCTCGAGCAAGTCTTTGGTGCCGCGTGCGGCCAGGACAGCCCGTACGCCGAGTACACCGCAGCGACCCTGGCCCATCTGGTCCGCAATTCACAGGCCCGTCTGGAAGCCATCGGCATGCCGCCCGAGCTCGCCCTAGCTCGATCCCGCCTGGCACTCGCCGCGATCCAAGGACTGGTCATCGAGTACTTCACCACCGACGACCCCAGCGCGGTCGACGAGACCTACCGCAAACTCATCGACGACGTCCTTCTAGCCCCGTACACACCGGCTGCCGCCACTCGGCGTGGCCGCCGCGGTTGACCGTTTGTGATCTTCTAGCTGCGGCCGAACCTCACGAAAGTTGGGGGAACCATGGCGGATTCGCCAAGTTCGTAGGACGCGCAACCGGTGTGTTAGAGCGTCTCACGCTGAGTCCGTGACTGGACGGGCATTGTGGTTCACCGTGAGGTGTGCGACAGCGCCTGATCAGGACCGATGAGTGTTGCGTGGCATCGCGAGTGCGGTCCCGAGAATCCAGGCGAACAGGAACGCTGGCATTGCCGTGATCGAGATGCCTTCAAGCGAAAATGGGCCATCGCGCACGATGAACGTCATGAGCAGCAGAGGGTGGACTGCCGCGCCGGCCACAGCGAGATGCGCGGTGTATCGGGGCAACGCGTGGTGGACGTATATCGCAACCGCGAACGAGCCGAGTGCTACGACGGTGGGCATCCCCGACATTGCCAGCAGTCCGAACGTCAAGTCGTAGAGCAGGACTGCGGTTTCGGCGGTGTGGTGTCGGTAGAGCAAAAGGTTGAACGCGGTGAACCCGCTGAGCAATAGCGTCACGCATCCGAAGAAGCTCGCGGCGAAGCACATCGGAAGCATCGATCTCGCGGGGAGGTGGTCACGCAGGACCGCGTAGACCGCTGCGCCGAAGACAAGCCAGAGCGTCACTCCGACGGTGTTGAGCAGCATCGTCACGGCCAACCGGTCGTGGTTCAACGCGGCCCATAGCGCGACTTCGGTACCTGAGGTCTCGGTACCTGGAAAGGACCAGATCGGATAGGAGGCAAGGGTGAGGGCCGGGAGTGCGAAGCCGAGCGTGCCCACCCATCGCGCCACACGCGCTGAACTGCAGCTCGCGCCGCGGCTACTCACTATCGGTTCGTCGCTCACAGGCCTCCCATCTGCAAGTCTTACCAGTGGATAGTTTCCAAGTGGGACCGATTCTGCCCGAGGTCGCCGAACTTATCAATGGTCAGATCGCCGGTAGAATGAACGACTATGAGTTCTCCGCGGCCGTATCACCACGGGCAGCTTTACCGAGAAGCGATCGACGGCGCGGTCGAGGAAGTCCAGTCGGTGGGAGTCGCCGCGGTGAGCATGCGTCAGATCGCCCGTCGCGCAGGCGTGTCGCATGCCGCGCTGGCCTACCAGTTCGGCGACAAGACCGGAATCTTCACTGCCGTGGCGACCGAGGGATTCCGCCTCCAAGCCGAGATGATCGGGTCGAGCGCGCACGGTCCAGATGGTTTCCTGGGTGGTGGTCAGGCCTACATCGCATTCGCGCTAACTCATCGGGGTCACTTCGAGGTGATGTTTCGCCCCTATCTGTATCGCCGTGACGATCCGGCGTTGTTGGCCGCGAAGAAGGCCGCCTTCGACGTTCTGTACGACGCCGCGCGAGCCAGTCTTGAGTCACATCGCCCGGGACCAGTCAGTGACGATGAAGTCTCCTCGCTTGCCCTGACGGGTTGGTCACTGTCGCACGGGTTCGCCACTCTCGCATTGACATCGAACATCTCCGAGCTGCGGTACGCCGACCCCGCCGTGGTGGCCGACCAGATCAACCAGGGCGTCATCGCACTGGGAGAACTGGTGAAACAACACACCACATAAGCCGATAGCGCGAACCGCACATGTCAGGTGACGGAATGGTTCACGTGCACGGAGCCGTTCGAACCGGGTGCTGCGCAACGCGACTTTTCGTCATTCGATGAGTGGACATGAAAGCGACAATTCTCGGGATGGACATCGCGTGAGAACGGCGTCTCCGAGCGCAATTCAGCACATCGCCCCCGGCCTGCCAGAACCGCCAGCGACCGTTAGACCTTCCCGCCCGGGAACATCGTCTTGACGGCCTGGGTGATGTTGTCGCGGGCAGCGGCCTCACTGGTGGGGTCCAGTGAGCTGATCGCCATCACGTAGCGGTGTCCGGGTCCGAATGTGCCGGTGGACACGTGCAATTGATTGGCGCCGCTCCAGCAGCAGAACCAACCCTGCTTGACCGCGACCGGCTCGGCATAGAGTCCCTCGGGGATGCCGAACCGCTGCGGATACCCGTCGTTGCCCGTCGGTGTGGATTGCGCGAGGTTGTTGATGATGACGTTGGCCTGTTCGGGTGGCAGCCCGCCGGTGCCGTCCAGCAGCATGTCGTAGTAGCGGACCAGATCGCTTGCGGTGCTTGTGGTTACATCCCAATGCTCGTTGTGGGGCGCTGTGGTGCCCGCCAACCCGTACCGGGCCTTGATGCGGGCGATGACGGCGTTCCCGCCGCTGCGATCCCAGAAGTTCTGGGCGGCGCTGTCATCGGAGGAGCGCAGCATTATGTCGAGTGACTTGCGGTCGGCAGCGGTCAGCTTCGTCTTGCCCTCCGACTCCTGCAGCAGCAGATCGTCGGCGATGAACAGCTTCACCACGGACGCGATCGGGAAGGGCTTGTTGACCCCGTTGGAGACGATCTGACCGGTGTCGCGGTCCATCACAACGGTCTCGATATCCGCGCCAGACTCGGCCGCTTCGGCGGTGGCTTGACGGACGCGGGCGTCGAGCCCGTCGAGTCCCTCGTGCGGGGCCGCCGGCGGGGCGGGTGGGGCTTCGGGCAGTACCGGGAGTGAGGCCGGTGGGGCGCCGACTGTCGCCTGCGGGGCGTCCTCAGCGGCCGGCGGCATACCCCAGACCTGTGCTTCACATCCGCTGACGAGCAGTGCCACACAGGCGACGGCCATGCTCGTCATCGCCCGATTCGACAGCCGTCGACGCATAAGTCTCCTCCGAGCAAATCCTGATCCAGGGGAACGGGGCCAACGCTGGCCCCACCGATTGCCCCAGCCTAATCGGCCGGCTCAGGCGGCGTCGGGTGCGCTGAGGCCGCAGGCCTCGCTCTTTGGCAAAGACGACACCGAACAGGCCGCCGGTCGGGATTCATACCAATCGACGGGTGGACATCGCCGATGCCAGTTCGTAGCCTGTCCGAGACAGCGGATAGCCGGGCCAGGATCGGTCCTTGCAGCGAAGGATCGTGACAAGCCGAATGACCCGGGTGCGCCATTCACTGCGGCGAACGGTGTGCGGTTCGGCGGCTGCGGTGCTGGTGCTGGCCATGTCGATGAGCGACGTGAAGGCCGACCCTGCGGCTGACGCGCTGTCCAGACTCAACGAGTTGTCCCGGCAGGCGGTGCAGAGCCGCGAGGCCGTCACAACCGCCCAACGCGATGTCGATGCCAGGCTGGCGGCCCAGACCGAGGCCGAAAACCGCCACCGCGTCGACCTGGGGGCCCTCGAGGTCGCGAACGCCCAGCTCCAGCCCTATCAGGCCGCGGCCGACCGGCTGGCGGCGATGACCTATATGAGTGGCGGCAACGGTCAGATGGCGGCGGTGCTGACCGCGTCCTCCCCGCAACAACTGATCGACCACCTGTCGCTGCAGCGGGTGGTGGCCGCCGAGACGGCCGCACAAATGAAGGCCTTTCAAACCACACGTGCGCGTGCGGCCAGCGCCGCCGGGGCCTCAGAGAGCTCGGCGGCGGACGCCCGCGCCGCGGCCGAGCGGGCTGCCGCGGTGCGTGCAGACCTGCAGGCCAAGTGGAGTGAACTGCTGCGTCAGATCGCCGCCGCGGAGGCGCAGTACGCCGGATTGACGCCGCAACAGCAAGCGGTGGTCGACAACGCGGGCCCGCTTTCGCCGCCGAATGCGCCCGCGCCTGGAGACCCGTCCCTCGCAGCCGCCCGCGTCGACATCCCGGAGGCGTTGCCCGTCGGTGTCGCGTCCGAGGCCGGGTTGCAGGCCAACACGATCGTGGCCGCCCGGGCCGTCAGCGCACAGTTTCCCCAGATCGCCGATATCGACGGCGTCCGGCCGGACTCGAAGCCGTGGCATCCGAGCGGGCTGGCGATCGACATCATGATTCCCAACCCCGAGAGCCCCGAGGGCATCGCGCTGGGAGACCAGATCCTCTCGTTCGCGATGAGTAATGCGGCCCGGCTGGGGTTACAGGATGTGATCTGGCGTGGGACGTATTACACGCCAGCCGGTCCGCAAGCCTCGGGTTATGGGCACTTCGACCACGTCCACATCACCACGACGCCACGCCGCTAGTCGACGAGTGCAGGGTCGCCGTCCTCGGACCGCACCACGTCCAGGCGCGCTCGGAATCCGGTCATGAGCGTCTCGAGGCCGAACTCGAAGGTCCTCCGCGCCCGCGCCTCGTCGAAGGAGTCGCGGCCAAGCAACGACTCCAGCACCGGGTAGTTCCCCTCGGTGGGCTGCACCATCTCCACGGGTGCGATCAGGTCCAGCACCGAACCCAGTACGAAGCTCTCCACCACGGTGAACGTCGGGATGATCTCGGATCGGGGCCAGCCGGCGGCGAGCAGCGCCTTCGCCACCACCTCGTACTGGGAGACCAGTTCCGGGGCTTGGACCGGACTGGTCGCGAGCAACGGGATGGTCTCGGGGTGCTGGACGAACGCCGCGGCGTATGAGCGGGCCCATTCAGCGAGTGCGACGTCCCATTCCTTGGTGGCAAACGCGCTGCAGTCGATCATGGAGACAACGCGCGAGCGCACCCGCTCGATGATGTGTTGCTTGCTCGGGACGTGACTGTAGATCGACGGGGTCTGCACACCGAGCCGCTGGGCGAGCTTGGCGAGGGTGAAGGTGCCCCGGGGGTCGTCACGCATGATGTCCAGCGCCGTGTCGACAATGCGATCTTCGGTCAGGTGCGCCCGAATCTTCTTCGGCGCTGCCATCGTCGTCCTTCCGCGTCCGTCCAGCGAAATTCCTCACGCTAGCACCACGGCCAGAAAGGAAAGATTGTGCCTAATCTCACTAGCTTTGCCTAACTCTGCTAGCTTTTCCTAATCACGTTAGGCAGAAGTGGCTGAGGAGGCGCAGAAGGTGGGTGATGTGCAGGTGGGACGGCAAGTGCTCGTCGGCGGACGCATCTGGAACGGCGAGCGATTGGTCGACGGCAGCATCGCCATCGAGGACGGCCACATCGCCGCGGTCCAGTTCGCCGCCGTGCCGCCCGCAGCGGGTGCGACCGTCATTGATCTCGGCGGGGCGGCCGTCTTCCCCGGCTTCGTCGACGCGCACGCGCATCCGTTGATCGGTGGCCTCGAACTCGCCGGTGTCCAGCTGCGTCAGGCGCGCGACGTGCAGGAGGCGGTGGCGGCGGTCGCATCCTTCGCCGCAGAACACCCCGAGTTGCCCTGGATCGTCGGGGAAGGTTTCGACCTGAGCATCGACCGCCAGGCCAGCTACTTCGCGCGCGACCTCGACGCCGTGGTCGCCGACCGGCCCGTCGCGCTGCGCTCCAGCGACATCCACACCATGTGGTGCAACACCGCCGCCCTCAACGCCGCCGGGATCACGACAGCCAGCCAGGAACCGCGTGACGGAGTGATCGAGCGCGATACCGACGGCCGACCCACCGGCACGCTCCGGGAATGGGGCGCGTTCCTCCCAGTACTGCGCGCCCTTCCGCGACGAACCACCGACGACACCGCCGAGGCCCTGATGCGGGGGCTCCAGACGCTTCGGGAGTCGGGTGTGACGTCCGTGCAGGACGCCTGGGTCGAACTCGACGACGTGCCAAGCTATCTGCAGGCCGCACGAGCGGGTCTGCCGGTGCGGCTCAACCTCGCCTTCCGCGCAGACCCTGACAACTGGCGTGCCGAACTCGACCGCTTCGTCGCGGCTCGCCTCGAGATCGAGACCGCGGGCATCGAGCTGCTGCGAGCGGATACCGTCAAGTTCTTCGCGGACGGGATCATCGAGGGCGGCACTGCGCACGTCAAGGAGCCGTATCACGACACATCGTGTTGCGGGCTTCCCGCCTGGCCGACCGGCGAGCTGCGCGAGGCCGCGGCCGCGTTTGATCGGCTCGGCTTCCAACTCCACATCCACGCAATCGGCGATGCCGCTGTCGAAGCCGCGGTCGAGGCGATCATGAACGCCGAGCACGTGAACGGGCCCCGAGACCGGCGTCCGGTCATCGCGCATGCCCAACTCGTCGATGGGCCCGAGATCGCCGCGATGCGGGGCCACGACATCACGGTCGCGATCCAGCCGTACTGGGCCAAGCTGGATTCGGTGGTGCGCTACCTGACCAACGATCGGTTGGAGGGGCCACGCGCCGAAACCCAGTACCCGTTCCGCACGCTCGCCGATTCCGGTGTGCGCATCGCCTCATCGAGCGACTATCCGATCACCACACCGAGTCCGCTCGAAGCGATCGGCGTGGCGATCTCGCGTCACGAGTGCGGCGACGACACAGGTGGCTGGCTACCCGGGGAACGGTTGGATCTCGCCCTGGCCGTGCGCGCCGCCACCGAGGGAGCGGCGTACACGCAGTTCGCCGACCACGATCGGGGGCGCATCGCTCCGGGCTTCCTGGCTGATCTCACGGTCGTCTCGGGGCTGTCCGACCACCCGACCGCCGCCGAACTGATCTCAGCCAGGGTGACGGCCACATGGCTGGGGGGCCATCGAGATGCCGTGGCAACGGCTGATGCCGCCACCGTTCGACAAGGAGAAGCATGACCCGCGAAATGCCAGGCAGCGCAGTCGTTGTCGACGCCGCCCCAGATGGCGGTATGAAGCGGGAGTTCACGCTCTGGTCGGCGTTCTCGCTCGCCTTTGTCTTCGTCTCGCCCATCGTCGCGATGTACGGGATCTTCGGGCTCGGACTCCAATCCATCGGGCCGGGCTTCTGGTGGGGGTGGGTGGTGACCCTCCTCGGCCAGCTCACGGTCGCCGTCGCGCTGGGTGTGCTCGCCTCGCGGTGGCCGCTGGCCGGCGGTGTCTACCAGTGGTCTCGCCGCCTCGTGGGGCTGAAGTACGGCTGGTTCGCCGGCTGGGCGTACACCTGGGCACTCCTGATCGCGCTGAGCTCGGTTTCCTACAGTGGCGCGGTGTTCGTCGCGATGTTGTTGGGCTTCGACACGGCTTCGCCCTCGGTCCTCACCGTCATCGCGGTCGTTCTACTGATCATCACGACGGCGATCAACGCGGCCGGCCGAACCGCCGTCAAAGTCGTTGCCACCGCGTGCATTGCAGCAGAGGTGATCGGCTCGATCGGCGTGGCCGTCTATCTGTTGATCGCGAAGCAGGAGCAGACTCCGGCGATACTCTTCGAGGGGCTCGCCGCCGAGCCCGGCACCCCGTTCATGCTGACGCCGTTTGTCCTCACGGTGGCGCTGGCCGGCTGGTCGTTCCTGGGGTTCGAAAGCGCCAGCAGCATCGCCGAGGAGGTCAAGAACCCCAAGCGCGCTGTGCCCCTTGCCATTGTGTTCTCCCTCCTCGGTGTTGGGCTGGTGATCCTGCTGACCAGCTTCGCAATCATCCTGGCCATCCCGGACCTCGACGCGTTGCTTGCCACATCCGACGGCGACCCGATCATCGCGGTGCTCGCGGCTCATCTACCGCCCGCCGCGGTCCAGGGCATTCTGATGCTCTTTGCCGTCGCATTCCTCGCCAGTCTCGTCGGTATCCAGGCGGCAGCGTCCCGGCTCATCTGGGCCAATGCCCGGGAGAATGAGCTGCCCTTCGCCTCATGGCTCAAACGACTGTCAGGCCGAGGCAGACTGCCCGTCAATGCGATTGTGGTGACCGGTGTCGTCTCGATCCTGATGTTCCTGCCGTTGCAGAACGGGCAGATCAACACCCTGTTGGTCGCGTTCACCACCGTCGGCTTCTACGCCGCGTTCACCTTCCCGGTGCTCGGGCTCGCCATCGCGCGGATCCGCGGCAACTGGCACCCCGATGAGCCCCTGTTCCTCGGCCGGTTCGGGCTGGCTGTCGCCTGGATCGCCCTGGTCTGGCTGGCACTGGAGATCGTCAACGTGCTCTGGCCGCGCGAGGCTGCTGAGCTCTGGGTGGTCAACTTCGCACCGCTGATCGCCTCGGTCGGTATAGGCCTGCTCGGCGTGGTCGCCTTTCGCTGTTCACCGATCGGTAGGGGCGCGGCCCCTGTCGATCGCCAACTCTCATCTATCACTGACGAATAGGAGCAAGAGATATGACCAACAACATGTATCGCTGGCCTGAGTACGACGCGGTGGAACTGCACCGGGCCCGCTTCGAGCGTGTCTCGGCCATGATGGGCGACGAGGGCCTGGACGGGCTCCTGCTGACGGGCCCCGACCACATTCGGTACGCGACCGATTTCCGTGCTCATCTCACCAACGAGTCGGAGTGGTTCGCCGTCTCCGTCGACCGCAATGGCGAAGCGGAGGTGTTCCTGCCCTACATCGACGAGGTCATCCCCGACCCGTACGCCACACAACCGTGGATCACGCGGGCACACCCCGTCCCGTCCTGGGCCGCGGCTTCCGCGAATCCCTTGACCTGGGTTCGCATCGTCGCCAACGTGCTCTCACGTGGCGGTCAGCGGACCATCGGAGTTGATGCCATCGACCCGGGACTCTTGCTCGGCCTGCAGGAAGCGTTGCCAGGCGTGGAGTTTCGTCCGGTCTCGACGCTGCTGCACCGTCTGCGCCGGGCCAAGCACCCGATCGAGGTGCGGCTGCTCGAGGCCGCCTCGCGGGTGAACGCCGGGGCGATGGAAGCCGCGCTGGCCGCCGCGCACGTAGGCGGGACGGACCACGACGTGCTCGCTGCCGCGATGGCGTTCCAGCAGTCGGCCGGCGTCGAGTTCGTGACGCACTCGGTGTGCAACCTGCGCAACGGCAGCGGTGACTGGTTTGCCGCGGGCCGGCGTTTCCGCGAGGGTGATCCCTTCTTCTTCGACATCGGGTGTTACGGCGTGGGCGGGTACGCCTCGGACGCCGCGCGTACCGGATTCCTCGGCGAACCAAAACCCGAGATCCGCGCTGCCTATGAACATCTCATCCACGCCTACCAGCACGTGCAATCCCTCGCCAAGCCCGGTGTACGCGCATCGGTGCTCCTTGCGGAACTGAACAACTATCTGCAGGGCCAGGGGCTACGCGGCACTCCGTACGCAATTGGTCACGGTGTCGGTCTGCGGATCTGCGAATTGCCGACGCTGTTCACCCCGGGATTGATGGACGACGACGTCACCCTCACCGAGGGCGAGGTCATCGCGCTTGAACCCGAGGTGACCGTCACCGTCGATGGCGTCGAGACCGTGCTGAAGATCGAGGACAACTTCGTGGTCGAGGCATCTGGACTCCGGCGTCTCACCGAAGCTCCGGACGCACTGGAGTTCATCACGCGATAGGCGACGACGGCGTGCTCGGCGCTCGAGCCTCTAGGGGTGCATGTTCCACTGGCCGCAGTCCTGGGCCAGCACGTCATTGACATCAACGCGGATGCCTCCGACGATCGGTCCCGGATTCGAGGCGGTGTCGATGACCCGCTGGTAGAGCACCGCGGCCGGATGGATCTGGCCCTTGGACCATGACCGGGTCTGCCAGATCCACGCCTTGCCGGGCGAGCCCGACCTGCCGATCACGCCGTCTTCGATAGCCCACTGGCAGGGATTGATACCGGCGTAGATCCCGGTGCGCATTTCGCCGATTACCGAGTTGATTCCGCGAAACCAAGGCAGTGCCACGTTGTTCCAGGTGTTGCGGTCGATGTCGTCGTCGACGCTGAAGAAGATCGGTGCGCTCTGGCCGCCACCTGCTGCGGTATGCAGGGCCCAGGCGGTCTTGGCGTCGGCGACGCCGCCGGCGTACCCGCGGGTGAAGTCCGAAGGGGCTGTCCCGCCGGGCTTTCCGTATTGGAAATTGCTGACGATCACCAAACCGGCGGCGGACAGTGATTGGGCGTAGGGCAGCGTGATCGGCTTGGCGCCGAAGGACGAGCCGGGCCGCGACGTCGAGACGTAGTTGATCACTCCGGAGTGCCCCGCAGCTCGGATGTCCTGGGCTGGAATCTGGCGCATGGCGAAGTCGATCAGAGTGGGAGCGGCGGCCGCGGCTGTAGGCATGGCGGCACCGGCCGCGGCGGCACCGATCCCGGCCAGCGCCGACATTGCGGTGGCGTAGCGCAGGGCGTCACGCCGGGAAATCGGGCGAGATTGCCGCCCGCTGGCAGTCCACGGCGAGTCCGGCACGGCGCGATGTTAACAGAGTGACAGCTGTGAACGCTGTAGCCTCGCCGTGCTCTTGGTCTTCGGGCAGCACTCCAGCGATGGTGAACGCTCTGTCACGTTTGTCGCCCGCGCCACGTCCTATTGGTAGCGCGACGAGTCCGCCACCGACGTTAGGAGCCCGCTCGCCATGAGCACGCACAGAGTTCGCACCACCGCTACCCGTCCCGAACAAGTGACGCAGTGGCCGGCGTGGCGGCTGGCGGGGATGTTGGCGGCAGCCGGTGTGATGCACTTCGTCGCGCCGACCTTCTTCGACCGAATCATTCCTCCTGCGCTGCCCGGTAGCGCACGCACGTACACCCAGGCGTCAGGAGCCGTCGCGCTCGTGATCGCAGGCATGTTGGTGGCATCACCGAGCCGGCGGCTAGGTGCCACCCTGGCAGCGGCCTTCTTCATCGCGGTCATTCCTGCGAAGGTGCAACTGGCGCTCAACTGGTTCGGCAGTGATGAGTCCACATTCGCCATGAAAGTGGCTGCGATCGTGCAGTTCCCTTGGCAGATCCCGCTGGTGACTGAAGCGCTCAAAGCGCGCCGCAACGCTTCCCTGCGCGGGTGGCCCGCCCAACGATGAGCGGATGGACGATCGCGGGCATCCCGCGCCACACGTCGTGGTGGGCCTCGATGGCAAACCCGCACGCGCGCATCAGGTCGTCGGTCGGGCGGTTGCAACAGCACCCGCCTCCGAAGCCCCGCCAGGGTCGGAACAGCCTGTCCTGGCACGCGGCGAGGAACCGCGAACTTGCGCGCACGTGTTCGATGAACAGGAACTGCCCGTCGGGGCGGAGGACGCGCGCGATCTCGCGGAGCGCGCGTTCGGGGTCGTCGACGGTGCACAGGACAAGCGTGGAGACGACGGTGTCCACGGAGGCATCGGCCATCGGGAGTCGCTCCGCGGGGGCATCGACAATACGAGCGACACCGGCATGGCCCTTCAGGCGATGTGCGAGCCTGCGACGCATCCCCGGCTCGGGCTCACAGAGCACCAACTCGGCGATCCCGTCGGGATAGTGCGCGATGTTCAGCCCGGTCCCGGCTCCGATCTCGACGACCCGTCCATAGGCGTCGCCGACGAGGGCTTTGCGTCGGCGGCGCATCCCTGCGACCTCGCCGAACCAGAGAAACGGGTCGTACAAGATGGCCATGATCCGCAGCCATGCCGCAGATTGAGGGCCGTCCTGGACGGCGGGGGTCGATGGCGTGCTTGCGATCTCGGTCATACCGCGACCGTACGAACGGGCGCGGGATGCGCGCATCGCCCGAAACGGCCATCTTTGGCTGATGGCCCCTTCGGGCTACCTCACAGAAGTCCGAGACGCGCGGCCTCGGCGACAGCGGCCGTCCGCGAGGTGCGCCCGAGCTTGCGGCGGATGTTCGCGACGTGGCGGTGAACGGTGTGCGAACTCAACACCAGGTGCTCGGCAATCTCGCGATCGCTGAGACCCCTTGCGACGCAGGCAAGAATCTCGCGCTCACGATTGGACAGCAGAACATTCTCCGGTTCGGTTGCCCCGTGCGATGCTTGCTCGGGTGCCAGCCCTTCGCGGCAAGCGCGCACTACAGAGTCGGCATCACCGTGCCAGGGGAAGTGCGCGCTCCCCTGCAGCGGGATGAACGTCGCGCCCGGAATCGCGGCCGCGACCTCACGCCCCAGCCGGTAGGGCACGGCGCGGTCGTCCCGACGATGCACGACCAGAGCCGGCTGACGGACCAGGGGAAGGTGCCCGCGGACGTCAAGGCGATAGACGAACTCCAACAACGCGGCAGCGGTCTCGGCCGTCGCCGCCTCGCGCTGGAATCGTGCGAAGCGCTCGTGCTCCGCAGGCTCGGCACCGCCCAGGAAGAGGTCGCTGAGCAGGCGTGAGCCGAGTCCCCAGTGCGCGCGCACCGCGGCGAGAATCGCATCAGTCACGTTCGGTGCTGCGATCGCCGCACCGTTGGCGTAAGACCCGTAGAGCACCAGGCGGTCCACGCGCTCCGGATACGTGGCGGCAAAGGCGACCGCGGTGCAGCCTCCGCTGGAGCCACCGATGAGCGACACGCGCTCGAGGTCGAGCTCGTCGAGGAGGGCGCGAAGCGTCGCGACCTCTCCGTCGATGGTCAGATCCGACTCCCGCAGCGTGCGGTCGGACATTCCAACGCCGAGCCGGTCGTAGCGGATCAGTGTGTGCTCATCCGCGACTTCTCGCCAGAACCGCCGAAAGCCCGCGCTCTGCCAGTCCAGTTCGAGGTGGCTCACCCACCACGCCGGAGCGACCACTGGTGGACCATCCCCGCGTATCTCGTACGCCACGCGGCGGGCGCCGAGGGGAAGGAACCGGATCTCAGATCTCTCCAGCATCACCGTCAGCCTACGACCGTCCCCTCAGCAGGGAAAGAGCGGCGATGACGGTGGGGCAGGCGACGCGGTGCCGGGAACCGACTCACGCCGTGCGTGCGCTCCATTCGGAGGTTCGATCGGGTGTCGCCTCCGCGAGCGCCGTGCGGGTGCCGTCCGCATCGAAATCCTTGCCGTACACCGGTGTTCCGGGCTGCTGGCGCCACGACTCGGAAATCGGGCCGGCATCGATGGGCTCGAACCCGAGTTGTTCGACGATGCCGTGGACCAGTTCACGGCCCGGCCCGTCGTCGCCGGCGATCGGGAGAGCGATGCGGTTCGGTGTGCCGCTGGGCGTGCCCTTCTCGAGCAGATGCTTCCACCAGATCCCGTTGAACACCTTGTGCACTGGCGCACCGATCTGCTCCGCCACCCACGCGCTCTCGACCTGACCGTCCTCGATCGCCGCGATCTCACCGTCGCGCTGTTGGGGGTAGTAGTTGTTGGTCTCGATCACAGGGGCGCCCGGCTTGCGGGCATCGACGATTCCGTCGGCGAGGTCGGGAACATTCTTCTGCGGAATGCTGACCACGACGAGGTCGGCATCGGCGGCGGCGTCCTTGGCCCATACCGCCGTCGCACCCGTTTCGTCCGCGAGGTCTGCAAGTGTCTCAGGAGAACGCGAGTTCGACACGTTCACCTCATGCCCGAGTTCGCGCAGTCGACGCACGAGCGTGCCGCCAATCTGCCCTGCTCCGATGATTCCGATCCTCATACGTCGCCTCCGTGTGGTGGGTCCATCTGCGTGGGCCAACGTCTGGCCCGCGGGACCTATTCCGCGCGGTCTAGCCGGCGGGTGTCACGTCCCCACCGGAACCCTTGACCGAAGCCTTCGCCCGGTTCTCGGCCCGCACGGCCCTCTTGCCGCGCACGAATCCGGTCGCAGAGACCGACGCCGACATCAGCGCACTCTCGCCGTTGACGAACGGGTGGAACCCGACGCCGGCGCCGCCGCGGCCCTTCACCGGGATATCGGCGACTTCTGTTACCTTCCAGCCCTTTTCGGAGATGGACAGGATGGCCTCGCCGTTCTCACACGTGAGCGGCAGTGCGGCGATGACCGCGTCGTCGTCGGCCGCCAGCTTCACACCCGCCACCCCGTTTCCGGCCGCGCCCTGCGGATTCACCGCGGCGGGGTCGATGCGCAGCACCTTCCCGCGTCGGGTCACCAGCGCAAGATGGGACCCGGGCGCCAACACGCCTGAGCCCAGCAGCCCGGTGATGTCCGGGGCCACCGGGATGTCGCGGATCTTGAACGGCAGCCCGCCGCCGGTGGTGAACTTGATTCGCCCGTCGGTCCACACCGCCCAACCCAGACCCGAGGTGAGCAGTTCACCGTGGCTATCGGAGAACACGCCCCGATCATCGAGGCGCCAGGCGGTGTTGACCTTGCGTTCGCGGGGTCCGTCGTCGTCGGAGCCAGCCGTCACCGGGGTGGCCTCGAAGTCCAGCACGGTGCGACGGTCGAACTCGGGACCCTTGAACAGTTTTGCGGTCTCCACCAACTCCTGATCGATCACCTTGCGGCGCGCATCGGGGTTGGACACCAACTCCGTCAGCGCCGCGAACTCGGCGTCCAGTTTGTCGGCCTCGGCCTGTAGCTCGATGACGTCGAGTTTCGTCAACCGTCGAAGCTGCAGTGCCAGAACATAATTGGCCTGCTCTTCGTCGATCTTGAACCGCTCCTGCAGTCCCTGCCGCGCCTCGTCGACGGTGTCGGACCCACGAATCACCGCCACAGCGGCGTCGATGTCCAGGTGAATCTTCATCAGGCCGGCCACCAGATGGCGCCGTGCGGTGACCTTGTCCAGCCGATACTCGCTGCGGTGCAGCACCACGGAGTCACGCAGGCGCAGGAACGCGCCGATGAGCTCACGCACCGACCACCAGCGCGGCACCCGGTCCTCGTCGAGCGCGACCAGGCTGGCCGCGAACGTCGATTCCAGCGGCGTCAGGGCGAGCAGCTGGTCGCGGATCGTCTCGGCGCTGTGGCCGCGCTTGGCGGTGACCACGATGCGCAGACCGTTGCGGCGGTCGGTCAGATCGGACATATCGGCGACGCCCGACATCTCGCCGGACTCGACCAGCGCCCGGATTCTCTCCTGCACCGTGTTACTCGCGACACCGGGCGGTAGCTCGGTGACGATGACGTTCTTCCCGTCGATCGACACGGTGCCGCGCACCGTGAACGCGCCCCGGCCGGTGGTGATGTACTCCCGCAGCCCGGTCGTGCCGACCACGGTGGCCCCGCAGCCCCAGTCCGGGCCGGGAATGAGCTTCATCAGTGTGTCGTCGGTGGTGTTGGGTCTGGCCAGCAGCGCTCGGCAGGCAGCCATGATCTCGCGCGGATTGTGGGCGGGCACCTTGGTGGCCCAGCCCTCGGCGATGCCCACGGCGCCGTTGCAGAGCAGCACCGGCCATTGCGCAGGCAGCATCGTCGGCTCGGTCCACTCACCGTCGAACGTCGCCACCATCGGCACCGCGTGATCATCGAGTTCGGCGGTCAGCGCGGCACCGGGTGCGGACAACCGCATCTCGGTGTAGCGGTCGGCCGCGGGAATGTCACCTTGGATGCGAGGGAATGCGCCTTGCCCGTCAATGACTTTCACGCGCTGGAAGTCGGCGGCCATCAGCGCCGCGGCCCCGTACATCGACGCGCCACCGTGCGGGTGCAGGTTGCCGGTGACCGCGGAGCAGACCTTCGAGGATTTCTGCGGCTTGTTGCCGGGCAGCAGTTTCGAGTCGTGCATCTGGTAGAGCAGCCGTCGCTGACCCGGCTTGAGCCCGTCGAACGCGGACGGGATGGCGCGATCGCTGACGCTGTAGAGCGCGAAGGTCAGCTGGTAGTGGTTCCAGTAGTCATCGGCGCTCTGGTCGAGCACCAGGTCAGGATTCTGCTCAGGAACATCTAGGGTGGCGGGTGCCATGGTTTTCCAAGTCTCCTAGCTGAGGTCGAGCGCAGTGGTGTCGACGCGGGAGGCGATATCGGCCATCCACGTGCGCCGACCCTCTGGCGGCCCGCCGAACAGAGTGTGGTGCAGCTTGGCCTCACCGTCGTCGAGATGCACCCGAATCACGGTGCGGCGGTGCGGATCCAGCACGGTGTTCCAGAAGTCCTCGGCGTCCATCTCGCCGAGTCCCTTGTTGCGCTGCACCTCCACCTTGCGCTTGGAGGTGGCCTTCAACTGCGCCACAGCGGCATCGCGCTCGGACTCGTCCTGGCAGTAGATCCGCTCTGTGCCGTCCTTGACGACGAACAGCGGCGGCAGCGTCACGTAGACCATCCCGGCTTCGATAAGTGGCCGGTAGAAGTCCAGGAACATCGAGATCAGGCTGGAGTTGATATTGCCGCCGTCGGGGTCGGCGTCGGAGGCGAACAGGATCCGGTCGTAACGGCACAGTTCCGGGTCACAGTGGTCACGCACCCCGCAACCCAGGATGCGTTCGATCGAGTCGAACTCATCCTTGACCCGGGCCTTGTTCAGGGTGAACCCGTACACGTTGGGCGGCTTGCCCTTCAGTGGGAAGGCCGCCTGGAAGGTGGCGTCGCGCGCCGCTTTGATGGTGCTCAGCGCGGAGTCGCCCTCGCACACGAACAGCTCGGCACCCGATCCGCGTCCGGTCTCCCGGCTGGGCAGCAGCTTCGTCGGCAGCGACAGATTCGTACCCAGGCCCTTGGCCTTCGACGCCGCGCGGGAGCGGGCCTTCGCGCCCTCTGCGCTGCGTCGCGCGCGGGCCGCCTCCAGAGCGAGCTTGGTCCACAGCGACACGGTGTCGCCGTTGGAGGGGTTGGCCGCCCAGATGGTGACGCCGCGCGCCACGTCCGGGGCCATCGCCACGTTCAGCGATCGCGACGACACCGCGGTCTTGGCCTGTGAGTCCCATGCCACGTCGGGCGCGCGGGTATCGACAGCAAGCGCAGTCACCGCGGCGAAATCCTGTGGCTCCGGGCCATCCTCGCCCTTGGCCAGGCCCAGGTCGCGGATCCGGGAGGCGCGGTCGGCCAACGCCTCGGACAGCCCCTTGACGGCGGCCGTCAGATGCGATCCACCGCCGGGGGTGCGCACGGTGTTGCAGAACGCGGCCACGGTTGCCGGTTCGGCAGGTCCCGCGGTCAACGACCAGCGGAACGGGGTGGGGCCGCGCCCGGTGGTGTACTGACCGCGGCCCTCCACGACAGCCCGCACACCTGGCGCGGGAGTGCCGGCGGCGGCACACATCAGGTCGAGCAACGTGTCAGTGCCCCACGGGCCGCTGAACGGCTCGATCAACTCGGGCCGGACCTCCTCGCCGGGCCAGCCCTCGTCGGCGACGACCAGGTGCACCCCCGGCGACATCCGCGCCGCGGCGTGCGCCCGCAGCAGCACCTCGTTGACGTCCACGCTGGAATCCGGCACCACGGTCGGGTCGAACAGGATGCGGACCGTCGTGCCGTGCGCGTCGGGCTTGCGGTTACCGGCGCCGCGCAGTTTCTGCGCGTCGGCGCGGGTGAACGGGGCGTTCGGGTCGAAGTCCTTACCGTCGAACACGCCGGGGTAGCCGCTGCCGAAACTCTGTAGATAGGTCTTTCCGGCCCGGCGCACCGTCACGTCGGTCCGTGCGGAGATGAACACCGCCGCCGCGGCGCCGATACCGTTCAGTCCGGCGCCTGTGCTGGCCGCGTCGGTGTGCGCGGAGAACTTGCCACCGGCGCGCGCGGTACCCAGCGTCTTGACGATGCCGTTCTTCCCGGTCACCGGGTCCGAGTCGACGGGCAGGCCGCGGCCGTCGTCGGCGACGCTGACCGAGCCGTCGTCGTGCAGGGTGATCGTCACAGTGGTTCCGCCGTGGCTGGGATCGGCGACCTCTTCGATCGCGTTGTCCACCAGCTCACGCAGTGCGGTGTTGAGCACGTCGAGACCCAGGTTCACCGCCGGCCGCAGGCGTGTGTGCTGGACATCATCGAGTTCGGTGATGTCGGCGGCGGTGTAACTCACTGCTCGTCCTTTCAATCAAAGCCGGGAGGGGTGCCGGAGGAATGGTAGACGGCCGGGGCGACATCCAGCGCATCCCTGCAGGTGCGCGTCACGGTCCGAGATGCTTGCACGCCTCTCGCTTCGAGAGCCCGCTGAGCTGATGCTCGCGTGCCTCGACGAAGGCCCGAACCCACGCCGGGTCGGTCCTGGCGTATTGCCGCAGCGCCCATCCGATCGCCTTGCGGATGAAGAAGTCGGTGTCGGCGGCGTTGGCGTCGATCGCGAGTGTGAGCAGCTCCAGGTCGGTGTGGTGCTTCGCCCCCAGCTGAGCGATGACCGCGGTTCGGCGCAGCCAGAGGTTCGGGTCGGTCGCCCACGCGACGAGGGTGGATCGCACTTGACCGGGATGCGACGCGAGGATGGGACCGATCAGGTTCGCGGCGATCTCGTCGACGGTGTCCCACCACGCCCCGGTGATGATCAGACTGCGGTACAGCGGAACCCTGGCCGGGGTCTGGTATCCCCGGTACAGCCGGTACCGGGCGAGTTGAATTGCGGCGTAACGCTCTTCTCGGAAATCTGCCGCGGTGAACAACTGCCCGACAGTGTCATCGAGCGACTCCTCCGAGTCGAGGCGGTGTGTGTCGAAGACCGTCCGACAGATCCGACGCACCTCGGGGAGCCGGACACCGTGGAACGGCATCGCCGATTTCATGTACCTCTGCATCAGCGGTGCGCGGTCCGGATCACCCGCGGCGGCGAGCCCGTGGCGCACCCGCGTGATCAGCTCGACGTCGGCAGCCCCGCCCCTGTCCGTGTCCACGCACCCAGGCTATGGGTACGGAGCTGGCTTTTATGCGTCGTAGTCGACCGAGACGGTCGGGCTTGTCGGATGCGCCTGACAGGTCAGCACATAGCCGGCATCCAGTTCGGCGGGCCCGAGCGCGAAGTTCTGGTCCATCACGACCGTGCCGGAGACGAGCTTGGCGCGGCACGTGCCGCACGCACCGCCCATGCAGGAGTAGGGGGCGTCACTCCGGGTCTGCAGGGCGCCCTCCAGGATGGACTCCCCGGGCGCAAGATCGACCGTCGCCTGCCGTCCGGACAGGGTGAAAGTGACTGTGGCAGCGTCATAGTCACCATTGGTGGTGCTGCCGGGGGAGTAGCCGGTGAACAGTTCCGTGTGGATACGCTCCACGGCGACGCCATGACCGGTCAGCGTGTCCCGGGCGGCGGTGCTCATGTCGATCGGGCCGCACAGGAACCACTCGTCGACGGTGTGGGGCCGCAGGTCGGTGGTCAGCCAGCGCTGGAGCTTGTCCCCGTCGATCCGGCCGCGAAACGCGGGGGTGTGCAGCGGCTCGTCGCTCAGCACGTGCCTGACTTCCAGCCGGTCGGCGTAGCGGGATTCCAGCCGGGCGAGATCGTGCCGGAACATCGTCGAGTCCTTGGTGCGGTTGCCGTAGATCAGGGTGAACCGGCTCTCGGTCTCGATCTCCAGCACCGTTTCCAGGATCGACAGCACCGGTGTGATTCCGCTGCCGGCCACCAGCCCCACATAGTGCCGTCGTGCCAGCGGATCCAGCGGAGTGCCGAACCTGCCTGTGGGAGTCATCAGCTCCAGGACGTCACCGGCTCGCAGGTCGTTGGCAACGAAACTCGAGAACGCGCCCCCGGGAATGTGTTTGACCGCAATCCGCAGCTGAGCGCGGGTGGCGGGCGCGCAGATCGAGTAGCTGCGACGAACCCCCACACCACCGAGATCGGTGCGGACGGTCACGTGCTGGCCGGGCTCGAACCGGAACTCATCGCGCAGCGCCTCGGGCACGGCGAACGTCACCAGGGTGCTGTCCTCGGTGATCGGGTCCACCGAGGCCACCGGGATGCGGTGCAGCACTGCGTGCGGGGCGCTCGACCGCGGCGGCATGTAGACCGGCACCACCCGGCCGAGCCTGCTGTTGAGCCGCTTCCACTCCCGGTACTCCGCGGGGTTGAGGTGCTGGCCGAACACCGTGGTGATCGCGGCATCGCGCTCCAGGTAGGCCTCTTCGTTGCGCTGCCAGGTTTTCCGGTACCGGTAGAACGGCACCGACGGGTGCAGGTGGTGCACCAGGTGGTAGTTCTGCGCGAGCATCAGCGGGGTGTACAGCCACTCCATGCCCACGCGGGCCCGGGTCGCGCCGTAGCGATTGCTGCGCTCGGTGTCGGCCAGTCCATGATGCGGCAGCCAGTCGAACCACCACACCAAGACGATGAGCCCGATGCGCTGGGGGATCAGGAACACCACCGCGAGCGTCGCGAGATTGCCGGTGCCGATCGCGACGCCCAGCCCAACCACGCACAGGATCAACAGTCCCAGGGTCTCGGCGACCTCGGGTTTCGGGCGGCTCCGCAGCGTGCGCAGGATGAACCTGCCGTACAACACCTCGGGGAACGGCCAGCGCAGCGGCATCTGCCACCACCGCGAATGTGAGGCCCAGGCATCGGGGTCGTTCTCGTCGTCGTTGGAGTTCCGGTGGTGCTCGATGTGGACGAACGCGTAGGTGGGGAAGGAGATGATCGGCACCACAAGCAGCCACGCCATCCGCCCGACCACACCGTTGACCCAGCGTGTGCTGCTGATCGCGTAGTGGATGGCGTCGTGGGTCACCGTGAACATCACGAACGTGACCACGGCATTGATCGCGATGGTGGCCGCAGCGGGCATCCAGCCCTGGATGTACCCGACCGTCGAGCCCAGGAATGCCGTCCACCCGACGACGAGGAGCGCCACGGTCGGGAGGGCAAGCCCGGGCGCCGGGGCACCCGGGTCTGGCAGCGGGCGGCGCTCGGGCAGTGCCGTCGCCGTGTCGAACTCTGCTGCGATGGACATGAGCTGCTCCAGGGCTGTCGGTGACGGCTGCGGCGCGCAGAACCGCTCAGGACAACGCTATGAACCGGGTGAACCGAAAACGACGTCCTTGGGGCACCAACCGCGTCTCTCCCTTTGTCTCCTGGAGACAAGTACGCTGCGGGCATGGCCCAGCGAAGTGACGGCGATTCAGTGGCTGAATCCGCTGCGGCGGTGGTGGGTCGGCTGGCCGCCAAGCTCGATGAGGTCACGGCCCACACCCAGCGCGTCCTGATGGATGAGATCGCCGACCTGCATGGCGACGCGCAGCTTGTGCAATTGATGCGGGACAACGTCGCCGCGAACATCGACACCGTCTTCTCGGCGATCCGCCACAGCATCCCGGTGGAGCACGTGGAGGCGCCGACGGCGGCCCTGGAGTACGCGCGGCGGCTTGCCCAGCGCGACGTGTCGGCTAATGCGCTGGTGCGCGCCTACCGGATCGGCCACCAGGAGGTGCTCAAGATCCTGCTCAAGGAGATCCGCGACTCCGATCTTGACGCACAACGTCAGCTCGATGTCTTCGAGGAGATCCTCGCCGTGACGTTCCGCTATATCGACTGGATCACCCAGCAGGTGCTCAGCACCTACCAGAACGAGTACGACCGCTGGCAGGAGAGCCGAAACCGTCTGCAAGCCGAGGTGATTCGCGGTGTGCTGGAGAGTGACGACGACGTCGACATCGACGCGACCTCGACGGCGCTGCGCTACCCCTTGCGGCGAACCCACCTGGCTCTGGTGCTGTGGTTCGAGGAATCCAATGATCAGAATGAACTCGGTGTCATGGAGCGGTACGTGCAGGACTATGCCGCCAAACTGGGTGCCCGTGACCGCGCCCTGTTCGTCTCGGCGGACCGCTTGACGGGGTGGGCCTGGATACCGGTGGAATCCGAATCCGCCCCGGTGCTGCCCGCTCCCGTCGACGCGCCACTGCACGTCATCGCGGGTCGGCCCCTACCGGGGGTGGCGGGATTTCGCCGTTCGCACCGACAGGCGCAGCTTGCCCGTGCGGTGGTGACCGCAGCGGGTGCCGGCCCCGCTCGGGCGATCAGCGCCGCCGAGTCGGGGCTGATGCTGGCAGGCCTGGCTGGAGGCAATCTGGATGAGGCGCGGGTCTGGGCGGCCGAAGTCCTCGGACCGCTGGCGTCGGCCAGTGCGGCCGACGAACGCCTCCGTGAGACCCTGCGGGTGTTCCTGCGCGCGGGATCGAGCTACAAGGCTGCCGCCGGGGAGCTGCACCTGCACTTCAACTCGGTGAAGTATCGAGTGGCGCGTGCGATCGAGCGCCGAGGCCGACCGATCACCGACGACAGGCTCGACGTGGAAGTTGCTCTGTTGCTGTGCCATTGGTACGGCACGGCGGTCCTCGCCGCCTGACCCGTCGACGCCCCAGGACCGCGCAGACGGCAACTCAGCCGGACGGCGCGTGCTGAACTGCGCGTCACGGCTTGAGACTCTGCTCGCCGCGATGCGTCGTTTCTCCGACCTCCTCGACCGCACGGCGCGATACTGAACAACTGGCGCAGCCGAAGCTCAGCCTCCGATGGGGAGGGCCGGGCGATGAGAAGAGGAATGGGGCGGGATGACCACTGCCACTGCAGATTCTCGCTCCGAGAAGGGCTTGGCGCGGGTCGCCCAGTCGCTGGCCGGTTGGACGGAGAAGTGGTTCCCCGACGCCTACGTCGTCGCCCTGGCCGGTGTCTTCGTCGTCACCGTCGCCGCACTGGTCAACGGGTCCTCTCCGCAGACCGTCGCGAATGCCTTCGGCGACGGCTTCTGGGATCTGACCGCCTTCACTTTGCAGATGGCCATGGTGGTGCTGACCGGATATGTCGTCGCCACGAGCCCGCCGGTGGCCAGGCTGATCGATCGCCTCGCCACCGTGCCGCAGTCGGCAAGGACCGCGGTGAGTTTCGTTGCGTTCCTGTCTATGTCGGTCTCGTTCCTGAACTGGGGTCTCAGCTTGGTGTTCGGTGGTCTGCTGGCCCGGGCCATCGCCCGTCGAACCGATCTGCGGGTGGACTACCGTGCGCTCGGCGCCGCGGCCTTTATGGGGCTGGGCGCGGTGTGGGCCCTGGGGATGTCATCCTCGGCCGCTCAGTTGCAGGCAACCGCCAGTTCGCTGCCCGATGAGCTACTGAAGATCACCGGGGTTCTCGACTTCGGCAAGACGATCTTCACGTGGCAGTCCCTCCTCACATGCGCCATCCTCATCGCGCTGACCGTGGCCATCGCTCACTTCTCCGCACCGAGGGGCGTGGCCATCAAGACCGCCGAGGATCTGGAGGTGGACCTCGACGACCGGACCGAGGAGGTGCCACCACGCTCGCGGCCGGGGGAGTGGCTTGAGTACAGCCGTGTCCTGCCGGTGCTGGCGGGTCTGATGACGTTGGGGTGGCTGATCTCCCAGCTGGTCACCAAGCCAGTACTGACCGTCGTCAGCAGCCTCAACGGGTATCTGCTGGTCTTTCTCATCCTGGGACTGGTACTGCACGGCACACCACGCAAGTTCCTGCAGGCCGTCGCCAAGGCCGTGCCGGCGACAGGCGGCATCCTCGTTCAGTTCCCGCTGTACGCCGCCATGGCGGCGATCCTCACCAAGGCGGAGGGCCGCGGCGGCCACACCGTCTCGGATCAGCTGGCGCAGGTGTTCACGAGCGTGGGCGGCGGGGCCTTCGCGGTCGTCATCGCCCTCTACACCGTGGTGCTGGGTCTCTTCGTCCCATCCGGCGGCGGCAAGTGGTTGGTCGAGGCACCCTACGTCATGCAGTCGGCCACCGATGTCCAGATGAACCTGGGCTGGACGGTTCAGATCTACAACGTGGCCGAAGCGCTGCCCAACCTGATCAATCCATTCTTCATGCTGCCTCTGTTGGCGGTGCTCGGTCTGCGGGCCCGTGATCTGGTCGGATTCACGTTCCTACAGTTCATCTTCCACCTGCCGGTGGTGCTGGCCCTGGTGTGGCTGCTCGGAATGACCTTCGACTTCGTGCCTCCGGTTGTCCCTCCTGCGCCGTGAGCCCCGGGCTATTGGCTGCGTTCGGCAACCAACAAGGACAGGAGCCCCGGAAACTCCCTGTCGATGTCTGCCCGTCGCAGTAGCACACCTTTGCGGTTGCCGTAGTCGGTCAACTGTATGAGCCCGGAGTCGTTGAGAACTCGAAAGTGATGCGTAGCAGTCGATTTAGTGACCGGTAGCGCAAATGACGAGCAGGTGCGTTCAGTGTCGGCGCTCGCCGCCGCCAGTTCGGCGATGACGCCTCTGCGGTGCGGATCTGCCAGTGCCGACAGCACAGCTCCTAGCGTCATCACATCCCCTCACTCAGGTACGACTTGCGTCGTACCTGACGCATGGCTAGCCTCGTGTACGAAAGCCATCGTACCTTACGGGTGGCATCCAATCCGCGACCGAGGAGTCCCCCATGGGCCAACAATTGAATGAGACTGTCGCGGTCACCGGCGCCACGGGAGCGTTGGGCAGCCGAATCGCGGCGGAACTCGCCAAACGCGACGTTCCGCAACTGCTGGTGGCGCGCAACCCGACCGGTCTGCCGCAACTGGCAAATGCCCAACACCGGGGGCCTGCCGAGTACTCCGATTCCGCGGCCATGCGGCGCGCGCTGGACGGCGCATCGACTCTGGTGCTCATCTCGGGACACCCGACCGGTCGGCGCCTGGAGGAGCATGCGAGCGCGGTTGAGGCGGCACTCGCGGTCGGTGTCGAACGGGTTCTCTATGTCTCGCTGCTGGGGGCGGGGCCCGTCGCGACGTACCGCAACGCCCGCGACCACTGGCTCACTGAGCAGTTCATCGTCGGAACCGGTGTGCGCCACACCATTTTTCGCGCGGGCTTCTACGGTGCGACGCCGGCCGCGCTCGCCGATGAGGATCTGGTGATCAGCGGGCCGGGCGGAACTGGGCAAGCGGCGTTCGTCACGCACGGCGATATCGCCGCAGTCGTGGCCGCCGTGGCACTGGACTCCAGTACCGAACACGACGGCGCGATTCTTGAAGTCACCGGGCCCGAACTGCTCACCCTGGAGCAAGCGGTCGCGCGAATCGCCACGGCGACCGGGCGGCCGTTCCGCTATCACGCCGAAACGGTCGAAGAGGCGTTCAGCCGTCGCTGGAAGCAGGGCATCGATGGCAACCAGATCGAAGCGTGGATCTCGTGGTATCAGGCGATTGCGCGCGGTGACGTCTCGGCACTCACGGACGTTGTGGAGCGGGTTACAGGTCATCCAGCCACGCCGATCGAGCGTTCCGACTGGTGGCCAGAGCCGAATACGGCCTACTGAGCCTGGCGGTGCGCTCTATTCCACAATCGTAGAGGCGTCACCGCCGTCTCGACCATTGACGGCACTACGGTCTTCTCGGCTACGTCAACACCACGTTCGCGACGCCCAGCGGCACGGTGGTCGTTTACGCGCGGCTCGCACCCGGATGCCGAACTGCCGATCATGGCGTGGGCTGAGCGCCCCACCGGGGAATGAGGGGTTCGGTGCTGCGCAGATCTAACTTCGTCGGCTGACGAATGCCGTAATGACGTTCTCGGTCATCCTTGAGACTCCGTTATTCGTGTTCGCGTGTAGCAGCGAGCCGGACCAGGCGATAGAGCCGGTGGAGAACACCTCTCCACCGTGTGGGGTCCTGAAGTAGACGATGTCGGCGTGGACCTCCGGGTCTTGTTGACCGCCACCGTGATCGGGCAAGTTCATCCCGATCTCCTCGAGGACACGTTGATAGAAGTTCGAGTGGCCGCGGGAGGAGGCGAGCACAACGGCATGGGGTGGCGTTCCGAGTGCGACGTCGACTCTGTCTATCTCGTCGCCCGCAGCGCCCCCCATCACTGCACCGTAATCGCCAATAGGATCTTCCTGCACGCCGTCGAGAATCCATGCCCATGCGGGATCTGCGGCTGCATTAGAGAGGTAATAGGGTTCGGATCGACCCCAGCCCTGGGCTGCGAATCCGACACCGGCCAGTTCTTGCGGTGCGCGGCCGCGGTGTCGCCATAATCCGCCTGGTAAGCCGGTCGACATCAGCGTGATCTCACCCGGATATGACTCCCAGCAGCGGATACCTGCGTGCCCGCGCCGAATCTCGACTGTGAGCGGGCTGGTGCTGAGAACGCCTGTGACCCAGTACCATCCGTTACCGCCGAGATAGAGAAGTCCTCCGCCGTTGTCGCGATAGTCGGTGAGTGCGTCGAGCATCTCCTCGGAGGTGTATTCGGGGTGCGAGCCGGAGATCACCGCAGCGTAGGGCTCGAGGTAATCGGCGCCGCGTTCGTGGACTTCGAGGTCGGTGATGACGTCGGCGTCGATGCCGCGTCGAGCGAGCCACTCGATGAGGTACATGTCCGACGAGAACGACCGGCCGGCATCAATGAGCCACATTCGGTAGCCGCGGCGCATGTTCACGATGTGTCGGCGTGCCGAGGACAGCATGACGCCGCTGCCGTCTGGGTGGGTGTCGTACATCGACAGCCCGAACGATGCGTCGCCGACGTGCGCCAGGTCGGCCTCCTCGATGGCGACGTGTTTGTCGGTCATGGCGCTGGAGTCGAGTCCGTTGAACAGGGTCTCGTTCGCGTAGGCGAGGTAGGTGAACGTGGGCAGTACGACCAGTACCTTGTTGCGGGGGTCGGTGGGCCGCGGGACCACAGTGATCGGCACCGTGTCGCTGCCGTGGTCGTTCTCGACGACGATCGCGTACACGCCGCTGGCTAGGTCCTCGGGTAGGTCGGCGGTCAGCACGCTGTCCCACCCGGCGTCGAACAGGTCGGTGCTGTGGAAGTGCACGGCGGCGTACTCGCCGGGTGACGCCGTGAAATCGAGGCTACGGCCGGTGAAGTGTCTACCCGTGACACCGCGGCCCGGCCCGTTGACGAGCACCCCGGGCCTTTGACCTGGTGCCAGGGCGGTGGCCACCGCGGGATCGTCGCCGTGTTGGAAGGACAGTCGCCATCCCGCTACCAGTTCCAGCTGCTCGATGCTGATGTCGCCACGCACCAGCGCCTTTGCGTCGGTTTCCTGCAGGGCGGCAGTGCTGACGAATGGATCTTCCAACTTGCCGTTGAAACTTTCGACGGCGAGCCCCCAGGCGCCTCCGGGTGCGGTGACCACCGCGCGGCCTTGGCGGGCGCCGACGGTAACCGGTCCTGTGAGTGGGATATGGCCGGGCGCATAACTGGCCGTGGCGTTCGCGTCGACGCCCCGCAGAGGATCTTCTGGTGTGACGACAATGCGGGCCTCGGTCGGAGTGAGTGTTGCCATCACCAGGTGCCATTGGTGATCGGCGAGCCGGGGGCCTTGTACGAGAAGAGTGTCGTCGGCGTCGACGAGCGCCACGTGGCCGTGATGGAGGCGAAGTGCTGGGCCCCCAGACAGAGAGAGCAGGGTCTGCACCGGCTCCGATGAATGGTTCGCGGACCAGACGAATGCGCCCAACGTGACTGCTCCACTGCTCGGCGGTGCCAGGCGGCTCAGCTCGCCAAGCAAGAAGGAACCGACACACGTCTGTTGGAGAGAGGCCGGATAGCGGCCCGCGTGCTGCCAGTCGACGTTATGGTCCAGGCTGGTGTCGGATGCGCTGGAGCTTTGCAGGCGAATCAGTCGGATGTCGACTGGCGCATCAGCGCTCACGTGCACGCTGACGGTCTGGCCTCGCTCGTAGGACAGAGAATCGGTGTAGGCCCGGACGGCCAGGGTTGGCATCGCGTTATCTCCTGTATTGGCAGTGCAAGTGACGTGTGTTTGACCTGCTATCAGGCCGGGCCGGCCGCCAAGTACCCACCGTCCACCGGCAAGTTGATCCCGTGCACGTAGTCGGCCAGTCGCGAGGACAGGAAGAGCACTGCGTGTGCGATCTGATCTGGCGTTGCCCATGCCTGTGCAGGAATGGCCGCTGCAATTGCTGCTTTGGTGTTTGAGTCGTAGATGTCGGTCATCTCGGTGTTGGTGAATCCGGGTAAGACGGAGTTGACGTTGATCCCGAGCGCCGCGTGTTCGACCGCGAGTTGTCGAGTCAGGTTGATGAGCAACCCCTTCGAGGCGCAGTATGCGGTGAAGCCGGGGCTGCCGACCAGGCCCGAAACTGACCCGATGATGACGACTCTGCCGCCCCGCCCGGCAGTGACCATGTGGTGCAACGTTTCTCGGACTGTGTAGAACACTCCGTCCACGTTGATGGTCATGTGGTGGCGCCAGAGATCGTCATCGGTGTCGGTTGCGGCCGCGGGGATCACGACGGCTGCGCTGTGTATCGAGATATCCACACCCCCCTCTGCAGCAATCTCGGCGAACACTCGCTTTACCGCGGCGGGATCGGCGACGTCGAGTACGCGATGCGATATCCGCGCTCGGACCTCGTCGCCAGTAGTGATGGCCGGTTGCGCTCGCCGAGACAGGGTGATGACGTCGGCGCCCGCGGACGCCAGCAGCTCGGCCGTGGCCCGACCGATGCCTGAGGTTCCGCCGACAACCACCGCGCGCTTTCCGCTCAGGTCTATGCAGTACACACTTGCCTTTTCCTAGGATTGAGGATGGATGCAGTTCAGTTGCTCACGAATCAGCCGCTACTGGAGGTCCTTTCGTTCCAGGAATCACGGTGTTGAGCGTTGGGCTATCTGCAATAGTTGCTTGCCGAAGTTCTTGCCGTCGAAGAGCCGGTTGAGGATCTCGGGGGCATCGTCGATAGCGCCGTTCTGGATGTCGTCGACCCAAACGAGGTCACCGTCGCGGACCCATGCGGCGAGGCGGTCGGCCGCTTCGCCGAACTGGTCGAGGAAGTCGGTGACGATGAAGCCGAGCATCGTGGCGCTGCGCACGGTGATGGTGGACAGGTTCGTCGGCCCGTAAGCGGTGGCTTCGTTGGAGTATCCGCTCGAGATTCCGCCGCACAACACGACTGTGCCGCGTTGCGCGGTATTACTGATACCGGCTTCCAACACTTGTCCGCCAACGTTGTCGTAGAAGACGTTCACACCGCCAGGCGCCAGCTCGGCGATGGCTTCCTTGATGTTCTGAGACTTGTAGTCGATCGCGGCGTCGAACCGGGCGACCTCGGTCAGCCACCGGGTCTTCTCCGGACCGCCGGCAATGCCGATCGTTGTCGCCCCCGCCAACCTGGCGAGCTGCCCCGCGACAGTGCCGGTCGCGCCGGCGGCACCTGAGACGAGGACGACATCGCCCGGCTTCGGTCGGCCCAACCCGAGCATCCCGAAGTATGCGGTCAGCCCGGTGGTGCCGAGGACACCAAGGACTGCCGTTGGGGGGATTCCGGAAGGCACCTTGTGTGCCTCCGGCAGCTCACCCGTGTTGCCATGGACGTGTTCGAGCGTGCCGACGGTGCCTCCGGCAGTCCGGCATAGTGCGTAGTTCTGCCATCCGAAGTTGCCATGGACCAGCGTGCCCTCGGGGAAGTCGGTATCGGCGCTCGCGATGACCTCGCCAACGGCGTGACCCCGCATGATGTCACCCAGTGGTACCGGGGGAGCGTAGGACGGACCGTCGTTCATCCATCCGCGCATCGCCGGGTCGAACGCCAGCCAGAGGACCCTCACGACCACTTCCCCCGGGCCAGGAGCCGCGACCGGCGACGTCTCGAGTGTGAAGTCGGACTGCTTCAGCGTCCACACGGGGCGGGTGGTTAGCAACATACGGCGGTTCTGGTCCTGCGTCATGTCAACGTCCTGTTCTAGAGGGGAAGTGGTTGATTTCGTTGCGGTGCTCGTCGAGCTCAGCCCTGTATTCGTGTCGTGGACTCGCTCCATCCGGAAGTCCGTAGCACCGTCTTCAGCGTCTTGCCCGTCGATGTCTTGGGTATCTCCGCCACGAACTGAATCTCGCGTGGGGCCTTATAGGCAGCGATCCGCGCCTTCAGGTGGTCGATCATGTCGTCTTGCGTGACGTGAGCATCTGCCATGGTGACGACGTACGCCTTCGGCCGCTCGCCCCACCTCTCGTCGGGTATGCCGACGACGGCGACGTCGCGAACGGCCGGATGAGACATCAACGCCTGCTCGACTTCGACGGATGAGATGTTCTCGCCGCCGGAGATGATCACGTCCTTGGCTCTATCGAATAGTTGGACGTAGCCGTCGGGGTGTCTGACACCGAGGTCACCGGAGTGAAACCAACCCCCTGCGAATGCGCGACTGGTCAGTTCTGGCTCGAGGTAGTAGCCCTTCATGACGATGTTGCCGCGCATGACGATCTCGCCCATCTCCGTTCCGTCGGGATCGACGTCGACCAGTGGGCTCTCGGGATCGGATGTGGTGCGGACCACCCGCATGGCTTCGGAGCACAGCATGCCGACGCCCTGGCGGGCGAGGCGAGCGGACAGCTCGTCTGGGCTCAAATCACGCCAGTTGGGCTGGATTTCACAGATTGAGTACGGGCCGTAGGTCTCAGTGAGTCCGTAGACGTGAACCACAGTGGCCCCCAGCGAGCGCACCGCCTCGATGGTGGCCGGACTAGGCGGCGCGCCGGCTGTGGTGATTGTCAGGTTGTGGTGAATCGGGTGGGCTTCTGAGGCATTGGTCAGGGTGTCGAGGACGATCGGAGCACCGCTGAGGTGGGTGACATCGTGGTCGTCGATGGCCTGCCACATCGCGTCCGCCCGAACGGCGCGCAGACACAGGTGCACGCCTGCGGTGGCGGTGACGGCCCACGGATTGCACCAACCATTGCAGTGGAACATCGGCAGCGTCCACAGGTAGCGGGTGTCGGCCGTGAACCCGTTGTGGACGACCTGGTTGAGTGCGTTGAGGTAGGCACCGCGGTGCGTGTACATCACCCCCTTCGGGCGTCCAGTCGTGCCGGAGGTGTAGTTGATCGCAATGGTGGCGCTCTCGTCGTCCGTCTCCCACGGCAGTGGCTCGTCGGTGCCGCGATCCAGAAAGCTCGAGTACGTCGTGGCAGTCCCCGTGTGCCCGTCGGCACCGTCGGCATCAGGTAGCTCGATAATCTCACCGACCGTGCGGAAGTCGTTGACGTGCAGACCTACTCGCTGCAGATGCGCGCCGTCGGCGAAGAGGAGCCTGGCCTCAGAGTGATCACAGATGTACTTGACCTCGGGAGGCGCAAGCCGGGTATTCACGGCCACGAGGACGTTGCCTGCCAATGGGATCGCGAAGTGCGCCGCGAGCATCTCGGCAGAGTTCGAGGCCAGGTAGGCGACACGTTCGCCCGGCTGTACGCCGGACGCTCGCACGGCGTGCGCCAAGCGGGTTACGCGCGCTGCCAGGTCGGAGTAGGTGAGGTGACGGTGGCCGTCGATCACCGCAACCTTGTCGGGAAAGACAGACGCGGAGCGGTCGAGAAACCGCAACGGGGTCAGTGGGACGTCAAGCTCGTTCATCGTTGGTCCTTCCTTCAGGGGTTCAGGAGCGTGCGGTGTTGAGGCGAGATCGATCGGCGCAACATTCGACGAAGCTGCGCATGAGGTTCGCGGAGTGGACATCGCTCGGCCACAGGATCTCGGGGTGCCACTGGAGGGCAACGAGATTCGCCGCGGCGATCTCGAATGCTTCGACTAGTCCGTCCTCGGCAGTCGCCGCAGCGCGCACGCTTGGCGCCAGGGTGGCGAAGCCTTGGTGGTGGTAGCTGTTGACCGGAATTCGCCCCGCGCCACCTAGCCATGTGGCCAAGAGCGTGTCCGGATGGATATCCACGTTGTGGGCCGCTCCGTCGAGATCCTCTTCCTTGGTGCGATGGACGACGTGGCTGGGGCGATCGCGCACGAGATCTGCAAACAGCGTTCCATCCAACGCGACATTGGTGAGCTGCGCGCCGCGGCAGACCGCAAGTACCGGTATGCCTCGGCGCAGAGCGATGTGCAGGGCGGCCATCTCGTTGTCGTCCAATGCGCGCGGAGCTGCATTGACCAGTGGATCTGCGCCGTCGCCCCCGTACAGCTCGGGATTGACGTCAGAACCGCCGAGCAGAATCAAGCCGTCGACCATGCCAATGAGGTGCTCGAGATCCGTTCGAGGGTGGCGGCAGTCGATGGTTAACGGAGACGCACCTGAGGTGACGATTCCGCCGAGCATCTCCCGCCAATGGTGGTACCGCTCGAACACCTCGAAGTCCAAGGTGACGGCGACTGCGGGCTGCCGAGAATCTGTCACACCAGCTCCTTCCATAACCGGCTAGCCACAAATGCGTTCTCTGCAGGTTGTGGTCTAGGCGGGTTGCAACGTCTCAGAGTCGCGCACCCCTGAGGCGGCGGTGGCGCAGACCCGCCGGTGGGGTTCGCGTCTGGCTCGAAGGCCACTGCAACCAACCACACTAGAGCATAAAGGACTAGTCAATGGGGTTTTAACCCTTTGTCTCGATCCGTCGAGCGTGGCCGATCTTTTGGGGGTGTGCAGTGAGTCACATATATGGTCTACTAGTTCACCCTTTAAGTCCAGTCGCATAAACGGGTGGCAGCCCGGAGAAAGGATCAACGTGAGCGTTGAGGAAACAAGCTCGGGTTCAACGCCCTTGGGAGAGGGAACCTCTCATACGCTGAAGCGAGGAGCCGTCGGCCTGGCCGGCGTGGTGTTCATGGTGGTGGCGTTCTCGGCGCCCATCTCGGCTATGACGGCCAATCTCCCAGTTGCCGTTGGCTTTGGGAATGGCGCGGGGGCTCCTGCGGGTTTCATCATCGCCACCGTGGTGCTAACGATCTTCAGCGTGGGGTTCGTGGCGCTTGCGCGTCACATCACGGCCGCCGGTGCCTTTTACACCTTCGTCTCACGGGGATGGTCCCGCATTCCTGGCCTTGCGGCCGGCGTCATGT
Organism: Mycolicibacterium sp. YH-1; assembly: GCF_022557175.1. The sequence goes on along the minus strand of NZ_CP092915.1, from coordinate 7,016,934 downwards.
CGATGTTCGTCTACGTGATCATGGAAGCGGGCGTCATCGGCGTGTTCTCTGCGTTTGCTCAGCAGGCAGCGTCAACCTACCTGGACGTCAACGGACCCTGGTGGGTATACGGTTTCGTCGCAATCGTCGCCATCGCGCTTCTTTCGCACAAGGATGTGTCGCTGGCCGCCAAGGTGCTTGGTGTGGCGTTGGTGTGCGAGATCGCGATCCTCACGATCACGGCCGTCGGTGGGCTCGTACGGGGGCCCGGGATCGCCTGGAGTTCCCTGCTGCCCACTGCTGCGTTCGACACCAACGGCGTGACGAACGGCGCCGTCGGCTTGGGCTTGCTCATGGCCTTTTGGTCTTGGGTCGGGTTCGAGGCCACTGCGATATACGGCGAGGAGTCGAAGGATCCCAAGCGCATCGTTCCGAGGGCCACCCTTATTGCGGTCATCGGCATCGGGGTGTTCTACACCTTCATCGCGTGGGCGGTCATCAGCGCCAATGGGTCCCAGCAGTCCATCGACCTGGCATCAGGGGCTGACCCCTTCGAATTGCTGTACACCCCGGCGCGTGAATACGTCGGGCCCTGGGCGGTGACGGTATTCAAGCTGTTGGTACTCGGTGGAACATTCGCGTGCGCACTGGCCATCCACAATGCTGCGAGCCGTTATCTGTTCGCGTTCGGCCGTGATCGGCTGCTGTGGCCTCGACTCGGACTCGCGCATCCGCGTCATGGGTCGCCGTGGATCGCGTCCCTCGTACAGTCGGCCATCACCGTCCTGCTCGTGGTCGTCGCCATTCTGACGAACTCCGATCCCTACCTGACCCTGTTCACCCTGGTGGCGATCACCGCGACGCTGTGCTTGCTGGTCGTGCAGGTGTTGTGCTCGATCTCGGTCATCACGTACTTCCACGTCAAACGGCAGCATCCGGAGACCGCCGGAGTGTGGCGAACGCTGGTGTGTCCGATCGTCGGTGGACTGGGCATGGTCTTCGTGATCTATCTGATGATCTCGAACATGGCCGCAGCGGCTGGCAGCGCGGCCGAGTCTCCGCTCTTCAAGGCGATTCCGTGGATCGTCGTGACTCTGCTGTTCGGGTCCATGGCGGTGGCGTACTACCTGCGCAGGGTCAAGCCGGATGTCTACAACCGGATCGGCAGGACGGTCTTCGATGAAGAGCCAGTCGACCAACCCGCGGAGACTTCATACGACAACGACGTACCCGGAGCCCGCAAACTGATCCGAGATTAGCTCTCGCGTGCGAGGCAGAACACCCGGCGGCCGCGTCCCACGACGTGGTCGCCGGGCTAACGCCCGATGCCAACTGTCTATCGCTGGCGCAGCCAAGACTCGAGCGTGTGGCGGGTTGTATTTATGTGTTCGGTCATCGTCCCCGCTGCGAGTTCCTCGTCGCGATTCTCGATGGCATCGACGATGGCATCGTGGTAGTCGTTCGCGTTGGGCTCAATGTGATGAAAGATCGCTCCGACGGGGAACCACATCGTACGGCGGGCGTTCGCCACGGCATCGAACAGATAATCGTTGCGACACGCCTCTGCGATCTTGAGGTGAAACGCTGAATCCAATGATTGCCACTCGGTGACGAGGTGCGGCGACGGGTCTCCCTCTTGTGCCCGCGCGATGTGGGCGTCCATGGCTGACAACAGCTTGCGAAGTTGAGCGACGTCCCCGGCGCGTCGGCGCTCAGCGGCCAGGCGTGCGGCACCCGACTCCACGATCACGCGGTAGTCGAAGGCGTTGCCCAACAAAGCGCGGTTCTCGCGCATTGCCCGCCGTGTGGCGGCGCCGGCGTGCGGGTGGGTGGCGACGGTGACGCCGCCGTTGCGACCTCGTTTCACCGAGACCAGACCCTCTCGCTCCAGCATCGTCACCGCCGCGCGAACGGTGGTTCTTGAAACGTCGAGCATCTCGGACAACTCGCGCTCCGAGGGCAGCTTGTCGCCTGACTTGAATCGGCCCAGCTCCAAGGCGCGACGGATCTGCTCGACGACCAGTTCGTGAGCGGGGACCTGCCGTACCCGGCTGAGTTCTATGCCAGCAGAACTAGTCATGGGTGGATGTCCTTCCCGTCGTTGACCTCGATCTTAACCGATCAGGTCAGGCGGAATTGTAATTGAACCACTCAATGGTCCATAGGCCCTTTCGGGACGCTTGGGTCGAACTCAGCTCACATGTCCCCAGATGTCGATTTGGGCTAAAGGGTTGTTCTTTAGTGCTTTAAACGTCAGACTGGTCCTGTACGAAACGAGCTCAGTCCCCTTTGAGGAGGAGATGGCGTTGAGAAAAAGAGTCATAGTGACTGGAGGGGCCGGCGTCATCGGCCAGGCCATCTGCCGTCGGCTGCTGCAGAGTGGCTACGTTCCGGTCGCCGCGGATGTCGAATCGGTAGTCAGCGAGCTGGATCTGGAGGCGGCCCGCATGGAGGGCGCGCTGGCGGTGGCGATGGATGTGAGTGACCGCGACAGCGTGGCCGCCGCGGTGGCGTCGGTGGTCGAGGACGGCGAGACGCTGTACGGGTTGGTCAACTGCGCTGGCATTCTGCGTGATTCGTTCCTGGGCGAGCTGGATGAGGCGAAGCTGGAGTTGATGTTTCAGGTGAACATTGCGGGGATGGCTCGCGTCACCGACGCGGTGGCACCGCTGCTGACCGAGGGCAGCGCTATCGTCAACATCGGCAGTCTCACTGGACATTTCGGACGCTTCCGGGGTGCATCGGTGTACGGCGCGACCAAGGCCGGGATCGCGGCCTACACCCGGTATCTGGCCGAGGAACTCGCCGAGCGTGGCATCCGGGTCAACAATGTCGCCCCTGGCGTCATCCGCGCACCGATGAGCCCGTCGATGGCGCGGGTGTCCGGCGGTGAGGAGCTCAGTGCCAGCTACGCGATGCTCAAGCGCATCGGTGAGCCCGAGGAGGTCGCCGAGGCCGTCGAGTTCCTGCTCTCGCCGCGCGCGTCGTTCATCACCGCCCAGACCCTGCTGGTCGACGGGGGCGTGGTCGCGTGGTGAGCACCGAGCAGGCCGGTGCGGCGCTGCGCGAGTTCACCTCCGTCGACGAGGCCAACGCCGAGTCGTTCGCCCGGCTCAACGCCGCCGACCCGTGGGTCATCGACGTGCGGCCGGCACGCGAGGTGCTGCCGGGGTACCGCGACAATCTGGTGCTCACCTCGGGGGCGCCGATGTCGTGGCACGACTACACCGGCGGGCAGCGCGAGGCGCTCATCGGGGGGGCGCTGTTCGAGGGGTTGGCCGACAACCGCGAGGACGCGATCGCCCGATTCGCCAGCGGCGAGATCGAGGTGGGCGCGTGCCACGACTACGCCGCAGTGGGATCGCTGGCCGGGATCTACACCGCGTCCATGCCGGTGTTCGTGGTGGCCAACCGCACGCACGGCAACGTGGGCTTCTGCAACTTCTATGAGGGCAAGGAGCCGCGGCGGCTGAACTATGGCTGTTACGACGAGGGTGTGCACGAACGTCTGCTGCATGTGAACTCTGTGCTGGCGCCCGTGGTCGCAGAGGCGATCCGCCGCCGCGGGGGGATCGCGCTCAAACCGCTGATCGCGCGGGCTCTGCGGATGGGCGATGAGGTGCACAGCCGTAACGCCGCAGCCTCGATTCTGTTCAACCGCGAGATCCTGCCCGCGGTCCTGGACATGGTCGAGGACGGTGTGGCGGGTGTGCGCGAGACGATGCTGCACCTGGCCGAGAACGACTACTTCTTCTTGAGGCTGTCGATGGCGGCCGCCAAGGCCTGCGCCGATGCGATGGTGGTGCCGGGTTCCACGCTGGTCTCGGCGATGGCGTTCTCGTGCCGCGGGTTCGCGATCAAGCTCGCGGGCCTGGGCGAGACCTGGTTCGAGGGGCCGCCCCCGATACATCAGGGCAAGCTGTTCGCCGGTCACACCGAGGACGAGATCACGTGGATGGGTGGGGAATCGCCCATCACCGAGACCATCGGGTTGGGCGGCTTCGCTCAGGCCTGCGCGCTGTCGCTGCAGGAATATCAGGGCGGTTCGCCAGAAGTGATGATTGAGCGCAACCTCGAGATGTATGCCATCACCCATGGAGAGAACAGCACCTACCGGATACCGCATTTCGGCTTCCGCGGTACGCCCACGGGTATCGACGCCCGCAAGGTCCTCGAGACCGCGGTCCTACCGGTGATGGACGTCGGATTGGCGGGTCGCGACGGCGGACAGATCGGCGCCGGCGTCATCCGGGCACCCCGCGAGTGCTTCGCCGACGCGCTGAGTGCGCACCGGGCTGCCTACGGTGCGTCATGACCGACATGAGCCGATCTCTGGCGCTGACATTCGGCGGCACGAGCGCGGTGGTCACCGGTGCGGCCTCGGGTATCGGCGCGGCGATCGCCCGGCTACTGGTCGGGGCCGGAATTCGCACGCTTGCAATGGATCTGCGGGAACCGGGACCACCTGGCCCGCGCGACGCCGGGCTGCTGGTGCCCAGAGCAGTGGACGTGCGCGACACAGAACGAGTTGGTGAGGCACTGCACCAGACGTTTCCGGACGGCCGCCTGAACTACGTGGTCAACTGCGCAGGTATCCCGGCCCACAGCGGCTTTCGAGGTGTCGGGCTCGGGGAGTGGCGTTCGGTCCTTGAAGTCAACCTGGTCGGGGCCTACAACGTAATCGACGCAAGCGCAGACCTTCTCGACGCAGGTACACCCGCAGCCATCGTGAACATCACGTCGATGGAGGCCAGTCGGGTGATCGCGCTGACCAATCCCGACCCCAATCCGCACTATGCAGCGTCGAAGTCGGCGCTGGCCATGCTGACGCGTACCGCCGCCAGGGCTCTGGGCCCCCATGCACGGGTCAACAGCATTGCGCCCGGATTCGTCGCCACGCCCATGGCCGCGGAGCACGGAGACACCTCTGCGCTGCCGGCTCAACTGGCCGCGCGAACGGTCCTGGATTGGTGGGCTGAACCCGACGATATCGCCAACGCGGTGGCGTTCCTGCTCAGCGATCAGGCCAGCTTCATCACCGGTGCCGATCTGAGGGTGGACGGGGGGTTCTCCACGACGTGAATCCCTCTGCCGCAGTACCTCCCAAGCACCCGTCATTCCAAGGACTCGAAAGGAACCGTTGATGTCCATCGACCCCATCGCGCAGAAGATGCTCGACGACGCCCGAACGTCGGGCAGGCCCAACGCACATCTGTTGCCAATCCCAACGGCGCGAGACAACTTCGAAGCGGTCTTCGCCGGCCTGACCAAGCCCGACGTAGCGCGTACGGTGGACGTGGAGATTCCGACGCAAGACGGCGAACGCATTCGCGGTCGGCTCTATCTGCCGACGGCATCGTCCGACGTTCCGCTCACTCTCTATTACCACGGTGGCGGCTGGCTTCTGGGCAGCATCGACTCGCACGACGTCACCACGCGGCTGCTGGCCAACTCCTCCGGATCGGCCGTGTTGTCCGTGGACTACCGCCGCGGGCCGGAGCACCGCTTCCCCACGGCGGTGAACGATGCCCTTGATGCGTTGCTTTGGGCGATTAACGGATCCGCGCTCGACGGTCTGGGTGTTGATCTCGGACGGGTGGCGGTTGCCGGCGACAGCGCCGGTGGAAACCTGGCCTGTGTCACCGCAGTTCTTGCCCGCGACATGGACCTCACTCCGGCTCTGCGCCACCAGTTGTTGGTGTATCCGGCGTCGACGGCCGACCTCGCGATCGGCTTCGACGACGACTACGAGGGCGTGATGCTCGAGCGCGACGAATTGCTCTGGCACCAACGCAACTACTTCGCCTCGCCGGAGAATGCAGCGGACCCCCGGGTATCGGTGTTGACGGCCGAGCTCCATGGACTGCCCGAGACCACGGTCATCCTCGCCGAGTGCGATCCGATCAAACCGCAAGGAACGCAGCTGGCGGAGGCTCTGGAGGACGCTGGCGTTGCCGTCAGCAGTCGTGAGTACCCGGGCATGATTCACGGATTCTTCGGCCTCGACCAGATCTTTCCCACCGCCTCCGACGCCATGCGGTTTGCGGGCGAACGATTGGCCGCGGCGCTGGGAGGGAGCAGCTGATGCGCACGGCACTGGTTACGGGAGCCAACGGCGGGATCGGCGGTGCCATCGTCAACCTGCTGCGCGCGGACGGGGTCCGTGTCATCGCCACCGACGTGAGCGGGTCGGCGTCGCCGGAACTCGCAGCGGGGACGGCGTATGTTCCCACGGACCTACTCGATGACCCAGCGAGCTTCGATCCATTGATCGCCGAGGTTGGTGACGGTGGCCTGGACTACCTAGTCAATGCGGCCGGCTTGGCGTTCTTCGAACGTGATGGATCGATATTCGACAAGCACGACGACGAGGTGTGGGACAAGACGCTGGGGGTCAACCTGCATGCCGTGCGTCGTGTCACCACCGCAGCGTTGCCATACCTCAGGAGGGGGCAGGGCAAGAGCATCGTCAACGTCGCCAGCATCGCCGGTTTGCGGGGTATGGACTCACCGCTGGACGCCTACCAGGTGAGCAAGGCGGCCTTGGTGTCCCTGTCACGGTCCATGGCCCTGCGGCTGGCGACCGAGGGGATCCGATGCAACGTCGTCTGCCCCGGTGCGATCCTCACCCCGATGATCGCCCCGTTGTACGACGAGTCGCCGCAGCGGCGCACCAACATGGAGGGTCGAACACCGTTGGGTCGACTCGGAATCCCCGCCGATGTTGCGGAGGCGACCAGGTTCCTGCTCTCCGCCGGGGCGAGCTTCATAACCGCCGCCGAACTCGTGATCGACGGTGGATGGTCCGCCCAACTCAAGTAGTGCGCCACCCCTCTGGGACGACATGCGTCCCCTGCTTCAACCAACTGCATATCGGACCTCGAGTCCAGTTAGACGATCTGCGGCCGTGATGCCGAGAACAAGACAATCGAAAGTAGGTGATCTGTGTGAGCACAGATGTGAGGTACGCGCCGCGGGTGGCGGTCATCGGCGCTGGGTTCAGTGGATTGGCGGCAGCGGTGGCGCTCAAGAAGCGCGGTATCGACGACTTCGTGATCTTCGAGCGTTCGATCGGCCTAGGGGGGACGTGGCGGCACAACACCTACCCCGGTGCCGAGGTCGATCTGGAGTCGCACATCTACTCGTTCTCCTTCGAGCGCTATGACTGGACGCGGACCCACGCTGGCTGGCAGGAGCTGCTTGGCTACCTGCATTACGTGACTCACAAGTGGAATCTCCTCTCGCACATGAGGTTCAACGAGGAGGTCCAGCACGTCGCGTGGTCGGACGAACACCAGGAGTACACGGTGTCGACCTCCTCGCAGGTCGATCATGGACAGTTCGACTACGTCATCAGCGCCGTTGGATTCCTCAATACTCCGGCCAAGCCACCCTTCGTGCGAGAAGAACACGACTTCAGTGGGCCGATCTGTCACACCTCCGAGTGGCGCGAAGATCTGGACATGGCAGGTAAGTCGGTGGGCATTCTCGGCACGGGTTCGTCGGCAGTGCAGGTGGTCACCGAAGCAGAGAAGGTGGCCTCTGCGGTGACCGTCTTTCAGATCGAGCCAAACTGGATGCTCCCCAAGAAGGCACGCGACTTCAGTCCACTCGAACGCCGACTCAACCGCCTCGCGCCCGTGTACGCCTTCCGGCGTTTGAAGCTGTGGGTCAATTACGACTTGCGTCAGCACCAGGCCCGTCATGCTCGAGAAGACCGACACCTCAACGGGAAACGCCGCAAGGCCGCGCTGGCATACCTCCATCAGCAGATGGCCGACCGCCCCGACCTGTTGGAGCTTCTGACCCCAGACTTCCCGATGGAGGGACGTCGCACCGTCATCAGCGACACCTACTACGAGACATTGAAGAGTCCGAAGGTCAGGCTGGTTCCGCACGCAGTCAAGGGGCTGTCCGCTCGCGGCGCCATGGACTCCAATGGTGAGGAACACCAGCTCGACATGATCGTGCTCGCCACGGGATTCCAAGCTCACCAATACCTGAGCACGTATCGGGTATCCGGTGAGAACGGCGTTGATCTTCATGAGACGTGGACTGATGGCGCGGAGGCATTCCTCGGAATGATGGTCCCTGGGTTTCCGAATTTCTTCATCATGTTCGGTCCCAACACGAATGTCGTTCCGCTAGTCGCGTTTTACGAAGCGCAGGGTGAGTTCGCGGCAAACCTCATCGCCCGGGCGGCGCGCAACGGTAAGAAGCGTGTCGACGTCCGTCGTTCGGCCTTCCACATCTACAACGACTGGGCGCAGAGTCGCCTGTCGAAGACAGTCTGGGCGGTGACGGAGAGCTACTTCCGCGCCGGGGCTAACCGGTCGGGAAAGGTGATCTCACAGTGGCCGGCCAGCCCCAGCACTTACATATTGGCAACCAAACTCCTTCGTAGACTGGCAACTTCACTCAAGTGAGTCGCCTCAAATGAGGTAGCACCACGACGACGCCGCATCACGGGAGTTCGGCCTCTCGGCCGGCAGGTTGTGACCTCTGTGCCCAGGAAAGGACAACTATGACCATTGGTAACCCAACCTTTGACGTGCTGCAGCTCAGCGACGAACACCACGAACTCCGAGAGGTCCTGCGCGAGCTGTGCGACGAACGAATCGCTCCCCATGCTGCTGACGTCGACGCGGCGAGCCGCTACACCAACGAAGCTCTCGCGGCGTTGAATAACGCCAGCATGTCCTCGGTTCACATTCCCGAGCAGTACGGCGGGCAGGGAGCCGACGCCGTCGCGGGCTGCATCGTGATCGAAGAGGTCGCTCGGGTGTGCGCGTCGTCGTCGCTGATCCCGGTCTGCAACAAACTCGGCACGATGGGCCTGCTGCTGTACGGCAGCGAGGAGTTGAAGCAGCAGGTTCTGCCCGAGATTGCGGCAGGTGCCATGGCCTCCTACGCGCTCTCCGAACGTGAGGCGGGCAGCGACGCCGCGTCGATGCGGACGCGTGCCGTCGCAGACGGTGATCGTTGGGTCCTCAACGGGGCGAAGTGCTGGATCTCCAACGGCGGCAAGTCCCGCTGGTACGCCGTTATGGCGGTCACCGATGCTTCTGCCGGCGCCCGCGGGATCTCAGCCTTCATGGTGCACGCGGACGACCCTGGGTTCCTCGTCGGGCCCAAGGAGCGCAAGATGGGCATCAAGGGGTCGCCAACCACTGAGCTGTACTTCGACAATTGCACGATCCCTCAGTCAAGGATCATCGGAGAGCCTGGCATCGGTTTCAAGATCGCATTGCGGACCCTCGACCACACCCGCCCCACGATCGGCGCGCAGGCCGTCGGTATCGCACAGGGCGCTTTGGAAGCAGCAATCGTGTATGTCAAGGAGCGCAGGCAATTCGGCACGACGATCGGCGACTTCCAGGGCACCCAGTTCATGCTCGCCGACATGGCGATGAAGATCGAAGCGGCTCGACTGATGGTGTACTCCGCTGCCGCCCGCGCCGAACGTGGGGAACCCGAACTGGGATTCATCTCCTCGGCGGCCAAGTGCTTTGCCTCAGACGTCGCGATGGAGGTCACCACCAATGCAGTCCAGTTGTTCGGTGGATACGGGTACACCAACGACTTTCCCGTCGAACGCTTCATGCGGGACGCCAAGATCACTCAGATCTACGAAGGCACCAACCAGATCCAGCGAGTGGTGATGGCCCGGTCATTGTTGCGATGACGTGTCGGGCACCGACACAGTTGGCCCAAACCTTGACCCAGGTCACAAAACGTCTATAAAATGGACCAGTAGCCCTTTGGCTATTCAGCTTAGCCATCAAGATCCGCTTGATGATCGAGGAGAACCTCATGAAAATTCGTACCGACGACTTCACCGCTGCGGGCCCCGCCGGATGCAACGACCAACCGCTGCCGGCGGGGATCTGGTCGCTGTCGGCACTTCGGGAGGCCGTAGATGCCGGCCGCATCACGAAGGTGCTCCTCGTGGCCGCAGACAATATCGGGCGGCCGCTGGGTGAGCATTTTCCCGCGCGACGCTTCCTCAACCATGTCGATGACTACACGACGTTCCGCATTCCGCTGATGGTGTGGCAACTCGACATCGAGCAGGACCCCAATCCGGATCTCGAGCACGTCGGCGGGCTCAGCAATGGTGGCCCGGACTGCTACCTCAAGCCGGACCTGAACACGCTGCGCGTGTTGCCGTGGATTCCTGATACCGCGTTCGTCATCTGCGACCCCGTCCTGGCTGACGGATCGATGCTGGAGATCGCTCCGCGGCAGATCCTCAAGCGCCAGCTTGAGCGGCTCGCCGAACACGGTGCGACCGTGCAGTGCGCCTCCGAACTCGAGTTCTACTTGTTCGACCAGAGCTACGAGGACGGCTGGCGGACCAACTATGGCCAACTGACTCCCGCGTCGCGATACCGGGCCGCCTACGATCCGCTCGTCGCGATCAACCACGAACCCTTCATCAACGCCGTGGTCGAGCAGATGGAACAGTCCGGTGTCGAGATAGAGGCACTGTCCTGCGAATATGGGCTGGGGCAGCAGGAAATCAACCTTACCCACACCAATGCCTTGGAGATGGCGGACCGCCACTTCATCTACAAGTTCGGCGTCAAGGCCATAGCGACGCGGATGGGGTTGTCGGCCACGTTCATGGCCAAGTGGGACGCCACCGGGGTCGGAAGTTCGTGTCACATCCACACAAGCCTGTGGTCGGGCGATGGGTCGAGACCGTTAGGCGACGGTGAACTCTTCGATGGCTTCGTCGCGGGCCTCGTCGCGAACGCTCGCGATACCTGTCTGATGTACGCACCGAACCTCAACTCCTACCGACGTTTTCAGCCTCACTCGTTTGCCCCCACGACAGTGGCATGCGGTGACGACAACCGGACCCTGTCCTTTCGCGTCATCGGACAAGGCCCGACTCGTCGGGTGGAGAACCGCATCCCAGGTGCCGACGTGAACCCCTACATCGCCATCGCCGGCGCTGTCGCGGCTGGGATCACCGGGATCGAACAGCACCTTCCATTCCCCGAACTCGTCGACGGTGACGGCTACGCACGCACCGATCTTCCCCAGCTGCCTCGGTCGCTGACGGATGCCATCGATCTCTTCGCGACCAGTGAGTCGGTGAGGAAGGCGCTGGGCAGCGAAGTGCACGCCCATCTGCTGACCGTCGGTCAAGGCGAGACCAACGCGTTCCTCAGTCAGACGGTCACGGACTGGGAGCACCATCGCTACTTCGAACGGGTGTGAGCATGCCGCCCCCGCTCGTCTACAGCGAGTTGCTCGGACACCTAGTGCGATCCGAACCATGGCTGGATCAGGGCCGCTCCAGCTATGCTCGCGCGGGCGACGCTCTGAGTTCGAGCGACTTCGAGACCGCCGAAGCGTACGGGCGAATCACGGTCCAGGAAGCGCAGGAGGCGTACGACCTTTTTGCCGCGTGGCTGATCGAGATTCCGCGGATTCTGACGGCCAACGGGGTGCCGCCTGAGGCCGTCGATCAACGCCTGGGGGCAATCGCCGCGGAGATCGGCGAACATCAGCTCGATGCGGGCTGGCGAGCCTACCGCGGACTCGTAGACGATTTCGCCGAGGCATGTCAGGGCTCCGATTCGGGCTTGGCCGCTGTGCAATTGGAGCGGGCTCGAAGCGCCTGGCAACTACATCATGATCGTGCCTGTGACACAGTGTGTGCACTCTTCGATTTTGCCGCGACGACATTGGGCGAAGAGTTCGTCGGTACCTTGTGGGATTCGTTGTTGGCCGGGATGTACGAGCGCTCGGCATCGGTCTACGACCCTGACAACTTGCCATGGGACCAGTCGGTGCAACGGCTGCTCCTCGACATCTTCGAGGCAACGCGCGGTCATCTCGCCGGCGCTGATCGAGACGGGTCCTTCGCTATCTCCGAGGAGGACGACCGGTGGGTCATCACCTTCGCTCCGTGTGGCTCTGGCGGCCGGACATATGAATCCAGCTCGGCCGCAAAACTTTCCGCTGATTCCGAATCCGCTCGCCGCCCGTCGGTGACGACGGGAGAACACGACTGGGCCTGGAACACACCTGGGGTCTGCCTGTACTGCACCCACTGCTGCCAGCTGCAGCAGCGTGCGCCGATCAAACGACTTGGGTTTCCTCTTCGAGTCATAGATCCGCCCACTCAGGGGCAATCAAAACCGTTGTGCACGTGGTCGATCTACAAGGATCCCGCCAAGGTTCCCGACGACGCGTACACCAAGGTGGGTTTCGATCCGCCGCGCCGAGATCCGCGGTGAGTGGTCGCCGCAAGCCGGCCACGCTGGGTCGGCCGTGACCTCGAGCGCCTTTGGGTCCCTTACTGGGCGCTGGCAGGTCTACGCTAGGCGCCGAACGCGGTCAACGCGTCGATGACGAAACGGTGATCGTCTTCTCCGGCGAGCCCTGATACGCCGACGGCGCCGATGAGCGACCCGCGTACTCGTAGAGGTACCGCCCCGCCTGCCAGCGCAATGAAGGCTCGGTCGTATCCGCCTTCGGCGAAGTAGTCGGAATCGCCGGCCCACTGTTTACAGGCTGTGGCAAAGGACGAACAGTTGTGCTTGGCGACCGCCCGGAACTTGCGGGCAAGCCAATCGTCATTGGTGGCCGACGCGCCGCTCAAGGCGCGATGAAATACCTTCTGCTCGCCAAAGTGGATGGCTATCGCGACCGGCAGGGCCTGCGCCGATGCCGTCGAGGCCATAGCGTTGCCGAGAGCCCATGCATCGTCGTACGAGAACCGGTCGAAGTCGATGGTGTTCTCTTCTGCCAGTACGGACTCGTATAGGTCGAGCCACCCTGAAGAATCGCTGGGCAAGTGCATGTTGTCCTCCGAGGTGGTTTTGCGACCCGTCACAGTCTGGGCCTTTGTCGACAATAGACCATGATATGCGGGGATCGCTAGTGACGCGGGCCATCGTGGTGTGTTTGCACTGCTTCCCTGAAGGCGGTGACCTCAGCCGTCTCGTCGCCGTCGACCTCGTCGGTCGCCAAGAAGACCGCCACCAACCGCGCAGTCGGATCCGCTGTCAGCGCGGGCAGATAGCGATCACGCCAGGTCCAGAGATTTGGGTGTGGGTGCTCGGTAAAGGCCTCGGCGGGTGCCAGCTGCGTGATCGCGCGCTCGAGCTCGTCTCGGTCAAGCGTCAATGACGTAGTCCCACGCCGATAGCCGGTCACGTCCGCCATGACCACGCCGGGCAGCGAGATTCGCCCGACATTCACAACCTGGAAGTGTTCGGCAGAAGGAGTGGGGGCGTCTCCCGGTATGAGTCCGACACCGTGGGCGTATGGCGGATGCCAATCGCTCAGCGTCGCAGCGAGGCGATCGTGCTCTGCTGCAATGTCCTGCGCCGTACGCCACTGTTCCATGGCCGATCCTCTCGGTAGGCGGGGCTGGCGAAGCCGGTGCTCGCCGCCCGCCAGTATTAGTTGTTTGTCGACAATGTGCAAATGGGTCGGGTCGCATCCGCGCGCAACGGACCACGATCGGAGTTCTACGGAAACCGCAACCGCCACAGCGTCGCTCAGTGTGGCCAGGGGCGATCGGCGGCGGTCAGCTCGATGAGATCGTGAGCAGTGGAGTAGCCGCGGTGCACCAATGTGGTGGCGAGCGCCAGGAAGACCTGGGCGGTGGTCGTGGCGTCGCCCAGCGCGTGATGCGGGCTCACGACAGGAAGGCCGACTTCTGTTGCCAGGACTTCCAGGTCGGGTTCGCCACTACAACGCGAAGCGCGAGTGCCGGCCGCGCGCGCCATCGCCGCGGTGTCGATGATGCTGCAGCGCAGCCGTTTTCCACACGCCTTGAAAGCGCGCGTCAAGAAGGCCTGCTCCACCCAGGCGGCGTGGGCGACGAGCACGCGGCCGGTGAGCATCTGGTCGACCGTCGTGACAGCCTCGGAGATCGGTGGCGCGTCGCGTAGGTCGGAGGGAAGCAGGCTATGGATGGTCATCGATTCGGGCGAAACCGCGCTGTCAGGGTGCACCAGTCCGTATCTGTTCTCAGCAGCGATGATTCGTCCGCCCCGGATGATCGTCGCGCCATACGACACGATGCTGTCCCGGCGCAGGTTCAGCCCGGTGGTCTCCAGATCGACGACGGCGTACTCCACGTCTCGCCAGGGCCGTCGAAGTGGGTGGGACTGGCCGCGCCGCAGATTCAGCTTCACCCGAGCCGCCCCACCCAGTCCGCACTGAGTCGGTCCTGGACCTCGGCAACTGATCGGAATGCCTCGCGTAGGTATCTACGCGTAAGGGTGTCCAGGTCTTTCGGGGAGACCCAGGTTGTCTGCCTGACGTGATTGGCGCGCATGCCGGATATCTCCTTGTCCAGGAGCAGTCCGTAGATGTACTCGTAGGCTCGGGTCAGAGTCTCGGACTCGTCGTCGGTGAGCAGGCCAGCAGACTGACCGCGTTGCAGGCGCGTCAACGTGTTTCCCCGGTCGTCGCCGGTCACGATGGCGATCCACCGGCCCAGCGACGTGATCGGCAGTAGACCTCCGGCTTTGAGATCCAGGTGGCCGCGGTGCACACCGGAGTGCTCGACCACGAAATCCCGGACGAATCCGACCGGCGGCCGAGCCGCTATGGTGTGGCGCAGCAGGCGCGTGAGGTACTCGCGGCTTCGCGCGGTGGCGAGCATTGCATCGGAGACGGAGCGCCCCACGACCATCCCGGTCACCGGCCGGCTGTCGGCGATGATCGACGAGAGCATTATCGCGTTGTCCTGGGTGGGCGTGCTGATCCACGAACTGGCCAGGGTTGCGAGTTCCGCTCGTGATCGCGCGAACACCGGGTTGGTGGCGCCCATCTGCTCGACTCCGACGTTGAGGCGACATCGCTGCATGTTCTCGATCACGCGTGCCGCCCAGCGACGCAGGGCGGAGTCAGGGGGCGGGCCGTTCGGCAGGTCCTGCCACACGAGAGCTGTGCTCAGAGTGGAACGTGGCAGGGGTTCGCGTCGTGCGACTGCCCCCAGCAACATCCACGATGTCTGGTGGGGAACGGCGTCATCTCCGGCATCGGTGAGGTCGATGACTCGCGCCGCGAGAGCGTCGATGACCGCCGATAACAACGCCGCGGTGTGCATGACGGATATGCCGGTGTCGCACAGGTCCAACCAGGTCCCGGGGACCAGCGCCGCTGCCCGCGCGAGGTCCTCGATGGTGCCGGCGTCGTCGATGGCCCGTCTGATGATCAGCGGATTGCGGACCTCCGCTGATGCAAGGTCAACAACCCGCAGAATGCCGACCGGCTCGTCCCGGGCGCCGGTGACGACGACGTGGTGGTAGCCGCATTCCACCATCTTGAGAAACGCCTCCCCGACCAGGGTGTCGGCGCTGACGCCCGCCGCGGGGAACGATGCCAGGCTGTGAATCGACGTGTGGGCAGTCAAGGTTCCGTTGGCGAGGCCGACTCGGAAGTCGCTGTCGGTGACTATCCCGATTCGTCCGTCGCGGCCCTGGACCAGGGCGCAGGACTGTCCGGCCTCGGTCATGGCCGTCGCAGCATCGGCGACGTCGCCGTGCATCGGGCACCACACGACGGGCCGCATCTGATCCCGCGCCGATCGCATCGCCTGATCGACCAGGCCCGAACGGGTCAGCCGCTCGCGGGTCACCAACGACCCGCAATGACTGAACTGCAACCGATCCGGACGGCGTAGGTGGGGCCGGGGATCCGGGAATAGGTAGCACAGGGTGTCGCTCGAAGCGCGCACGGTGAGCGCAGGACGAAGCCCCGAGAGCACCGAGGTCTGACCGAACGTCTCGCCGACGCCCAGGACATCGATCACGCGTTCGCGATCCACGACCTCCACCTCCCCTGAGCGCACGACGTAGAAGTGCGTCAGCATGGTGTCGCCAGCGGTGACGATCGCGGTGCCCGCGGCGAAGTACTCGACCTCGACCAGCCGCGCGAGCGCCTCTAGATCGGTGGCGTCCAGTGCGTCGTATGGGGGCTGACCACCGAGGAAGTCCACGTACTCGCGCATCGATCAGCGCGGTGCGGTCAGGGGTCGTTCGTTGGCTCTGCAGACCACACCGCACCTCCCTTCGTTGCGCATTGTCGACAATAACCTATCCATCCTCTGGGCGGCCCCACGACCGGGCAGGGCTGGCGGTGACGCGATAAGCGCACGTCACGCGCCGCTTTCGTCCGACGCGAGCGGGCAGGCCGGCTGCCACGTCTCGCGCCGAAGGCGCTCACGGATTCGCGCGCATACTTGACGTCGAGAGAGGTAGGCACCACAATCAAATTGGCTCATGTCGACAATGCACAACTGGTTGGATCTCCGCCGGATTGTGTCCGGCGTCTGAGACACCCATCCGTTCGATGCAGCCCGTACGTCGTGACGGTGTCCTTCGAGAGAGGTCCTCATGGCATCAGAAACTTTCGGTCCCGCGAATCCCACGGTCGACGTCCTCGTGATCGGGGCCGGTCCCTCCGGCGCAGTCGTTACGCACACCGCCGCCGCCGCGGGTCTGAGCGTGACGGTGTTGGAACAGGGGGACTGGGTCAATCCGAGTGACTTCCCGGCGAACCACCCTGAATGGGAACTGCTGATCCAGCACGACTGGTCACACGATCCCAACGTCCGTGACCTTCCGTCGGACTATCCGGTAGACGTCTCGGAGTCCGATATGTGGCCGGTGATGTTCAACGCCGTCGGCGGCAGTTCCATCTTCTACGGCGCGGAATGGCCCCGTCTGGTCCCCTCGGACTTCCGGGTGAAGACACTTGACGGTGTTGGCGACGACTGGCCTATCTCCTATGACGACCTCAAGCCCTACCACGACGAGGTCGACGCGTTCATCGGCGTATCGGGCGTCGACGGCGACACCGCGTATCCCGACGGGCTGGAATACCCGCTGCCCCCGAACCCGCTGGGGAAGGCCGGGATCAAGGGCGCGGAGGCAGCCAACTCATTGGGCTGGCACTGGTGGCCCGGCACGAATGCCATCGCGAGTCAGAAGTTCAAAACCCTTGAGCAGTGCGGTCGTTGGGGCACTTGCGAATGGGGCTGTCCCCAGGGCGCGAAGGCGTCCTTCGACTTGATCTACATGCCCCAGGCCCAGCAACTTGGCGCCAAGATCGTCACCGGCGCCCGAGTCCGCAGGGTCGTGACCGACGATGACACCGGGCTGGCCACCGGCGCGGAGTACGTCGACCGCGACGGTGTGGTGCAGTTTCAGCCCGCCCGCACCGTGGTGCTGTGCGCCAACGGCGTAGGTACGCCGAGGCTGCTGCTCCTGTCCGCCAGTGACAGACACCCCAACGGTCTGGCCAACTCATCGGACATGGTCGGACGAAACCTGATGCTGCACCCCAATTGCAGCGCGCTCGGGTTCTACGAGGAGCCGCTGGAGAGCTGGCGCGGGCCGGCCGGGCAGCTGATCCACTCACTCGAGTTCTACGAAACCGATGAATCGCGTGGCTTCGTGCGCGGCAGCAAGATGCACATCCTGCCGACCCCGGGACCTCTCAACGCCATCGAGGCTCACCGCCAACTCGACTTCGAGGAACTGTGGGGACCGTCAGTGCACGAGGTGGCCCGGCTGGCACAGAACGGGATCCTGTGGGCCGCCAACACCGAGGACCTGCCCGAGCCGCACAACCGCGTAACCCTCTCCCCGGATCTGGTCGACAGCGATGGACTGCCGGCACCCAAGGTCGAGTACCGCATCAGCGAGAACACCCGCAAGATACTGAAATTCACCGTCGATCGCATGGTCGAGCTGCACGAGGCGGCAGGCGCCGTCCGCATCATCACCCAGGAGATCTGGGTGGATCAGCCTGGTCATCTGCTGGGCACCGCCCGCATGGGTGACGACCCGGCGACCTCCGTCGTCGACTCCTACGGCAAGACCCACGATGTCGACAACCTCTACATCGCCGACGGCAGCATCTTCGTCACCTCCGGATCCGCCAACCCGACCTGCACCATCAGCGCCTTGGCGCTGCGCGTCGCCAAGAGCCTCGTTGATCAGGTCGCCGCACGAAAGGCACATGCATGACCTCGAACGGACATCCGACCGCCACCCAACAACGGCTGTCGGTGCCGCCACGGAGCACTCGACCGCCGCGCGCACTCACCGAGACCGAGTTGACGGCGCTGCTGCGCGTGGCCGACTGTCTGATACCCGCGTCAGGCCCCAACCCGAAAGCCAGTGACGCCGAGCAGTACACGGCATATCTGCAGCTGGCACTCGCGGCTCGGGCAGACGTGTTCGACGCCGTCGTTGGCGGAGCCGGCGAGCTCGCCGAGATTCCCGAGGACGAGTTGTGGAACGCGCTGAAGAAGATGTCGGCTGAGGACAAGTCCACCTTCGACCCGCTGTCTGCGGTACTTGCCGGCGCCTACTTCATGACCCCGCAGGTCATGAAACTGATCGGCTATCCCGGCCAGCACCGCGATCCCGCACCGCTGGAACTGGCCGCCGACGAGATCGGCAGCGGAATCCTTGACCCGGTGCTGGAACGCGGCTTCATCTATGTCTCCGCGGCCGGCGAGTAGCGCCGACAGCGCCTTCCGCGACACAACAAGGCCAAATAGACTCAGCGCCGTGGGTTTTCACCCACGGCGCTGAGTTCTTTCGTTGATGTCCCGTGCCGGCTCAGAAGTCTGATGCGTCGGGTCCAGCGAGTACCAGCGGGCGCAGGTCGCTGATCCAGTCGTTGTGAAGGCGCGGCGGTTCGCTGACGCGCCAGTTCAGCCCGGCGACTTCGAGGTCGCGGGAGCGGATTCCGGCGCGGGCGGTGGTGGTGATGACGTAATTGTCATCACGGTCGATCCTGTCCCTCCACGCGTGCACGTCGGCGGGGGTGAGCCCTTGAAAGTCCTTGGTGAGGGTGAAGACTCCGTCCCATCGCCGAGCGCGCGCCAACGGACCACGGTTGGTGCCAATGGATGCGACCCAGATCGGCGGCCGTGGATGTTGATATCCCCTCGGACTCAGATGCGCGCGCACCGTGTACGCGGGCCCCGCGTGGTCAAGCGTTTCGCCGGCGAACATCGCGTCGATGATGCCGAGGCCCTCGTCCAGTAGTTCGGCGCGCGCCCGGAGGTCGGTCGGCTCGCCAAAGTCGGCGAACTCCTCCTTGGGCGGGGCACCCAGTCCGAACCCGGCGATGACGCGGCCGCGGGCCAGATGATCGATGGTGATGATCTCCTTGGCCACCTTCCAGGGGCGCCGACGTGGGAGCGCGATGACCATGGGACCGAGTGCGATCCTTGAGGTCGACACGGCGATCGCCGAGAGGAGCGAAGCGGGGTCAAGCACGTCGACGCGCTGAGACGCATCGGTCTGCAGGGTGTCCCAGACGAAGAACCCGTCCCACCCCGCCTCTTCGGCCTGCATCGCCAATTCGACGATGGCGTTGGGGTTTCCGACGTTGGGTACGTTGAGTGCCTGTTTGAGGGTCATGAACGTCTCCTGATCGCGATCGACTAGTGCTGGTGCGGCGCCGAGCCGTAGCACGCCGCCGTGGTCCCTCCGTCGAGCGCGAGCGCGGTGCCCGTGGCGGTGCCGGCGTGCAGCAGCCACACCGCGGCGTCGGCGACCTCGGCGGCGGTGGCGATGGCGCGCAGCGGAACTCGACCGACCTCGGCCTCGTAGGCCCGATCGAGGTCTGGGGCCAAGGCAAGCTCGCTGTGCAGCATCGGGGTGTCGACCGGTCCCGGGCACAACGCGTTGACCCGCACCCGGGGGGCCAATTCGGCGGCCAGGGCTCTGGTGAGTCCGAGGACACCGGCCTTACTCGCGCAGTACGCCGAGTAGTGCGGCATCCCGATCGACGCGGCTTCAGAGCCCAAGTTGACGATGCTGCCCACTTCCCCGGAGGCACACATGGCTGCCACCACGGCCTGGCACATGAGGAAGGTGCCGGTGAGGTTGACGCCCAGCGTCGTGTGCCAGTTGTCCGCGGTGGTCTGCGGCAGCGCTCCCGGAACGCAGACACCTGCGGCGTTGATCAACCCGAATGGTGTTCCCAGTTCGTCCACGACGGCGCCGACCGCATCGGTGACCTGCTCGGGGGAGGTCACGTCGCAGGGCTGCACCAAGAACTTGGTGCCGTCAGGAAGGCCCGCCGCGACCTCTCGCAGCGCTACCTCGCTGCGCGCCAGCAGCGCGACAGCATGTCCGCGCTGAGCCAGCAGCTGTGCAGTGGCCGCGCCGATGCCGGAGGATGCTCCAGTGATGATGGTTACGGGTAATGCCATGGTAAGTACCAGCTTTCACTCGATGGGTTCGCAGGCGTGTTCGCCCTCGAACTGGCGCCGTTGTGCACGTCGACGCCGGCGGGCGTCCTCATAACGGCGCATGGCAAGCGGGTCGCGCGGCTGCAACGGTGGTACCTGCACGGGATTACCGTCGCTGTCCACCGAGATCATGGTGAAGTAGCAGCTGTTGGTGTGCCGGGTGACGCCGGTGCGGGGCTCGACGGTGTCGACTCTGATGCCGACCTCCATCGAGGTGCGTCCGGTGTAGTTGATGGCCGCCGAGAACGTGACCAGTTCACCTACGTGGATGGCCTCGCGAAAGAGCACCCGGTCCACCGACAGTGTCACCACGTAACTGCGGGCGAAGGTGCTCGCGCACGCGTAGGCGACCTGATCGAGGATCTTCAGAATGGCGCCGCCGTGCACGTTGCCCGAGAAGTTCGCCATGTCTGGAGACATCAGAACGGTCATGGTGATGGCATGGGCGGGCGTGGCAGGTCCCGCGACCGACGGTGCCTGAGCCGGGTGTTCGTGTTCGACGGTCATCGGTCAGCCAGGCAGCATCAGGACGCCGTTGAGCCTGCGCACGATGGCGCCGAAGCCGTCGCGCAGCTCTTCGGGCAGTACCGACTCCGGTGCGTTCTGGTAGGTCACCGGCCGCAGGAAGCGGCGGATCGCGGTGGCCCCGACCGAGGTGTGCAATGAGTTCGTCGACGGCCACGGTCCACCGTGCGTCTGGGCCCACGACACCGCGACGCCGGTGGGGAATCCGTTGTAGACGATGCGCCCGGCCGCCGATCGCGTGATCTCGGTGAGCCGGGCCACCAGGGCGTCCTCGTCAGCGCCGTGGAGGATGGTGGCCGTCAACGAGTGCGGTAGCACCTCCAGGGTCGAACGGGTGGCTGCCTCGACGTCGGCTGCCGGGTAACGCACGAGAACGGTTACCGGGCCGAAGATCTCTGTGACGAGATCTTCGTGCAGATTCGCGACGGCGGTCTCGAAGGCGATCGGCTCGACGGTGAAACCGGCATCGGTGAGATCCTCGCCAGGATCACCAAGGGTGGCGAGGTGTCGATGCTCCCGGAGGTCGCGGGTTCCGCTGCGGTAGCTATCGAAGATGCGCTCGTTGAGCAGGGGAGCTGCGGCCACGTCGGCCAGGGCTTTCCGCACCGCGCCGGCGAGGGCATCGCCGGCGGCGTTGTCGGGGACGAGGACCAGGCCCGGCTTGGTGCACAGTTGGCCGGCTCCGAGTGTGAACGAGGCGACCAGATCCGCCCCGATCGTGTCGCCGCGCTCCGCGGCAGCCGCAGGCGTGACGATCACCGGGTTGAGGCTGCTCAGCTCGCCGTAGAACGGGATTGGGTCGGTACGTCGGTTGATGATGTCCAGCAGGGCTTTTCCGCCGCTCAGGGAGCCGGTGAAGCCGACGGCCTGGATGGCGGGATGGGCAACGAGGTGAGCACCGGCATCGCGTCCGTACGCGATGCCGATCACGCCCTCGGGTGCCGGTGTCTGGGCGGCCGCCTCGGCCAACACATCGAACGACAGTTTGGAGGTGGCCGGGTGGGAGGCGTGTGCCTTCACCACCACGGGGCTTCCGGCGGCCAGCGCCGACGCAGTGTCCCCGCCCAGCACCGAGAACGCGAAGGGGAAGTTGCTGGCTCCGAAGACCGCGACCGGTCCGATCGGCACCAGCATTCGCCGCAGGTCCGGTCGCGGGCCCATCGGCGTGGTGCCTGCGCGGTCGATGGTGGCTTCGAGGTAACTGCCGTCGCGAATGACGTCGGCGAAGAATCGAAGCTGATAAGCGGCGCGGGTCAGCTCGCCGTCGAGTTTTGCTGTGGCGAAGCCGGTTTCGAGCGCGGCAGTTCTGACGAGTTCGTCGCGGTGCTGCTCCACCGCCTCGGCCATGGCGTCGAGTAGCTCACCGCGTCCGTCGCGGCCCATGGCCTCTAGGCCTGCACTGGCGGCCGCGGCGTGCTCGGCGATGGTGTCGACCTGGTGATCGGGGGTTTCCTCGGTGACGGCCGGGAGTGGGGTTGCGGTGCGGGGATCAACGCCAGCGACGTGGGTCATGATTGCCTTTCGTGTGTAACTTGGCGCGGCCCGCCCGCGGTGGGGCCGGGGCGGGTCGCGATGAGCAGCGGCGGGTCAGGTGAGGTTGATGCCGATCTGCTTGACGCGGGTGAACTCCTCGATGCCGAGTTGTCCACCCTCCTTGCCGTAGCCGGATGAGTTGAGGCCGCCGATCGGCAGGTCAGGCGCGACGACGAGGTGATTGTTGATCCAGACGTTGCCGTAGTTCAGGGCGTTGACCACGCGCATCCCGCGTCCGATATCGCGGGTCCACACCGATCCGGCCAGGCCGAAGTCCACGCCGTTGGCCAGCTCCACCGCCTCGGCCTCGTCGGTGAAGGTCTGCGCGGTCATGACCGGACCGAAGATCTCCTGCTGAACGAGGTCGTCGTCTTGGCTCAGGCCGGTGATGAGCGTGGGCTCCAGGTAGAAGCCCGGCCGATCGGGGCGGTTGCCGCCGTGTAGCACTGTCGAGGAGGCAGGCCGGCCGGCGATCAGCTTCTCGACGCGGTCGAGCTGGTTGGCCGAGATCAACGGTCCCAGCGTCGTGTTCTCGTCGGTCGGGTCGCCCAGGGTCACCTCTTTGAGATTGTCGACGACGGCTTCCAGGAACCGGTCGGCGACGGATTCAGCGATGATGAGCCTGGTGGCGGCCATGCACTCCTGGCCGGCGTTGTACAGGGCGGCACCGACGATGTTCTCGGCGGCCGAGTCGACATCCACGTCGTCGAAGACGATGACGGGCGCGTTGCCGCCGAGTTCGAGGATCGCCCGGTTGGGATTCTGAGCCGCCGCCGCGGCGATGTTGCGGCCGGTGGCCGTCGACCCGGTGAAGGACACCAGGTTGACTCCGGGGTGGCCGGCCAACGCGGCACCCACCACGCTGCCGTGGCCGTTGACGATGTTGAGCACCCCGGCCGGCAGGTGCTGGGCAGCCAAGGCGGCGAATGCAACGGTGGACAGCGGCGTGATCTCAGCCGGCTTGATGACCACCGTGTTGCCGGCGGCCAGGGCGGGCATGATCTTCCAGACCGCCTGCCACAGCGGGTAGTTCCACGGTGTGACACCGGCTACGACGCCGACGGGTTCGCGACGCACGAAACTCGTGGTGCCCGCGACGTATTCGCCGGCTGCCTGACCGCTCAGCACTCGGGCGGCGCCAGCGAAGTGGCGCACCGAATCGGCGATGTCGGGCAGTTCCTCCTCGGTGGCCGCGGTGACCGGCTTTCCCGCGTCGAGCACCTCCAAGCCGATGAATTCGGTTAGGCGGCTGGCGAATTCGATGGAGATCGCGTGTAGCGCCTCGGATCGCTGACGAGCTGAGAGCGCGGCCCACGCCGGTTGTGCGGCGCGGGCTGCGGCGACCGCCCGATCGACGTCCTCGGCGTTGGAGGACGTGAACGATGTCAGTTCCTCACCGGTGCCCGGGTTCAGAACGGTCAGGGTGTCGGTGCCGGAGCCGTTGACCCACTGGCCATCGATGAGGTTGGCGACGGTGGGCACGGTGGGGGCGGTGAATGCCATGGTGCTTACTACTCCTTGGTGGTGTGGCGTGATGTTGCAAACGGCGCGGGGTGGTGTCGACTTGCGGTCGACACCACCCCGCCCGGTTCAGTCGTGGATACCCTCGCGTTCCAGCTTGCCGCGGTGCGCGGAGGGGATGAGTGCGTAGATGCCGAATCCGATGGCGATAGCGACCAGCATGCCCACGCCGACCCGCAGCCAGTCCGACCACACCAAGAGGGCGCACAGCACGATCGACCAGATGATCGCCACGGCGAACACGAACGGTGAGGCCCCTTTCAGGTTGAAGGGATGGTCGGGCAGCTTCTTGCCGAGCACAGCGACGAAGCCCACTGCGACGACCACGCCGTAGGCCATCGCCCACGCCAGTGCCGTCATGGCCGAGAGCACGCTCAGCAGTGAGGACCAGCAGCACACCAGGATCGAGATGAGGGTGACCACGAAGGTGGCGTTCATCGGGATGCGGTTGCCGTTGAGCTTGTGCAACCAGTGCGCCGCAGGCATCTGGCGGTCGCGGGCCTGCGACCAAACCACACGGACCGCAGTCAGCTGCAGCATGGCGATGCACGCCATCAAGGCGACGATCGCCACGGCCTCGAAGATGGTGGTCAGCGTGCTGCCCACGGCCGAGTCGAGGATCAGCTTGACGGGGGTGGCGCTCTCCATCACGGCGCCGACGTCGGGGATGGCCCGCACCAGCAGGTAGAAGAAGATGGTGCCGCCGATGAGTGCTGCGGTATTGGCCAGCACGGTTCCCCACGCGGCGTTGCGGGCGGCGTTCTTGGTCTCCTCGGCGGCGTTGCCGGTCGCATCGAAGCTGGAGATCGTGTAGGCGGGCAGGATCATCGCGAACAGGAAGCCGATCCAGGCGACGTTGCCACCGGGTCCGACGGTGCCTGCGGTGTCGAACAGCACCGACGCCGGTGCGCGGTCGTACTTGGTGACCACGAGCGCGACGATGACCATGATGATGATCGCGGCTTCGGCGACGACACCGATGTTGTTGAGTAGGGCGGCAGCCTTCACACCCGCGATGTTGACCAGGGTGACCAGAACGATGATGCCGATGGCGAACAGGGTGATCTGGGTGCCGGAGAGCTCACCCAGGCCGAACCAGCCCGCGATGAAGGGCACCATGCTCACCGATAGCGCGGCCACGGCCACGGTGTGGGCGATGACCAGCCACCAGCCGCCCTGCCAGGCCAGCCACTGCTGCTTCGGCGCCAGGCGACTGATGATCTGGTAGACCCCGCCGGAGAGCGGGAACGCCGAGACCAACTGAGCGACAGCCAATCCCACGCCGAAAACCTGCAGCGTGCCGCCGATGATGAACGGCCAGAAGGACGCCGGACCGAAGAAACCGAAGCCGACGATGATCGTGGTGAACACCACCGAGCCCACCGAGATCGAGGTGAACTGCACGCCGAAGGACGAGAACAGGCCGAGTGCTCGGTTGAGTTCCTGCTTGTAGCCGTACTTCTGCAGATGGCTCTCGTCGTTGGCTGCGACGTAGGCCAACGATTCGCCATTGCCCGGCGCGACGGGCGGGGGGTTGTCAATTGTCATGGTCTCTTCGCTTCTGAATTGGACGGTCTGGACAGTACGGTTCAAGCCTGTGGTTCATTGTGCGTTGTCGACAATATGCCACCTATATCAGGTGTGCAATACCAAAATGCGATCTGGAGCACACTGATCTCAGCGAGAGGGCGCTGTCACAAAAGCCGCGCTGATCAGCGAAGACACGACAAATCCCCGACAGAGCCGAGGCGCGCCTGGGCAATGTCGGGGCTGGCGAATTCGACTATGCGGAGCGGCCGGAACCCGAACCGAGGTGAGTGTCCTGCAACGGGTCGCCGACCTCGACTCCCGGCGCGAAGTGCACGTGGTGACCGAAGGCCTCGCGGATCCGGTCGTGGTCACCGGTTTCGATGACGGCAATGAGTTCCTCGTGCACGCCGGCCACGTCTTGAGCGGACTGGAAGGCCTCGTGGTCGAAGATGAAGAACAGGCGCAGCTTCAGTTCCCAGTCCTGCCACAGTGCGAGAAGGGTTGCGTTGCCCGACTTCTCGTAGAAGTAGCGGTGGAACGCCAGGTGCTTCTCGATGGCGGACACCAGATCGCGCCCGGACGCGCGGTCGAGCTGCTCAAGGAGCTTGCGTAGTTGCTTCCAGTCGGCATCGCCGAGTCGAGGCAGTGCCTGCATCACCGCATACGGTTCGAGAAGCGCGCGGATGGCCGCGATCTCGGCGATCGTTTCCGGCGACACCGAAGCGACGTAGGCGCCCTTGAAGGGCACCTTCTCGACCAGACCCTCCTCCTCGAGGCGGCCTAGCGCCTCTCGGACCGGAGAGCGGCTGATCCCCATCTCCTCGGCGATGTGCGCCTCGCGCAACTGCGATCCTGCGGGTAGATCGCCGGACAGGATTGCCCGTCGGATCTGGGCAAGAACCGCGGTCGGCGCTTTCTGGTGTGCCAGCGGGACGAAGGTAGCCACGTCATTCCCCTCTGTGGGATTTAGTCGACAATACACCGCGCCGCTGCGCCGACCGCGGTTTCACCCGCCAAGGCGTTGAGGAGATTAGGACGTCGCCGAGTTTGCCTGCGGGCCCAGCCAGGTGTCCGAGAGGGTGAAGCCGGTCGGGAACGGATCGCTCGGATCGACCCCCACCTTGCTGAAGTCGGTGATCCAGGCCTGGCCTGCGATGCTCGGCACGACGGCCGGCACGCCTCCGACCGTCGTCACGCTTTCGATGACGCCGTCGAAGTGAGTGTCCAGGATCGAGCGGTGGATGAAGTGCTCGCCGGGTGCGATCTGGCCGCGGGCGTGGATGGCTGCCAGGCGTGCCGAGGTTCCGGTGCCGCAGGCCGAACGGTCGATTCGTCCAGGCGAGACGATGACCGCGTTGCGGGCCGTCAGTACACCGTCGATGCGCTGCAGGGGAGTGGTGAACTC
The DNA here is from genome assembly GCF_022557175.1 of Mycolicibacterium sp. YH-1. The sequence continues at coordinate 6,990,184 of NZ_CP092915.1, read as the reverse complement.
GGTTTGGGTGATGCCGGGAAACTCCGGATTCTCGGGGTGCACCGCCGACAGCTGTTCGGCGGCCGCTGTCTTGATCACCTGACCGGCGACGCAGAGATCACGGGCTTCCGACGGTTCGAGAGCGAATCCGACGCTGGCGGCGTCGACCAGCACGTAGGCCATGCCACCCCACGCGACGTCGACGGTCACGGTGCCGTAGCCCGGCACCTCGATGGGGGCGTCGAGGTGGTAGACGAATGCTGGCTGGTTGACGAATCGGACGCTGGTGACCTTGCCGTCGTGGCAGGTGCACTCCAGGTCGATCAGGCCGGCAGGCGATTCGAGGGTCAGGGTGGTGACCGGCTCGGTCATCGGCACCATGCCGGTCTCCAGCAGCACGGTGGCCACGCAGATCGTGTTGCTGCCCGACATCACCGGGTATTCGGTGGACTCCATGATGACGTAGCCCATCGCGGCGGCCGGATTGTTCGAGGGAAGCACGACGTTCGTGGAGCGGACCACGTTGCCGCGCGGCTCGTGCAGAAGTCGCTGGCGTAGATCGTCGCGATGCTCCTGCAGGTAGTTGCGCTTGTCGAGCATTGTGGCCCCGGGGACGTCGCCGATGCCCCCCACGACGACGTTGCCGATCTCGCCCTCGGCGTGGCAGCCGACGACGTCGACCATATTGTTGAACCGCATTGGATGACTCCGGTCTCTCTAGAATCGTGGGTGATGGCACGAAGTCCGTTGGAGACCAACGCAAGTGCGTCGGTCTCCAACGGGTCTAATGTCGATCAGCGGTAGCCGTGGGCAAGCGCCTTCTCGGTATCCTTGCGCACCGCGGCGGCGACGTCGGCGGGCAGGGCCAGTCGCGGCGGACGGCATGCGCCACCGCGGCGACCGGCGACGTCCATCGACAACTTGATGGCTTGAACGAACGCCGGCTTGGAGTCCCAGCGCAACAGCGAGTGCAGGTCGCGATACATCGGCAGGGCCTTGTCCAGATCCTTGGCCACCGAGAGTTCCCACAGTTGCACCGATGCGGCCGGGAGCGCGTTGGGATATCCGGCGATCCAACCCTTCGCACCGGCCAGCGCGAGTTCGAACACCACGTCGTCGGTACCGACGAGCACGTCTAGTCCGGGCGCCAGCTCCTGGAGCTCGTAGATCCTGCGCACGTCGCCAGAGAATTCCTTGACGGCGACGATCAGGCCGGCGGAGTGCAGCCGGGCCAACAACGTCGGAGACAGATCGACCTTGGTGTCGAGAGGGTTGTTGTACGCCACGACCGGCAGGCCGGCCGAAGCGACCTCCTCGTAATGGGCGAACACGATGTCGTCGTCGGCGCGGTAGGCGTTCGGCGGCAGTGACAGCACCGCGTCAGCGCCTGCGTCCTTCGCCTGCTTGGCCCAGAACGTGGCCTCCCGCGACCCGTAGGCGCCGGTACCTGGCACCACGCTGAAACCCTCGGGTGCGGCTTCGACGGCGACCTCGACAACCTTGGCTCGCTCATCGACGGTCAAGCACGAGTATTCGCCGAGCGAACCGTTGGGGGTGATTCCCTGGCAGCCGTTCTCGGCCAGCCAGCGGACGTGATCAGCGAATGCGCCGAAGTCGACCGATAGGTCGGCGTTGAACGGCAGTGCGCTCGCTACCACCACGCCGTGCCAAGGCTGCGTGCTCATATTGGAATCTCCTCTGGTTCGGGTCGGGAACATCACAAGTGGATCATTGTGTGTTGTCGACAATGTACTACATCCCATGCGTGGGGGGAAGGCATGCTCTTGCGGCCTCGGCCAACGCGCGCCCTGGGGCTCGAGGTGTTGTTCGACGTATCGGCCTGCGCTTCGCGTATCAGCCGGTGCGACAGGTAATCTCAGTGCAATGGCGCAGCCGATGGACCACGACGACGTTGTCGCGTTTCTCGGAATCCAGCCGCCCTATGACCGACTCGACGCCGAAGACGTCGAACGCCTGGCATCCGCGGCCACCGCCGAGACGTTCCCGAAGGGCGCCACCGTCGTGGAAGCAGACGGCCCCCCGCTGGATCACTTGTACGTCGTGCGTTCGGGCGCCGTGGAACTCAGCGACCGTGGCCGCACCGTCGACGTACTCACCGTTGGCGACACGTTCGGGCACATCTCGGTGTTGTCCGGACTTCCCCCGCCGCTGCAAGCCCGAGCAAGTGAGGACACCACCTGCTACCGGCTTCCCAACCCGCAACGGTTGCTCGAGCATGCCGAGCGGCTGCAATTCGCCACCTACGGAACGCTTGTTGCCCGCGACCGTGTGATCACCTCCGGGGCCTCCTTCGCACGACTCGAACGTCCACTTCACGAAGTCATGCACCCGATTACCTGGTGCGAACCCTCGGACGCGATCCGCGACGTCGCAACGGCCATGACGCAGGATGGACGCTCCTGTGCGCTCTACCGCGAGCGTGACCGCATTGGAATCGTCACCGACGACGACTTCCGCCGCCGCGTGGCAACCGGTGAGGTCGGAGTGGACGCACCGGTATCCCTCATTGGCAGCACCCCGGCGATCTCGATGATCTCGGAGAACACCGTCAGCACCGCCTACCTGTTCATGGTCGAACGCGGAATTCACCACCTGGTCATCGACGATGCCGCCGGTACCCCGGTCGGCATCACCCGGGTGGTCGACATGGCCGCCGCTGAGGTGCGCAATCCGCTGATGATCCGCACTGCGATCACCTCGGCGATGACCGTGTCCCAGCTCGCCGAAACCTGTCGGCTCTTGACTCCGACGACGGTGGAGCTGTGGGAATCCGGTGTCGGGGCCGAGCATCTGGGCCGACTGCTAGCGGCGATGATCGAGGCCGTGTATGTCAGAGCCATCGAATTGTGCAGTGACACAACGCCGCTGGCTGATCTCGACTGCGCGTGGATGCTGCTGGGCTCACTAGGCCGCCGCGAACCGCTGCCCAACTCCGATCTCGACACGGCGGTGTCCTGGGTCAGCCCGGCGGGGACGGCGGTGTCACGGGAGCAGGCCGCCGCCGGCGCCGAGCCCCTCATCGCCGCCTTGGCCCAGTGCGGCCTGCAGCCGTGCCCGAAAGGCCTCAACGCATCGTCCCCGCTGTTCAGCCGCCCCAGCCAACAGTGGCGCGATGTCGCTCAAGTGTGGCGCACCGCGCCGAACGACACCGATAACCTCCTCTTGGCCTCGACGATGCTCGACGCGCGACCGGTGACGCACCCGGAGCTGACTCAAGGGCTCCGCACTAGCTTGACCACCGGACACGGACGCGATCAATTCGCCCGCGCAATAATGGATTTCGCACTGCATGACCGCCCGCCCAGCGGGTTTGTTCGAGGATTCGTCATCGAGCACTTCGGCGAACGGAAGAGCCGCCTCAATCTCAAGCGAGCCGGCCTGCGGCCCGTCGCCTCGCTGGCCCGCGCACTTGCCCACCGCACCGGCGACGTGGTGGGAACGACCCCGCAACGCTTGGCCCGCGCGCACCAGGCGGGGCTGCTCAACGCCGAAGAAGCCGACACGCTCGTCGGCGCGTTCCAGCTGTGCTATCAGATCGTGTTCGATTCCCAGATCGAGGCGATCAAATCGGGAGGCTCCGCCGAGTCAGGAGTGGACCCGAGAACCTTGGACAGTTCAGAACGCCGCCACTTGCGCAGCGCGTTCCGGGCCGTCAGCCATATCCAAGACCGCTTCAGCCGACGCTACTTCGCGTAGACGCCGCACCCCTCCACGCCCTGACGAGATCTTTGACGGCCGCCAGAAAGTCTGGTGTGTCAGCCTCGTCGCCGATCGGTTGGAGGATCACCGTGTCGAGCCCCGCCGCACTGTAGGGCGCAATGCCACCGCTGATATCGCTGACAGAACCACCGACCCCGAATTCCGAGACGGGCGTTACGTTCCAGCGCTCAGCCTCCGCGGCCAACCGCGCAACGGAGCGTGCACCCGGCGCACAGGCGACGTACATCACTTGGCGAAAGAGCGCGGGGTTTTGGAGGCGTCGCCCCTGATCGACGTGGCCGAGCGCGGCACGCACGCTGGAAGCGGTCTGCTGGCAATCCAGGATGACACCGTCGGCGAACTCGCCTGCCAACGTCAACGTCTTGGGGCCAGCGCCGCCGATGAACACGGGAACCGGGACATCGGGTACGAATTCGAGGCGTATCGCATCGAGCTGGACGTAGTCGCCGGCCATGCTGACTGTGTCCCCCGCCAGCAGGCGGCGCAGCGCTGTCACATACTCGCGCAACAGGGTTAGAGGCGAGGACACCGCGGCTCCCGCTTGACGCATCCACTGCTGCACGCCGTGGCCAATCGCCAGCTGCACACGGCCGGGGAACATCGTTGCGAGCGTGGAGATCTCCAACGCCGTGGCGACCACGCTGCGTAATGGGGCTGGCAGTACTCCGACGCCGACTACGAGCGATTCAGTCTCTGCGAGAGCGACCGCTGCTTGTGCGATCCCGCCCTGCAGAAAGCAGTCCTCCCACAGCCACAATTCGTCGATGCCGCCCTGTTCGACCTCACTGGCGAACGCTGCGAGCGCGCGTGGATCGAAGTCCGGCCGCCAAACCACACCCACGCGCGCGGGGATACCATTTGCCGTCGTCGGCTCAGACACAACCATTCACAACCATCTCCTGAAATCGGCGACTGACGACTACGGATCGCTCAGCGGGCGCCGGTACCAAGCGCACGCCCCTCACATGCCTTCTATGTCTCGCCCACACAGTCTCTGCCCGCGCATCGAAGTGCTCGGCAGTGCCAAAAATGATAGATGATTGTCGACAATGCGCAACTAGTCGTGATCTGCGTTGCCGCGGTCCTCGGCTAGACGGGCGGAAGCAGCGCGTTTCGCTCCTCTTCGGTCAACCCGCCCCACACCCCGTATGCCTCGTGGTGCGTCAGCGAGTGCTCTCGGCACTCCACTCGGACCGGGCACTGTTCGCATATCTGCTTGGCGCGTTGCCGTCGGTGCAGACGTGCCTTGCCGCGCTCCCCGTCCGGGTGGAAGAAGATCGACGGATCTTCGTCACGGCACCGGGCATTCACTCGCCAACCCCACGCATCGGGGCCGAGGGCTTGATGCGGGTTGGGTCGGAGGATGGGGACCGGCACGGATTCTCAGCCCATTCTCACCGTGCGGTCTTGCGTTGCACCTGGGCGTAGGCCGCAGTGGCGGCCAGGGCCATCAGGCCGACCAACAGGTACTGCCACGCCTGTGACAGCGCCAGGAAGACGGTCGCGTTGCTGATCACCTGGAGCAGCAGTACACCGAACAGCACGCCGATGAAGCTGCCGCGTCCACCGAAGATCGACGCGCCACCGAGCACCACCGCGGTGATGGCCACCAGCGTGTACGTGATGCCCGCGGTGGGATCGCCCACACCGATCTGGGCCATCAGCAGCAGTGCCCCGACAGCGGTTAACAGCGAGCTGGCCAGGTAGGCGATCATGTGCACCGCATCGACACCGACTCCGCGCTTGCGGGCTGCAGCCTCATCCGAGCCGGAGGCTCGCAGACGCAGACCGAAGCTGGTTCGGCGTGAGGCGAATTCGAACCCGACCAGCACCACGACGCCGATCAGGACGGCGATCGGGAACGGGCCGATGCGGGTGTTGAGCGCTTCGACCACGTCGAGGGAGATGACCCCGCCCGGCGCGTCGCGCCAGACCAGGGACAACCCCTGGAGCCCGGTGTAGGTGATCAACGTGGCCACCACCGGCACCACCCGCGAATAGCGGACCATCGCGCCGTTGGCGACGCCGACCGCCCCAGCCAGCGCGAACATCAGGACGAAACCCAATATCCACCAGCCGAATCCGTAGCCCTCCACAATGAAGAAGGAGGCCACCACCACAAGCGCCCCGCTCAGTGGCCCCACGGACAGATCGATGCCGCCGGTCAGCATGACGATCAACTGCCCCGCAGCCAGGAACAGCACCGGGGCCATCAGCATCAGCAAGTTGGCGATGTTGAACTCCGAGAGGAACCGCCCGTTGACGGCGGTGGTGACCGCGCCGAGGCCCAGGATGACCGCGAGCAGCACCAGGCTCGGCGACTGCTGGCTGCCGATCAGCCGCTGCCAGCGGCTGGGACGACCGATGCGCGGAGCGGTCGTGGCTTCGGCCTCGGCATCGGTGCGACCCGCGGTGAGTGAGGCCTCGGTGATCGCGTGCTCGGTGAGTTCGTCGCCGAGGAGCTCCCTGACCACGCGGCCACGGGAGAACACCAGCACGCGGTCGCACAATCCGGCGAGCTCCACGTCGTCGGAGCTAAGCACCACCACCGGGGTCCCGGAGTCGGCGACGCCACGCAGGCGGTGATAGATCTCCGAGCGGACGCCGACGTCGATGCCCTGGGTCGGTTCGTCGCACAGCAGCAACTCGGGGGCCGAGAGCAGCGCCCGGCCCAGCACCACCTTCTGCTGGTTACCGCCCGACAGGGTGCCCACCTCGGTGTCGATGGTGGCGGTCTTCACGCCGAGTTCGGCGACCTGCTCCTGGGCGAGTTCCCGCTCGACCGCAGGGGATACGAAGCCGCCACGCGAAACGCGTTGTAACGCAGCTAGAGAGAGATTCTCACGGACCGAAAGGATGGGTGCGATACCTTCGATGCCGCGTTCCTGCGGCATCAGGATGATGCCCTTGTCGCGGGCTGCGCGGGGCGAGGACAGCCGGATCCGGCCACCGTCCATGGACAACTCGCCGTGGGAGGCGACGGCACCGCCGAGCGCCCGGATGAACTCCCGCTGGCCGTTGCCCTCGACGCCGGCCAGGCCGAGGATCTCGCGCCGCCGGATCTTTGTGGACACCCCGGGTGCGCCGACGGCACCGAAGTCGGAGACCACCACGGCCGGTTCGCCCGGATCGTCGGTGCGGTCGGGAAACAGTGCCTCGACGGCCCGTCCCGCGATCAGGGTGATGATCTCGTCCTCGGTGACGTCTGCGGCGGCGAACTGACCACGAATCTGGCCGTCGCGCAGGACGGTGATGCGGTCGGCCAGTTCGAAGACATCCGGCAACCGGTGGCTGATGTAGATGACCGCCACCCCTGATCCGGACAGCCTGCGGATCAGCTGGAACAGCCGCGCGGACTCGGCCGCGGCGAACGGTTCGGTCGGTTCGTCGAGGATCAGCACGCTGGGCTCGCAGGCGAGAGCACCGCAGATCTCGATGGCCTGCTTCTCGGCCAGGCCGAGCTGTCCGGCCGGTACCGTCGGGTCGATCTCGATACCCATCGGCCTGAGTTTCTCCACCGCCCACGCATTGGCTTCGCCGAGTCGGGGCCGAAGGCTCGGCGGCACCGCCAGCACCAGGTTCTCTGCGACGGTGAGATCGGGCAGGGTCGCCGGGATCTGGTAGGCGATGGCCAGGCCGGCCACCTTGGCGGCCAGCGGTGAGGCCGCGGTCAGTTCGTCGTTGCCGATCCGCACGGTGCCGCAGTCGGGGGACAGCGCACCGGACGCGACCGCCATCAGCGTCGATTTGCCGGCCCCGTTGCCACCCACCAGCGCGTGTATCTCGCCGGGTACGGCTTCGAAGCTGACATCGTCCAATGCGGTGACGCCCGGGAACGTCTTGGTGATGCCGGCTACCGACAGACCGCGACGGAAGTTGTCTACCAAGGTCTTTGACCCTTCCTCGGTTCGGGCAGGTGCGGTGGGGTTGTGGGTCATCGGTAGATCTCCGCGAGTTTCTCTCGGCTCAGCTGGGAGGAGGTGACGGCACTGGCCGGCAGGTCGGGATCACACTCCGGCGTGAGCTTGGGGTCCAGTGAGTTCATGACGATGGGTACGTTGACGATGTCGGGCTCCGGCTCGGGAATGCCCTGTGCGGCGGCGACGGCCTTGCGCAACGCGAGCCGGATGATCCAGGTGCGCGAGGTGACGGCGACGATCTGGAACTGCGGCTGCTTCGGCTTGTTCTCGACATAGGCGCAGGCGAAACCGTTGTTGTCGTTGGCCGTCCACACCGGAAGCGGCCGTCCGGCCTGCAGGAACGCCCGGATGCCGCCAAGGGAACTGTCACCTGAATCGGTGATCACGGCGTCGATCTTGGGGTACTTGGCCAACAGACCGGCGACCACGCGCTGCGTCTGGCCGGGGTTCCAGCCGGTATCGATCGGGGCGCCCGGGGTGTTGAGCAGTGTGACGTTCTTGCAGTCCGGATTCTTGGCGAGCTCGTCCTCGATGCCGTGAATCTCACTGAGGCTCTGGGCGTTACCGGGAGTGCCGCCGAGAAACACGGAGTTGCCACCCTTGGGTCCGAGAGCGTTGCACACCCACTCGGCCCACCTGGCGCCGTCGGTGACGGTGTTGTGGCCGACGAACGTCGTGTAGTCGACGCCGGGGGTGCCGCCGGGGCTGGCGGTGTAGGGCACGACGGCCACCCCGGCCTCGAACGCTTCCCTCAGGGTGGGTAGCAAGGCGGGGCCGGCGTCGGGGAACACCACCAGGGCTTGCACGCCGAGCGCGACCAGCGCCTTGATGTCGCCGATCGCCTTCTGCGGGTTGTTCTGTCCGTCCGCATAGGGCAGCACCTCGATGTTGGGGCACTTGGCGGCCTCATCCTCGAATTCGGCGCGAGCCGTCTTGCGGAAGGCGTTGTCGCCGACGCCGTCGGCGAGTGCCACCTTGACCGGCTGGTCGCCGCAGAAGTCGGTGATGGGCTTGAGCTGGTCGACCGACCCGCTGAGGCTGGGGTCAAGATAGACCGGATCGACCTGGAACGCGGCCGGCGCGCTGAACGGCCCACCGGCGCACGACGTCAGCGTCACGCCGGCCAGCAGCGCCGCGACGGTCGTCCTGGTACGAGTTTTCACACCAATTCTCCTGTTGCTCAAAGACTTATTGCTGGGTAGTGGTGGTACGGAACTGGACGAAGCGTCGCCAGTTGACCCCGCGCAGGATGATGGCCGCCGCCAACACCAGGGCCTGGATCAGCAACTGCATGGCCGTCGACGCGCCTGCGGCTAGCACCACCTGGCCGAGCTGGGTGAGGAACAGCGCAGCGACTGCGGTCGCGGTGATCGATGAGATGCCGCCGCGCAGCAACGTGCCGCCCAGCACCACCGCGGCGATGGTGGTCAGCTGATAGCTCTGACCCAGCTGCAGGTCGGGGGTGCGCAGGTAGGCGGCCAGCAGCATTCCTGCTGTGGCGTAGGCAATTCCAGCCAGAACATAGGCCATCACCCCGTTGGTGGATGTCCGCAGCCCGGCGATGCGGGCCGCGGGTACCCCGGCGCCGACGGCAACGAACCGCCGGCCGGCCACACTCTGCTTGAGCACCAGCTGTGCGATGACGACCAGCACCACCGCAAAGAGGAACAGTGTGGGGATGCCGGCGACCGAGCTGACCGCGAAGGCGCTGACGGCGGGGTCGGCGGTGCCGGGGAAGCCGCCGGAGAGCACCAGCACCAGACCGGTCAACAAAGAGTTGACCGCCAGGGATGCGACGAACGCCGCCACCGAGAATCGAACTACCGCAATGCCAATCACCAACCCGGAGATGGCGCCGGCGCTGATGCCGAGCAGAACGCACACGACGGTGGGCAGCTGTCCGTCCTGGGCTAGCTTGGTGACGCACACCGCGGCGATCGCCATCACGCCCGGCACCGAGAGGTCGATGCCGCCGTGGGTGATGACCAGTGTCTGTCCGAGGGCGGCGATCGCCATGACACCGGCGAAGGGCAGCATCGCGGTGAGCGCGGATCCGGTCATGCTGCCGGGTGCGATCAGCGGGCTGATGACGAAGACGACGACGGCGAGCAGCCAGATCGGCATGAACCTGTCGGTCCGGATACGGTGCCACAGCGAGCGGTGGTCGGGCTCAGCCTTATTGCTCGGCCCGGTCTCTGACGTGAGAGTTGACATGGTGGGGCTTTCCTCGAAAGACGTTGGACCGGTCAGATGCTGGTGTAACCACCGTCGACGGCCAGGGCCGCGCCGGTGACGAAACTGGAGTCGGGTCCCAGCAGGAATGCAATGGCTGATGCCACCTCGGAGGCCTCACCGACCCGGCCGATGGGATGCGCGGCATACAGGGCGCGGCGCGCGGCATCGGGATCCGGCTGTGATCTGAGATAGGTGGCCAGCTGCCGGGTCTCGACGGTGCCGGGGCTGACGACGTTCGCGCGGATGCCCCGCGGTGCGTACTCGACCGCGATCTGGCGGGTCAGCTGGGCCACTGCGCCCTTGGAGGCGCAGTAGGCGGCTTGGTTGGGTAGCGCGACGGTGCCGGAGATGGAGGACAGGTTGACGATCGCGCCGGTCCGGTCGTTCTCGACCAGACGGCGGATGAACTCGCGGCAGATCAGGAAGACACCGGTCACATTGACCGACTGAAGGGAGTTCCAGTCGTCGAGCGTGGTCTCGGTCAGGGGCTTGGAGACCATCACCGCGGCCGACGTGACCAGCCCGTCGATCCCGCCGAAGGCCTGGTAACCGGCCTCGACGGCGGCCGCCGCGGTGCTCTCGTCGGACACGTCGGCGAAGACGGTGATGATGCCGACTCCCTCGGGGGCCGACGCCCGAATGTCGCCGGCGACCTGCTCGAGATGGTCGGCGTCGATGTCCGCGAGCACCAGGCGGTGGCCGCGCTGGGCCAGCAGTGTGGCGGTGGCCGCGCCGATTCCGCTGGCAGCGCCGGTGATCAGGGTCGTTTTCACGGTGGTCGATGCGCTGTCGGTCATGAGTCGAACTCGCTTTCGACACGCTGCATGCAGCACGTAGAGTATCCCACGTCACACACATTGACATGCTGCATGCAGCATGTCAATGTGGCAAGCGAGGTCAGTGGAAGCGAGGAAAAGGTGTCCGAAGATCAGTCCAGCCCGGATGTAGACCGGACCGACATCGCCACACCCGACCCCGCAATCGCCGTCGCTCAAGTCCCCGCCGTGCTCGGCGATCCGGGCGCCAATATCGTCTCGACGGCCCGCTGGATGCGCGATGCCGCCGCGCGCGGGGCCCAGATGACCGTCTTCCCCGAATGCGCGTTGTCCGGTTACATGATGGATTCGCGCGAGGAGGCTGAGGCCGCCGCGATCGAGGCCAATGAGAACCGGTTGGCACCGCTGCTCGAGGCCGCCTCGGACACCGGCACATTCGCTGTGGTGGGCCTGCTCGAGCGCGATGGCGACAAGGTCTTCAACAGTGCCGTCCTGATCGGTCCCGACGGCGTAGTCGGCACCTACCGCAAGCAACACCTGCCACTCTTGGGGGCCGACCGGTTCGTCGACCCCGGTGACGGTGCCGCCCAGCGCGTGTACGACATCGGTGCGCTACGCGTCGGAATCATGATCTGCTTCGACCTGCGGTTCCCGGAATGCGCCCGAGACATCGCGCTCGGCGGGGCCGATGTCATTGCCATGCCCACCAATTGGCCGACCACGGCCGGCTTCCTGGCCGACTACATGACCCGGGTGCGCGCGGTGGAGAACCTGGTGTATCTGGCGGTGTCGGACCGGTGCGATCGCGAGAACGGCACCGACTTCTTCGGCCGCAGCCAGGTGGTGGCGCCCACCGGCGAGGTCCTCGTCGACGCGGGCACCACCGAGGGGATCTCGGTGGCATCCATCGATGTGCGCCAATCCCGTACCAAGACTTTGACGTTCGATGATCCCCCGTACTCCCTGCCGGTCTTCCAGGGACGTCGTCCCGAGCTGTACTCGGCACTCACCAACCCTATCGACAGTTAGACAGAAGGAGGCCATCGTGTGTGGACCCGGCATCATCGACGAGCGCACCCGCAACCTCATCGCTGCGCACGCCGCGAAGTTCCGCGAGATCACCATGAGTCCATTCGGTCCGGACGATGAGATCGGCATGCTGAACCTGATCAGCGCCGAGAAGTCGCGTGAGGTCATGCGGGCCGCCGACGGCGGTGCCGCGATCGACCTGTCGGTCGACTATTTCATCGGGATGCCGTCCTGGACCAAGGCCGGCGACCCCGGCTTCCAACAGTGGATGACCCACACGCCGGTGGGTACCGTGCTCGACGACATCACCGGCGTGGGCGTCGACCAGAACCACCTGGTGGCCTACTCCGGTGACGCGATGTCGATGTACACCCACTGCGGCACGCATATCGACACGCTGAACCACTTCGGCTACAACGGGAAGATCTTCAACGGATACGAAGCAGCGCAGTGCATCAGCTCGCGGCACTGGATCAAGTGCGGGGCCGACAAGTTCCCGCCGATCATCACCCGTGGCGTTCTCTTCGATGTGGCCGGACTGCACGGAGTCGACGTCCTGCCGGACAACTATGGCATCGGCGCGAAGGATCTCGCGGATGCGCTGAAGCGGCAGAACGTGGAATTCCGGCCCGGCGACGTCGCATTGGTGCGAACTGGACGCATGCAGTACTGGCCCGACAACGATCGCTACATAGACAATGCGCCCGGGCTGAACCGTGAGGGTGCGGAGTACCTCGCCCAGGCCGGTGCGGCCGTCATCGGTGGGGACAACCTGGCGCTGGAGCAGTCACCTTCGCCGGATGCCGAGAACTGGCAGGTTGTGCACACCTATCTGCTGGCAGAGGCGGGCGTGCCGATCATGGAGGTTGTCGACTGCGAGAAGCTCGCCGGCGAGAGACTCTACGAGTTCGCATTCATCGGCGCGTGCATGAAGGTGCGCGGCGCCACGGGCGCGCCGATGCGCCCGCTGGCGATGCCGCTGCTGGCCTGAGCGCAACCTGTGTTTCTTTGATTCGTCGCGCACTTCTTCGTGAATTGCTGCGCACCGAAAGGATTTTCCATGTCTTCATCGCCCGAGCCACGCGGATACCGATCCGGTACCTCTGCGGTCGACAACAGTCGGACGTCGTACGGGGATCCAGGGTTCAGCCGCTATCTGCGCAGGGCGTTCCTCGCATCGGCCGGTTTCGACGACGAGAGCCTGGAACGGCCGCTCGTCGGAATCGCCGTGACACAGTCGGATTACAACACCTGTCACCGCGACATGCCTGCATTGCTGGCTGCGGTGAAGCGCGGGGTTGAGCAGGCCGGTGGTCTGCCGATGGAATTCCCGACGATCTCACTCGGTGAGATCCTGACCTCGCCGACCACGATGCTGTTCCGCAACCTGATGGCGATGGACACCGAGGAGATGATTCGGGCCCTGCCGATGGATTCGGCGGTGCTGCTCGGCGGCTGCGACAAGACGGTCCCGGCCCAGTTGATGGCGGCCGCCTCCTCGGACATCCCGGTCATGCTGGAGGTCGTCGGCCCCATGATGAGCGGGTCGTGGCGCGGCGAGCGCCTAGGTGCGTGCACCGACTGCCGGCGGTTCTGGGGCGCCCACCGTGGCGGTGAACTCAGCGACGAGGAGATCGTCTCGGTGCGACAGGAACTGGTCTCGACGGCCGGAACCTGCACGGTGATGGGGACCGCCTCCACCATGGCGGCATTGACCGAGACACTGGGCATGATGCTGCCGGGCGGGGCGACGCCGCCGGCCGTGAGCGGTGCCCGACTGCGCCACGCCACCGAAACCGGTCGGCGTGCAGTTGAATTGGCCCGAACCGGCGGTCCACTGCCGCGTGATGTGATGACGCGCGAGGCGTTCGAGAACGCAATCCGGGTACTGGCCGCGATCGGCGGTTCGACCAATGCGCTGATCCACGTCATCGCGGTGGCACGCCGCGCCGGAGTGGAGCTTACGATGTCGGACTTTGACAAGATCGGTTCGGACACACCACTGCTCGTCGACTGCAAACCCTCGGGCGTCGGTTACATGGAGGACTTTCACCGGGCCGGCGGGGTTCCGACATTGCTGGCGGAGCTGGCACCGCTGCTGCACAGGGACCATCGGGGCGTCAGCGGACGGTCGCTGGGCGAGATGATCAACAACACGGACGCGCCGGCTGAGTGGCAGAACACGATCCGTCACCTCGACGAGCCGTTGGGCCCGCCCGGGGCGCTGGCCGTGCTTTCCGGTTCGTTGGCTCCCAATGGCGCGATCATCAAGGCGTCGGCGGCCAGCCCGCATCTGATGCAGCACACCGGACCGGCGCTGGTGGTGGATAACCCCGCCGACGCAGCGACGATCCTCGACGATCCCGATCTGGACGTCACCCCCGATCACGTGCTGGTGATGCGGTACTCGGGACCGGTGGCGGCGGGCATGCCGGAGGCCGGTGCGCTACCGATCCCGGGGAAACTGGCCAAGGCGGGAGTGCGTGACATGGTCCGGGTTTCCGACGCGCGGATGAGCGGGACCTCGTATGGGACAGTGGTGCTGCACTGCGACCCCGAGGCGGCTGTGGGCGGACCGCTGTCGGTGGTCCGCAACGGTGATCTGATCAGGCTGGATGTTCCGAACCGGTCGATCGATCTACTGGTATCCGAGGAGGAGATCGCCGAGCGGCTGAAATCGTTCACCCCACCGCCGCGTGCGGCGCGGGGTTGGCGTCGGCTGTACGAGGACACCGTGCTGCCGGCCAGCCAGGGCGCGGACCTGTCGTTCCTGTGATCGCGGGCCGACACGATCGACGGTAAGTAACACGGCGCATGCTGCATGCATTTATGCTGACGGAAATATGTCGGCTCATCAGGGAGACGTGAAATCGTGTTCGATCCTGGGCAGGTTTCGCTTACCGATCGGGTCTATGACGAGCTGATGCGCGCCGTCCGGGTGGGAGAACTGCAGCCCGGCGCCATGCATTCGGTGGTGGAGATCGCCGGACGGCTAGGGGTGTCACGGACGCCGGTGCGCGAGGCGCTGCTGCGCATGGCGAGTCACGGCATGGTCCGGTTCGAACGCAGCCGTGGCGTGCGCATCCTGGAGGTGTCCACCCGCGACATCGAGGAGATCTACTCGCTGCGGATGATGCTTGAGGTGCCCTCGGCCTATCGGGCCGCAGAGCTGTTGAGCGACGAGCTGCTGCGGCCCGTCGAGGAAGCCTTCGACCGGATGCGTGAGGCCGCCGAAGCCGGCGACGAGGCCGTGTTCCAGGCAGCAGATGTCGATTTCCACGCCGCGATTCTGGCCGCCGCCGGCAACCGGAGAGTGACCGAGGTGGCGGCGAATACCCGGATTCAGATGATGGACCGAGGACTGTCGACCACGGCGACCAGAACCCTCGCCGACATCCTGCTGGTGCACAAGCGGATTCTCGATGCCATTAAGGCTCGCGATCCTTCTGCCAGCGCGACGAGGATGCGCGACCACCTGGTCGAGACAGTGCGGCTGCTGTTGACTCAGTCCACGGGTGATGACGCAGCCGCCGACGCTTACTTCCCGCCGCCACTACCGGTCGAATAGGACGAACTGATACCCGCCGGTCCGACCACGGTCATGCCCGGCGACGTAAAGACACCGTCCGGTATGTCGCTGTTCAGGGCCTCGTCGACGACCCAACCTGGTCCAGAGCATTGCCTCCCAGGCGGCTTGCCGCGCTATGGCGTGAAGCCTAGGTTGCGCCGTGCGAGCGCTGAGGCCGCCCGGCCGGCGAGGTTGTCAGTCTCGCGTCGCGCCTGGAGGATGTCGGTGACAGTGTCGGCGATGCGGTCGACGGCCGCCGTCATTTCCTGGCGAGTCTGCCCTTTGATTTCCCCGGCGACCTGAATAAGACCACCGCTGTTCGCGACATAGTCTGGCACCCAGACGATGTCGCGATCACGCAGAGACAACTCCACCTCCGGTCGGCTCAGTTGATTGTTGGCGGCGCCGCAGACGATCTTGGCGCTAAGAGACTCCACACTGCGTTCCGTCAACGAGCCACCCATCGCGCAGGGCGCGTAGATATCCAGGTCGAGGCCGTGAAGTGTCTCGACAGTGCGAACGGCGGGCAGCTGCGTCCTTATGCGCTGCAACGATTGCGGGTTGATGTCGGATGCGACGACGGACGCTCCTGCGGCTGTCAACAGCAGGGCAAGCTGGAGTCCGACTTTTCCGGTGCCCTCGACTCCCACTACCCGACCGGAGAGATCGGCCGACTGCCAGAGATGTTGTGCTGCAGCCTCGATTGCGCGGAATACACCGAGTGCGGTCAGGGGCGCACTGTCACCCGAGCCGCCTGCGGCCTCAGTGCGCGAGACAACACGGTCGGTGGTTTCGCCGATGATGTCCATGTCGTCAGCAGTCGTCCCGACGTCAGCGGCTGTGATGTAGCGGCCCCGAAGGGATTCGACGAAGCGCCCGTATGCGCGGAGCAGATCTGGAGTCTTGCTTGTCTCGGGATCTCCGATAATCACCGCCTTGCCTCCACCGAGAGCGAGGCCCGAGACACTCGCCTTGTATGTCATGCCACGCGAAAGGCGCAGTACATCTGTGAGTGCGGCGTGTTCGTCGGCGTAGGGGTAGAAGCGGGTTCCGCCGAGCGCGGGACCCAATGTCGTGGAGTGTATGGCGATGATTGCCTGCAGCCCGGTGGCGGCATCGTGGCAATAGACAACCTGCTCGTGTGGGGTGTCGTCAGCGAAGTCGGGCCGTCCGAATACCCCAATTGTTTCGCCGTTCGGAAGGTGTGCGGTCGGAGCGGTGTCGATGGACATGATGTGGCCTCTCGGGTTCTCAGAATTGCTCGGCGACCACGCCGAGTTCGTGCAGGCGGGCGCGGTAGCGGTCGACGTTGCGCAGTTTGACGTCCTCGTATCCGCGGATCAGGTCAGGTGCTTCAGCGACAGCGATGGCGGTGGCGTAGTTGTCTGTGCTTAGGGTGCTGGCGAATTCGCGCACCAGCTCCTCGTAGTGGGCCAACAGTGAGCGTTCGAGGCGGCGCATCGCGGTGTAACCGAATGGGTCGAGAGGAGTGCCGCGTAGACGCTTCCCCCGTTGTAGGAGCCGCAGAACGATATGCGTACGGGGGCCGAATCCGACTTTGCTGTTGCGTCCGAGCACTTTGAGCGTGGGCGGATGGAGTTTGTATGTCAGCTGTTCGCCCCCGGGGACTTCGGTCTGTATGGCGTTGAGGAATGCCGGATCGGTGAGAAGGCGGGCGACTTCGTACTCGTCCTTGTAGGCGGCGAGTTTGTAGAGGTTGCGGGCGACTGCCTGGCTGAATGCGGTGTCTTCCCCCACGAGCCGCTCTGCCTCCCAGGCGATCTGCACCGTCCGGATGTAGTTTTCGGCAAGCTTGTCGTTCTGGTAGTCGATGAGGTCGGCTGCCCGCCGTGCCACGAGCTGTGCGGTCTGCCCGCCGATTCCGGTATCGCGCATCAGTCGGTGACTGGCCGCAAGAACCGGCGGCTCCGCGACGGTCCGGGGTGCGATGGCCGCCGCGAACGCCGATGGGTCGGCAACTGCGACGCGTCCCCACTGGAACGCGGCGAGATTGGCCTCGACCGCAACCCCATTGAGGTGAATGGCCTCTTCGAGATGATGCTCGGGGATCGGAAGTGCACCGGCCTGAAACGCTGCTCCAACCAGAAGAAAGTTCGCCACCAGACTGTTGCCGAAGAGCGCCTGTGACGCCGCGAGTGCGTCAAGAGCGTGGACCTGTCGCGAGGCGGCGGTCAAGCGGTCGAGGAGTTCGCCGGTGTCCGGGTAGCTGACCGCTGGGTCGTACACCATGTCTCCGGTCGGAGTTCGGCTGGTTGAGGCTATCGCGGAGGTGTTGGCGCTGGCCGCAACGGCGATGTGTTTGTTGTCGACGGCGGTGAGCAGGTCGAAGGCCAGGAAGCAGTCCGCAGACTCCGGGCCAATGCGGTTGGAGGTGTGCGTGGCGGTGTGACTGAGTTTCAGATGAGAGGTGACCGGTCCGGCCTTCTGGCTCAGTCCGGTTTGGTCGAGACCCACGACGTGGAGACCTGCGCGCAGGGCTGCGGTACCGAGGACTTGATTCACGGTCACGATGCCGGTTCCACCGATTCCTGCGAGGAACACGTTGAAGCCTGCGTCGGGAATGTGCGACGCGGGTGTGGGAACCTTCGGCGGCGGAGGGGTTCGATGTCTCGGCGTCACCGCAGTGTCGGGGACTTCAACCGTGACAAATGAGGGACACTCGCCGTCGAGACACGTGTAGTCGGTATTGCAGGTCGTCTGGTCAATGCGTGTCTTGCGGCCGAACTCGGTGTCAACCGGCTGCACCGACAGGCAGTTGGATTTGACGCCGCAGTCGCCGCAGCCTTCGCAGACGGCTTCGTTGATGACGACTCGGGTCCGGCGCGCCGGCAAGCCGCCACGCTTGCGTTTGCGTCGCGCATCGGCGGCGCATTGCTGGTCGTAGATCAACACGGTGACGCCGGGGATATCGCGCAGGGTCCGCTGCGCCTCGTCAAGGCGGTCCCGGTGCCACACGGTTGTTCCGTCGGGGAAGCGGGCGCCGCTGTGACGGTGCGGTTCGTCGGCGCACACGATGATCTTGGTGACGCCCTCGGCGGTGAGCTTGTGGGTCAGGTCAGGTACCGAGAGCGCGCCCTCGGCGTCTTGTGCTCCGGTCATCGCCACCGCGGAGTTGTAGAGAACCTTGTACGTGATGTTGACGCCCGCCGCGATGCAGGCCTGTAGCGCGAGTTGACCTGAGTGGAAGTACGTTCCGTCACCGACGTTTTGGAAGATGTGTTCGACGTCGGTGAAAGGGGATTGGCCTATCCATTGGGCACCTTCACCGCCCATCTGAGTCAGACAGGTGACCTGAGAATCGGTGCGGCCGGACATGGTCACCAGGGTGTGGCAGCCGATTCCCCCGCCGGCCAACGAGCCTTCAGGTACGGCGGTGGACCTGTTGTGGGGGCAGCCGGAGCAGAAGTATGGGGTGCGCTGCGTGGAGAGCAGGGGTAGTTGCAGGGGAGCGCTGGACGGCGCGGCGAGGGTGACCAGGTCCTTCAGGATCCGGCGTAGGGGGCCCATGAGGCGTGCTGAGGTGAGTTCGCCGTCGGCGGGAATCAGGGGACGCCCGGTGCTGTCGAGTTTACCGAGTACGGCAGGAGCCGAAGACACGCCGTAGAGGGCGTCTTTGACTTGTGATTCGACGAATCCGGTCTTGTCTTCGATGACGAGGACGGTGTCGACTCCGCGGGCGAGTCGACGCACCTTCTCGCCACCCAGCGGGTACGGCATGCCGACACGCATGAGACGAATTCCTCTGTCCGCCAGCGTGCGATCGTCCAGCCCGAGATCGCCGAGCGCGCCGCGGGCGGCGTCGTAGGCGGAGCCGACTGCGATGACACCCAGCCGGGCGTGGGGAGGGTCGACCTCGATGCGGTCGAGGTGGTTGGCCGCGGTGAAGGCCTTCACCATTTCCCATCGTGGCCCGTACAAGTCCGCCTCGGCGAGGACGCTGTCGGGCGGTGCGGCCATGAGCCGCTGGCGGTACGTCCAGGGCGCTCCCTGCCAGCTGACGTCGGGCACACTGATGTCGAGGTCGTGGAGTGCACGGTCGAAGGTCCACAGCCCGTCGGCGACATCGGCGACGAGCTTCATCGCGACTGTGCAGCCCGACGCCCGCGACAGCGCGATAGCGTGCAGTCCGAACACGATGATCTCTTCGGCGTTGCGCGGGAACATGATCGGCATGCTCAGCGCAGCCAATGAGCGCTCGCTGGCGGCCGGGACCGAGGACGACTTCGCTGCGGGGTCGTCACCGACGAGCGCAAGGACACCCCCTTTGGGGTGCGCGCCGTACATGGCCAGATGACGAAGGGCGTCGCTGGCGCGGTCGAGTCCTGGCCCTTTCCCATACCAGACGCCGATCACCCCATCATGCGTCGACTCCCCGGCGGGAAGGTCAATCTGGCTGCCCCACACCGATGTTGCCGCGATCTCCTCATTGAGTCCGGGGACCAGGTGCACATCGTGATCGGTTCGCAGGACCGACGTTCTCGCCAGCAAGGTATCCAGCCCGGCCAACGGACTGCCCTGATACCCCGAGACGAACGTTGCTGTTCGGCGACCGTTCCTGCGGTCGCGTGTGTGCTGCTCGACGAGCAGCCGCGCGATCGCCTGCACGCCAGTCATCAGCACCGCACCCGAATCGACGCTGTAGCGATCAACTAGCGGTGTCAATGAACTTGGCAGTAGTTGTGTCACGGTGTCCCGGAACCCCTCATCTATGTGGCAGCAACTGATCGACTTGGTGCCACAACAATCCTCATGTGTAAGGATCGGTTCAACCTTTTCTTCGCCAACTGTCCATTTCGCGCAGTCAGTGATAGCCATCACGTTATGAGGTGATCCAATTGCTCAATATCGATCGGCTCGATGCACGGCTGCTGAGCCTGCTGTCGCGGGATGCCCGCGTCGGGGTCGGCGAACTGTCGGTCTCACTGGGTGTCGCGCGAAATACGGTGCAGGCCCGCCTTCGTCGACTGACTGAGTCAAAACTGTTGCGCGGCTTCCGTCCTGACATCGACTTCGCGGCTGTCGGAATAGGTGTGCAGGGATTCTTGGCGCTCGAGATCGACCAGGGTCAACTGCGGTCGATCGTGCGCGCTTTGGCTGACATCCCCGAGGTGTTGGAGGCTCACGCCACCACTGGGCGCGAGGACCTTCTCGTCAGGGTGGCCACCGAGACCCAGTCGAGCCTGCAGTTGCTCATTGAGCGTGTGGTGGCGCTGCGGGGCGTGCGGCACTCGAGTACCACGCTCGCCCTGACCACACCGTTGCCCTTCCGTATTGATCCCCTACTGCAGGAGCTGACGCAACGTGCCGGCTCCGGGCGTGCGACCCCCGGGCCCGAGCGGGATCGAGCCTAGAGAAAGCACCTGCTCCGCAATGTGTTTCAAGGTGCCAATCTCACCTGAAGGTGAGGCGCGGGGTGTGAGCGGTGCCCCTTGTCACTGTCAGTCGCGACTGAGCCCGAGCTTTGCGCTGGTCTCTGCCAGATTCTGGATACCGTCGTGGTTGCGACGCTGATCATCGAGCGCCACCTCGTGCTTCGGATAGTGCGTCCACCGGCGGCCACGCCGTATCGGTAGAAGTACCGAGATTTGGCAGCGGCGGTAAATCGGTATGCATTGCGGATATCTGCTCACGCTCAACTGATGCAGTCTCGACGTACGACATGTTGTCCAACCGGTCGACCGGCGCACACACGGCGAGCATCGGCGACACCCGAATCGTGGAGGAAGCCTTGAAGTTCACACTGTTCACCGAGTCCGCTGTCACACGCGGAAGTTCATACCAGCGTCGGTACCTGGACCTCGTCGAGGAGGCGGTGTTCGCCGAGGAGATGGGATTCGACACCTGGGGTACCTCCGAGCACCACTTCATCGGTGAGATGGCGTGTACGCCCTCGCCCGAGGTGATCTTCACCGCCGTCGCAATGCGCACCAACACCATGCGGCTGCGCCACATGGGTCGGTTGGCATCGGCGGTCCACCCGGTCCTGATCGCCGAGCAGACGATGTCTGAGGACATCTTCTCCAACGGCCGCGTGGAAGTGGCCTTCGTGCGCGGTAATACGCTCCTTCAGCTCGATGCGTTCGGAGTGCCGCTGGACGATTCGAAGGCGCGGGCTGACGAGGGTATGGAGCTGTTCGTCCGCGCCGTGTCCGACGATGTCTTCGAGCACGACGGTAAGCACTGGGGCACCTTCCCGCCACGTCAGCTCACGCCGAAGGGAGTTCAGGAGCCGCACCCGCCCCTGTTCAAGATCGCCCAGACCGGTAGCTCCATATACGAGGCGCGGGTCCTCGGGATGGGCTGCCTGACCTCGGATATGTGGCTCGGATGGGACGAGGCTGAAAGGCTGTTGGCCTGCTACAACTCGGTCAAGGACGATGAACTCAAGCCCATCGTTCGTCGGACCACCAAGGCAGTCGGTCTCATCGCGAACACGGTTCGTTGCGCCAAGACCAATGATCGCGCGATGGAGATCGGCGAGCGCGACATGATCATGATGTCGAACATCGTTCTGAAGGACTTGTACCAGCACTTGGCGCAGCGGTCCGACATGTACCGCGAGTTCAAGATGTACGGCGAGATCCTGGACAAGATCGAGGACCCGGAATGGCTGCGGGACTGCGGACCCAGCGTCATGGTCGGCGATCCGGCGCACCTGATCCAGATGATCGAGCGCCTTGAGTCCCTCGGCGCCGACGAAGTCGTCATGAGAATCGACAACGGCCCTCACAACGAACTGATGGAGACGATCGAAACTATCGGTCGCTACGTGATCCCACACTTCAAGAACCCCAAGGGAGTGCTGAGCAGCGGAGCCGTCGGAGTTCTGCCCGGCGATGCCCACCAGAAGACCAGCATCGACGACTACTCCGAAGCGAATCGCGTTCTGTGAGTGACGTCAAAATCACCCGCACCGTCGGTGCGGTGATCGACAACGCCGACGCACGGCGCGTCGTCGAGAACGCCTTCGCCGCGATCGCCCGTGCTGTGGATGAGCGCGATACAGATGCCTTCGCCGACTTGTACACCGTCGACGGCGTGCTGATGACGCCGGACGGTGCGCTGATTCAGGGCCGAGAGGCGATCAAGGACGCGATCGGGAGGTTCATGGAGGCGGGACTTGTCAAGCAGGAAGCCTGGCTGACAGGTCTGGTGGTGGCCGATGGCCTCATCGTCGAACAGAGTCGAACGCGGGGCACAGTCCGCAGCGGCAACCGTACGACCTCCGCCGAGAACAACTGCATCGTCACCCATGTTCTCGACGACGGTGTCTGGCGCATGCACCAAGACATCTGGAACACCACAAGCGGAAGCGCCACGGACGGGAGCTACTAGCGACGGCCGGGGACCACGGATCCCCGGCTGTCGCCCTCTCCCAGCATCGAGATGAGAAGAAGGTCGAGACTTCCATGAAGTTCGCCGAGTACGCAGAGCATGACGCCACCGCCCTGGCCGACGCGATTCGCAGTGGTCAGGTCAGCGCCGAGGAGGTTCGCCAGACGGCGTTCGAGGCCGTGGGGCGAATGAACGAGCAGCTGAACGCTGTCGTCGAGGGGCCCTGGCCGGTTCCGCCCGTCGCCCCGGCATCGAACGGAGTGTTCGCCGGGGTGCCATTCGTGTTCAAGGATGTCGTCTGCCACGCGAAGGGCGTTCCCATGCGGATGGGCACCCTGGCGCTCAAGGAGGGAGTCGTCTTCGAGACCAACACCGCATTGATGGAGCGGTTTCTCGACGCCGGACTCGTGTTGGTGGCCAACACGACGACCCCGGAGCTGGCTCTGAGCTGCGTGACCGCCTCGCGACTGACTGGAACCACACTGAACCCGTGGAACACCGAGGTCACGGTGGGCGCATCGAGCGGAGGGTCGGCGGCCTTGGTGGCCTCCGGCGCCGTTCCGATGGCTCATGCGAACGACGGCGGCGGATCGATCCGCATTCCCGCCGCTCGAACCGGTCTCGTCGGTCTCAAGCCCTCTCGGGCCAGGGTCTCCGCCGGCCCCGACTACGCAGAGATAATGAGCGGCAATGCGATTGAGTTCGCCATCACCAGGACGGTGCGTGACGCGGCAACCCTCCTCGACGCTGTCCACGGCTACCAGGCCGGTGATCGTTACGCCACTGTGCCACCGAACCGGCCGTACCGGGATGAGATTCGGCAGCGCCCGTCGTCGCTCCGCATAGCCGTCACCTCCGAGGCGATGTCGAGCGTGGCTGTCGATGCCGAGGTGAGTGACGCGGTGGATGGGACGGCCCGGCTGCTGACCGATCTGGGACATGAGGTCAGTGCCGTGCAGCATCCGATCGACTGGTACGAACTCACCGAAATTTTCAATGTCATATGGGGATTCGGTGTGGCGGCGACCGTCAAACAGGTAGCCGAGATCGGTGGTGTCGACATCTCACTGGACTACTTCGACGAATCCACCCTCGTGTCTCACGAGTTCGGCATGTCACTTGGTGCCCTCGACCTCGCCGATGCCTACGCCGGGATGAACAGCATCACCAGGCGTTATGCGGCCTTCATGTCGGACTATGACGTCATCGTCCAGCCCACGGCCAACCGGGTTCATGTGCCTCCAACACATTTGGAGTCCAAGAGTTCGCCAGCGACGTCGCTCGAATGGGTACGGACCGTGCTCGAGGAGTACCCGATGTGCTGCCTCTACAACGTGACTGGCGCACCCGCCGTGAGCCTTCCGCTCATGACGTCCAAGGACGGTTTGCCGATCGGGATTCAGTTCGGTGGCCGTATGTTCGACGAGGGCACCCTGCTCTCACTGGCCGCCCAACTCGAGGAGGCGCAGCCGTGGGCTCAGCGCCGGCCGTCGATCCATGTCTCGGCGCTGGATTGAGCGGGGGTCCGGTGTGAAGATCCTTCTGCAACGTGGACACTCGACCCCAGAGGTGTCGGTGGACTCCTCCGATGATCTCACCAGACTGTCCCTGGAGATCGCCGCGGACGTGCACCCCTTCGAGATTGCGCACGCACGCGGAGTCAACGACGTCGACCCGGCGGGCACCCATGTGTGGTTCACCGTCGATGCGTTACGAGACCTTTGCCAGGTCGACGATCAGGCCTGGGCCACCGACTTCGACCAGATGATCTCGAAGGCCTCCGCCCACGGTTGGGTCGCCGACGGGTCGGTGAGGGTCCACATCACAAGGGGTGGCGACTCCGGCCCGGAGACCGCGCACGCACCGATGCACCCCGCTGAATCGAGTCTCAAGCGCGTGTTCCGGACGATGCCCTCGGGCGTGATCGCCCTCGCGGGGACACCGGAGGACGGGCCGCCCGTGGCGATGGCCGTCAGCTCGTTCACCAATGTGTCGATGCGACCTCCGCTGCTTGGCGTGTGCATCCGGCGAGAGTCGGCGACCTGGCCGCAACTCGCGAAATCTCCCAGCATCGGGGTCAGTCTTCTGGCCAGGAGCCAGGGGGCCATCGCGCTGGAACTCGCTGCACCCGATCAAGGCACTGATCGCCTTTCCCGCATCGAGCATGTGAGGACAGCCACTGGCGCGGTGTACATCCGCGACGCGGTGTCCTGGTATCAGACTCGACTGGTCGAGACCCACCGCGGCGGCGATCATCTGATCGCACTGTTGGAGATCGAGCGGTGTGCGAACTCCGAGGATTCAGATCCGGTCGTGTACTACGAAAGCGGGTTTCGTGCGATAGCCGGCTCGTGACACCCAAAACCGCTCCATCCAAGCCGAAGGACTCCTCATGCGGTTCGCGCTCATCGTCGAACACCCCGATCGCGTGAGGCCGAGCCCAGCAGGTCTGACCGACGAACAGGAGCCCGAGCAGTTCGTCATGCTTGATGCCGGGTGTCTCAGCGATGCCTCTCGGCTGGCCAACCGGCTTGACGGTGGGTCGGCGCTGCTACGGATACACGTGACTGAGGCGCGCCCGGCACCCCACGCGACGGAGATCTTCCTTCCGCCGCGGCAAACCGCGATTGTCAGCCTCATTCACGATGCGAGCCTTCTGGGAATCGCCGTCGGCGCTCTGATAACGGGTGACGAGCCCACTGCATGTCCCGGCTCGATGCGGGATGGCATTGCCAGCGATCTCAACGGTCTGGGTTACCGGGTCCGCACCGATCCCCAGGTGGAGCTGGCTGATCAATCATCTCGAGAGCGAGTGGAGTTGCCCCAATGAACGACGTGATCGACGCCGATCGGCTCGTTGGGTTGGTGAAGGATCTGATCCGCCTCGACTCGTCGAACCCGCCGGGTGGGGAAAGTGAGGTGGCGAGACACCTCGCAGGCGTCATGGAGGATCTCGGCGCAAGGGTCGAACTGATATCGGCTGGTGACGGCCGGGATTCGGTTGTCGCCACCGTAGCCGGCAAGGACCCGACCCGAACCCTTGCGGTCAACGGCCACATCGACGTCGTGCCGGTCACAGGCCAGACGTGGACGCGCGATCCCTTTACCCCGGAGGTGCGTGGGGACAGACTGTATGGCCGCGGTGCGTGTGACATGAAGGGCGGCATCGGCGCCGCGATCGAGGCGATTCGCGCACTGCGCGATCATGATTCATTGCCCAGTACGAATGTGGCCTTTCATCTCGTCGCCGACGAGGAGACCGGTGGGATCTTCGGAACGCAATGGCTGATGGATCGCGGCCACCTCGCGGCCGACGCGTGTTTGGTACCCGAGCCAACAGGATTGCACGTGGGGGTGGCCGAGCGCGGCGCGCTGTTCGCGAGGATCACCGTGCACGGCCGAGGGGGCCACGGCAGCGTTCCTGACTCCGGGGTGTCCGCGGTCGCCGGCGCCGCGCGAGTGGTCGACGCACTACACCTGCGTGACTTCGGCGTCGAGCATCCGCTGCTCGGCCGCACCACCTGTAACGTCGGGAAGATCTCAGGCGGTGCGGCGCCGAATGTCATTGCTGAGTCCTGTGTTATCGAGGTGGACCGCCGACTGCTGCCGGGCGCGTCGCGCGACTCGGCAGTCAAGGAACTTCTGGATGTTGTCGAATCACTCGACCTGCCAGTCGATATCGACGCCGAGGCCATCGTGTTTGTCGAGGCGTCTGAGATCGACCGGGCGCATCCCGTCGTTGAGTGGATCGACCAGATCGCACGGTCTGTGCGGACTGATTCGGAGATCGTCGGCAGCATGCTGGGCAGCGATGCCCGCTTCTACCGCAACGCCCTTTCGATCCCGACAGTACTGCTCGGGCCGGGAGACATCGCCCAGGCGCACACCGCGGACGAATGGGTGTCCCTGACCGATTTGACGGACGCCGCCCACATCTACCTCCGCGCCTTCCAATCGTTTCGATAGCACCGTGTCAAGACGCGGATGACCGACAAAACACGGGACTGACTGAACTCTGAAAGGACTGTCATGGAGTTGCTGAGAAACTATATCGGTGGGACATGGGTAGAACCGCTGGGTACCGACTCTGTACAGAGAGCCGACCCCTTCACGGGAATGATCCAACTGGAGGTGCCCGTCAGCTCTGCCGCCGATGTCGACATGGCGGTGAAGTCCGCTGGCGCGGCCCAACTCTCGTGGTCGGAAATGGGACTGGCCGCCCGGTTGGATGCCCTGAATCAGTTTGCGGACGCGCTCGAGGCCTCGGCGGTCGACCTGGCCGGGACCGAGAGCCGCGAGATGGGCAAACCGGTCGATATCGGTACCCAGTTCCTGCTGTCGGGTGTCGGCGTGTTCCGCGAGTCCCTACGGGAGGCGTTGACCTACCCCTTTGAAGAGCAGTACGGCGGTAACGACGAGATCAGAACCGTGACCAGGCACACTCCGCTGGGTGTGGTGGCCCTGATCGTGCCCTGGAACTTCACCGTCGCAGCCATATTGCTGAGTCTTGGACCGATCCTCGCGGCAGGCAATACCGTCGTCGTCAAACCGTCCGAGAAGGCGACGCCATCGGCAGTGCACATGCTGGAGTGCTGCCCGCTTCCGCCGGGGGTCATCAACCTGGTCGTCGGCGACGGCCGGACAGGGGCGTCACTCACTGAGCATCCCGACATCGCGCTGGTGAACTTCACTGGATCGGTGGGCGCCGGCCAGCGAGTCGCACAGGCCTGTGCTGCGCGGTTCACCCGGGCCACACTGGAACTCGGCGGCAAGGACGCCGCGGTCGTCGATGACGGGGTGGATGTGGCCGCTGTCGCGGCGCAGCTGGCGTACGCGGCCTTCGTGAACTCGGGCCAGATCTGCACTTCGATCGAGCGCGTCTACGTCGTCGAGGAGATCGCGGATGCCCTGATCGCCGCTTTGACCGCCGAGGCGCAGCGATATGTCCCGGGTGAACGTTCCTCAGCCGACCAGGTTTCGCTCGGACCCATGGTTGATGCCCACCAACGCAACATCGTTCGATACCACGTCGAGGACGCCCGCGCCAAGGGCGCCAGGATCCTCGTTGGCGGCGAAGCCCCCGATGTGCCGGGCTACTACTTCCCCGCCACGGTGATCTCGGATACCACCTCCGACATGCTCATCATGAGAGACGAGACATTCGGGCCGGTGTTGCCGGTCCAGGTGGTCGCGAGCTTTGAGGAGGGGCTGGCGAGGGCCGCCGAGTCCGACTTCGGCCTTGCTGCCACCATATTCACCGAGGATCGGAATCATGTGGACGCCGCGTTGCGCCTCCCGGTCGGGATGGTGTGGATCAACCAGTGGCAAGGCAGCGGCCTGCTGCGGATGTTCGAGCCTGCGCGGGCGAGTGGGTCTGGCCTCACCGGTGGCCGTGCCGCGTTTGACGCGGCCACTCGCGGCGTGTCGATCAGCATCCCCGAGCGACTGACCTAGTCCTCGACACCGAAAAGACAAACCCTGGCGCGGTATCTGCTCCTGCGCGGCCGGGGCGGTGTCGCTTGATGACTCAGCGGCGAGTTCTGCCGCTCTCACCGCGATTGATGTGCGGGCGAACAGTGGAAGGCGCAGCCGGACTGCGGTTCCAGCCTGCAGCAGGGGATTTCGCGTGCTGGCGTGCGGCCGCTGCCAGCCCCGAATGTCGAGCGCCACCTCCCGTGTGCGGTGGCATCGGCGAAGCGACATACGCAGGGAAGAGTTTTATACGTAAGCAACTACGTACGTATAAGAATCCGTAGTTGGACTGATGTGCGCGATACGTGTTTGCGCGAGTGTGATCCGCATCATTCGAACGTGAACGCACTCACTCGTGGATTGCGATGGCTTGGAGGCCGAATGCAACTGGTCGAACGCTCATTCCTCAGTGGCGTCGCCGCGAAGCCATTTCGCGGGTTCGGTGGCTTCGTCGCGATGGCGCTCGAAACGTTTGCGCGCATGTTCCGGTGGCCCTTCCCCTGGCGTGAGTATTTGCTGCAGACCTGGTTCGTCGCCCGTGTGTCGCTGGTGCCTGCACTGATGCTCTGCCTGCCATTCATCGTGTTGACCGTCTTCACCTTCAACGTGCTGCTCATCGAGTTCGGTGCGGCCGACTTCTCGGGCACTGGCGCCTCGATCGGTGCCATCAACCAGTCGGGCCCGATTGTGACAGTGCTTGTGGTTGCAGGGGCGGGCGCCACGGCGATGTGCGCCGATCTCGGTGCGCGAACCATCCGGGACGAACTCGATGCTCTACGGGTTATGGGAGTCGACCCGATTCACTCGCTGGTAGTGCCTCGGGTCCTGGCTGCGACCACGGTGGCACTGCTCCTGTCGTCACTCGTCGGTCTGGTCGGGCTTGCCGGCGGGTTCATCTTCTCGGTGTTCTTTCACAACGTCACCCCGGGTGCGTTCGTGGCGGGGATGACGCTGATAACGGGAGTGAGCGACGTCGTGGTGGCGCTGATCAAGGCAGCCCTGTTCGGGCTGACCGCCGGGTTGATCGCCTGTTATAAGGGCATTTCCGTGGGGGGCGGTCCCGCCGGGGTTGGCAACGCCGTGAACGAGACCGTGGTGTTCTCCTTCGTTGCGCTGTTCGTGATCAACGTGATCGTCACCGCCGTGGCCTTCCAGGCGACGTCATGACCGCTAGTTCGGCTCGTATACCGCGGGTTTCGCGGATCGGCAGGTGGGTTCGGGCGGTCGACGACGCTGCGGATCGAATCGGTGCGCAGGCTCAGTTCTACTTCAAGACAGTCACCTCCATCGGTGATGCGATCACGCGATACACCGCTGAGACCATCCGCCTGGTGGCCGCGATGAGTCTGGGCACGGGTGCACTCGTAATGATCGGCGGCACCACGGCGATCGTCGGATTTCTGACGTTGTCGACCGGCGCCCTCGTCGCAGTCCAGGGATACAACCAGTTCTCCCAAGTGGGGGTCGAGGCACTAGTCGGATTCGCCTCGGCGTTCTTCAACGTGCGATTGATCGCACCGTTGACTGCGGGCGTGGCGATGGCGGCGACGATCGGGGCTGGGGCGACCGCACAGATGGGGGCGATGCGGATCAGTGAGGAGATCGATGCGCTGGAGGTGATGGGCATCCGCTCGGTGGCATACCTGGCGTCGACCAGGGTCGTGGCCGGTGTCATGGTGGTGATCCCGGTGTACTGCGTTGCCGTGATGGCGTCGTTCTTCGCCGCCCGCTTTGGCACGACCTTCTTGTACGGGCAGTCGACCGGTGTCTACGATCACTACTTCTACACCTTCCTCTCTCCTTCGGACCTGTTGTGGTCGTTCGCAATAGCGCTGGTGATGGCATTGGTGATCATGATGGTGCACACCTATTACGGCTATACCGCGTCAGGCGGTCCTGCTGGGGTCGGAGAAGCCGTCGGCCGCGCGGTGCGGACCTCACTGATCACCGCCTCGGTGGTAGTCCTGTTCATGTCACTGGCCATCTACGGTCAGTCCGGCAACTTCACCTTGGCGGGTTGAGCGCGATGGCCACGAAATCGGAGGAGGGTCGCGCACACCGCAGGTGGTGGGCGGTCGCGCTGTTCACGGTGATAGCCGCGTTCATCTACACGACGATGGGCATGTTCACCAACAAGTTCAACGCGTACATCCCGGTGACCCTGGTGTCTGACCGCTCCGGGTTGGTCATGGAGACGGGCGCCAAGGTCAAGTTGCGCGGTGTGCCAGTGGGTGAGGTCGGCGCCGTCACCGGAGGCAAGAACTCAGTCAGCCTGCAACTGAAGTTGTTCCCCGATCAAGTCAAGTTCGTTCCGGCCAATGTCGAGGCTCGTATTCAAGCCACCACCATCTTCGGTGCGAAGTACGTGGAACTTGTCTATCCCAGCGGCCCCAGTGCGAATCGACTGGCCCCAGGCGCCGTGCTGCGATCAGACAACGTGAGCACCGAAGTCAACACGGTTTTCGAGAATCTGGTGGAAGTGCTCGACCGGATCGACCCCGCGAAGCTCAACGCAATCCTGTCGGCACTGGCACAGGGAGTGCGGGGACAGGGTGAGCGTATCGGGGAGGCCACCACCGGGCTCAATCAAGTGCTGTTGGAGATCAACCCGCGAGCGGAGACCATCCGTGGAGACTTCCGCTCGCTCAAGGGATTCGCCGACACGTACAGTGCGGCGGCCCAGAACATCCTGACTGCTCTGGATGCGGCGAGCACCACCAGTGAGACCGTCACGAAGCAGGCCAAGGAGCTGGACGCCTTGCTGATCAACCTCATCGGCTTCTCCGACAGTGGCGTGAACCTGCTTGCGCCCAACCGGGACAACTTCATCCAGGCGATCAACGGCCTAGAGCCGACGACAGCCCTACTGGCGAAGTACAACCCTGCCTACACCTGCCTGCTGGTCGGCGCCAAGACCCTGCTCGACACCGGCTACTACGGAGTCGCCGGCGGAGACAACGGCAAATCGCTGATCGTCGATGCCGCACTGCTATTCGGCGACGACCCGTACCGGTACCCCGACAATCTGCCCATCATTGGCGCCAAGGGTGGCCCAAGCGGAAAGCCGGGCTGCGGTTCGCTACCTGACGTCGCCAAGAACTTCCCCGTCCGCAGCCTCGTCACCAA
Organism: Mycolicibacterium sp. YH-1; assembly: GCF_022557175.1. The sequence goes on along the minus strand of NZ_CP092915.1, from coordinate 6,958,982 downwards.
CACCGGATGGGGCACCGGAGTCGACAACCGACCCAACCCCGGGATCGGCCGGCCGTTCTACAACAACTTCCTCCCGACCACCCGCGGCAATCCCGAACCCCCGACGTTGCGTGGTCAGGATCGAGGTCCCGCGCCGGGCCCGATTCCCTATCCGGGTGCTCCCGCCTACGGTGCGCCGATGTACGCCCCGGACGGCACCCCGCTCTACCCCGGCCTACCTCCAGCGCCGCCACCCATGCCGGCGCCCGAGCCTGGCCCGCCGCCACCGGGAACGGAGCCCTTCGTGGTCCCCAATCCGGCTGAAGTGCAGCCGAACCCGCCAGCGACACCGCCTCCGGTGCCGGCGGCACCGTCTCCATGAGCGCGCTGAAGTCCCCCGCCAACTCGGACCGAGGAAGGACACTTTGAAAGACAACCTGTTTGGTGTCGCCGCGCGACTCGCCGTCTTCGTCACGGTGTGCCTGCTGGGGTGTTTTGCCCTCCTCGCCATATATGCGCAGTTCCGCTTCCAAGCGGGCAAGACCTACACGGCTGTCTTCACCAACGTCAGCGGGCTCGCCGACGGGAACTTCGTCCGCGTCGCGGGCGTCGAGGTCGGCAAGGTCACCCGCATCTCGGTCAACCAGGACAACACGGCGTCGGTCCAGTTCAACGCCAACGACGCCGTCATCCTGACCGAGGGCAGTCGCGCGGCCATCCGCTACGACAACTTGATCGGCGATCGATACCTTGAACTGCTCGAAGGAGCAGGTGGCACCAGACAACTCGCGCCGAATGCCACCATCGGGTTGGACCGCACCACTCCCGCTCTAGACCTCGACGCGCTCATCGGCGGCTTTCGGCCGCTGTTCAGTGCGTTGGATCCCGACAAGGTCAACGCCCTGTCCGGTGAACTGATCTCGGCGTTTCAGGGTCAAGGCGCTTCTGTCGGATCGTTTCTCACCCAGACCGCAGCGCTGACCAGCACGCTGGCCGACCGCGATGAACTCATCGGGCAGGTCGTGATCAACCTGAACACCGTGCTCGGCTCGCTCGCCGGTCAGGGTGACCAGTTCGCCAAGGCGGTCGACTCCTTGTCGTCGCTGGTGGCCGGTCTGGCGGAACGCAAACAGGACCTCAGCGACGGACTGGCGCACGCCAACGCAGCGTCGGCGTCCATCAGCGACCTACTTGCCCAGGCCCGCGCGCCACTGAAGGAAACGGTGACCCAGACCGATCGAGTGGCAACGACGGTGCTCAACGACAAGGACTTCTTCGACGACTTCCTCAACACGCTGCCCGACGCCTACAAGGTGCTCGGCCGCCAGGCGCTGACCGGCGACTACTTCAGCTTCTATCTCTGCGACCTGGTGCTCAAACTCAACGGAAAGGGTGGGCAACCCGTGTACGTCAGGCTGGCCGGACAGGACTCGGGCAGGTGCACGCCGCGATGAAACCCATCTCCGAACGCAACCCGGTGGTGCTCGGCGTCATCGGTGCGGTGGTACTCGCCGCGGTGGCGATTGGCGCACTTCAGTTCAGGGGCCTGCTCTCCATGACGAGGGCACACACCTACTCGGCGTACTTCGCCGACGCGGGCGGACTGAAAACCGGTGCCGCGGTCCAGGTTGCGGGCTACCAGGTCGGGGAGGTCAAGTCCATCGCGTTGGTGGACTCGCAGGCTTTGATCACATTCAACGTCGACGACGACATCCGTGTGGGTGATCGCTCCGAGGCCGCGATCAAAACCAAGGCGCTGCTCGGTTCCAAGGTGCTTGAGGTGACGCCACGTGGCGACGGCTCGCAGAGCAACACGATTCCGTTGGAACGCACCACGTCGCCCTATCAGCTTCCTGACGCACTCGGTGACCTCTCGGCGACCATCAGCGGACTCAACACCGACCAGCTGTCCGACTCGCTGTCGGTGCTGGCGCAGACCTTCGCCGACACCCCGCCCCAGATCCAAGCCGCCGTAGCCGGCGTCGCGCGCTTCTCCGCGACCCTCAACGAACGCGATGCCCACCTGCGATCGCTGTTGAGCAACGCCAATAGAGCGACCGAAATTCTGGCTCAACGCAGCGACGACATTGTCAGCCTGGTCTCCAACACCAACGCACTGCTGGTTCAGCTGGAGGGCCAGAGCAGCGCCCTCGATGAGCTCTCGCACAACTTCTCGGCCCTCAGCCACCAGCTGACCGCATTGATCGACGACAACCGCGCGACGCTCAAACCCGCGCTGGACCGGCTCAATGGTGTGCTCACCATCGTCGACAACCGCAAGGTCAAGGTGCAGGAGGCACTCAAGGGTCTGCGTGACTACGCGACGTCACTGGGCGAATCGGTGTCGTCGGGCCCGTTCTTCAAGGCGTATCTGGCCAACCTGCTGCCGGGCCAACTCGTACAGCCCTTCGTCGATGCCGCGTTCTCTGACCTCGGTCTGGACCCGAACGTGCTACTTCCCTCGCAGCGCGTCGACCCGCAGATCGGACAACCCGGCACCCCCGCGTTGCCGATACCGTTCCCGCGGACCGGTCAGGGCGGCGAGCCGAGGATGACGCTGCCCGACGCGATCACCGGCAACCCGGGCGACCAGCCGTGCCTGGGGTCCGGCCCCGGCTGTTACCCCTACCGGGAACCGCCGCCAGCCCCTCCACCGGGAGGTCCGCCCCCCGGGCCGCCCGCCAACGTCGCCCCCGCCCCCATACCCACACCCGTCTTGCAGCTGGCACCCGATGAGGTGCCTGCCGCAGCCACCGATCCGGCGGCCCCGACTAGCCCAGAGGCAAGCCAATGAGCTCACGTAAATGGCGGCTCGGATTGGCCGGCGTGCTGGTGTTCGTTCTCGTCGCCGGATTTCTCGTCATCCAGCGCGACGGGTCTGGCGTCGGACGAACTCACCTGGTCGCCTACTTCGACAACAGCAACGGGATCTTCGTGGGCGACGAGGTGCGCATCGTGGGCGTGCCGGTCGGCAGGATCGACAGGATCGAACCGCAACCGATGCAGGTCAAGATCAGCTTCTGGCTCGACGATCGGTACAAGGTGCCGGCTGACGCCAAGGCGGTGATCCTCTCGCCGTCGTTGGTGACCTCACGCGCCATCCAGCTGACCCCCGCCTACACCTCCGGGCCGGTGATGGCCGATAACACCGTCATCGACCGTGACCGCACCGCCGTACCAGTGGAGTTCGACGACTTCCGTCAACAACTCCAAAAGCTCAACGACGCCCTACAGCCGACGCGGCCGGGAGGCGTCAGCCCGCTCGGCGAGTTGGTCAAGACCACCGCCAACAACGTGCGCGGCCAAGGCGCATCCATCCGAGATGCGATTATCAAACTCTCGCAAGCGATCTCGGCGCTAGGCGACCACAGCACCGATCTCTTCGGCACGCTGAGGAATCTCTCGTTGCTGGTGTCTGCCCTGGAGGGCTCCTCCGACGTGCTCGCCCAGCTGAACGTGAACCTCGCGTCCGTCACGCACCTGGTAGCCAACGATCCCAACGAGGTCGGCAACGCCGTGCGTGATCTCGGTGATCTCGCTGGGGATCTCGCCGGATTCGTGAACGAGAACCGCGAGTCGTTGGGCATCACGGCAGACAAACTCGCCTCGGTGTCGCAGGCATTGCACGAGAGCATCCCCGACCTCAAGGAAGTGCTGCACGTTGCCCCCAACACCCTGCAGAACTTCGTCAACATCTATCAGCCCGCCCAGGGCACGCTGACGGGTGCGTTGTCCGTTAACAACCTCCAGAACCCGATCACGTTCCTATGCGGCGCAATCCAGGCGGCCTCTCGCATGGGTGCAGAACAATCGGCCAAATTGTGCGCGCAGTATCTCGCGCCGATCGTCAAGAACCGACAGCTCAACTTTCCGCCGCTGGGACTCAACCCGATCGTCGGTGCCACTGCCCGGCCCAATGAACTGACCTACAGCGAGGATTGGATGCGCCCGGACTACGTGCCGCCGCAGCCGCCGGCCGTTGCTGCCTCATCGACCGATGCGCAGGCGCCGTTGGCCGCCGAGGCGCCGATGCCGTCGCAGTCCACGCCGACGAATCCATCCGGCGGCCTCGCCGGAATGATGGTCCCATCCGGAGGTGGCCAATGACTGTTCCGCGCTCACGCAGGATAGTCGCCGGTTGTGCCATCGCGATCGCAGTGACGGGGTCCTCGGGCTGCGCTTGGCAGGGACTGAACTCACTGCCGCTACCGGGCACCGCCGGCGGCGGGAATGACGCGTTCACCATCCAGGCCCAGTTGCCCAACGTCACCAACCTGCAACCGAATTCCCGCGTTCGCGTGGGTGACGTCACCGTCGGCAACGTCACGAAGATTGACATGCAGGGTTGGCACGCGCTGCTGACGATTTCACTCGACAGTGACGTCGACCTGCCGGCCAACAGCACAGCAAAACTGGGCCAAACCAGCCTGTTCGGTTCTCTGCACATCGAGCTGGCGCCCCCCACGGACGCTCCGCCAGAAGGCAGACTGCGCAGCGGATCGCTGATCCCCCTATCGGCCGCGGGGACCTACCCAAGCACCGAGCAGACGCTGGCGGCGGTGTCGCTGGTACTCAACGGCGGGGGAGTTGGTCAAGTCCAGGACATCACCGAAGCGCTCAGCTCGGCGTTCGCCGGACGCTCCGGTGATCTGCGTAGCCTGGTCAATCAACTCGACACCTACGTCGGACACCTCAATGACCAGAAGCACGACATCATCGCCGCGGCAGAGAGTCTCAACAACCTGATCGGCCAGATCGCCGAGCAGAAACCGGTCGTCGACAGAGCCCTCAAGACCATTCCCGAAGCGTTGGCCGTGCTCAACGACCAACGCCAGGCCATCGCCGACGCCGTCACCCAGCTGGGCAAATTCGCCGCGCTGGCCGGCGATTCGATCAACCAGACCAAGGCTGCGCTGGTCCGTGAACTGACCGACCTCGCCCCCGTGCTGAAGTCCTTGGCCGACGCCGGCCCAGCGCTGACCCGCGCCCTGAGCGTGCTGCCCACCTACCCGTTCCCCAAGGAGACGCTCACCAACTGGGCGCGCGGCGACTACGCCAATCTGACCGCAATCATCGACTTGACGTTGAGCCGGCTGGACTCGTCGTTCCTCACCGGCACCCGGTTCGAGGGCAGTCTCACCGAGCTGGAACTGCAGTGGGGCCGCACTATCGGGCAGCTGCCCAGCCCCTACACCGCTGGGAATCCGTTGGTCGTTCCCTATCGTGCCGATGAAGGACCCTAACCATGTATCTGCCCAGGCGCGTCGTCGTTCAGATGGCGATCTTCACCACCGGCACCCTGGTGGCCGTCTCCGTGATGGCCTTCCACTACATGGGGCTGCCCAATTTTCTCTTCGGAGTCGGCCACTACCGAGTCACCCTCAACCTGCCCACAACCGGTGGCCTGTACCCCAGCGGCAACGTGACCTACCGCGGGACCGAAGTCGGTCGAGTCGAAAGTGTCGCACTGACCGGGACGGGTGTTAACGCGACTCTGTCGTTGGAGTCCGGTGTGGACATTCCCGCCGACCTGGACGCCGAAGTGCACAGCCAGTCCGCGATCGGGGAGCAGTTCGTCGCCTTGCGGCCGCGAAGCGACAACGGTCCGCTGCTCAAGAACGGTGATGTCATTCCCGTCGACCGGACCTCCGTCCCGCCCGACATCAACTCGCTGCTCGATGCCACCAACCGGGGTATTGAGGCGATTCCGCACGACGACCTCAAGACCGTCATCGATGAGGGCTACACCGCTGTCGGCGGCCTCGGCCCCGAGCTCTCCCGGTTGGTCAAGGGCACCACCGCACTGGCGATCGACGCGCGCAAGAACCTCGATGCCCTGATCGCCCTGACCGATCGGTCCCAACCCGTGCTGGACTCCCAAACCAACACGTCGAACTCGATTGCGGCCTGGGCGGCCAACATCGCCACCGTCACCGGGGAGTTGAAGGCGCAAGATCCCGCGGTGTCCAAGCTGTTGGACGAGGGGCCCAGTGCCGTCGATGCCAGCCGTGCACTGCTCGACCGGTTCCAACCGTCGCTGCCGGTCTTGCTGAACAACCTGGTGAGCCTCAACGACGTAGCCCTCTCCTACCGGGCCGATCTCGAGCAGCTCCTGGTGCTGCTGCCGCAGGGGATCTCGATTCTGCAGGGTGCCGGCCTCGCCAACCGAGACACCAAACAGGCCTATGAGGGTGCCTTTCTGTCGTTCAACCTCAACCTCAACCTGCCACCGGCCTGCCTCACTGGATTCCTGCCTCCACAACAGCAACGGGTGCCCACCGACGTGGACTATCCGGCGCGACCGGATGGCAACCTGTACTGCCGGGTGCCACAGGACTCGCCGTTCAACGTTCGCGGTGCCCGCAACATCCCCTGTGAAACCAAACCCGGGAAGCGCGCACCCACCGCGGCGATGTGCGAGGGCGACGAGAACTATGTGCCGCTCAACGATGGCTACAACTGGAAGGGCGACCCCAACGCCACGTTGTCCGGACAACCGATTCCCCAGTCCTATGGCAGCACAACGGATCCCGGCACGCTCCCGGCGGCGGCGGCGGCGCCGCAGCAGCAGCCGCCGATCGCTATCGCCGAGTACGACCCCAGCACCGGGAGCTACATCGGACCCGATGGTCATCGCTACACCCAGACCGACCTGGGCTCGAACACAGACAAGCGTCAATCGTGGCAGGACATGATCCTGCCGCCGAAGGGATCGTGACCCGTTGCCGACCGCCGCCCTGACGTCGATGCAGCCGACTTCAGATGAACCCCCCACTGACACACCGCCGCTGAGACTGGCGCTTCTGGTCGGTCTGACGATGGCGCTGGGCCTCGCGGTTCTCATCGGCGTGTTGGGGATGCGCGCCTACCACGCGCATGAGGACGCGCAGCTTCGCGCGGTGTACCTGCAGGTCGGACGCCAAGGTGCAGTCAACCTCACCACCATCGACTGGCAACACGCCGATGCCGACGTACAACGCATCCTCAGCACAGCAACCGGCCCGTTCCACGACGACTTCTCCCGGCGATCACAACCTTTCGTCGATGTGGTCAAGAAGGTGCAGTCCACCTCCACCGGAACCGTCGCCGCAGCAGGACTGGAGTCCTCAACCGACACCGAGGCGCGGGTGCTCGTCGCTGTGAACGTCGAGACCATCACCAACGAGGCGCCCGAACCGGCGTTGCGCGCATGGCGCATGCGCATCTCGGTACAGAACGTCGGTGACGACGTGTTGGTATCCAACGTGGAGTTCGTGTCGTGACCGAGTCGTTGGTCGATGACACGGTGTACCCGGACATCGAAGCGGTCGATCCAGCGACACCGCCACGGCGCTCGAAATGGCGCGATCACTCCGTCAATATCATTCTGCCGCTGGTGGTTATGAGCCTGGCTGCGGGGGCGGGATACCTCAGGTATCTAGACGGCTCGGATCAGGACGCGCAAGCGGCGGCCCTCTCCTCCGTGGCCGCCGCCACTGACGGCGCCATCGCACTCCTGTCATATAGGCCTGACACCGCTGCGACAACCCTTGCGGACGCCAGTGACCTTCTGACAGGCCCGTTTCGGGACTCGTACACGTCGTTGACCAACGAGGTGGTCATCCCCGGGGCGAAGGAGCGAAACATCTCGGCCACCGCGACCGTGCCAGCCGCGGCATCGGTTTCAGCGACCGCGAATCATGCGGTCGTCCTGGTCTTCGTCGACCAGGCCGTCATCGTCGGTGACGACGCACCATCGGCCACATCGTCGGCGGTGCAAGTCACCCTCGACAAGATTGGCGACCGTTGGCTCATATCGGGTTTCGATCCCAAATGAGATCTTCACGAAGCCGCCGACGACCCACTGCTGGCACCACGGCAGCGCTCACCGGCGCCGTCCTCAGCGCCGTGGGATTCTTGGCTATTGGTGCGACCCTCCGTGCAGCGCCGGTGCACGCCGACGAGGTGGCCTATCTGCTCAACGTCACCGTGCGGCCTGGCTACAACTTCGCCAGTGCCGGCGACGCCCTGGCATACGGTCATGGAATCTGCGAGAGGATCGCAGGCGGGACCGCCTACGGGGATCTCATCAGCGATGTCAAGGCCCACTTCGCCAACACCGACGAGTTCCAAGCCTCCTACCTGGTGAGCCAGGCGGCCAATGAGATCTGTCCGGCCCAGATCTGGCAGCTACGCACCTCTGCGGCCGGATATCAGCCGCCCCCACTTTGACTTTCACGGTTACACACTGAAGGGGACTACATGAATGCGCGTCCGCGAACAACTGGGCTGATGGCGTCGGTGTTGATGCTCGCAGTCGGCGGGGTCCTGCAGGCGGCACCGGCGTCTGCGAACAACAAACGACTCAACAACAGCGTCGTTGCCAACGTCTACACCATCCAACACCAGGCAGGTTGTACCAACGATATTCGCGTCAACCCACAACTTCAGTTGGCCGCCCAATGGCATACCAACGACGTACTGAACAACCGGCGTCTCGACGCGGACCTCGGATCCGACGGGTCCACCCCGCAAGACCGTGCCCGTGCGGCCGGTTTCAAGGGGACCGCCTCCGAGACCGTGGCGATTAACTCGGCGCTGGCCATCAGCGGCATCGAGATCATGAACAGCTGGTACCACCGGCCCGACTACATGGCCATCATGTCCAACTGCGCCAACACCGAAATCGGTGTCTGGTCAGAGAATAGCCTCGACCGCACCGTCGTCGTCGCGGTCTACGGTCAACCGGCGACGTAGGGAGCCGCTCGGCGCCAACGAGACGGCTTTCAGCGACGGGTGTCCGAAGCGAGTCGAAGTGACTATCATCACTGTCTCGGACACCAACGGAAGGTGCTAGATGCGTGGCGGCAACTTTGCCAACGGTCGGCTTCCCGAAGATCCCACCCCGTTTGTCGGACGTTCCACGGAAGTTGCCATCGCTGCCGACAAGTTGCGCACAGCCCGGCTCGTCTCGTTTGTGGGAATCGGAGGGATCGGCAAGACCAGACTGGCGAAGGCGGTCGCCAAACGCTCGGCGGAAGACTACGAAGACGGTGTCCACTTCGCTGACCTGTCGGTAGCCAGCAGTGACCAGTTGGTTGAGCACGCCATCCTCAATGCCCTGGGCCTGGATAGCTCTCCCGCTGCCTCGCTGCGAAACCTCCTCGAAGAGGAGGCGTGCCTGCTGGTCCTGGATCGCTGTGAAGGCGTGGTCGCGGCACTCGCGCCGATCGTCGACGAGTTGATCGCGTGGTGTCCCGGGGTGAAGATTCTGGTCACTACTCGCACGGAACTCGGTGTGGCAGGGGAGAACATCTACGTCGTGCCCCCGATGTCCACGGAGTCGCCTGACGGCGATGGGATCAGCGACGCCGCGGAACTCTTCATGGCGAGGTCACAGGCACTCACCGGGCGTCCAGTGTCCCAGGCGAGTTTCCACGACATCGACGCCCTGTGCCGTCACCTCGATGGGATTCCGCTGGCTATCGAACTGGCTGCGGGGCGCAGTCGCTCAATGACCGCGCTCGAAATCCGTACGCATCTGGATCAGCGGTTTGAGATTCTGAGCGATGCCCCGGGAGGCGCGTCGCACCAGGCCAGCCTGGAATCCGTGCTGGTCTGGACCTGGGAGCGGTGCACGCCGGCCGAACAAGAGCTCTGGATGTCCATGTCGGTGTTTCGTGGCGCCGTCGCCGCCGATGTGATCGCGGCCGTCCAGGGCGTCACCGTGGACGCGGACCTTCTCAAGACGGTGGATCGGCTCACGGCGAAGTCGATTCTGATCAGTGAGCAGACCTCGGCGACCCGGTATCGGCTCTTGGACACAGTCAGCACCTTCGGATCGTTGAAGGCGCAGATCGTGCTCGGTGACGAGGTGGTCACTCAGATGCGGGACCGGCATCTCGACTACTGCGTCAGTGCGGCGCGTGTGGCGTTCGAGAACTGGTTCGGCTCGGATCAGCGTCCCATTCTGGCCGGTCTCGAGAACTCGATCGGCAACTTCCGCGCAGCGTTCGACTGGTCAATCGCCGACGAGTCGCGCGCCCACAAGGCGGCGGAGCTCTATGCGCATCTGTGGCCGTACTGGATTGCTGGGGGCCACACCAAGGAGAGCTTGATCTGGGCCGATCGGCTCGGAGATCGGACCGAGCCCGACGCGTCCGAGATGTGCTTGCTGCTGCTCACAAAGGGCTGGTCGCAACTCCTGGGCGGCCTACGCGTCGAGGCGGAGGAATCGCTGGGGCAGTGCCACGAACTGGCGCTTCTCGCGGACTGCGCCGACGAGGCGTATCTGTCGAAGGGTCTGCTTGGCAGCTGCCTCACACTTCGTGGCCACCACAGTGAGGGCATCGCTCTACTTCAGAATGCCCTCAGCGGTGCCTATGGGAAGGTTCGGCCATGGGCGCTCACCCTTCTGCTCGAACTCAACGCGGAGTTGCGGGCGCTCTATGGCGACCGCCGCGTCGCCCTGGAGCAGTGCGATGAGTGCGAGCGGATATGCCTGGCGGATGGTGACGTCTGGTGCCGAGGATTGGTGTCCTGGGTGCGGTCCCTCGTCCACTATCTGGAGGGGGAGTACACCCAGGCGTACGCCGAAGCGCGACGGACATTGCAACTGAAGGCCTCGGTACAGGATTTTCTCGGCGTGGCATTGGCGACCGAAGTGGTCGCTTGGTCGCTGGCGATGCAGGGGGAGTACTCACTTGCCGCAGTACTGCTGGGGATGACCGGGCACTACTGGAAGTACTCGGGCAGTGATCTGCTCATCGGCATCGATGTGCTCTCCGCACAACGGATCCGTGTCCTCGAACGATCGTCTGCGGAGCTGGGTGCCGACGCCGTCGAAATGCAGACCCGGATCGAGCCGAGGATGGCTCTGGTGAACTTTCCCGAGATCGTTGCCACGTTTGCCGCGCGGCAGCTACCCGCGGTCGGCTCGCCCGACGCGCGCGCCCATGGGGCGGTTGGCATGGTTAGGCCCACTGGCGTCGACGCGCAACCCGCGCCGCTGACGGGCGCCCTGACCCGCCGCGAGACAGAAGTGGCGCAACTTATCGCACAGGGTAAGACGAACCGAGAGATCGCCAACATCCTGTTCATCGGTATCCGCACCGTGGACACTCACGTCGCCAACGTGCTGCGCAAGCTCAACGTGGCACGGCGGGTTGAGGTCGCGCGCCTGATCATGCTGTCGGAGGGTTCTCGGGCCTCTGGCTGATGGGGAGGCCGGCCGCTCAGCGCAGGTTGGCGTGCAGCCGCCGCACCTGGTCCTCGGTGACGCCGACGGCGTCGAGGTACTTCGCCACCGACCCGTACTCCTCGTCGATCACCCGAAAAACGGTGTGCAGGTACACCTCTCGTACGCCAAGCACCTCGTCGGTCAGCTGCGCCTCGGCGAAGGTCTCGATCTCCTTGGTCTGCTCATCGGTGCGCTTGCGCAGCGACTCGAGGATCTGTTCCTTGAGCGGCGGTATCGCATCGTTGCTGCGCAGGTAATCGACCATCACCGCGTCGCGATCGACGCCCACCGCCTGAAGTGCCACCGCGACGGTGAAACCCGTGCGGTCCTTACCCGCGAAGCAGTGCGCCAGCACCGGACGGCCATCGGCCAGTAGCGAGATCAGCTGGCGGACAGCGGATTGCGCACCGGGCAAGCCCGGGTACTTGGCGTACTCGTCGGTCATGTATCGGCCGGCCACGACGGCAACGTCCTCGCCGGTGCTGGAGGCCAGGGACTGCTCGAACGCCTGCTCGTGTGGCGCCTGCTCGCCGAGTTCACGGAATGGCAGTCGGTGAATCGACACCTCTCGGGGCACCAGGCCCGCACCGCGCCGTTCGACCTCACGGTCCGACCGGAGATCGGCGACATCGGCGATGCGGAGGTCGAGCAGCGCCGACCGGCCACCGTCATCCAGCCTGCTCAGCTCGCTGGAGCGGTAGAGCCTGCCGGGCCGAATACCCGTCTCCTCAGCGACATCACGAAAGTTCCAGGCACCCGACAGTTCGTCGCCATGGGATCCCATTACGCGATCACCGCCGTGCTCGATTGGCGGCTCGCCGCCGTGGTCGATTGGCGGCTCGCCGCCGCGGCCATCGCGGACTTCTCCCGGCCCAGTTCATTGCGGGCGATGGTGCGCATGTGGACCTCGTCGGGTCCGTCGAACAGCCGCATCGCGCGGTGCCAGCCGTACATCCGGGCCAGCGGGGTGTCGTCGCAGATGCCTGCCGCCCCGTGCACCTGGATCGCCCGGTCGATGACATTGCACGCCATCTGCGGGGCGACCGCCTTGATCTGCGCGACCAGCTGGCGCGCCTCGATGCTCTTGTTGCCGTGCTGATCGATGGTCCACGCCGCCTTGTGACACAGCAGCCGGGTCTGGTCGATCTCGTTGCGGGACTGGGCGATCTGCTGCTGCACCACACCCTGCTCGGCCAATGGCTTGCCGAACGCGATGCGAGTCTGCACCCGGTGGGTCATCAACGCGATCGCGCGTTCGGCCACACCGATCGCGCGCATGCAGTGGTGGATGCGGCCGGGTCCTAGGCGTGCCTGGGCGATCGCGAAGCCGCTGCCCTCCTCGTCGAGCAGGTTGCCGACCGGCACCCGCACGTTGTCGAAGCTGACCTCGCAGTGGCCGTGCTGGTCCTGCCAGCCGAACACCGGAAGCGAGCGCTCGATCGAGACACCCGGTGTGTCGACCGGGACGAGGATCATCGACTGCTGCTGATGGCTGGCCGCATCCGGGTTGGTGCGGCCCATCACGATGAGGATCTTGCAGCGCGGGTCGGCCGCACCGGAGATCCACCACTTGCGGCCATTGATGACGTAGTCGTCACCGTCGCGCAGCATCGTGGTCTGAATGTTGCGGGCGTCGCTGGAGGCCACTGCGGGCTCGGTCATCGCGAACGCGCTGCGGATCTCACCGGCCAGCAGGGGCTCGAGCCACTGCTTGCTCTGCGCCTCGTTCGCGAAGAGGTGCAGCGTCTCCATGTTGCCGGTGTCGGGGGCGGCACAGTTGAGCGCCTCGGGGCCCAGCTCCATGCTCCAGCCGCTCAACTCGGCCAGCGGGGCGTACTCCAGGTTGGTCAGCCCCGACTCCGACGGTAGGAACAGGTTCCACAGGCCCCGCGCCTTGGCCTTCACCTTGAGTTCCTCGATCACCGGCGGAACGGTGTGATCACCTGGTCCGGCCTGGAGCCGGTACGCGTCGTAGGACTCCTCGGCGGGGAACACCTCCTCGATCATGAAGGCGGTGAGTCGATCGTGGAAGTCCTGCCCCTTGGCCGACATCGCGAAGTCCATGACCGCCACGATATGACACCCGTCGAGATGGTCCCCGGGCACGTCAGGCGTCGGGCGCGGGCGCAAGCACCGTGACGAGTCCCGTACCGCCGTCGACTTCGATCAGGGTGCCGGTCGGCAGTCGGGTCGACGCGCCCCGCGCGTTGACCACACACGGCACACCGAACTCACGGGCCACGATTGCCGCATGCGACATGTGCCCGCCGAGTTCGGTGACGACGGCCGCCGCATAGGCGAACGCCGGGGTGTAACCGACGTCGGTGACCTTCGCGACCAGGATCTCACCGGGCTCGAGATCGTCGATGGTCTCGGGGCGCACGACGCGCACCCGGCCGCGTACGACGCCTGCGCAGACGCCCAGCCCGTGCAGCACGTCGCCGCCGGTCAGTTCGGTCGTGGGCGCCGCCGTGGGAGCCCAGGAGCCACTGAACGCCTCCGGTGGCACGTGGCGCTGCAGCTCGGTCTGCTGCGCCCGGCGCCTGGCCACGACTGCCGTCAGGTCCGGCGGCGGCGCATCCAGTTCGTCGACCAGCAGGTAGAAGACGTCGTCGGGCTGCTCGAGGGTGCCCGCGGCGACGAGCCGCCGCCCGTACTCGCGGAGCAGTCCGCGCAGCAGCCAGATGGTGCGGACCATGCGGTCGCGGCGGACCTCGCGATCACGCATCTGGCCCGCCGCCGCGGCGGCGACGGGGCGCACCCATAGCGGAATAGCGGGTGGCTGCGGTGGTAACCAGGCCGGGGCCTGCAACGTCTTGGCGACCATTCGCAGCAGCAACCGCGGGTCGTCGGAGAATGTGGCACAACGCATTTCGACCTCACCGGGGCCCCGGTGGCCGATGACACCGATCTCGCGTTCCACCTGGGCGGCGAACCGGGGTGCGATTTGCGTCAGGGCGGCGAGGTCGGGCTCGGGGGTGCTCAGCAGCGCGACCACCGCCGGGTCACGCCGTGCGGATGCCGCCAGCCGGTGCACCGCGCCAAGCGACTGTGCGCTGGTGATGTCCGCACCGGTCGACGGCAGTACGTCACGTCCGCACAGGATCCGCAGGATCACCCCGTAGGCGGTGCACACCAGGATCGACGCCGACGCCAGCACCCACGCATGCACCACGTGGTCGCGGGCCAGCGCCATCAGCTCACGCAACTGCTGGTCGTCAAGATCGGCGACACCGGCGGCGCGCGACTCCAGGCGCGTCACATCGCCGACGAAGTCGCGGGTGTCCTGCCCCGACCCGGCCGTCAACCCCAGCAGATTGTTGGCGAAGGTGAGGACACCACGTACGTGCCCGACGATGTTGCGCCGATTCACCGGCGGCAGTTCGTCACCGAACAGCGGAAGGCCCTCGATGGTCCGGCCGAAGAATCCGTTGATGATGAGGTCCGGCTTCACCAGCGGAACGGTCTGGGCCATGAAGTGACCCGAGGTGATACCGGCATACAGGCGGTGACCGAACACCCCGGTGGTGCGCTTGGACATCTCGCGCTGCACCGCACCGCCGGGCCGCAGCCGCTGCGAGATCACCAGCGCCGCAGCCCTGGTGCCACGCACGGTGACTGACGCCGACGACGGCGAGAATGGTCCGGGCAACGCCTCGGACAGGTTGGTCGCGACGAACGCCGGGAACCGCGGGTCGATTGGTGTGTCGAACTCACCGTTGGCGCCGCCGATTCCGGCAGGCACCGGCGCCACGCCGTCCTCGGACGGTGTGTCCACCGCCGGGATCTCCCGTACCCGCGGCAGGCGCCACGGCAGGGCCACGACACGATGGCCGATGGCGAAGCGGGCCCGGCACACCAACGCGAAGTCATCGACGCACTGCGCCGCGGTCCACGTGGGCGCGCAGTCCCACTCCTCGCGCAGGCGACGGGTGTCCAGCGGTGCCTGCGGACCGGGGTCGGCGACCGGCAGGAACCGTGTCGGCACCCGCAGTAGCGGCCGTCCCAACGCGCCCGCGATGGCGCGGATGGTGGTGTGGCCCTCGGCGGCGACGTCGATGACGCCGGCTGGCAGGCTGGAATCCGTTACGGCACGGACGAACACGCGTTGCAGGTCGTTGGGGTGCACCACCTGAAGAGGCCGGTCGACGATCTCGCCGGACCTCAGTTGCACCGGCCGGGCGAAGCGGCGCAGCACCGCGTCATCGACCGAGCGGCCGAGTACCTGCGGAAACCGGACCGCGATGCACTCGACGTCGCTCGGTGGCTGCACGTGCTGGCCCAGCGGTGCGGCCATGACGATCCGTCGTGCGCCGGTGACGGGCAGGGGTGCGGCGGGATCACACCAGGCCACCACATCCGCATTCAGCAACCCGCCGGTGTCGGTGGTGAATGCGACTGAGCCCGGCCAACTCTCGGGACGCGTGGAGCCGACGCCGGTGACGTTGTGGCCGAGGCTGGTCAGCCGCATCGCCACGCCCTGACCGAGAAGGGTGTCGGCGCCGGTGACGACGACCCTCATCGCGGCCTAATCGTCATCGTCCTGGAACGCTGCCAGCAGCTCCTGCAGATCCATGTCCGCTATGTCCTGGGTGCGCGGCTCGGCGGTGTCCTCGGCACCGCCGACGACAGGGCTGCCCGAGCCGGTCTCCCCGGCGAGGTTCAGCAGCATGTCGAGCACGCCAGCCTGCCGGAGCCGCTTGATCGGGATCGATGCGACCACCCGCCGCAGCTCGTCCTCGACGGCGCTGGGGGCGGGCCCCGCGGCCTCCTCGCCGCCGAGCTGCGTGCGGAAGTACTCGGCCAGTGCCGACGGATTGGGGTAGTCGAATATCAGTGTCGGCGACAGCGTCAGGCCGGTCGCGGCCTTGAGCCGGTTGCGCAGCTCCACCGCCGTCAATGAGTCGAAGCCGTGATCGGAGAACGCCAGATCGGCACCGATCGCGTCCGGGGAGGGGAGACCGAGCACCGTCGCCATATGCGAGCGCACCAGATCCAGCAGCACCATCTGCTGCTCGTCGACGGGCAGCCCCGACAGTCGCGCCGTCAGCGCGGAGCGCGACTGCGCCGCCGCCAGTGAGTCACCCACCTGGCGCCGCGCCGGACCGGAGATCAGCTCGTTGAACATCGGTGGCAGCGTGCCCGCCGAGGACTTGGTGCGCAGCGCACCGCGATCGATCCGGGCCGGCACCAGGAACGGCTCATCGACCACCAGCGCCTTGTCGAGCAGGCTGAGCGCCTCCTCGACCGGCAACGCGAGGATGCCGTCGCGGTTGAGCCTGGCCAGGTCCGCGGTCTGCAGGTGACCCGTCATCCCGCTGGCCTGCTCCCACAGGCCCCACGCCAGTGACATGCCGGGCAGGCCCTGGGTGCGGCGCTGCCAGGCCAGTGCGTCCAGGTAGGCGTTGGCCGCCGAGTAGTTGGCCTGACCTGACCCACCGACCAGTCCGGCCATCGACGAGAACAGGACGAATGCCGAGACGTCGAGGTCGCGGGTCAGCTCGTGCAGGTTGTCGGCGGCGTCGACCTTGGCGCGCAGCACGGTGTCGACGCGGTCGGGCGTCAGCGACGTCACCACGGCGTCGTCGATGACACCCGCGGTGTGGAACACCGCCGACAGCGGCCGCGGATGGTCGATGCCCGCGAGCACCTTGGCCAGCGCGTCGCGGTCGGCGACGTCGGCGGCGACGACCGCCACGTTGGCGCCTGCCTCGGTGAGTTCGGCGACCAACTCGGCCGCACCAGGGGCGTCGGGTCCGCGCCGCGACACCAGAAGCAGGTCGCGCGCACCGTGATTGGCGACGATGTGACGCGCGACGGATGCTCCGGCCATGCCGGTGCCGCCGGTGATCAGCACCGTGCCCGACGTCCACGCCTCGGGCATCGTCATGACGACCTTGCCGATGTGACGGGCCTGGCTGAGATGCCGCAGCGCCGCGGGGGCCCGCCGGACATCCCACGTGCTGACCGGCAGCGGCTTGAGCACACCGCCTCCGCTCAGCGATGCGACACCGGACAGGATCGACGCGACACCGTCGGCGCCGGCCTCGAACAGGTCGAACGCGCGGTAGCGCACACCGGGATGGGCCGCGGCGACGGTGTTGGCGTCGCGCATATCGGTCTTGCCCATCTCCAGGAACGCGCCACCACGCGGCAGCAGGCGCAGCGAGGCATCGACGAAGTCCCCGGCCAGCGAGTCCAGTACGACATCCACACCGCGACCGCCGGTGACGGCCAGGAACTTCTGCTCGAACTCCAGCGTGCGGGAGTCGCCGATGTGGTCATCGTCGAAGCCCATGGCCCGCAACGTGTCCCACTTGGGTTGGCTGGCGGTGGCGAACACCTCAAGGCCCCAGTGCCGCGCCAGCTGCACCGCCGCCATGCCGACACCGCCGGTCGCGGCGTGGATGAGCACCGACTGGCCGGGCGCCACGTCGGCGATCTGGCGCAGCGCGAAGTAGGCGGTGGCGAAGCCGACGGTGAAACCGGCCGCCTGGGCGTCGCGCCAGTCGGCGGGCACCGGGAGCACCACACGTGCGTCGGTGGTCGCCACGGTGCCGGTGCCCTCGGGGAACAGACCCATCACCCGGTCGCCGACGGCGACACCTGTGACGCCGGAACCGATCTCGGTGACCACGCCCGTGGCCTCGATGCCCATCACGGCGTCGCCGGGGTAGAGCCCGAGCGTGATCATCACGTCGCGGAAGTTGGCCGCGATCGCGCGGATCGCCACCCTGATGCGACCCGGCTCGAGCGGGGCGTCAGCGTCGGAGATCGGCTCGAGCACCAGGTCTTCAAATGTTCCCGAGGTGCTCGACTTGTTGACAGCCAACCGCCACGGCGCACCGTCGGCCGGTGGGGTCAGCACCGCGTCGGCGGCGCGGCTCGGCAGCACGCGGGCGTGATGCAGGACGCCCTTGCGGAGCACGACCTGCGGTTCGGCGACGCCCACGACGGCCGTCAGCAGGTCCTGGTCCAGCGGCAGGGAGTCATCGGTGTCCAGCAGCACCACACGGCCGGGATGCTCGGTCTGCGCGGCCCGGATCAGACCCCATGCGGCGGCACCGCCGAGATCACGCAGATCCTCGCCGGGCAGCGCAACGGCGCCGCTGGTGACGACGACCAGCGTGGCTGATTCCTGTTCGGTCAGCCACGACTGCATGCGGGCCAGCGCCTCGTGCGTGGTGGCGTACACCTCCTGCACGCCGGGATCCGTTGCCGCCGAGCGCAGTTCGTGGAACGGGATCTCGACGTCGGACGACGCCGCGGGATCGGGGACCAGCGGGGTCCAGGCCACCTCGAACAGCTCGCCACCGGACGTGCCGCCGACGGCTGCCGCCAACTGTGCGGCCGTCACCGGCCGGGCCACCATCGACTGCACCGACAGCACCGGCAGACCCAGTCCGTCGGCGAGGTCGATCGACATCGAGCTCGGGCCGTTCGGCGCGATCCTGGCCCGGATCGCAGACGCCCCCGCGGCGTGCAGCGACACCTTCTGCCAGGAGAACGGCAGGGCCAGCTCCTCGGAGTCCATGCCGAGGATCACCGCGTGCAGCGCGCCGTCGAGGAGGGCCGGGTGCACGCCGAGCCCGGCGACCGACACGTCCTGCCCGAGCTGGACCTCGGCGAAGATCTCCTCGCCGCGACGCCACATCGCGGTGAGGTTCTGGAACGCCGGACCGTACTGGTAACCACGCTCCGACAGCACCGCGTAGGCGTCGGCGACGTCGACCTCACGTGCGCCGACCGGCGGCCACACCGTCAGCTCGGCACCGGGCGCGGATGACTCGACGCCGAGTTCACCCTCGGCGTGCAGCGTCCATGGGGCGCCCGACGCCGACCTGTCACCGTCGGGCCGGGAGAAGATCGACACCACGTGCGCACCGCCGGCATCGGCCGCGCTCACGACCACCTGCACGGCGACACCCTCGGGCGGAAGCACCAGCGGGGCGTGCAGCATCAGCTCATCAACTCTCGAGCAGCCGACCTCATCGCCCGCGCGGATCGCCAGCTCGACGAACCCGGCGCCGGGGAACAGCACCACTCCGCCGACGGCGTGGTCGGCCAGCCACGACTGAGACGAGACCGCGAGCCGGCCGGTCAGCGTCACGCCGCCCGTCTCCGGCATCTCGACCACCGCGCCGAGCAGCGCGTGCTCGGTACCGCCGAGGCCAAGACCCACGGCGTCGGTGGCGCCCGCGCCACGACCCGACAGCCAGAACCGGCGGCGCTGGAAGGCGTAGGTGGGCAGGTCGACCAGTCGGCCGCCGGTGCAGACACCGCGCCAGGCGACATCGCCACCGGCGACGTTGATCTCGGCGAGTGCCGTCAACAGCGTGGAGGGCTCCGGCCGGTCCTTGCGCAGCACCGACACCGCAACGGGTTCGGTGGCGGCGTCGACATCGGCAAGGGTCTGCGTGATCGACGCCGTCAGCCCGCTGGCCGGTCCGAGTTCGAGGAAGCGCGTCACGCCCGCAGCGGCCAGCGCCCGCACGCCGTCGGCGAAGCGGACCGCCTCGCGGATGTGGCGCTGCCAGTAGGCCGACGTACCGAAGTCGGATCCCGCGACGTCACCGGTGAGGTTGGAGATCACCGGAATGCCCGGCGCCGCAACGGACATGCCGCTGGCCAGCGTGTTGAACTCCAGCAGCATCGGCTCCATGAGCGACGAGTGGAACGCGTGCGACACCGCGAGCTGATGCGTGCGACGGCCCTGCTCGCGCAGGGTCTCGGCGATCGCGAGCACCGCGTCCTGCGGACCCGAGATCACGACCGAATTGGGTGCGTTGACGGCGGCAATCGAGACGCCCCCGAATTCGATGTCGCGCAACAGCGGTGCGACCTCGTCCTCGGTTGCGTTGACGGCGACCATCGCACCGCCCTCGGGCAGGCGCTGCATGAGCCTGCCCCGGGCGACCACCAGCGCCGCGGCGTTCTCCAGCGACAGGACACCGGCCACATGCGCGGCCGAAAGCTCGCCTATGGAGTGGCCAATCAGGTAGTCCGGTCGCACACCCCAGGATTCGAGCAGCCGGAACAGTGCCACCTCGACGGTGAACAGCGCGGGCTGGGCGAACTCGGTGCTGTCGAGCAGCGCGTCGTTGGCACCCCACATCACGTCGCGCACCGGGCGCAGAAGGTGGCGGTCCAGTTCGCGGGCACACGCGTCGAATGCGTCGGCGAACACCGGGTGGGCGGCGTGCAGCTCGCGGCCCATGCCGAGCGCCTGCGAGCCCTGCCCCGGGAACACGAAGGCCGTCTTGCCGCCGCTGGCGCGGCCCCGGACCACGTCATCGGTGAGTTCGTCGGCGGCCAGGGAGCGCAGGCCGCGCAGCAGGTCGTCGCGGTCGGCGCCGAGCACCACGGCGCGGTGCGCGAAGGCACTGCGCCCGCCCAGCGTCCAGCCGATGTCGAGGACGTCCAGATCCGGGTGGGCCTCGACGTGATCGGCGATGCGCCCGGCCTGACTCGTCAACGCCTCGGGCGACTTCGCCGACAGCGTCCACGGCGAGACCGCCGACGAGCGCTCGCGCGAGGAGCCGATGGATCCGGCATGCTCGGTGACGATCACCGGCGCGTCGACTGCGGGCGCCTCCTCGATGATCACGTGTGCGTTGGTGCCGCTGATGCCGAACGACGAGACACCCGCCCGACGGACGTGCCCGTTGGCCTGCTTGGCCTTCCACGGCCTGGCCTCGGTGAGCAGCGAGATGGATCCCATCGACCAGTCCACGTGTGGGCTGGGCTCATCGACGTGCAGCGTCGCGGGAAGCGTGTCGTGGCGCAGTGCTTCGATCACCTTGATCACGCCGGCCACGCCTGCACCGGCCTGGCTGTGTCCCATATTGGACTTGATCGAGCCCAGCCACAGCGGCTCCGACCGATTCTGACCGTAGGTCGCGAGCAGCGCCTGCGCCTCGATCGGGTCACCGAGCGTGGTGCCGGTGCCGTGCGCCTCGACGGCGTCGACGTCGCTCGGTGCGAGACCCGCGTTGGCGAGCGCGGCGCGCACCACGCGCTGCTGTGACGGACCGTTGGGGGCGGTCAAACCGTTCGACGCGCCGTCCTGGTTGACCGCGGACCCGCGGACCACGGCGAGCACCGGGTGACCGAGACGCTGTGCGTCCGAGAGTCTCTCGACCACCAGCACGCCACCGCCGTCGGCGAAGCCCGTGCCGTCCGCCGCGCCGGCGAAGGCCTTGCAGCGGCCGTCGGCGGACAGCCCACGCTGCCTGCTGAACTCGACGAAGATATCGGGCGTCGCGTTGACGGTGACACCGCCGGCCAGCGCGAGGTCGCACTCACCGAGGCGCAGGGACTGCGTCGCCATGTGCAGGGCGACCAACGACGACGAGCACGCGGTGTCCACCGACACCGCCGGGCCCTCGAGGCCGAGCACGTAGGAGACGCGGCCCGAGGCGATGCTGGCGGCCTGGCCGGTCAGCCGGAAGCCCTCGACACCGTCTGCGCCCATACCGTAGCCCTGCGCGATGATGCCCGCGAAGACACCGGTGGCGCTGCCGCGCAACGACACCGGGTCGAAACCGCCGCGTTCCAGCGCCTCCCACGACAGCTCGAGGAACAGCCGCTGCTGTGGGTCCATCGCCAGCGCCTCGCTGGGAGACACCCCGAAGAACGCCGGGTCGAAACCCGCCACGTCATCGACGAAGCCGCCCGTGCTGGCGTACGACTTGCCGGGGGCGTCCGGGTCGGCGTTGAACAGTCCGGCCAGGTCCCAGCCGCGGTCGGTCGGGAAGTCGGTGAGGACGTCCCGACCATCGGCGACCATGTCCCACAGCGCCTCCGGGGAGTCGACGCCTCCGGGGTAGCGGCAGGACATCCCGACGATGGCGATCGGCTCGTCGATCACCGACACCGCCGATGAGGTCTGGCGTGCTTCCTGCGCCAGGGTGTCGCCCGCGAGCTCGGTGCGGATGTAGCCCGCCAGCGCCTCCGGCGTCGGGTAGTCGAATATCAGGGTCGGTGACAGCGCGAGACCGGTCGCGGTCTTGAGCCGGTTGCGCAGCTCGACGGCCGTCAGCGAGTCGAAACCGTGATCGGAGAACGCCAGCTCCGCGGCGATCGAGTCCGGGTCCGTGGTGCCGAGCACCGTCGACATGTGCGATCGCAGCAGGTCCAGGATCAGCGCCTGCTGCGCGGGCTCCGAGAGGCCCTGCAGCCGTTGTGCCAGAGCGGACTTCGACTTCGCGGCGACCAGCGAGTCGTCGACGCGGCGTCGGGTCGGCGCGCTGGCCAACCGGCTGAACATGGGCGGCAGGACGCCCTGTGCCGAACGGGTGCGCAGTGCGCTGCGGTCGATCCGCGCCGGGGCCAGCAGCGCCTCACCAACGACGAGCGCGCTGTCGAACAGCGCCATCGCGTCATCGCTCGACATCGCGAGGATGCCGTCGCGGCCGAGCCGGGACAGGTCGGCGTCGGCGAGGTGACCGGTCATGGCGCTGGCCTGATCCCATAGGCCCCATGCCAGCGACGTCGCGGGCAGGCCGTGTGCGCGCCGGTGCGTCGCGAGACCGTCGACGAACGTGTTCGCCGCGCAGTAGTTGGCCTGGCCTGCGGAGCCGACGACGCCTGCCATCGACGAGAACAGCACGAAGGCACCGAGATTGGCGCCGCGAGTGAGTTCGTGCAGGTTCCAGGCGGCATCGACCTTGGCGCGCAGCACCGGCGCGACGCGCTCGGGCGTGAGCGAGCCGATGACGGCGTCGTCGAGCACACCGGTGGCGTGCACGACGGCCGACAGCGGCACGTCGACGCTGTCCAGAACTGCCTGCAGCTGGGCCCGGTCGGCGGCGTCGGCCGCGACCACGCGCACATCGGCACCTGCCGCGGTGAGCTCGGCGACGAGGTCGGCGGCACCGGGGGCGTCGGGTCCGCGGCGTGACACCAGCAGTAGATGGCGTGCCCCGTTCCTGGTCACGACGTGCCGCGCGATGGCGGCGCCCGCCATGCCGGTGCCGCCGGTGATCAGCACCGTGCCCGACGTCCACGCGCCGGGCATCGTCATGACGACCTTGCCGATGTGACGGGCCTGGCTCAGGTGCCGCAGCGCCGCGGGTCCACGCCGGACGTCGAAGGTGGTGACGGGCAGCGGGGTGAGGATGCCCGCCTCGAACATGGCCGACAGCTCGACGATGTAGTCGTGCATGCGTGGCCGGCCGGGCTCGAAGAGGTCGAACGCGCGGTAGTGGACGCCCGGGTGTGCGGCGGCCACGGTGTCGGCGTCGCGGATGTCGGTCTTGCCCATCTCGAGGAACACTCCACCGCGGGGGAGCAGGCGCAGCGACGCGTCGACGAAGTCGCCCGCCAGCGAGTCGAGCACCACGTCGAAGCCGCGCCCGCCGGTGACGTCGAGGAACTTCTGCTCGAAGTCCAGCGTGCGGGAGTCCCCGATGTGGTCGTCATCGAAGCCCATGGCGCGCAACGTGTCCCACTTGGGCTGGCTGGCGGTGGTGAACACCTCCATACCCCAGTGGCGGGCCAGCTGCACGGCGGCGAGGCCGACGCCGCCGGTGGCGGCGTGAATGAGGATCGACTGCCCGGGTGCAACGTCGGCCAGCTCCTTGAGCCCGTAGTAGGCGGTGGTGAACACCACCAGTGCGGCGGCGGCCTCCGCGTCCGTCCACCCGGTGGGGATGGGCGCGACCAGGCGGGCGTCGGCGGCCACCAGCGTGCCGGTGCCCTCGGGGAACAGGCCCATGACCCGCTGGCCGATCTCGAATCCCGTGACGTCGGGGCCGATCTCGGTGACGACGCCGGACCCCTCGCTGCCGATCAGCGCATCGTGGGTGAACATGCCGAGCGTGATCATGACGTCGCGGAAGTTCGCCGCGACGGCACGCATCTCGACCCGGATGTGCCCGGGGGGCAGTGGTGCGTCGGAGTTCGGCACCTCGAGCAGCGCGAGGTCCTCGAACGTGCCAGCCGTTGTGACGCCGAGGCGCCATGGCTTGCCAGTGTCGGGCGGGGTGAGAACGCCGTCGGTGCCGCGGCTGCGCGTGACGCGCGGGGCGTACATCACGCCATCCCGCAGCACGATCTGGGGTTCGCCGACTGAGAGCAGCGCGGCGAGGTCGAATTCGCCTGTCACGTCGGCCAGGACGATGCGGCCGGGGTTCTCGGTCTGCGCCGCGCGGACCAGGCCCCACACTGCGGCGCCGGCCAGGTCGGTGACGTCGGCGCCGGGCACTGGTGCCACGGCGCCACGGGTGATGACCACCAGCGTGCCGGATTCCTGATTGCTCCTGGCGTGCGCGGAAGCCTCGGAGAGGAAGGACTGGATGCGGGTCAGGGCGGCCACTGTCGCGTCTCGCACTGCGGCCGGCAGATCCGCGGAATCGCTTGCTGCCGAGGATGACTCGAACGTGACGACACCGTCGGGCAGCGGCGGCACGGTCGCGGGCGCCTTGATCGGCGACCAGTCCACTTCGAACAGTTCGCCGTCGGCGCGGCTGCTCGCCATGGCCGAGGCGATCTGATCGGCGCTCACCGGCCGCGCCGTCATGGACCCGACCGACAGCACCGGCAGGCCGAGACCGTCGGCCAGTTCGATCGACACCGAGTGTGTGCCGGTCGGGGTGATGCGCACCCGAACCGACGATGCGCCCGCGGCGTGCAGCGTGACCTGCTCCCACGAGAAGGGCAGTGCCAGAGTCCCGCGGACGTGAGGAGCAGTTGAGCCGAAGTCGTCGGCGGCCAGCGCCACGGCGTGCAGCGCCGAGTCGAGCAGCGCGGGGTGCACCCCGTAGTCACCGGCGGCCACGTCCTGCGGCAGGGCGACCTCAGCGAAGACCTCGTCGCCTCGTCGCCACATCGCGGTCAGCCCGCGGAAGGCGGGGCCGTACTCGTAGCCCCGCTCGGCGAGCATGCCGTAGGCGTCGGACACATCGACCGGCACGGCGCCGGCGGGCGGCCACGCCGACAGGTCTGCGCCTGGGGTGCCGGCCTCCGAACCCACGATGGCCTCGGCGTTGAGGACCCAGTCCGCGACGTCGTCAGCGTGGCGCGAGAACACCGACACCGCACGGGTTCCCGACTCCTGCGCCGGTCCGACCACCACACGCAGCGGCACGCCCGACGGCGGCACCACCAGCGGTGCCTGCAGCGTCAGTTCCTCGATGGCGGGGCAGCCGACCTCGTCACCCGCGCGGATGACGAGTTCGACGAAGCCGGCGCCCGGGAACAGCACCGTGCCGCCGACCGCGTGATCGGACAGCCAGCCCTGCGACGACGCGGCGAGCCGGCCCGTCAACATGACCTGACCCGAGTCGGGCACCTCGACGACGGCGTTCAGCAGCGCGTGGCCGGAGCCCGCCAGACCGAAACCGCTCGCGTCGCCGGAACCGCCTGCGCCGCCGGACAACCAGAAGCGGCGCCGGTCGAACGCGTAGGTCGGTAGGTCGAGCAGGTCACCGCCGGGGCACACCTCGCGCCACGCCACCGGGACACCGGCGACGTAGGCCTGGGCGGCCGATGTCATGAAGCGGTCCAGGCCGCCGTCGTCACGGCCCAGGGACGGCACGACGATCGGGTCGCCCGGGGCGTCGGCGCAATCGGTGACGGTGTCCTCGATACCGGCGATCAGCGCGGGATGCGGGCTGGCCTCGATGAACGCCCGGTAACCGTGCTTGCACGCCGTCCGGACGGCCTTGTCGAACTCGACGGTCTGACGCAGGTTGCGGTACCAGTACTGTGGGTCAAGGCCCGCGGTGTCCATCGACTCGCCCGTCACGGTCGAGATGAAAGTGGTTCGGGTGGAGCGTGGTTCGATACCGGCCAGCGCCTCGACCAGCTGGTCGCGGATCGCCTCCACGGCGGGGGAGTGTGACGCGTAGTCGACGTCGATGCGGCGGGCGCGGATGTCCAGCGCCTCGCACTGGCGCACCAGCTCGTCGAGTGCGGCACCCTCGCCGGACACCACCACGGCCGAGCGACCGTTGACCACCGCGATGCCGACGCGGTCGCCGAGGCCGAGCAGCAGTTCGCGGGCCCGTTCGGCGCTGCACGCCAGCGACACCATGCCCGCGTCACCGGACAGCGCGATCAGCAGCTTGCTGCGCAGCGCGACGACGCGGGCCGCGTCGCGCAGCGACAGGGCACCCGCGACGTGGGCGGCGGCGATCTCACCCTGCGAGTGGCCGATCACCGCGTCGGGGACAACGCCGATCGACTTCCACAGCCGGGCCAGTGACACCATGACCGCGAACAGCACGGGCTGGACGACGTCGACGCGGTCCAACGTGGGGGCACCCGGAGCGCCGCGCAGTACATCGAGCAGCGACCAGTCAACGAACTCCGACAGCGCCTCATCGCACGCCGCGATCTCCTCGGCGAAAATGGTTGAGCTGGAGAGCAGTTCGACGCCCATGTCGATCCACTGGCTACCCTGCCCGGGAAACACGAAGGCCGTCTTGCTCACCGGCGTGGCATGCCCGCGGACCGCCCTGGTCCCCGCCTCGTCGTCGGCGGCCAGTTCGGCCAGCCCAGCGAGCAGTTCGGCGCGGTCGGCACCCAGCACCACCGCGCGGTGGTCGAATGCCGCCCGACCCGCCAGCGTCCAGGCGACGTCGCGGTCGCCGGCATCCGCGTGTTCCTCCAGATACCTGGACAGCCGACCGGCCTGCGCGGCGAGCGACGCCGGTGACTTGGCCGTCAGCACCCACGGCAGGAGCGGGGTGGGCGCGCTCTCGGTGGCCGGCTTGGCCTCCGGTGCCGGCGCCTGCTCGACGATGACGTGCGCGTTGGTGCCGCTGATGCCGAACGACGAGATGCCGGCCCGGCGCGGTGTCTCTCCGGCGGGCCACGGCTGGGCCTGTGCCAACAGCTGGACGGCGCCCGCGGTCCAGTCCACGTGTGGGCTGGGCTCGTCGACGTGCAGCGACTTGGGTAGCAGCTCGTGGCGCATCGCCATGATCATCTTGATCACGCCCGCGACACCGGCCGCGGCCTGCGTGTGACCCATGTTCGACTTGATGGAGCCCAGCCACAGCGGCTGCGACCGGTCCTGGCCGTACGTCGCGAGCAGCGCCTGCGCCTCGATCGGATCGCCCAGTGGGGTTCCCGTGCCGTGGCCCTCGACGACGTCGACCTGGGTGGAGGTCAACCCCGCGTTGGCCAGCGCGGCGCGCACCACGCGCTGCTGCGACGGCCCGTTGGGCGCCGTCAGCCCGTTCGACGCACCATCCTGGTTGACCGCAGAGCCGCGGACGACGGCCAGCACATTGTGGCCGTTGCGCAGCGCGTCGGACAGGCGCTCGACCACCAGCACGCCGCCGCCCTCGGCCCAGCCGACGCCGTCGGCCGCGCCGGCGTAGGGCTTGCAGCGGCCATCGGGTGCCAGGCCGCGGTGGCGGCTGAACTCCACGAAGATGGTCGGTGTCGCGTTGACCGTCACGCCACCGGCCAGGGCCAGGTCGCACTCGCCGAGGCGCAGCGCCTGCATGGCCATGTGCAACGCCACCAGCGACGACGAGCAGGCGGTGTCGACCGACACGGCCGGACCCTCGAGTCCGAGCACGTAGGCGACCCGGCCCGATGTGACGCTCGAGGTCATGCCGGTCAGCCGGTAGCCCTCGATGGCGTCGTCGGACATGCCGTAGCCGCCGGCGATCACCCCGGCGAACACGCCCGTCGAGCTGCCGCGCAGAGATGTCGGATCAACACCGGCGCGCTCGAGGGCCTCCCAGGACAACTCGAGCAGCATGCGCTGTTGGGGATCCATCGCGAGCGCCTCGCTCGTCGCGATCCCGAAGAAGCTCGCATCGAAGTCGGCGACGTTCTCGACGAAGCCACCCGTGCGCGCATACGACTTGCCCGGTGCATCCGGGTCGGGGTCATAGAGTCCGGCGGCGTCCCAGCCGCGGTCGTCGGGGAGATCTGACACCACATCGCGGCCCTGGGCCACCATGTCCCAGAGGTCCTCGGGGGTCGAGACGCCACCCGGGAACCGGCACGACATCCCGACGATCGCGATCGGCTCACCCGAGCGCTCCAGCAGCGCACGGTTCTGGTTCTTGAGCCGTTCGACCTGGACGAGGGCCTTTCGCAGCGCCTCTGTCGCGTGTTCGAGTTGGTTGACCATTCGGTGTCGTCCTCTGTCAGACCGTCGCGCCGGGCAGCGACGCTGAGGTGTTCGGTGCTGAGCCCGGTTCGGATGCCTTGGCGGGCGCGCCACGGTGGTCGACCACGTGCGGCGCACCCGCGCTCGAAATCCGCCCCAGGACGTCGCTGTCCCGGCGCGGACTTTGCCCCCGACCCATTCGCATTGCGTACCGGGTCATCGCCGCAAATCTACTGGCGAAATGACCCGTGTGTCGCGCATGGGTGACGATAGCCGACACGCGGCCCTCCCAGTGCGCCGTCCTGCCCTGTGCCGCCGTCGCTGCGAGGGTGCCTAGAACAGCCGCTACCAGCGGTGACGCGGGAACGGGCTGGCCGGCGTTGACGCCACCGCGGGGCCGACGGACGGTCGGAACTTCTAACGAATCCATTAACTCCCGTCGCTCCTGCGTGTTCGCCACGTCATCGCGTCGGAACTGAATCGGGCGAGGTCGCGGCCGTGTTGTGACACGCTTGGCGGGTGGCCGAAGAGAAGGTGCGGGTCGTCGTAGGAGACGACCATCCGATGTTCCGAGACGGCGTGGTGCGCGCCCTCAACAACAGCGGATATATCGAGGTGGTGGCCGAGGCTGAGGACGGGATCTCGGCACTCGAGGCGATCCGGGAGCACGCACCCCAGGTCGCCCTGCTCGACTACCGGATGCCCGGTCTCGACGGCGCTCAGGTTGCCGCGGCCGTCGTGCGCGACGAACTGTCGACCCGAGTCCTGCTGATCTCCGCGCACGACGAGGCAGCGATCGTCTACAACGCGCTGCAGGCGGGCGCCGCCGGATTCCTGCCCAAGGAGTCGAGCCGCGCCGAACTCGTCAACGGCGTGCTCGAGTGCGCCAAGGGCCGCGATGTCGTTGCCCCGAGCCTGGCCGCGGGGCTGGCCGGGGAGATCCGCAAACAGGGCAAGTCGGATGCGCCCACGCTGAGCCCCCGCGAGCGCGAGGTGCTCAAGCTCATCGCCGCCGGGGGGAGCATCCCGGCCATGGCCAAGGAACTGTTCCTCGCGCCGTCGACGGTGAAGACCCACGTGCAGCGGCTGTACGAGAAGTTGGGCGTCGGCGACCGTGCGGCCGCTGTCGCGGAGGCGATGCGCCGCGGGCTGCTGGAATAGCGTGACCCGGATCCTCACCTACTTCGCCGCGGAGCCCGTGCGCGTCACGGCGTTCATGCGGCTGCCACTGATCGCGCTGATCGCGCTCGTGGTCTGGATCTGGGAGGTCGACTCGTGGCTTCCCGGGGTCTACACCGTCGTGCTCGGGGTCTACGCCGCCGCGGCGGTCACCTGGGTTGCCATCGTGCTCCGCGGTCCGGTGCCGCGGTGGGCGGACTGGGCGTCCACCACGATCGACGTCTTGGTGATCGTCGTGCTGTGCGTCGTCTCCGGTGGCGCGACGGCGGCGCTGCTGCCGGTGTTCTTCCTGCTGCCGATCTCGGTGGCGTTCCAGGACCGCCCACTGCTGACCGGTGCGCTCGGCCTCTTGGCGGCGGTCGGCTACCTGACGGCGTGGATCGTCTACTCCAAACGCGACGATCACGTTGGCTTTCCCGACATCGTCTACACCCAGGTCGGGTTCCTGCTGTGGCTGGCGGTCGCGGTGACGGCACTGTGCTTCTTCCTGGCCCGCCGACAGGCGCGGGTGCAGGCGTTGCAGGAGGTGCGCAGTCAGCTGGTGGCCGAGGCGATGGCCGCCGACGAACGACACAACCGTGAGATCGCCGAGCACCTCCATGATGGGCCGCTACAGAATCTGCTGGCCGCGCGGATGGAGGTCGACGAGCTTCGGGAACGCAGCCCAGATCCCGCGCTGGACGTGGTCTACGACGCCCTGCAGGAGACCGCGGCGGGGCTGCGCTCCACCGTCACACAACTGCATCCGCAGGTATTGGCGCAGCTGGGGCTGGAGGCCGCCGTGCGGGAACTGTTGCGGCAGTTCGCCTCCCGCGGTGACTACGAGGTCATCGCCGACCTCGAGGACGTCGGCAAGCCGGTGTCGCAGACCCTTCTGCACCGGGCCGCGCGCGAACTGCTGACCAACATCCACAAACACGCCAACGCCACCACGGTGACGGTGACGCTGCGGCGCATCGGCGACCGGGTGGTGCTGACGATCGCCGATGACGGTACGGGTTTCGATCCGACGCGCATCACCGACAGCGTGGCCGCCGGGCACATCGGCTTGGGGTCGCTGCTCGCGCGGTTCGAGGCGATGGGTGGAGAGATGGAGATCGACTCGCGCACCGGTGTGGGAACGGTCGTCACCGTGATATCACCGCCCGAGCCCTGACTCGCTCAGGGCTTGACACTCCGGCGGGCGTCGCGCATCATAGAAAAAACGTTTTAGCAGAGCGGAGATCGATGTGGCGGTGTCGATCCGCGATGTGGCCGCGGCCGCCGGCGTATCGCTCACGACGGTGTCCCACGTGCTGAGCAACCAGGGACGCATCGGCAAGGACACCCGCGCGCGCGTCATGCAAGTCGCCGCCGATCTCGGCTACGCGGCCAACGTGCACGCGCAGCAGTTGGTCACCAACCGCAGCCGCACTCTCGCGATCCAGGTCGCACCGTTCGACCCGGACAGCGGATCGAGCATGCTGATCCCGAACTCCGAGTACTTCCTCGAACTGCTCAACGGCGCATCGGAGGCCGCCGGGCGGGCGGGCTACGCCCTGGTACTCACGCCACCGGGAGTGGGGCCCACCGCGATCACCGCGTTCGCGGTGGACGGCGCGATCATCGTCGACCCGCACGGTGACGAGGGCCTGCTCGATCCGGCCTGGACGTCGTCGCACCCGGTGGTCACCGCGGGCCGCACCGCGACCCGGCGTGACAGCCCCTACGTCGTGGACAATGATCACGAGGCCGCGACAACCAGCGCCCTGGAACACCTGTGGGAGCAGGGCTTTCGGCGTCCCGCCGCCATGATCACCGATCGGGCACGGTCCTACACTCGTGATGTCGTGGCCGCGTACACGGTTTTCGCGCAGCAGCGGGGCATCCCGGTGCGAATCATCGAGACCGGAGCGGGCAACTCGGCGGGTGACGCGTTACGAGCACTGCTGGACGCCGACGATCCGCCCGACGCGATCTACGCGGGTGCCGAGGACATCGCCATGGACGTCCTGCAGAGGGCGACTCAGCTGGGCATCCGGGTGCCGACCGACCTCGGGCTGTGCAGCTGTGTGGACAGCAGCACGTTCAACCTGACGTGTCCAGAGGTCACGGGCGTGTTCTGTCACCCGCGAACCATCGGAGAGCGAGCGGTGGGTCTGCTGATCGACCTGATCGACGGCAACGAACCCGAGGACCGCGTCATCATCGTGCCGACCGAACTGCGGGCCCGAACGTCGACGCTTCGCCGCACGGCCTGACCCACCCCTGATCAATTGACTAGCCCAGCCCATCGCACCGGATCTGAAAAAACCTTTTAGCATAGGAGAATGACGATGAAGACGTTGGTCGTGAGTGCAAGCCCGCGCGAGGACGGCAACTCGCACGTCCTCGCCGAGGCCGTTGTGGACGGCACCGTTGCCGCCGGCAACGAGGTCGAGCACGTGTTCCTCGGTGACTACGTCGAGCGCATGCTGGGCAACTGTCGGACGTGCCGGCGGCCCGATGACCGCAGCTGCAGCCTCGACGACCGTTACGAGTCACTGCTGCTGGACAAGATGCTGCCCGCCGACGGCATCGTGTTCGCGATGCCGCTGTACTTCTACGGCATGCCCGGACGGCTCAAGACAGTCTTCGACCGGCTGTTCTGCTACACCGCCAACAGTGCGCCGCAGCAGGACCGCGTGGTCGACGGCATCATGGGCAAGAAGGTCGGCGTGGTGATCTCCTGCGAGGAGAGCTACCTCGGCGCGACGGCGGGCGTTATCGCACAGTTCGGCGAGCTGACGCGCTACCTCAACCAGGACCTCGTCGGCGTGGTGGTTGGAAATGCCAACAGCCGCGGCGAGATTCGGCAGGACCCCACCGATCCGGTGTCGGCCGCCCTTGATTTGGGCCGACGGCTGTACACCAGCCGCGTCACCGACTACCGCCTGGACACCGTCCGGTCGAACAGGGTGTGGACCGAGACCTCCGTCGTCTGACGCGACCTAGCCGGCCAGCGAGCGCGCGATGACCAGACGCTGAATCTGGTTGGTGCCCTCGAAGATCTGGGTGATCTTGGCCTCGCGCATGTAGCGCTCGACGCGGTAGTCGCGGGTGTACCCGGCGCCGCCGAACACCTGCACAGCGTCGGTGGTGACCTTCATCGCCGCGTCGGTGGCCACCAGCTTGGCGACGCTGGCCTGTGTGGAGTACGGCAGGCCGGCGTCCCGACGTCGGGCGGCGTCGAGGTAGGTGGCTCGGGCACTGACCACCGCCGCCGCCATATCGGCCAGCAGGAAGCCCAAGCCCTGGTGGTCGATGATCTTGCGGCCGAACGTCGTTCGCTCGTTGGCATAGCGCGTGGCGTCATCAAGCGCGGCCTGTGCGATACCCACCGCGACCGCGGCGATGCCGAGTCGCCCGGAGTCCAGTGCGCTGAACGCGATCTGCAGCCCCTGGCCCTCGGCGCCGATGCGACGGTCCGCGTCGAGGTGCGCGTTGTCGTAGAACGCCGACGTGGTCGGCACCGCGGACAGGCCCATTTTCTCCTCGGGTTTGCCGAAGCTCAGGCCCTCGAGATCACCGGGCACCAGGAAGCACGAAATGCCCTTGCTGCCCTCGCCTGTGCGCGCGAACAGCGTGTAGAAGTCGGCGACCCCACCGTGGGTGATCCAGGACTTCGAGCCGTTGAGCACGTAACCGCCGTCATCGGGGGTGGCGGCGCACCGCAGCGCGGCGGCATCGGATCCGGCCTGCGGCTCGGACAGGCTGTACGCGCCGATCTGGTTTCCCGACAGCATGGCTGGCAGCCAGCGCTGCTTCTGCTCGTCGGTGCCGAACATCAGCAGCGGGTGCGACGACAGGCTGTGCACGCTGACGGCCACGGCCACCGCGGCCCACCGTGCGGCGATCTCCTCGAGGACCTGCAGGTAGACCTCGAACGGCTGACCGGCACCGCCCCACTCCTCGGGCTGCGGCAGGCTCAGCAGGCCGGCTGCGCCGAGCTGCGCGAACACGCCCTCGGGGTAGCGCTCGGTGCGTTCGTGTTCGTCGACGATCGGATCGAGCACCTTGTCGGCGACCTCGCGGGTCAGCGCGATCAGCTCGGCGGCCTCGTCTGACGGCAGAATCCGGTCCACGGACATAGTTGCATCTCCTAGTTTTCGGGCGGCCTCACTGTATCGCCGCGCACACTGATCGCCAGGGCGGCCACCACCAGAGCGATGCCCGCGGTCTCGGCGAAGGTTGGCCGCTGCCCGAGCATCACCGCGCCGACGAACGCGGCCGTGACCGGCAGAAGGGCGAGCAACAGGGCGAACCGGGCGCGGCCTATCGCGGTGAGCACCAGTTGATCCAGCGCGTACGGCACTGCCGTGGACAGCACGCCGACCGCGACCCCCAGCAGCCATACCCTCGAGTCGGCGAGCACCGACGCATCCTCGATGAACTGTCCGGTGAGCAGCGCGGGGGCCAGGAGGACGGCGGCCGCCGCCATCCCGACGGCGAGCGAGTCGAGGCCGCTACCCGCGTCGGCGACGCGCTTGCCGAGCAGGATGTATCCGGCCCACAGGGCGGCGGCGATCAGCGCGAAGCCGACGCCCGCCAGGTCAATCCCCGTGTGCACACCCGTGAGCAGCGCGATACCGGCCGCAACCAGAAGCGCGGCAAGCAGATCGCGAGGTCGCCGTGACCCCAGGGTGGCGACGGCCACCGGGCCCAGGAACTCGATCGCCACGGCGGTACCGAGCGGAATGCGGGCGATCGCCTCGAAGAACGCGACATTCATGCCCACAGTGACAACGCCGAATGCGGCTGCGGCCGCCAGCGAGCGACGGGTCCAGGTCCGTCGCCACGGGCGTCGCCACACGATGAGCGCGACGGCAGCGGCGGCCGCGCGCAACCACGCCACGGCCGCAGGATTGGCGGTCTCGAACAGGAACACGCCGACGGCCGCTCCGACGTACTGCGACACCGCGCCGACGATGAAGAACATCGGCACCGACCAGGGGGGAATGCGGTGCCCAACTGTCGTCACGACGGTTGCAACTCCTAGTTCTTGGGCGTGCAACTCCTGGGTTCTGGGCGCAGTGCACAACTGTATCGATGCGGTTTCGTCTAGGTCTTACGTGACTGGCGGTACCGGTTAGGGTGTCTGAGTTCAGAGCAAACCGCGGGTGATCCAGCGGGGGAAGTAGACATGACTGAAGCTGAAGACGGCGCTGCGCGCCGGGCAACCAAGACGACATCCGTGGGTGTGGTCGCCGAGTCAGGGCCCGATGAGCGCCGGGTGGCGTTGGTGCCCAAGGCGGTGTCATCCCTCGTGAGCAGTGGTGTGGCTGTCGTGGTGGAGTCTGGTGCTGGTGAGCGGGCGCTGCTGCCTGATGAGTTGTATGTCGAGGCGGGCGCGACCATTGGTGATGCCTGGGGGTGCGATGTGGTGGTGAAGGTGGCCCCACCCACGACCGAGGAGGTCGCCAGGTTGCGCTCAGGTCAGACGCTGGTCGGGTTCCTGGCACCGCGCAACGAGCAGAACCAGATCGGAGCGCTCAAGAACGCCGGGGTGCAAGCGTTCGCGGTGGAGGCGATTCCGCGGATCTCGCGTGCGCAGGTGATGGATGCGTTGTCCTCGCAGGCAAACGTGGCCGGATACAAGGCAGTGGTGTTGGCGGCGTCGTTGTCGACCCGGTTCTTCCCGATGCTCACGACCGCGGCGGGCACGGTGAAGCCGACCAGCGCCCTGATTCTGGGTGTGGGGGTCGCGGGCCTGCAGGCGTTGGCCACGGCCAAGCGTCTGGGTGCCAAGACCACTGGTTATGACGTGCGTCCGGAGGTGGCCGATCAGGTGCGTTCGGTGGGTGCGCAGTGGCTGGATCTGGGTATTGATGCCGCCGGTGAGGGCGGGTATGCCCGTGAGTTGACCGATGAGGAGCGCGCGCAGCAGCAGAAGGCCCTGGAGGAGGCGATCACCCGCTTCGACGTGGTGATCACCACCGCGCTGGTGCCGGGTCGGCCCGCGCCGCGTCTGGTCACCGCCACCGCGGTGCAGGGGATGAAGCCCGGCAGTGTGGTGATTGATCTGGCCGGGGAGACCGGTGGTAACTGCGAGCTGACCGAACCGGGTCAGACCGTCGTGCGCCATGGGGTGACGATTGCCTCGCCGATGAACCTGCCCGCGACCATGCCTGAGCACGCCAGCGAGTTGTATGCCAAGAACATCACCTCGCTGCTGGAGTTGTTGATCACCGACGGTGCGCTGGCACCGGACTTCGACGACGAGGTCGTGTCGGCCTCGTGCGTCACCCGGGAGGTTTCCTAGTCATGTATGACCAACTGTTGGCCAATCTTGCGATCCTGGTGCTGGCCGGGTTCGTCGGGTTCGCCGTGATCTCCAAGGTGCCCAACACCTTGCACACGCCATTGATGTCGGGCACCAACGCCATTCACGGCATCGTCGTGCTTGGCGCCCTGATCGTGCTGGGTGAGCTGCCCGCCGACGCCGGCTGGGGGGTGCGGGTGATCGCGTTCGTCGCGTTGATCTTCGGCACGCTCAATGTGATCGGTGGGTTCCTGGTGACCGATCGGATGCTGGGAATGTTCAAGGGTCGCAAGGCCGAAGTGGTGAAGGCCTCGGCCGAGACGAATGGGCAAGCCCGATGAACTATCTCGTCAACACCCTCTACATTGTCGCGTTCGCGCTGTTCATCCTGGGTCTGTCGGGGTTGACCGGAC
Source organism: Mycolicibacterium sp. YH-1 (assembly GCF_022557175.1). The sequence goes on along the minus strand of NZ_CP092915.1, from coordinate 6,922,836 downwards.
CCAAGACCGCGGTGCGCGGCAACCTGATCGCCGCCGCCGGTATGGCGTTGGCGGTCGTGGCGACCCTGATCAAGGTGCGTGACACCGCGTCGGTCAACTGGATTCTCATCGTGGCCGGTCTGCTCATCGGCGTCATCCTGGGTGTGCCGCCGGCCAAGAAGACCAAGATGACCGCGATGCCCCAGCTGGTGGCGCTGTTCAACGGTGTCGGTGGTGGCACGGTCGCGTTGATCGCGTGGGCGGAGTTCATCGAGACCGACGGGTTCGCCCACTTCACCCCCGAGCAGCATCCGACTGTCGCACTGGTGGTGGGATCGCTGTTCGCGGCGATCATCGGGTCGGTGTCGTTCTGGGGGTCGCTGGTGGCGTTCCTCAAGCTGCAGGAGTCGATCCCCAAGAACCTCGAGAAGACACTCGTCAAGTCCGCGAAGGCGTTTCAGGCGTCCAACGTGCTGCTATTGCTGGGTGCGGTGGCCGCCTCGGTCTACATCGGGCTGAACGCCGGAGTGGGCAGTCCGGGTTGGGTGATCGTGCTGGTGCTGGCGCTGGCCGGGCTCATGGGTCTGTTCGTGGTGTTCCCGATCGGCGGGGCGGACATGCCGGTGGTCATCAGCCTGCTCAACGCGTTGACCGGGCTCTCGGCGGCGGCGGCGGGTCTGGCGCTCAACAACACCGCGATGATCGTGGCGGGCATGATCGTGGGTGCGTCGGGTTCGATTCTGACCAATCTGATGGCCAAGGCGATGAACCGGTCGATCCCGGCGATCGTGTTCGGCTCGTTTGGTGGTGGCGGTGATGTCGCGGCGCTGGTGGGTGGGGATCAGGGCACGGTCAAGGCGACCTCGGCCGCTGATGCCGCGATCCAGATGGCCTACGCCAACCAGGTCATCGTCGTCCCGGGTTACGGCCTGGCGGTCGCGCAGGCCCAGCACGCGGTCAAGGAGATGGCCAGCCTGCTCGAGGAGAAGGGCGTGGAGGTCAAGTACGCCATCCATCCCGTGGCCGGTCGGATGCCCGGGCACATGAACGTGCTGCTGGCCGAGGCCGACGTCGAGTATGACGCGATGAAGGAGATGGATGACGTCAACGGTGAGTTCAACCGCACCGACGTCACCATCGTGATCGGGGCCAACGATGTCACCAACCCCGCGGCCCGCAACGACCCGTCCTCCCCGATCCACGGCATGCCGATCCTCAACGTCGACGAGTCGCGTTCGGTGATCGTGCTCAAACGCTCCATGTCCTCCGGCTACGCCGGAATCGAGAACCCGCTGTTCTTCCTCAACCACACCTCCATGCTCTTCGGTGACGCCAAGAAATCAGTCTCCGAGGTCATCGAGGAACTCAAAGCCCTCTAGTACTCCAGCACGACCACACAAACTCGCACCCAACCTCATGGTTGGGTGCGAGTTTGCGTCTGCGCCGCGGAGGAGCGGGCCTCGCCATAGGGGTTCGCCTACCTCGATCGAGGATCAGACTCACCTGCTCGCGGACCCGACTCACGACGTCGTGGGGACGATCCCGTATAGCGCGCCCAGCCACATCGTCTCGAGCGGCAGGGTCGCTGCGTGCTCGTCGGGAAGGTCCTCACTGAGCCCGCGGCCTGCGATGTAGACCGCGTGCTCGGAGGACCAGAGGAGCATGGTGACCAGTGGCCCGGTGGGTGGACCAGGAGGAGCGATCCCGGCGGCGCGGTCGGCGTCTAGCTGGGCGCCGATGGCGTTGGCGAAGTAGGCGATCGTCCGTTGCGTGGCCGCCATCATGTCGGAGTCCACGTACCGGAGTTCGAAGGAGGCCTGGAACACCGCCCGGCGTGGCACCCATGCGGCGACCATCGCGCGGAGGCCTTCTCGGATGGCGTCCGGCGGGGCCTGGTCTGCTGGACGGTTCCAGATCGGCGTAATCGCGGAGTACATCTCCGCCGCGGCGACCTGGTAGAGCTCGAGCACGATCTCCAACTTAGAGGCGAAGTAGGAGTAGAACGTTGGGCGCGAGACGCCCGCCTCCTGCGAGATGTTCTCTACCGACAACTGGTGCAGTTGGCCCGTGTCGAGCAGCCGTGCCATGGCGTCGAGGATTTCGGCCCGCATCGGTGCCGAACGCCGGTTGGGCCGCGCGCGAAGGTCCGGGAGCGAGGTGTTCGCTGCACTTTCCTGCGCCACCCGGCCACGTTAGCTCACCGGCCGGAAGGTGACCGGCAGGGAGGCCAACCCGGCAAATGTGAAGGACGGGAGGTGTGTGAGCACGGTGCCCTCCGCCAGCTGAATGTGCTCGAGCCGCTCGGCGTGCATATCGCGTCGAGGAGATCGTTGGTCCGGGTGTCGCGGCGCTGGGCGATCCGCTCGATGAGGTAGTCCTGGGCTCCAGGCATCAGGCCGCGGACGATGAGAGAGTTGACTCATGAAGGAGTCGAGCACCCGAGAGCCCAGCAAGATCGCGCAGCGCAGGGAGTTGGCACGTAAAGAACGCAGCGCGGCGTGGCTGGAACAGCGCGCGCAGATTCTTGCGAAGGCCGCCGAAGTGTTCGCACTCAACGGCTTCAATGGCACCAGCATCACCGATATCGCCAACCATCTGGGCGTCAGCCAGTCCAACATCTATTACTACTTCGGGACGAAGCAGGAGATCTTCCTAGAGCTGGTGCGCCGCGCTTCCGATTACAACGTCACTGGGGCGGAAGCGATAGCTGCCAAGCGAGGTTCATCGGTCGATCGAATTGCTGAAGTGATCGAGCTGCTGGCCTCGTCCTACGAGGAGCACTACCCGTTTCTCAATCTCTACGTCCAGGAGGACGGCCGCTGGCTCAGTTCCACGGGAGCCGAGCTGCAGCAGTTCTTTCTGGATAGTGCCCAACGCTTCGAGGATGCCGTTATGGCGATCGTCGAGGATGGCATCCAGAAGGGGGAATTCAAGGTCGACCTCGATGCTCGGATGGTGACTTACACAGTCCTTGGCGCAGTCAACTGGATGCACCGTTGGTACCGCCCGGGCGGTGAGCTAAGTGGCGGGGAGGTCGGCAAAGTGATGAGCCGAATACTCCTAAGCGGCATTGCCGATACAGGCGGCGCTCCGTAGCCGGCGTGATCTGAGATGCAGTTCGATTCCACCACAGGGACGTTGATCCCAATTGGCATCCCGCCACCTGGGGTCTTCCCTAACCATGGAAAGTGGCCTATCATTCGATAGGCTGAGAGCGTGACCGTCGACACATTCTCGATCTCGGCAACGCAATCGCGGCGAGCGTCAGGCCCCTCAGGTGGCCATTGCGGCGGCGGCCACGTTGAAGATCTCAAGAGGAGTAGCGTCGATCTTGTCCCCATCGTCCGGTACGGCGTCCTTCACTGGTGCCATCGCAGCTCCGCACGCCCTCGCATCCGAAGCCGCCCTGCGCGTGTTCCGCGGCGGAGGCACTGCGATCGATGCGGCGATTGCGGCCGCGGCGGTGCTCGCCGTGGTCTATCCGCACAACGTTGCCCTCGGCAGTGACGTGATCGCGCTGGTCCGCACGCCCGATGGCCGGGTGACCTGTGTCAACGCCTCGGGTCCTGCGGCGAGGCGGACAGACACCGCCGCCGTGCGCACGACCTTCGGCAGGAGTCTGCCCGCGCGTGGCGCACACGTCGTGACCGTTCCCGGCGGTGTTCGCGGATGGGAAACGCTGCGCACCTTCGGTTCTCGATACTCATGGTCCGACACACTGGAGGCGGCCGAGGAGGCGGCCTCGCGCGGGGTAGCGGTCTCAGCGTCGCTGGCCAGCCACCTGACTCACCCCGAGAACGCGGATCTGCATGGCACACCGGACTTCGACCGCGTGTTCCGCCCGGGCGGGGTGAGTCTTCGATCGGGCGAGTTGTTGCGGCAGCCCGAACTGGCGGCGACGTTCCGGCGCCTACGCGAGCACGGCCCCGACGAGTTCTACCTCGGTGAGAGCGCCACAAACAGCCTCGCCCATCTGGCCTCTCGGGGCTCGCTTCTGGCCATGGACGACTTCGCGGACTTCACACCTGAGACTGTCGCGCCAATCGAGGCGACGTTCGGCGACCTCTCCGTCTTCACCAGCCCGCCGAACACCCATGGCTTCATCCTGCTGCGAGTCCTGCGTGCCGTGGAGGAACTCGGCCTCTCCGACCCGCTGGGGGCGGATTTCGGCACCCTCATGCGACTCTTCCACCAGGGCAACGCACTTCGAGACCGCTACCTGGCTGATCCCCGCCACGCCGAGGTGGATGTTGATGCGCTCATCAACTCGGATCTGCGGGAGATGGCACCCGTGGGCGCCGCCACCGGAGAGCCCGCGCTCGTACCCCATGGCGACACCGTCGGAATAGCCGCCGCAGACAGCGACGGCTACGCGGTCTCATTGATCCAGAGCGTGTACCACGCATTTGGGGCGGGATTGATCGACCCCAAGACCGGGATTCTGTTCCACAATCGCGGAACCAGTTTCTCGCTCGACGCCGATTCACCCAACGTGCTTGCGGCAGGGAAGCGGCCCCTCCACACGCTCATGCCGGCCATGACGCTGCGCGGCGGGTCAGTGCGTCACGTGCTGTCGACGATGGGCGGGCAGGGCCAGCCCCAGGTGCTCGGCCAGATCCTCCTCCGTGCGACGGCCGGAGCCACCGCCCAGGATGCCGTGGCGGCCCCGCGAGGAATCGTCGGCCTGCAAAGCGACGGCTGCATTCTCGACTCGGTATCCCTGGAGTCCGATATCGCCGCGCCTGCACGCGAGTCTGTTGCACGCAGCGGCTTGTTCTTCCACGAGGTGCCGCCTCGCAGCGAGGTACTCGGGCAGGCCAACGTCGTCTTCGCCGATCAACACGGCGCGATGACGGCAGCGTCTGACCCGCGCTCAGACGGTGCCGCCGTGATCGCGCACTACCCACGGCACGACCCGAGCTAGGGCGACGACCAATGTCTAAGAGGCAGCATAGATTCGACCGACCGGTGCCCGGGGCACGAACGGATGAGGAGTGATGAGCGTGAGTACCCCTACCAATCCGACGACCAACCCGCCCCCGATCGCGGAAGCCGAGTACCACCAACGGCTGGCGAGATTGCGCCAACTACTGGACGTCGCCGGCGTCGATGCGATCGTCATCTGGGCGCGCGGCGGCGGCACCGTCGAGCGATTCGCCAATGTGCAGTACCTATGCGGTCACTACCCCTTCTTCCCGATCATTCGCGACGTTCCTGGCGCCTGGGCCGACCGCGGGTACGCGGCACTCGTGGTGACGCAGGACGAATCGGTACTGTGCTCGGACGACGAGGCTGCCGCGCCCTATGCCGTCACCGATCACCGCTTCCTTGACGCCAGCGGACAGACACTCGGGGACCTCGTGGCCGAGGTGCTCGCAGGCGTACGTCGCAGGATTGCGGTCTGCGGCGCCGACACCATGACGGCACGACAGTTCGGCCACCTCGAAAAGGCGGCTGCCCCAGTGGTTGACGGCGAGATCCTGATCGCCGATGACCTCGTCGAGCACCTGCGCTCCATAAAGTCCAGCGCCGAGATCGCACTGTTGGAACACGCCGCGACCATCGCCGACGCATCGTTCCGGTTCGCGCTGGACACCCTGCACGCCGGGGTCAGCGAGGCTGAGGTCACCGCGGCGCTGATCGCCGAGGCAACCAGGCGGGACGCCGTCGTTGCCAACGCATTTGTGACGACATTCGGCGAGGATTCGGGGGGCGGGCACGACGGTGCGCCCACCTGGTCACAGCGGCGACTGCGCGCCGGTGACCTCTTCACCGTTGACTTCAGCGGGGCCTACCGAGGTTACTTCTACGACCTCGCCCGCAGCCGCGTCATCGACCGGGCCCCGACGGACGCCCAGGCCGGAGCATTCGAACTCGCCCGTGACTCGGTGAACGCCGCCGTCGCAGCCTCGGTGCCAGGCGCCACGGTCGCCGATGTGGCGCGAGCAGCCGACGACCTGCTGCGCCAACAGAACTACGACTTCGCCGCGGCCGAGTTCAAGGCTGGCGGTCACGGTATCGGGCTGGGCTTCGAGGCGCCGTGGATCCGTGACGACAACCTGCGTCCGATCGAGGTCGGCATGACGCTGGCACTGGAGCGCTTCGTCATCAGGGACGGGACGGGCGCCACCTTCGAACGCAACATCGTGGTGACAGAGCACGGGCCCCGTGACCTCGCACCCGTCATCGACATCTGGCAGTAAACCAAAACCGATCTGCACGACCCAGGGAGCCGACATGCTGATGAAGAAGTCAGGGACCGCGTTATTGGCGGCCACACTCACCGTGGCCGCGGGCTTGGCCGGTTGCTCGACCGACCGCCCACCAGCGGGCGCCCCGCAGGGTGGTGCGGGGCAGATGGAGGAGATCTTCACGACTCCCGCGGCGAAGGGCCCGATCGACGCGTTCACGTGGAACCTCGCCACTGGTGAACCGGCATCACTCGACTGGACTCGCGCGTACGCCGATTCGGAGAACACGGCCCTGGCCAACATGTGCGAGAGCCTCATGGTGCAGAACGAGGACATGACCCTGAAGCCGGGCCTGGCGGAACGGGTGGACCGGCCGAACGACACCACGCTGGTCTTCACCGTCCGGCCGGGTGTCACGTTCTGGAACGGAGCACCGCTCACCGCTGACGATGTGGCATTCAGCCTGTCCAGGAATCTCGACCCCAAGGTCGGTTCCTACTGGGCAGAACCGTTCTTCGACAACGTGACGTCGATCGAGGCGACGGCCCCCGATCAGGTCACGGTCCATCTCAAGCAGCCCGATGCTCTGTTCGAGCGCATCCTCGCCACGGCCGCCGGCGTCGTGGGGAACAGGCAGTTCGTCGAAGCCGCCGGGCCGGCGTACGGCACCGCCCGCGGCGGGATCATGTGCACAGGCCCGTTCGCGCTGGACACCTGGAAGCCGGGCAGCAGCATCACGATGCGGAAGAACGCCGACTACTGGAACGGGGACCGCAGCGCGCTGGCCGACCGCGTCACGCTGACATTCGTCACCGACGAGTCCACGATCACCAGCAGCCTGCTCTCGGGCGATATCGATGGCACCTATCGAACCCCGCTGTCGTCGATGGAACCGCTTCGGACGTCGGGCAAGGGGAACTTCTACCTCGGCGCCAGCACCGACTGGCTGGCCATCCGGCCCACCGAGAAGGCCGGGCCGATGCAGGATGTGAACGTTCGGCGCGCACTGAGCATGGCCTTCGACCGTGAGGCGATTGTGAACGGTGTCTACCGTGGCACCGCGCAGGCCTCCACATCGCCGATTCAGCCGGGGGCGTGGGGATACAGCCGCAGTCTGTGGGAGGCCGCCGCCTCGAAGTACGCCGACCCGGCACGGGACCTCGACGGCGCGCGCAAGCTCGTTGCGGATAAGGGCCTTGGCGGACAGACGATCTCGGTCGCCTACCCCACCGAGTTGGAGGCGGAGTCCAAGACCGCCGAACTGCTCGCCGACGCCGCGCGAGAGATCGGCCTCGACGTCAAGCAGGTTCCGCTGCCCGTCACGTCGTTCACCAACCTGTACTTCGACAAGGCGGCGCGCGCCGAGTACGACGCGTTCGTCGTCGTCGAGTACGGTGCCGGAGTCGCCGACCCGATCGTCTCGCTCAGTGAGTTCACCCCCCAGAGCGCCTATGACTACGGGCAACTCAAGGCCCCGGGGGTTACTGACAACGTCACCGCCGCATTCACGACACTCGATGACGACGCTCGGGCGAAACATCTCCTGGACGCGGAATCCGCACTCGTCGACAACGTCGGCCTCATCAACGTCGCCAACCCAAGAATCCCGATGTACATGGGCGACCGAATCACCGGTGCGACCGCCTCGATAGCCTTCCTGTACTTCCCGTGGGCGGCCAGGATCGGGTCCGCGTGATGCGCGCCCAGGGACTCGACGCCGCGGACTCGACGTGACTCGCTTCATCGCAACGCGCTTGGCCGAGGGAGCGCTGACGCTGCTGCTGTCGTCGTTCCTCATCTTCGGCGCGTTGTATGTCGCCCCAGGCGATCCGCTGGCCTACCTGATCGGTAACCGCACGCTGTCACCCGAGGCCATCGCGGTGCTTCGTGAGCAGTACCACCTCGACGATCCGTTCCTGACCAGGTGGATCAGCTGGCTCGGCGACATCCTGACCGGACAGTTGGGCCAGTCGATCAACTACCGCGACGACGTGTGGAACCTTCTCGGGCCGCGCATGACGACGACGGTGGCGCTGATTGCGTACTCACTGGTGGTCATCGTCGTCGTCGGCGTCGGGCTCGGCATCGTGGCGGCCCTGGCCCGCCGCTCGATCAGTGACGTGATCCTCGGACTCACATCTGTCGGCGTCGCGGTGCCCTCGTTCGTCGCGGCCGCCGTGCTGATCTTCGTGTTCGCCGTCGAACTCGGCTGGTTCCCCACCTTCGGGTCGGGTGAGGGTTTCGTCGACCGTCTGCATCATCTGACGCTGCCGGTGCTGGCGCTGACACTGGCGTCCTGCTCGTACGTCATCCGAGTGACACGGGCGGCGCTGAAGGAGGAGGCCGCCCGCGACCACGTTCGCTCCGCGACGGCGCGTGGTCTTCCGACCCGCACCATCGTGACCAAACACATCCTCCGAAACGGACTGACTCCCGTTGCCACGGTGGTGGGTCTCACCCTGACCAGCCTCATCGTCGGATCCGTTGTGGTGGAGCGCGCCTTCGCCCTGGACGGCATCGGGTCACTTCTCACCGAGGCCGTCGCCAAGAAGGACTTCGCCGTGGTTCAAGCCGTCTGTCTGCTCCTGATCACGGTCGTCGTGATCGTGGTGCTCATCGTCGATGTGCTTCAGGTCGTCATAGACCCCCGCGTGCGCAGCAGGGTCGGAATCAAGTCATGACCGCCATCCTGATGGAGTCGCTGCGTCGCCGGCGGCCGGCCAACAAGCACCGCAACGGATTTGGCGTCGCCGGCATGGTGGCCACCGCGGTCATCGCGGTCGTCGTACTCCTGGCCCTGTTCGCACCCCTGATCGCGTCCCATGACCCGTCGGCCGTCGACTTCGCGCGCACCTATCGTCCATCCGAGCCGGGCGCGCTTCTGGGCACCGACGGTTCGGGCCGCGACATCTTCAGCCGACTGCTGTACGGCGCGCGGTCGAGCCTGCTCGGACCGACCATCGTCGTGCTGATCTCGGCTTCGGTGGGAACCGCACTCGCGCTCATTGCCGCCATGTGCGGCGGATGGGTCGACCGGGTGCTGAGCCGGTTGTTCGACGTCGGTTTCGCGTTCCCCGGTCTACTGCTGGCCATCCTCGCCGTCGCGGTTCTCGGACCCGGATTCACCACTGCCGTGATGGCCCTGGCCATTTCGTACATTCCGTTTGTGGGGCGGATCGTGCGCAGCGTGGCGATCGGGGAAATGTCGCTGCCCTACATGACGGCGTTGGTGACGATCGGTCAATCCCGTTGGCGAATGGCGCTGCGCCACCTGCTACCCGCCGTGACGCCGACCATGCTCGCACAGGCCACGATCTGCTTCGGCTACGCGCTGGTGGACCTCGCGGCACTGTCCTACCTGGGCCTCGGCGTTCAACCGCCGGGATCGGACTGGGGGCTGATGGTGTCCGAGGGGCAACGCGGACTGCTGCAGGGGTACTGGGAGGAATCTCTCTATGCCGGCATCGCCCTGGTGATCGTGGTGACCTGCGTGTCGCTCGTGGGTGACCGCATCGCCGACCGCGCCAGCATCGGTGGTGACCGACGATGAGTGCTCTGCTGCAAGTCGATCGGCTGAGTGTGACGATGCCCGACGGCACCGTCGCGCTCGACGACGTGTCCTTCACCATCGGTCGCGGCGAGATCGTCGGATTCATCGGCGAATCCGGCTCCGGCAAGAGCACGACCGCCAATGCGATCGCCAGACTGCTCCCCGCGGGGGCGACCACGACCGGCAACATCCTGTTCGACGGCAACGACGTGCTGCGCCTCACGCCTCGCGAGCTCAGCCGGTTCCGGGACGTCGACCTCGGGATGGTGTTCCAGGATCCGCGAGCCGCCGTCAACCCGGTGGCCCGGGTCGGGGAGTACGTGACCGAGGCGCTGCGGGTGAACCGCCGCATGTCGCGATCCGCTGCCCGGCAGCGTGCCGTGGAACTCTTCAACGAGGTCGGCATTCCCGATCCCGAGCGCCGGCTCGACGAGTACCCGCACCAGTACTCGGGCGGAATGCTGCAGCGTGCGGTGATCGCGGCCGCGCTGTCGACCAACCCCGGGCTCCTGCTCGCCGACGAGGCCACGACCGCGCTCGACGTGACACGTCAAGCCGAGGTCGCGGCCATCCTGCGACATGCGTGTCGAGAGCGTGAGCTCGGCCTCATGTTCATCACGCACGACCTCGAACTCGCCGGTGCGCTGTGCGATCGCGTCTGTGTGATGTTTCGCGGGCGGATCGTCGAGCAGATCGCCGCAGGCGATTTGCACACCGGTGCCCAACATCCCTATACCGTCGCGCTTCTCAGATCGCGGCCATCAATCGACGAACGTCCGCATCGCCTCCCGGTCATCACGGCCGAGGACCGCGAGACGTTCTCAACCGGTGCGGAGGAGATCCATGACTGACGCGAGTACACCGGAGTCGCTCATCGAGGTATCCGATGTCTCGCGCATATTCACGCGTCGGGGCGTCCAGACCCGCGCGGTGGACGGGGCTTCGTTTCGGATGCTCCCCGAACGCGATCTAGGCATCGTCGGCGAATCCGGTTCGGGGAAGACCACTCTGGCTCGGATCATCATGGGTCTGGAATCCGTCACCACGGGCACGGTCCGCGTGCTGGGACGCGACGTCACCAAGCCAGCGACGACACGGCGGGCGCGCCGCGATCGCGCCCGTCTGATGCAGATGGTGTTCCAGGATCCCTACGGCTCGCTGGATCCGCGTGCGACCGTGCGCGAATGCCTCGACGAGGTGCTGCGCCTCCATCCGCCGGGCAACGGTATGACCCGTAGCGCCCGCATCGAGCAGCTCTGCGACCTTGTCGGGTTGTCCGCGGCACAGCGTGAACGAACTCCGCGCGAGTTGTCCGGGGGTCAGTGCCAGCGAGTTGCCATCGCCCGCGCGATCGCAGTCGAGCCTCGTATCATCATTCTCGACGAAGCCGTTGCGGCATTGGACATCTCGATCCAGGCTCAGATCCTGAACTTACTGGCCGACCTCCGCACCGAACTCGGCACGGCCTACCTGTTGATATCGCATGACCTGGCCGTCGTCCGTCAGCTCACAGAGGACGCTGTGGTGCTGCATCACGGCAGAGTGGTCGAGTCTGGCGCCACTGACCGGGTGCTGCGCGACCCTCGTGACCCCTACACCCAGCGCCTGAAGGCCAGCATTCCCAGCCCGGCATGGCGTCAGCCCGGTGTGCTCGAACAGCTGTCGTCGACCGGGTGAAACCTACCTAGGCGGTCTTGGCCGCGCCGTTCCAATAGCGGTGTCCCACAAGCGCAGTCACAAGCGTGGCGACCGCCGCCAGGTAGACCGGGACGCTGATGTGGATCTTCATCATCAAACCGCCGGCCAACGCACCCGCAAAGATCGCGACGACGGCCCACAGCCGGCGATGCCGCAGCGCGGCGAACCCGCCGAGGAAGAGTGTCTCGCTCGCGTAGGACGTGATCGTGGACGTCACGACGACGGTGGTCATATCGGTCACCGCGAGGACGCGCGCGGTACACGCCTGAGCGCCCATGACAACGGCGATGGTTGCGGCGACTAGGACGCCGGTGACTGTGGCGCCCGCCTCCGGAACGAAGACCAGGACCGTCGCCGTGGCGGCGAGCACGACGGCGTTGACCAGGATCGTGGCAGTGATCACCGTGTTCCAACCGCTGCGACGCCCTCGCAGCATCCTGCCCGCCGCGGCGGCACCAAGCACATAGCCGAACAGGGCGATCAGAGGCCCGGCGACGGGCAGGCCGTCCTCCGCCGCGATACCCATTCCGAGGATGACGACGTTGCCTGTCATGTTTCCGGTGAAGACGCGATCCAGGCCGAGGTAGCCGACCGCGTCGAGGGCTCCGGTGACCACTGTCAGCGTCATCATCAGCCATAGATGCAGATGTCGTCGTACGAAGGCACTACCTCGCACGGCGGGGGCAGATTCGACTGGACACATCGGCGCAGTCTATCGAACGATAGGGAACTATTGCGCGTCGCGAGGTTCATTCAGACGAGCGGACGTGGCTTCGCGGATGCCCGCAAGGCGGGACTGATCCTCAAGCAGGGAGCGCAGGAGGAACGATGCCGCCTGAAGCGGTCGGTCGATACGCATCTCACCGGTAGGTCCGCCCTGTTCGCGCAGGGTTTCGAAGAGTACGCCGTTGATCGCCCGCACCACGAAGCTCGGCTCCACTGCGACGAACTCTCGTGCCTCGCGACCGCCTTCGATCACCTGCTCGAGCTGGCCGTGGAACAGCGCGATGCCCTCACGCTCGGCTGCGAACTCGTCCAATGCGAGCACGGCGTCCTGGTACAGCCCTCGCGCATCGAAGGGCTGCTGCAGGATCTCGCGGACGTCGTACGCAATGGACAGGTGCAATTTCTCGGCCCAGCTCGTGTCCTCGCTCAATCGCTCGTTCATCCGGGCGATCGACGGGCCCAGATCAAGTTCGATGAGGGTCCGGAAGATCTCGTGCTTGGCCTGGAAGTGGTGAAACAGCGACGGCTGCTTGATATGTACCGCCTCGGCGATGTCACGCGTCGAGGTACCGAAGTAGCCGCGTTGCGCGAAGAGGACCGAGGCCTCCAGCAGAATCCTGCCCCGCGTCGATGACCAGTCCACCACGGGGAGCCGCCAATTCTGCACGTACTTCACAGAAGTACTGTGGCACACGACGGTAGGTATGAACGCACATACCGGTCGCGCCGGTCTGGCTATCCTCAATGAGTGCCTTTGGTGGAGATCACCCACGCGTCGTCGGTAACGCCTGGTGAACTTGAGCGACTGCAAGAGGTTCTTCCGCATGCGGTGAGCCTCGCTGTCAATTGTCCCGAGGAGCCGTACGTTCCCGGGACCTTGAAGCCTGGAGATGTGGATCTTCGCTTCCGGAAGCGTGGCGAATGGGACGCCGGCGGTCTCGACATCGTGATCGAGGTGCGGTCGAAGTGGACGGCGTCCCGAGTGGACTCCAGGCAAGCGCGCGCCGATGGACTGCACGAGGCGATTGCTGATGTGGTCGACCACGACGTTGGCGTGTTTCTGCAGTTCCCGGTCGCGGCGTGGTCGGAGGGCTAGATGGTGGGTTTCGTGAACACCGCACTTTCGCTGTCCTGCGCCAGAAACATGTCCGCGGGCGGTGGTTCGAAGGCCGGCAGTCCGGAATCGGGAAGCCACAGGTAGTCGCTGACGCGCAGCGTCAGCGGACCGGAGGGTGCAACGATCTCCACCTCCAAACCCTCTGGAGGCGGGGCGTAGAAGCGGAAGCCGTCCGCGGGTACCGGTGTGATATCTCGGCCAGCCACCGTAAGAGAACTGATGTCGGCAGCCTCGAAATGAACTCCGATAGCGGTCGCGCCGCGCAATGAGCGCAGCCGCAGTCGCAGCCGGCGATCGCCGGATTCGACGGTGTCTGACGTGATGTCGACCGCTGGAGCCGGAAGGTCTGCGGCCGCGGCGGGGCCGCTGTGGGACGTCTCATTCCACAGTTCGCTAAACGGTCCCTCGGGGGACGCGTCGGAAACGAAACCACCATTCCATCGATCCGGCGGCGTCCGCGATATCCACTGTGCGGAAGCGTTGTCGGCGTCGAGTGCGTACTTCAGCTCGGACGGCATCGGATGTGATTCATCGAAACGATCCACTGCGAGTCCCGTCGCTGCCAACACGAGCGCCAGCGCCAGTGGCACCGCGGGCAGTGCGCAGGCGTAACGCCGCGAGAGCGGGGCTGCCGGCGGCCCGACCTCGAGTAAGGGCAGCATCAACCCCGTGAGCAGCACCACTGCAGGAACGACTGCGAATGGTGCTGTGCCAACGCCTAACTGAATGCTCGGCCAGATGCTTCCGCTGAGGAATACTGCTGCCGGGACCAGTGCGACAGCCATCACCACCACGTGCCCCCGACCCCCTGTGTACGTGATCAGCCAACCTGCGAGGGCCGCGACAGCGGGGATCACCAAGAGGTGGCCGGCGGTGGGCACGGTGAACGTCAGAATTGCGCCAGCGACCACAACGCAGCACAGCATTCCCAGCAATGCCGACTTCGGCCCGAACCATTTGCGCGACAACGCATACCACATCAGCAGCACGGCCACGGCGAGCAGCACCATGGCCCCGTAGTACGGCCATGGACGGTACGGATCGGCCAGCAGGGTGTACCCGGGGCGGACTGTCGACAGCACCCACCAAAGACCGAACGTCGCCGCCACGGCGATGGCCGCCGCGGCCAGCGCGGTCACGGCAGCCGCCAGCACGCGTGTGAGCGTGGCTTCGCCCGCACGCCGCGCCAACCCAACGACAACGGCCAACCCGACCAGCGCGAGGACGGCGAGGGCGATTGTCACCCAGGAGGGGAACACGACGAGTAAACCGGCGGGCAGCTGGAAATACGACCGATTGCGATCGTCGCTGAGCGATGCCAGGTCGCGCTGTCCCAGTTCCCGCGTCAGCGCAATGGTGTTGTCACCCATCTGCTGCACTGTTGCCAGATTGACGTGGGCGGGGTCGTCCAAGCGATTGTGGTAGTAGGCTCCGCCGCCGACGTATGCCCAATCCAGCACCGCCAGCCCGCCCGGCCCGAACGCAGCGAGATCGGTGGTGCTGGACGTCATGCTGGCGCCGAGCGCCGTCGACAACGAGTCTGCCGACGGATGAGGCGCGGCACCTTCGACGGCTCGGATCAGACCCCCGTCCGGCGCGGTGATCCGCCAGAGCAACGGTGGACCACCAGCACCGCGCGCCTCGTGGTTGATCACTATCCCCGGTTGTGTGCTCTGTGGCAGGGCGTGCACGAAGGCCTCGGCGCCGAGCAGGCCGGCTTCCTCGCCGTCGGTGAGCAGCACGACCACGTCGTTGCGCAGTGCGCTTCCCGCGCTGCGCAACGCCCGCACAGTCTCCAGTACCGCCGCGACTCCGACGCTGTCATCGTTGGCGCCGGGCCCGGAGGGCACCGAGTCGTAATGCGCCGCAAGGTAGATCGTGCCGGAGTGATCTGAACCCGGCACCCGCGCAATGATGTTGGAGACGTGGCCGACGGAGATCGTGTCGCGGTCGATGTCTTCGGGCCACCGTCCGACCCCTTCGTGAACCTCGGGCTCCAACCCGATGTCTGCGAGTTCGCTGACGAGACGCTCGCGAACACGGGCGTGTGCGGGTGTGCCCATCGGGTGCGGTTCGCGCGCTATATCCTGCACAATCCGGAATGCCCGCTCGGCGCTGAAGTCCCCGGCGGGAGCGGTTGACGCCTCATACCCTCGGGCTTGTTGATCCACGCCGACCACGACCGCGATCAGTAGCAGGAACGCCAATGCGATGAACC
Organism: Mycolicibacterium sp. YH-1; assembly: GCF_022557175.1. The sequence goes on along the minus strand of NZ_CP092915.1, from coordinate 6,907,357 downwards.
GCTTTGCCTGATCGAGCACGACCCCGAGACTACGGACACAGGCTCCGTTGGGCGCCATTCGCTCGCGAGACCTGCGAAATGGTTGTTCGCGAGGGCGTGTTCACGACCATTGTGTAGATCTCGGCGGGGAAAGCTAGGTGCCGCAGAAGGTTTGGTAGTCGCCGAAGTCCGGCGGTGCCGGCTGGGCGAAGCGCTCCAGTCCGGGGCGCTCGTCGTACGGGGCGCTGACCGCCTCCAGCAGGTGCTGAAGCGGCGCCAGGTCGTCGGCGGTGGCCGCGGCGAGGGCCTCCTCGACGAGGTGATTGCGCGGGATGTACAGCGGGTTCACTCGGTCCATCGCATCGGCATCGGTGGCCAGCGGAGCCCAACGCGCCAGCCACGCATCGATTCCCGCCAAGTCGATGAACAGACCCCGGGCCGGTTCGGTGTCACCGCGGACGGCCGCACTCAGCGACCGGAAGAACGTCGTGTAGTCGACGGGGCTCTGCGCGAGCAGGTCGAGCAGGTCGCGGTTGAGCGCGGTGAAGACCTCGTCGTCGACATCGGGCCGCAGACCGAGCTTGGCGCGCATCCCGGCCGACCACGCCCGCTCGTACTGCGGGCCGAACGCGCCGAGGGAGGCCGTGGCGACCTTGATCGCACGATCCGCGTCGTCGTCGATCAGCGGTAGCAGCGTCTCGGCGAACCGGGCGAGATTCCACGCCGCGATGGCGGGCTGGTTGCCGTAGGCGTAGCGGCCGGCGTAGTCGATGGAGCTGAAGACCGTCACCGGATCGAAGTCCTCCATGAACGCGCACGGTCCATAGTCGATGGTCTCACCCGAGATCGTCATGTTGTCGGTGTTCATCACACCGTGCACGAAGCCAACGAGCATCCACCTGGCGATAAGCTCCGCCTGCACCGAGACCACCGAGTCGAACAGTGCGACATAGCGATTCGGGGCGTCCGCGGCGGCGGGATGATGCCGGGCGATCGCGTGATCGGCCAATCGTCGCAGCACATCGCGGTCACCGTGGTTGGCCGCGTACTGAAAGCTGCCGACCCGCAGGTGGCTGGCCGCGACCCGGGCGAGGACCGCTCCGGGAAGCGCGGTGTCACGGTACACCTGACCGCCCGTCGCGACGACGGCCAGCGAGCGCGTGGTCGGGATTCCCAGCGCGTGCATCGCCTCGCTGATCACGTACTCCCGCAGCATCGGTCCGACCGCGGCGAGGCCGTCGCCGCCGCGTGAGAACGGGGTGGCACCCGAGCCCTTCAGCGCGAGATCACGAAGACCGTCGTCGGTCCTGAACTCGCCGAGTAGCAACGCGCGCCCGTCGCCGAGGCGCGGGACGAAACCGCCGAACTGGTGACCCGCATACGCCTGGGCCACCGGCGTCGCACCGTCGGGCACGGAGTTGCCGAGCAGGAACCGCAGCCCATCGGCGCTGCGCAGCCACACGGGATCGAGGCCGAGAGCGTCGGCGAGCACATCGTTGAGGACGAGCAGCCGCGGATTGTCGGCCGTCGCGGCCTGCCATCGGATCGACATCTCCGGCAACTCGCGCGCGAAGAAGTCGTCAAGCGCGACTGAGGCACCCGGTGCAAGGCTCACATGCTCCAGGGTACGGACGACGCAGGATTGCCCTGGCGTGAACGGCCAACACATCTGGGCGGCCCCGATAGGTTTACTCACGATGAACCGACGAGAGAGCACCACGATGCGGCGCGCCACGAGAATCGGTGCAGCCCTGGCCGGAGCACTGATGATCGCAGCATGCGGCAGCCCGACCGAGCAGGCAACCCCGACAGCTGAGCAGCAACCCGCACCGGCACCCGCGCAGATCGTCAGCCCCGACAAGCTCGACGTGGGCGGTTACCCGACCACACCCCGGCCTGCACTGGGCGTCGCGGGCAACGCCCCGGCCGGCATCGTCGCCGAGACCCAGCACATGGCCGACTTCATCGTGGGCCCGTGGGACGTCGACCCCGACATGGTCCACCCGTACCTGTCGAGCACGTACCTCATCACCGCACCGGCGGCGCTTGAGCAGATCGGACCGGCGACCGTCGCAGTGGCCGCCGAGCAACGCGGCATGGTCGGCGGGTTCGTGTCAGCTCGGCAGGCCCCCGACAAGAGCATCCTGGTCAACGGGGTGCTGCGGTTCCCTGACCCGGCCGCCGCCACCGCAGCCGCGGGCGAGATGAGTCAGGCCGCCGCGCAGCAGTCGATCCAGGGGGTCACCCCGACGAGCACCGCGATCCCCGGCCATGCCGACGCCGTCGCATCCACCTATCCGTTCACGCCGCACGGCACGGAACGGCCATGGGCGGCCGTTCGATCGTTCACACCGCGCGGGCCGTTCGTGCTCATGCAGATGGCCCAGTCGATCGACGGGCTCGACCCCGCCGCGGCCATGGTGGCGAAGGCGATCGACCTGCAGGGGCCGCTGATCGACCAGTTCACCCCGACCCCAATAGACGCGCTCGCGGACGTCGCGCTCGACCCCACCGGGCTGCTTGTCCGGACGATCCCCGCCGAGGCGGGAACCGCCCCGGCAAGCAAGAACGCCGCCTACAGCCCCCGCGGGGCCGTGCACTTCCAGAGCAATCCGGTCGGCTCGGCCACGCTGTTCGAGGACGCCGGGGTCACCGTCGTCGCGATGGGAGAGGCGAACGTCTACGAGGCCAAGGATGCGCCGTCAGCGAGCCTGGTCGCGAACTCGTTCGGCAAGGAGGTCTCGGTCGACGGTGTGAGCGCGGCCGACCCCGTACCGGCACTCCCCGGCAGTCGCTGCCTGCAGTTCCCGAAGGGCTTCTATTGCGTTGCCTCGGGTGACCGGTACGCCATCGAGGTTCAGGCGGATCAGTTGAAGGATGCCCACCAGCAGGTGGCCGCGCAGTACGTCATGCTCACCGCCCACTGACCGCGCGCCGTGTTTGATCGCCGGCACCTCCGGGTAGGCGAAACGGCAGTGGGTCGACCCATCGATTACTCGGTGGCCGATCCCGTCGCGGCGGTGAGAGGTGTTGTCTGATGGCCAGTTTCGACGATGCAGATAGTTCGTTGGCGGTGAAGCGGGACATCGCCGCCTCACGCCAGCGCGTGTGGGACGTGCTGGCCGACGGTTGGACCTATTCGCAGTGGGTGGTGGGTAACAGCCGGATGCGCGCAGTCGACTCCGACTGGCCGAGGCCGGGTACCACCATCGAGCACTCCCTCGGAGTGTGGCCCGTCCTGCTGGACGACGCGACCGTCGTCGAGGAGTCCGTACCGCTCGAGCGCCTGGTGCTGTTGGCCAAGGGCAGGCCGTTCGGAAAGGCCCGGATCACCCTGCGGTTGTTCGACATCGAGGAGGGATGTCGCGTCGAGATGGCGGAGGTGCCCGTCGGTGCGCCGCTCGGCTGGTTGCCCAAGCGACTCGCGCTTGCCGCCGCAGCCCCCCGCAATCGTGAGTGCACGAGGCGCCTGGCATCGTTAGCGGAGCATCGCCAGCCTGAGCAGGAGTAGCGACTGTCCGGTGACGCCGAGTGCAGGGGGTGGACGGTGAACGTGCGCACGCGCAACAACGTGCACGTGGTCGGTGACCCGACCGGTCAGACAGTGGTGCTCGCGCACGGCTTTGGCTGCGACCAGAACCTCTGGCGCCGTGTCGTCGACCGTCTCGCACCACGGTTTCGAGTGGTCCTGTTCGACCACGTCGGTTGTGGTGCAGCGGATCCGGGCGCATGGGATGAACAGCGGTATTCGACGCTGCAGGGGTACACCGATGACATCCTCGAGATCCTGCACGACCTGGAGTTGCGCGATGTGGTGTTCGTCGGGCACTCCGTGGCGGCGATGATGGGAGTACTTGCCGTCGCCGCCGATCCGGTGCCCTTCGCCAAGCTCGTTCTGCTGACACCGTCCCCGTCCTATCTCGACGACGACGGATACGTCGGAGGGTTCTCCCGGGCCGACGTCGACGAGTTGCTGGCCTCGCTGGAGGCCAACTATCTCGGCTGGTCTCGGACCATGGCACCCAATATCATGGGCACCCCGGATCGACCCGAACTCGGCGATGAGCTGGCGGACACCTTCTGCCGAACGGACCCCGCCATGGCCCGAGTGTTCGCGCGGACGACGTTCCTCTCCGACAACCGCGACGACCTGAATCGGGTCGCGGTGCCGACGCTCATCATCGAGTGCGCACACGACACGTTGGCGCCACGCGAGGTCGGCTCCTACGTGCACCGGCAGATCGAGGGCAGCACGCTGGTCACGCTCGACGCGTGGGGGCACTGCCCGCACGTGAGCGCACCTGCAGACACGGCCGATGCGATCATCGAGTTCATCGGAACGCGTTGATGTCCGAGCACGACCTGTATCAGTACGCGCCCTGCGGCATCCTCGCGATGTCACTCGACGGCACGATCACCGCCGCCAACCACACCCTCGCAACCTGGTTGGGCCGCGCACCCGTGGACCTGGTCGGCCACCCGTTCTCCGACTTCCTGACCGTCGGCGGGCGGATGTACTTCGAGACGCACCTCGCGCCGGTGCTTCAGATGGTCGGCAAGCTCAATGGCATCACGGTGGACCTGGTTGCTGCCGACGGCAGCCGGTTGCCCGCGTTCGTCAGCGCGAATGTCGGATACGACGCGACGGGGCGGCCCGACCTCATCCGGGTGACCGTTCAGGACGCCAGCGACAGACGGTCCTATGAACACGAGCTGCTCGTCGAACGCCGTCGTGCCGAGGTCGCCCAGGAGCGCGCCGAGGTCCTCGCCACCACACTGCGGCGCTCGCTGCTGCCTCCGTCGCTGTCGCCACCGCCCGGCCTGCAGGCGGCGGCGTACTACCACGCCGCATCCGCTTCGGAGGTCGGTGGAGACTTCTACGATCTGTTTCCCCTCACGCGGAGCCGGTCGGCGTTCTTCCTCGGCGACGTCTGCGGAAAGGACGCCGAGGCGGCCGCGCTCACGTCGCTGACGCGGTACACGCTGCGCGCCTCAGCGGTCAACGACGACCACCCCGAGGCGGTACTGCGCAGTTTGGACACGATGCTGGCCCATGAGTCCGGCGGTTACGATCCAAGGCGGTTCTGCACCGTGTTGTTCGGTGTGATCACCAAGTGTGGCGCGTGCGAGTGTCCCAGGGACTGTGCGGGTTTCGAGATCGAGATGGCCAGCGGCGGGCACCCCTTCGCGCTGCTGCTTGGCGCCGACGGCGAGGCGCGGTACGTGCCCACGCCGGGCGGGCAGGCGGTGGGCATGTTCCGCAACCCGCAGTTCGCCTCCGTTGCGGTCCACCTGGGTCCCGGTGACACGCTGCTCCTCTACACCGATGGCCTGACCGAGGCGCGGACCAGCGGCGACAAGGAGCGTTTCGATGATGACGGCGGGCTGTTGCGCTTCGCGCGTGAGCGCGCGCCGGCCACGGCCGGGGAGATTGTCGGAGCCTTCAGCCAACTGCTGGCCGACATCGGCGCCGGCGTGGACGACGACACCGCCCTGCTCGCCCTCGGTGTGCCGCCCGCGCACTGAGCCCATCCACGATGACTTCTGCGTCCATTCGCGGTCTACACAGAGCAGACCCGCGCCGGTTCGCCGACAATGGACACGGAGGACGACCATGGATGCACCGACTGACGCCACGTCTCGAGCCATCGGCTCATGACCGCTGCGCTGAGCGTGCTCGGACGCCGCGCGTGCGCGGCGCTGGCGGTGTGCTCGGCGGTGCTGCACGGCGTCGCGGTGGGTCACGCGACCGGTTCCGCGGCCGTCGTGGTGATGCTGACGATGGCCGCGGTGTGCCTGTACTGCGCCCGCGACCTCTGGATCAGCGGGACCTCCCGCGCCTGGGTGCTGGTCGCAACCATGAACATCGCCATGGTTGCCCTCCACATGCCGACCGCCGGGCACCGTCACGGCGGTGAGATCCCGGCAAGCGCAGCGGGCATGCCGGCCCCGATGGCGGTCGCGACGACGATCGCCGTCATCGAGGTCGTCGCGGCGGTGGGCGTCCTCTACCAGCGCAGCCGGGGCTCGGCGGGTCGGCTCGCCTCGCCCTGATCGCGGCCCGTCACGACGGCGCGGCGGCGGGGATGATGTCGATCGTGTCGACGCCGGGTTTGACGGGGATGCGTCGTCCGCTGTCCTCGACGACCAGCGTTCCCGCGTCCTCCGGTGTCTCGCCGCCCTGCGGGATGATGAGCGCGCGCTGACCCGGCACGATGTCGGCGGCCTGTAGCGCCACCGTCCGCGGGTCCACCTCCTTGAGGCGGTCCTCGCCGAACTCCCACACCAGCGGGGAGTAGTAGCTCTTCGGATCGCACCGCCACGTGGCCAGGCTCAGCTCCATCGGACCCGTCTGCTCCCACCACATGCGCATCACCTGCGAGCCGGTCTGCGCGTCCGGTGCGGCGACATCGAACGTGTGCTGGGAGCCGTCGGCGCTGGTGACCACAACGGCGGCCGTCCCGCACGTGTCGCTGGTGGGCCGGAACAGCCCGTACGCCAGCCGGCTGCCGTCAGGACTGAGGGTCGCAGCGGCCACTGGGGTGTCGGCGTCGACGACGCCGAGCGAGGTCGGCTCACCTGTGGCGCGCACCGCGTACAACGTCTCGGGACCGCCGTCAGCCGATGACGCGGACTCCACCCTGGCGAGCACGGCCGTGCCGCCGCGCGCGGTCAGCAGCCTCGACGCAGGGGCCGGTGAGACCGACACGGCGGGCAGGGCGATCTGCTGGCGCAGTGTCGGGCCCGGGGCGGTGTCGGCCAGGTCCACCTGCATCAACCGGCCCGGCTGCTCAAGCCAGACGATGGTGCTGCCGCCACCCGTGCCGATCCGCACGCCGGGTGGCACGGGCACCGCGCTGGTCTTCTTCGTGGCCACCTCGATAGCGACGACGTCGCCGTCGGCGGCGTGCGCGAAGACGAACCGCCCGTCCTCGGTGGTGAGGGGATCGTTGAGTGACGCGAAGTTGCCGGGCGCCGAGGCCACGACGCTGGTCCCGTCGACGATCCCGATCTCGCCCGCCGTGCGATAGGCCACCAGGGGCCCCGTCGGCGCCGAGCTGCTCGATGGCTGCGTCGTGCTGGTGCCCGGCGTCAGGGGCGGGGTGGTGGTGCTCAGTGACCCCGCGGGCCCATCGACCGGTGTGCCGCAGCCCGCGCTCACGAGGACCCCGACGAGGACCAGAATCGTCGCAGCCGACGGACAGCTGCGTCCCAGATGTCGTCGACTCACTGTGTCCATGTAAGCCGAAATTGCCGGACAGGGTGAATTCGACGTCCTGTGCAGGGCCCACGCCGACGGCCACCGCGCGACGACTGTCGCAGCGTCGTGTCAAGGTGGAGGCTGTGACGACTCCGACGGGCGAAGTCCCGGCCGAACCCGTGGGACGACTGGCGGCGACCTCCATTGACTGTGCCGATCCGGCCGAACTCGCGGACTTCTACGGCGCGCTGCTGGGGATGCGAAGGCTAGTGGAAACCCCGGATGGCAGCGTCATCGCCATCACCGACGGCACGCAGATACTGGCGATGATGCGTGTGGAAGATCACGTGCCCCCGACCTGGCCGGGCCCGCCGCAGCGCCAGCAGATGCACCTGGACATCTCGGTGACCGACCTCGATGACGCCGTGCAACGGGCTGTCGCGCTGGGTGCCCGACTCGCCGACCACCAGGCCGGACCAACCATGTGGCGGGTGCTGCTCGATCCCGCCGGGCACCCGTTCTGTCTCACGACGGTGGGCGCGGGCTGACCGCCTATCCTCAACCGAGTGTCCGAACCGCCCCGCGCCGACGTCCGCGCACTGCGTGACCGCCTGTCGGGTGTCAGCATCCGTGACGCGGCCCGGCTGAGCCGGCGGCTGAAGAACCTCCGCGACCCCAGCCCCGAACACCTCGAGCGTCTCACCCAGCAGATCGCCTCGGCCGAGGCGCTGATCGCGACCCGAACCGCGGCCGTCCCCACCGTCACCTACCCCGACCTGCCGGTGAGCGAGCGTCGGGACGAGATCGCCGCCGCCATCCGCGAGCACCAGGTGGTCGTCGTCGCCGGCGAGACCGGGTCGGGCAAGACCACGCAGCTGCCGAAGATCTGCCTGGAACTCGGCCGCGGGATACGCGGCACCATCGGGCACACGCAGCCCCGCCGACTCGCCGCGCGCACGGTGGCGCAGCGCATCGCCGACGAGTTGGGCACACCGTTGGGCGAGGCCGTCGGTTACACCGTCCGGTTCACCGATCAGGCCAGCGACCGGACGCTCATCAAGCTGATGACTGACGGCATCCTGCTCGCCGAGATACAACGTGACCGCCGGCTGCTGAGCTATGACACGTTGATCCTCGACGAGGCCCACGAGCGAAGCCTCAATGTCGACTTCCTGCTGGGGTACCTGCGCGAACTGCTGCCGCGCCGCCCCGATCTCAAGGTGATCGTCACCTCGGCGACCATCGAGCCGGGGCGCTTCGCCGCGCACTTCGGCGGGGCCGAACATGGATCTGGCGGCGGGGCCCCGATCGTCGAGGTGTCCGGGCGTACCTACCCGGTCGAAATCCGGTACCGGCCACTGGAAGTGGCGATCCCGGCCGACGGCGACGATGATCCCGATGACCCCGATCACGAGATCGTGCGCACCGAGCTTCGTGATCCGACCGAGGCGATTGTCGACGCGGTGCGGGAGTTGGAGGCCGAGCCGCCCGGTGACGTGCTGGTGTTCCTGTCCGGTGAACGCGAGATCCGGGACACCGCAGAGGCGTTGCGCGATGCGCTCAAGAGCGATCGCCTCCCGACCGAGATCCTGCCGCTGTACGCGCGGCTCCCCACCGCCGAGCAACAGAAGGTGTTCGCGCCGAGGCATTCTGGACGCCGCGTCGTGCTGGCCACCAACGTCGCCGAGACCTCACTCACCGTGCCGGGCATTCGGTACGTGGTGGACCCGGGCACCGCGCGGATCTCGCGGTACAGCCGCAGGACCAAGGTGCAGCGGCTGCCCATCGAACCGATATCGCAGGCGTCGGCCTCCCAGCGGGCGGGCCGGTCGGGACGGACCGCGCCCGGTGTGTGCATCCGGCTGTACTCCGAGGATGACTTCGAATCCCGGCCGCGCTACACCGATCCGGAGATCCTGCGCACCAACCTCGCCGCCGTCATCCTGCAGATGGCGGCGCTGGGCCTCGGCGATATGGAGCAGTTCCCGTTTCTCGATCCGCCCGACAGGCGAAGCGTTCGAGACGGTGTGACGCTGCTGCAGGAACTCGGCGCGTTCGACGGTGCCGGAGCGATCACCGACATCGGGCGCCGCCTCGCCAAGCTGCCGCTGGACCCCCGGATCGGCCGGATGATCCTGCAGGCCGACGCCGAGGGATGCGTGCGCGAGGTGCTGGTGCTGGCCGCGGCCCTCTCGATCCCCGACCCGCGGGAACGACCCACCGATCGTGAGGACGCGGCCAAGCAGAAGCACGCTCGCTTCGCCGATGAGCACTCCGACTTCGTGTCGTTCCTCAACCTCTGGCGTTATCTCGGCGAACAGCGAAAGGAACGTTCCGGCAGCTCATTTCGGCGGATGTGCCGCGACGAGTTCCTGCACTACCTGCGCATCCGGGAATGGCAGGACCTGGTGGGGCAGCTGCGCAGCATCTCCCGGGACCTGGGCATCATCGAGTCCGGAGATCCAGAGCCTGCCGACCCGACTCGGGTGCACGCCGCGTTGACCGCGGGGTTGCTGAGCCATGTCGGTCTGCGCGAGGGTGACTCGCGCGACTACCAGGGTGCGCGCAACTCGAAGTTCGTCCTCGCACCGGGATCGGTGCTGACGCGCAAGCCGCCACGCTGGATCGTCGTCGCCGACCTGGTGGAGACCAGCCGGCTGTTCGGCCGCGTCGCCGCGCGCATCGAACCCGAGACGGTGGAACGCGTCGCCGGGGACCTAGTGGCGCGCACCTTCAGCGAGCCGCACTGGGATGCCAAGCGAGGCGCGGTGATGGCCTTCGAGCGGGTGACGCTCTACGGCCTGCCGCTGGTGCCGCGGCGTCGGGTGGGATACGCCCAGGTCGACCCGGTGCTGGCCCGGGAACTGTTCATCCGGCACGCGCTCGTTGAGGGAGACTGGCAGACCCGCCACCACTTCTTCCGCGATAACACCCGGCTGTTGGAGGACCTCGCCGAGATCGAGGAGCGGGCCCGGCGTCGCGACCTGCTGGTCGGCGATGACGAGCTGTACGCGCTGTACGACAGCAGGATCCCGGCCGAGGTCGTCTCGGCGCGGCATTTCGACGGCTGGTGGAAGAAGCAACGGCATCGCACACCCGACCTGCTCACCTTCACCCGCGATGACCTGCTGCGCAACGATGCCGACGTCGATCAGCCCGACGCATGGCAGGCGGGTGACCTCACCCTGCCCATCACCTACCGCTACGAGCCGGGCGCGACCGACGACGGCATCACGGTGCATGTACCGGTCGAGGTCCTCGCACGCCTCGGTGGTGACGAATTCGCCTGGCACGTACCCGCCCTGCGCGAGGAACTGGTGACCGCGCTCATCCGGTCGCTGCCCAAGGACCTGCGACGCAACTTCGTGCCCGCACCCGACACCGCCCGTGCCGTGCTCGAGACCATGGAGCCCGGCAGTGAGTCACTGCTCGAGGCACTGCAACGCGAACTGCGCAGGCGCACCGGCGTACTGGTGCCGATCGACGCCTTCGACATCGGCAAGTTGCCTGCCCACCTTCGGGTCACGTTCGCGGTCGAGGGCACCGACGGTGCTGAAATCGCCCGGAGCAAGGATCTCGATGAGCTGAAGGAACGGTTGGCCGCGCCGATCCAGCAGGCCGTCGCCGGTGCGGTGGCCGGAGACCTGCGCCGGACCGGGCTGCGGGGATGGCCCGCCGACCTCGACGAGATACCGCGCAGTGTCGAGAGTTCCGGTGGCGGGCACACCGTGCGGGGATTCCCGGCCTTGGTCGATGCCGGTGCGGCCGTTGATCTGGATGTGTTCGCGACGGCGGCCGAGCAGCAGGCGGCGATGGGCGCCGGAACCCGACGGCTGCTGCGACTGGAAGTGGCGTCCCCGGTCAAAGCCGTTGAGCGCGCACTTGATACGCGCACCCGCCTGGTGCTCGGCGCCAACCCGGACGGCTCACTGAGCGCCCTCATCGAGGACTGTGCCGATGCCGCGGTGGACGCCTTGGTGCGCGAACCAGCATGGAGCAGAGCCGATTTCGCAAAGCTTCGGGACCGTGTGGCGGCGAATCTGGTTTCGACGACTCTCGACCTGGTCAAGCGGGTGGAGAAGGTCCTGGTCGCCGCGCATGACGTGCGGGTCGCGATTCCCGATAAGGCGCCTGCGGCGCAGGCTGCCGCCATCGCCGACATCACCGCCCAGTTGGCTGCGCTGCTGCCAACCGGCTTCGTCACCCGGACGGGCGCAGCGCATCTGGCCGACCTGAACCGATATCTGCTGGCCATCGACAGACGCCTGGATCGGCTGCCGCATGGCGTGGAAGCCGACCGGGAACGCATGGCACGAGTGCACGCGGTTCGTGGGGCGTATCAGGAACTGCTCGGCGCGCTGTCGCCGAGCCGGGCGGCCGGCGCGGACGTGCGCGATATCGCCCGCCAGATCGAGGAACTTCGGGTGAGTCTTTGGGCGCAGCAGTTGGGCACCCCGCGTCCGGTCAGCGAGCAGCGCATCTACCGGGCGATCGACGCTGTCGTGAGCTGACGAGCAGGCCTCGTGCTCACACCTCGAGGCGAGAGCCGATGATGATCGTGCGGGGGACGGGCAGGTTGAAGTGCGCTGCCGCGTCCGCGGTGATGTAGGACGTCGCGATGAAAAGCCGGGTGCGCCAGGGTGACATGGTCGGCTTGTCGCAGATCACCAACTCCAGCTTCGACAGGAAGTAGGACGCGGTGTCGAGATCGATGGGTCCCTCGGTCTGTGACGGGTCGAGCAGCCGCAGCGCCGCCGGGACGTCCGGTCGCTCCATGTAGCCGTATCGGGCGCTGACGAAGATGATCCCGTCGCTCGTCAGCCCGAGGTCGTCGACCGACATCCGTTCGGTCTCAGCCACGCGCGGAACCGGTTCGATCTCGAGCGACACGATCACGACCTGTTGATGGAGGACATGGTTGTGCTCGACGTTGGAGCGCATCGACAGGGGCGCGGTCTCGCTGCCACGGTTGAGGAATATCGCGGTGCCGGGGATGCGGGTCAACGGTGGATCGCGGTCGGGCAGTCCGCCGACGAAGGGGCGCAGGGGGCCCTCGACCTCGGCTCGCCTGCGGGTGACGATGGCACGGCCCCGCTTCCACGTGGTCATGACCGTGAACGCGGTGACCGCGATGAGAAGCGGCAGCCACGCGCCATGCACCAGCTTGGTCAGATTGGCCGCGAAGAACAGCAGGTCAACCACGAGTAGTGCGCCGCCGCCGATAAGCACCCCCCACAGCGGCCAGCGCCACCGGGTTCTGGCGTAGTACAGGAACAGCGTCGTCGTGATGGTGATCGTTCCGGTGACCGCCATGCCGAAGGCATAGGCAAGTGCCCCCGAGGAACGGAACGCGAAGACCAGGATCAGCACGGCGATCATCAGCACACCGTTGATGATCGGCACGTAGATCTGGCCGATCGTCGACGCGGACGTGTGCATGATCCGCAGCCGCGGGAGGTACCCGAGTTGCGCCGCCTGCGACGCCACCGAGAATGCGCCGGTGATGACGGCCTGCGAGGCGATCACCGTCGCCGCTGTCGCCAGAACGACCAGTGGGATGACCGCCCAGTTTGGGGCCAGCAGGAAGAACGGTGCATTCACCTTCTGCTCGTCGCCGAGCAGCAGTGCACCCTGACCGAAGTAGCTCAGCGTGCACGCGGGCAGCACCAGGCCCAGCCAGCCGATCGTGATGGCCTTACGGCCGAAGTGCCCCATATCGGCGTACAGCGCCTCCGCGCCCGTGACCGCGAGTACGACGGCGGCCAGCGCGAAGAAGCCGATGTGGAAGTGCGTGGCCATGAAACCCAGTGCGTACGTGGGCGACAGTGCCCTGAGGATCTCGGGCTCGTGGGTGATGCCGATGACGCCCAGCGCGCCGATGGTCAGAAACCACGCGATCATCACCGGCCCGAAGAACCGGCCGACCGCGGCGGTCCCGCGTCGTTGCACGGAGAACAGCGCCACGATGATCACGGCGGTGATGGGCACAATCCACGGCTCGAGTTCGGGCTCAACGATCTTGAGGCCCTCGACAGCGGACAGCACGGAGATCGCCGGGGTGATCATGCTGTCGCCGAAGAACAGCGCCGCGCCGAAGATCCCCAGGGCAGAGAGCATCACCGACGTGCGTCGGCTTGCCGCGCCGGTCCAGCGCCGCAACAACGTGATGAGGGCCATGATGCCGCCCTCACCGTTGTTGTCCGCACGCATGACAAGCGTGATGTAGGTGAGGGTGACGATCAGCATCACCGACCAGAAGATCAGCGAGACGATGCCGTAGACGTGGTCCCTCGCGATGGGCACCGGATGCGGGTCCCCGGGGTCGAACACGGTCTGCAGGGTGTAGATCGGGCTCGTGCCGATATCACCGAACACGACGCCGAGGGCGCCGATCACGATCGGTGTCGACAGGCGGGGTGCGTGCGAGGGCGCCGCAGACTCCAGGTTTGTGGCCACGGCTCCTCCTCAGTCCGAACGCATCGTAGGGCTCGGGTTCCCGTCGGCGGAGGCGATCGGTGACTGCGTTTGCCCGAGATTATTCCGCAGAGCCGGGTGCGTTGCCTCACTCGGGCACCGTTTGGATGCCGATTCTGGCCCGCATTCGAGTACTTCCTGCCACCCGCCGGTCAATTGCTGCCAATGGAATTAGACCGCTGACATGGGCGTTAGAACAGACATACCGAAGTGAGGGAAACCTAATTCGGTTGACACACGTACTTCGAGTCGCGGCCTCCGCGTCACGGTTCGAACGTATGCAGGACATCGGAAAGAGGAAGAGAAATGAAGAAGTTCGGATTTGCCAGCATTGTCGCCACCGGTTTCGCCGCCGCCCTCCTGGGGCTGGCCGGACCCGCGCAGGCGGGCATCGACCATCACGAGTGGGTGCACAACAACCAGCAGCAGGCCTCCGTCGGAGTCGTCACCTCGACTGTCGGCAACGGCCGCTGACACACGGCAGACGAAAGAAGGGCACCCGGGATTCCGGGTGCCCTTCTTCATGTTGAGACTCGGTCAGGCGTGGAGTCGCCGGCGGACGTGTTCCTTGACGTCCTCGGGCAGGGCGTCGGCGGCGAGGATGCCGGGCAGCAGGTCGGGTTCGAGCATGAGCGCGCGGTACACGGTGCCGATGGTGACGCCGTGGTCCGGGCGGTCGATGACCTCAACGGAGTCGCCGCCGCGAATCGTTCCGCCCGCAACCACGCGGAGGTAGGCGCCCGGGGTGCCACCGCGGGTGAACGTCTTCATCCAGCCGTCGATTCCGAGCCGGCTGACGAACGTCTTGCACGGGGTCCTGGGACGAGTCACCTCGAGCAACAGACCGTCCGAGCCCACCCGCCACCGCTCACCGATCACCGCGTTCGTGACGTCGAGGCCGCTGGTGGTGAGGTTCTCGCCGAACATGCCGTTGGTGAGCTCACGGTCGAGTCGGGTCTCCCACACGTCGAGATCCTCGCGTGCGTAGGCGTACACCGCCTGGTCATCACCGCCGTGCACCCTCTGGTTGCCGATGACGTCGCCGACCAGGCCACTGCCGAGGCCGCCGTGCATCGGGCCGGGTGCTCGCACGGTGATGTCCCCCTCGACGGGGCGCTTGTCGATGCCCGATCTCGGTGCCGATCCGTCTGGACCGACGTGGGCGCTGTTCACCGTCAATACTGTTGCCCCACCGCGCGTTGTCACACCCAGAGACTAGTTCCGTCGGTCACGGCGCGCCGCGAACCTCGGCGGCGTCCTCGAGCAGCTGGCCCAACTTGTCGAGCGGGTCGCCGCCGGCGGGATCCAGCCGACGCACGTCGGGCTGCTGTTCGGGTGCCGGACCCTTTGCCGGTGGCGGCGCGGCCGGCGGGGGTGGAGGTGGTGGTGCCGCGGGCGGTGGCAGTGCGGGCAGCGGCGCCTGAAGTCTGTCGAGCTTGGTCTGCAGTCGGTTCGCCGAGTCGGCGCGCACGGCGCGACGCTCAGCGTCGGAGTCCTCATTGCCCGCGAAGCACCCGCCGGGAGCGGAGGCGACGACGGCCAGTGCGTCGCGGTACCGGTCGATCGCACCGGGGCCGTCGCCCGCAGCGACGGCGTCGTCGCCGCGGGTCTCCCGGACCAGGACCAGGTTCACCAGCGCCGGGCAGGAGTCGGCGGGGTCGCCGTCCGCTGCCTCGGCGAAGTGCCGCTCGGCCTCGGGCAGGCGGCGGTCGGCAACCGCTGTGACACCCGCCTTGAACTCGGCTGCGGCGGACTGGCCGGCGATACCGGTGGCGCACAGCCAGGCGATCGCCACGACCAGCAGCAGCGCGACGGGTGCCGACCACACCAGCAGCCGGCGGCGGGAGGCGCTCACGTGATCACGTCCACGGGAGGCGGCCGGGTGCGCCGGTAGTCGCGCAACATCAGCGTCAGTTCGAGCAGGATCAGCGCCGCGGCGGCGATCGCCGGAGCCCAGTACGTCTCGACGGCCGCGCTGGACACGGTCACGGCGTCGGGTGCCTCGGCGGGCTCGTCGGTGCCCTCGAACAGGGCGTCCTCGCTGTCGGGCCTGCCGTCACGGGCGACATACGGCACACCGATCTGCTCGGCGACCGCCCGCAGCGCCGACTCGTCGACGCTCGAGCGCACCGATGGGCGCTGCGGGACCACACCACCCGCAGCGGTGCCGTAGCCGAGTACCGCGCCACCGTCCACCGAGTTCTCGGCCAAATCGAACTGCCGCTGAGGTGCCCGCGACGCGCCCGCGCCCGTACCGAGGTAGAACACCAGGTTCTGCGCGCGGGGAAACTGCTGACGAGCCGAGATCAGTTGGTAACGAAGCACATTGCCTGCCGCTGCGACGTTCGTCTCGAACACGGCGTCAGGGGCGGCGGTGTAGGGCGTCTCGGCCGCCAGCACCGGACGCAGGCTCCAGGTGTCGGGCGACAGGGGCCACTCCAGGTCCGGGCTGGACGCGAACGCGATCACCGCGAACCGGGCACGTGGATACCGCGCGATCACCGCGGCGATGTCGGCGCGCGCCGCGTCCATCCGGGACTGCTCGCCGGCCATGTCCGTGACGCCCATCTCAGGGGAGCGGTCCACCACCAGGAACACGTTGGGTTCGCCGTCGGCTGATCCGGCAGGTGTGGTCTGCGCATCGGCCCCGACGACCGGGCGCGCCGCCGCCAGCAGGAGCAGCAGCGCCGCCGCGGTGACCCCGGCCCACCGCCACACTGCCGTCGGCCTCCGCCGGGGTGCCGTCAGCAGGCGACGCAGTGTCACGACGCGCGCGGCGATGACGACGGCCGCGACGAGGAGCAGCAGCAGCGGCGGCAGAACCGGGTAGAGCGTCATCGCCGCACCACCATCGGAAGCAGCGACAGCGCCGCCACCGCGAGGACTGCCACCGCGAGCGGGATATCGGGTGAGTCCGGTGCCGCGGCCCGCACGGTCGCTGCGACGTCGGGCGTGGGGGGTGGGGGATTTGAGCGGATCTCCGCGAGGCGCCCGGCGACATCGGACTGGGCGTCGAACGAGCGGCCGCCGGTGTCGCGCGCAAGCGCCTCGAGTTCATCGCCACCGGGGCCGGTCACCAGCACGTTGACCTGCGCGCCCGCAGCCTGCGCCATGGTCCGCAATCGATCGGCGTCGAACAGTGCGGGCCGCGGATCGTCCGCGCTACGGAGATCGCCTGGCCCGACATAGATCACCGAACGGCGTTGCGCACTGGGCTCTTCGAACTCCGGGAACCCGGTCAAGCACAGCGCCAGCAGATCCGAGACACTCTGCGCGTAGTCGGCGTAGCGCACCGCGGGGGCGAGGTCCGACGGCTCTCCGGACGCTGCGGCCTCACCGAATCGGGCCGAGGCGAACTGGTGATCGCGAGTCAGGGGGATCACCCGCCGATTGGGCACCGTCAAGCCGATGCGTTGCGTGCCAAGGGTTGTCGCGTGCCCGGCGAAGTACCGCATCGTCGCCGCCACCGCCGCATCGCTTGCCGGCGCGCCCGCACACACCATGATGTCCTCGGGTTGGCCGGACTCGACGTCCTGGGCCGCGGTGGGCAGCCCGGTCGGTCGGGCACCAGCGATCAGGGCGCAGACGAATACGACCGTGAGCAGGCTCAGCGTCGCAGCCGTCGTCAATGCCCTGCGGCGGACGGCGCGGACGTAGCCGGGCAGGCTCGTGAGACGGTCGGCGTTGGCAAGGGGGCGGAAACGCCGCGCATCGGTGTCGACGGGACGCCACACCGCCACCACGATGCCGACGGCCAGTGCGACGCAGGCCACGATGACGACCGCCCACCACCTCAGGTCCATGTCAGGATCAACTCCTCGGTGGCACCGCTCAAGTCGGCGACATCCTCGGCCGAGTGTGCGTTGAACTGAACGTCGTTGATACGGGCCAGAAGTGGCGCCGCACGTGCCACCTCGCCGTCAGCCATATCGCCGAGTTGCATGTACTGCGCGCGTGCGCCGGTGGCCGCGGTCAGGAAGTCGCGCAGGGTGGCGCTGAGCGCGGCACCCGCCTGTGCACCGCCCAGTTCGCCTGCGCGGTAACGTTCGCCCACCCGGCGCACCGCGGTCGCGAACCTGCGCCGGACCAGCGCGGCCTGCACACGTTCCACCACGTATGGCACGTGTCGCAACTCCGGCGCCCGCGTCCACAGGATGACCGCGACGTACCAGCCGGCCAGCACCGCCATGAGCAGCAGGGACAGCCACATCCACCACCACGACGCTGGCGTGGGGCCGATGACATAGCGCAGCAGGTCATCCGGCACGGGCGAACACTCCGGCCAGACCGACGAGCCCGGCCCGCACCCCGCGGCTGCCCTCGACAACGACGTGCGGCACCGCGTGTGCGGTCATCAACTCCGAGACGGCCTCCCGGCGGGCGGCTTCCGCGTCGCGGTACGCCGCGATCACGTCCGCGCCGAGATCCGCGGCACCGAGCACCGTGCGACCGTCGGAGACGTCGTATCCGATGGTGTCGTCCGCGGTCGTGTCGTCGGGGGAGCCCACCGCCGAGGCGTCGGCCACCATCGCCCACAGCACGTCGTGGCGGGGTCGCAGCCTCGTCAGCGTGGCGGCCAGCCGTTCGTCTGCGTCGGGTTCGTCGGACACGACGACGATCAGATGTGGGCGACGGTAATGCTCTGTCACCCAGGACAACTGGGTGATGACGTCGCTGCGGCCCGGGTGTGTGAGCGTGTGGCTGAGGTAGTGCGTCAGCATGTACTCCAGATGGGTCTCGCCGCGGCGAAGGCGGATGTCGACGCAGCCCCTGGTGTCGCCGAACACCATGCCGATCTCATCGGAGCGACGCAGCGTGATCAGACCGAGGGCGCCGATCAGATGCATGGCGACATCGCGCTTGTACTCGCCGGACGGGGCCACCGCGGTCATGTTTCGGCCGGCGTCGGCGACGACCAGGATCTTGTGGTGCTTCTCCGAGACGAACCGCTTGATCAGCACGTCGCCCGACCGGGCCGACGCCTTCCAGTCGATATCGCGCACGTCGTCGCCGGGTACGTAGGGTCGCAGGTCGTCGAACTCCAGGCTGCGGGTGTGGACCAACGAGTACCGGCCACCGTCGAGTAGGCCCGCGGTGTCGCGGCCGAAGTGCGCCTTGGCGCTGTCGAGGTGTCTGCCCACTTCACGGCACCCGCACCGCATGCAGGACGGCGTCGACGACGACGTCGGAGGTGATGCGTGCGCTGGCGGCCTCGAAGCCGAGGATCAGGCGGTGCCGCAGCACCCGGTGAGCCAGCGATGCGATGTCGTCGGGCACGACGTGGTCGCGGCCACGCAGCATCGCCAGGGCGCGGGCAGTGCGGCAGAACGCGATGGTCGCGCGGGGGCTGGCGCCGTACTCGATCACGCGGGCGATCCCGGCGGACAGGAAATCGTCGGGGAACCGGGTCACCTCGACCAGGCGGCTGGCGTACTCGATCAGCGAGCGGTCCATGTGCACCGATCCCGCCACGTGCTGCGCGTGGCGCACCTCCGCCAGCCCGACCACCGGTGATGCGCGATGCTCCCGGTCGTACAGGCCCGCGTCCATCCGGGAGATGACCTCGACCTCCTCCTCGGCGGACGGATAGCGGACGACGTCCTTGAGCATGAAGCGGTCGGTCTGGGCCTCCGACAACGGGTAGGTGCCCTCCTGGTCCACCGGATTCTGGGTGGCGATGACCAGGAACGGCTCGGCGATGAGGTGCTCGACACCGGCGATCGTGGTTTGCCGCTCCTCCATCGCCTCCAGCATTGCGCTCTGGGTCTTCGCGCTGGACCGGTTGATCTCGTCGAGCAACACGATGTTGGCGTGCACCGGGCCGAGCTGCGTGACGAACGAGTTGGTGGCGGCCTCGTAGATCTGGGTGCCGACGATATCGCTGGGCAGCAGGTCCGGCGTGCACTGGATGCGGCGGAACGCGCCATGGACGGATTCCGCCACGACACGCGCGGCAAGGGTCTTGGCCAGGCCCGGCACGCTCTCCACCAGCAGGTGACCACCCGCGAGCAGGGCGATCAGCATCGACTCCCGCAGATGCAGCTGACCCACCACCTTGGCGGAGAACGCCGCGGCGACGGCGTTCACCGTGGCTTGCGCGGCATCGAGATCACGCCGATCCAGCTGTGTTCGGGCTGCGGTCATAGGTCCTTCCGGGGCCGATGGCTGACGATCTCGAATACCCGCGGACGGCGATTTCATGCCCCCGGGAGTTCGCCGGTGGTGCAACTCACCGGCCCGACCCGTAGGTTCAAGGCCGATATGCCGGCACTTCTCCTGCCCCTCGCGGGGTTCGCGTTCCTCGACTCGCTCAACGTCCTCAACCTGGGCGTGACGACCGCGGTCGTGTACGACAGCCGGCTGGGCCGTCGCTCTCCGCTGCCCGCGGGGCTGAGCTTCGTGGGCGGTGTGTTCGTCGCCACGTCGACCTTCGGCATCGGTGCCGTGCTGGGCCTGACGTTCCTCACCACGCAGGTCGACATCGAGGTGACACCGACCGTCCGATACTGGGGGCAGCTCGCTCTGGGGCTGGTGCTGATCGCCGTCGCCGCCCTCACCGGTTCGGCACGGGGGCCCAAGCCGCCTGACTGGGCGCTGCAGGCGGCCCGGCGCAATCCGTGGCTGTTCGGCGTCGTCGGCCTGGTGGTGGGGTTGGGGCAGGCGGCCACCTCAGTGCCCTTCCTGACCGCGCTGGCGCTGATCTCGGCCCGCAATCCGCTGCCGTCGGGCTGGCCGTTCTACGTATTCGCCTACTGCGCAATGGCCTTGGTGCCTGCGCTGCTGATGCTCGCATTGTCGGTGCGCAAGACCATGCGCGCGCGGCGACTGCAACGCACGCTGGTTCGGGTGCTCGGGCGGTACGCGCCGGTGGTGGTTCGCACGCTGTTCATGGTTATCGGTCTGGTTCTCGTCGGTGACGCGCTGATGCACTACGCCGACCTGTGGTGAGACGCGCTAGCCTGCCGCGAACGTGAAGAAGATGGCGACTTTGAGGGGCTGGATCTCGCACACTTCTTCACGTTCGGCGCGGGGTCAGACGTCGACGCTTGCGCTCACGCATCGCTCGCCGCGTTGGACTGCGAAAGCTCTGTCGTCGGCGAGCACCATGGTTCTCCGTCAGCATCGCGCGACGACATACGCGGTCGTATAGCTAAGGATCTCTTCCCGAACACCGCCCGTTGCATCTATGACAGTGATTGCTCGGCCGGGCCGGACGACAGCAACATCGCACTGATCCAGTGGCACCGTGCCGATCTTGTTGAGAATGACCTTATAGCCATTCTTCTGCAAAGAATCGACGACATCCTGGGCTGACCGGGCGCCCGATGGCGCCGCGGCAGACGGAGCGGCGGCGGCGATCGACACAGCGGCCAATAGCGTTGCGATGAAAGCGTTGAATCTGGACTTGGTCACTACGTCGCCTTTCGTACGTGAAATTGCCTCGTAGACGGCGAAGCCTCCGCCAGAAGGTACCCCCAGGGGGTATATAAAAAGATACCCCCCAGGGGTTGCCAAGGGCAAGTTGTCGACCCGTCGCCAGCCCACGCGTCGAGCCTGTCCTCGCCTAGGAATCCATCTCTCCGCAGATTCGTCCACACGCGCGACGCGCCATCGCAGTTGGGCCGCGCTGCAGGCCCTTTCGGCGTCGCAGAGCGGTTGACGCATGTACCCTACGGGGGTATGGTCGGCGACATGAACGAGACACAAGAGAGCAAATCCTGTTGTTCCACGTCGGCTTCCTGTCAATGCGGTGACGCCTCATGCAACCAGGGGTCGGGCTGCCAGTGTGGCCACCCCTCTTGCACCTGCAACGACTGATCAACGACACGCAACCACCGCGACGGTTCTTCGCCTCCTTGGCCCGGATTCGCTAAACGTGACTGAAGGCCCAAGGGGGCGAAGCGCTACTGGTCAAATTCTTCTCGCCGGCGGGGGCTGGAAAGTCAGGGGATGGGCGGTCCAGCGACCGCAGCGACAGGTCGGTTCTGGTGCCCGGCTTCCATCGTTGCGAAACGCCACCGCCGACAACGTCGGCGCGACAACTGTCCCGCAGTACAGGGCGCGATAACGGCCGCGATGCGTTGTCGGGTGTGCCGATACCGGCGGGGTGAACAACGCGCCCAAGCGCGGAACCGTCGAGTCGCAGGGCTCAGGCCGGGCTCGGCCAACACTCAAGCGACCCCGACCCTTCGTCATCGTACCCCTACGGGGTATGATGGCTGCGTGAAACCTGCCGGTCCTCTGTGCTCTCGCGGTCCTGGCCCTTGCCTGGCATCGGTGGAGTTGCAGTCGACGACCGGCCACCACCGGGGCACGATTGGGATGGCTAATACGGTCGAGTCCGCCCGGTGGAGAAGACACCGGGAGGCTAGATGACAACCGCACACGGATATACGGCGAACAAAGACAACTACGCTAAGCGGCTGCGCCGTATCGAAGGCCAGGTTCGCGGCATCGCCAAGATGATCGACGACGACAAGTACTGCATCGATGTCCTGACCCAGATCAGCGCGGTCAACAGCGCCATGCGCTCGGTGGCGCTGGGCCTGCTCGATGAGCACCTCGACCATTGCGTGACCCGGGCGGTCGCCGAGGGCGGCGACGAGGCCAACGCGAAGCTGGCTGAGGCCTCCGCTGCCATCGCGCGACTCGTACGTTCCTGATCGCTACGGCATGATGGCGCCAACGCAGTTGGGCCGCGCCACAGGCGATTTCGGTATCGTAGAGCATTAGACTCACGCCACCCCGAGCACACGTACAGCCCCGACGCGCTTACGTCACAACGTTGATCAGTCGATCGACAAGAGCGCGCCGACGAGTGTCAGGGCGGCGACAACTGTGCTCCTATGCTTGCACACCGGGTCAATCTAGAGCGTCACCAGACCCAGACCGACATATCGTCGGGCGGGTAGTTCATGCAGACCGCGGTGGACGCTGCGACGACGCCCTTGTTGTTGAAGAAGATCTTGGCCCAGTTGGGCCAGTTCCATGCCAATCGCTCATAGAAGGCGTTGGTGGCTGTGTTCTCGGAGTACTGGCGACGGCCCGCGTAGTCCATGGCGAAGAACCAGTGGATGCGGTCCTGCACAGCGCGGTGCACCTCGGGGGACTTGTTGTTGTAGTCGATCAGGTAGCGCTCGTAGTAGACCGGGTTGGTGTCGCGGGTGGCGGCCAGGATCTGTTCCGCGGTGCACGGGGTGTGCAGGATCCTCCGCGGGATCGGGTAGTCCTCGGTGGCGTCGGCCGACGCGGTGGGGGCGAGGGTCAGGGCGGCGGCCGCGGCCAGGGCCGCGAGGCTCAGCTTCTTGATCTTCATCGGTGTTTCCCTACTGTGCGGTGAGTAGCACGCGTTTGTCAGGGCAGTAGTAATTCATTGCCGCGCCGAGGAATTGCCAGGCCTGTTCGGTGCTGGTGCCGCGCAGCAGTTGATCAGAGACGAACTCGGCCGAGTCCCGGGCGGTTACATCGACGTCGCGGTCGAGGCGCTTGCAGGCGATCTTGCCGATCCAGGCGTTGAAGTCCTTCTGCCCGTAGATCCCGTAGCCATGCAACTCCTTGGCGAACGCACTATCCGGATCGGCCTGTGCCGGAGTGGCCAACGCGAGTGCGGCAACAGATGCGACACTCGCAGACAACACGGCCAACTTGGTCTTGAACATCTTTAACTCGTTTCCTACGAGGAGATTCCGGCCGCAACCGGATCGGGCTTCGGTCGCTATCGACGGGTCACGAACGCCCGGATCGCCAACGTACGAAGAGCAGACCCAGACCGAGCGTGATGGTCTGCTGACGTTTCCGGACTTCGATTGGGCTCCAAGAGATACCGAACTCGGTGGACACGGTGAAGGTCGCCGTTGCGCTTCTGTCGGGCGCTCAGGCGTGCCGGGCGTCGGGTTCCGGCTTGCTTGGCCGCTGCCGGGCAGAGACGACTGCCTCGGACGGTACGACCAGGGTTGGTCGGCGGGCATGGTGGAGCACGTTTACCGATGTGCTGCCGAGCACGGCCGACCACAGCCCACGGCGGCCTCGGGAGCCGAGGACGATGAGGGCCGCGTCGATCTCATCGGCGGCCTGCACGATCGCCTCCGATGCGGTGGCCATCCTGGACAACACCTGCGGCATGGCGTCCAAACCGGCGGCGCGCGCACGCTCCGAGCCTTCGAACGCGATCCGTTCGGAGGCGTCGAGGCCGGCTTCTTCGATACCCCGAAGGTCCTCCAGGGCGGGATGCCCTTCGAGGTGA
Source organism: Mycolicibacterium sp. YH-1 (assembly GCF_022557175.1). The sequence goes on along the minus strand of NZ_CP092915.1, from coordinate 6,883,460 downwards.
GCTGCGAGGCCTTCCATCGGCTGGCGGGCGTACAAGACAACCGCCTCAGCGCCAGGGAGGAGCCTGGCGACTTCGTCAATTGCCGTGCGCGCGTCGGGAGAGCCGTCGTATGCGATCAGAACAGGCGCTGTGGTCATGGTGATACTGCCTTTCTAAGTGCGGGTTTGAGCTGGCCGGCGTTCAGGCGTGCTCTGCAGCGGATTTGCTGCCGGGAACGGGACCTTCGGGCTGTGGCGTGCGGAGGGTCAGTGCAGCGATCACTGCCCCCGTGAGGGCGACCAGACCGGCCCCGAGGAAGGCGGACGAGAAGCCGTCGGTGAGCGCGGATGGGTCGCCGAGCTGGTCCGCGCCGTAGGAAGCGGCGATGGCAGTCATGGCCGCTAGGCCGAGTGCGGAACCGACCTGGTAGCTAGTGTTGACGATCCCCGCCGCGAGGCCGCCCTCTTCGGGCCGGGCGGACGAGATGGCGGTTCCGAGTGAGGGTATGAAGGCGAGCGACATACCGAGTGCCGCCACGAGTGACGCGGGCAGGACGTCGGCCCAGAAGTTGCCATCAGGCCGGATGAGGGACAGCCAACCCATGCCGATGGCGAGAATCACCAGGCCGGTCACGATCATGGTCTTGGGTCCGAAGCGGTTGATCGCGCGCGGCGCGAGGGCGATCATTCCGATCATGATGAGGAGGGTCATCGGCAGCAGGGCGGCACCGGAGGGGAAGGCGCTGTAGCCGAGAACCTGCTGCAGGTACAGGTTGAGGAAGAACCACATCGGGATCCACGCACCGCCGAGCAGCAGCTGTGCGATGTTGGCCGCACCCAGGTTCGGCGTACGGAAGATGGTCAGGCGCATCAACGGTTCACGACGGGACGCCTGCACTCCGACGAAGATTCCAAGCAGGACGACCGAGATGGCGAGCACGCCCCACGTCTGAACGGAGCCCCATCCGACCTCGGGAGCCCGGACGATGGCGTACACCGCCGCGCCGAGACCCCCGGTGACTGTGAGCGCGCCTGCTACGTCGACGGCGCCCCTGGCGCTGGTGCCACCCGCAGGCATCAGCGCTGGCGCGGCGACAAGCGCGAGCGCCGCGACCGGAATGTTGATGTAGAAGACCCATGGCCACGACACGTACTCGGTGATCACGCCGCCGAGAAACACACCCGCCGTGCCCCCGGTTGGGGCCGCGGCGCCGTAAAGAGCCAGGGCCTTCGTCAACTCACGCGGGTCTGAACCGAAGAACATCATCAAAAGGGTCAGGGCCGACGGAGCGATGAGAGCCGCCCCGGCGCCCTGCACGGCCCGGCCGGCAAGTTCGACGCCCACGGTGCCAGCGAGGCCGGCCACGGCAGACCCGACCAGAAGGATGCCCCATCCCACACTGAACATCCGGCGAGCCCCGAAGACATCGGACAGGCGACCGCCGAGCAAGAGCAATCCGCCGAAAGCGACCACGTAGGCGTTGAACACCCAGGACAAATTCTCCTGCGAGAAGCCGAGATCTTCCTGCATACGGGGCAATGCGACACCGATGATCGAGGTGTCCATGATGACTATGAACTGAGCTGTGGCGATCAGTGCGAGTGCCCACCAACGCCGGGAGGGGGGAGGTGATGCGACTGACATTTTCGTTACCTCGTACCAGTATTGGGTGTCTGGTCATCGTTGGCCAGACACCGAGAGCTTGAACAGGGGTGCGTGCTTCGCGTCGACTGCGCTCCGTAGCAAGGCGCTCGAGATACCCTACCAGGGTATGGTTGTCATGCAAGAGGCTTCGGGAAATTGGCCACGCTGATCGCGGCCATGTCCGCAGGTTCTCTCAAGGGGCTGTCCCGCTGCGAACCACGATCAGCACCGACACCGCAGCCCCGGTGATCTCCGGAGTGTCGCTGAGCGCCGGGTGTATCGTTTTCGTTGAAATCATCTATACCAATTGCGGTTTCACCACCGATGGGATCACCGTCCGGGCAACCCCATCGCCGATGCCGACCTCGCCCACTGCCGCCACGCCATCAACGAAACCAGGGTTCGCCGACCTGGTCGACGAGCCCTCGGTGCACATTTCCTCGGGCCGCTTCGTCGCGAACTCGTCCTGCGTGTTGTGCGCTGCGATCGCACACAACCTGTTGCGCGCCGCCGTGCCTCTGGCTGGAGGTCGCCTCCGCAGCGCCCGCGACAGCCTGGGTTTTTCTGTGGCACAACGCCACAACGTTCATCAGTGGATCGAGGATGCGGCTACCGTGCGCCCGCGCGGCGGTCATGTATACGGCATAGGGGTATGGGGTGTACGCTCCCGGCAGATGATCGACAGCTCGGCGCAGGCGGACAGCGCGCCGATTCTGCAGTTGTTAAAGCCGGTATGGCTGACGCTTTGAAGGGACGAGAGATGTTTAGGGTCATGCAGCGGATGTGGATACCGATGGTCGTGGTGGTGGTGGTTGCGATCGCTGTGTTCGCGGTGATTCGGCTGCATGGGGTGGCCGGTTCGACAACGGATGATCCGAGCGCCATCAGGGATGGATCCGAACCCGTCATTCCCAAAGACGTAATCTATGAGGTGTTCGGTCCCGCGGGAACGACGGGCCAGGCGAACTTCCTCGACGAGCATGCTCAGCCGCAGCACGCGAACTTCACGACATTGCCGTGGTCGTACACGATCTCGACGAAACTGATGTCGGTCTTCGCCAATGTGGTCGCGCAGGGGGACAGCGGCACGCTTGGCTGCCGGATCACCGTCAACGGCGTGGTCCGCGACGAGCAATCGGTGACCGCCCATAACGCGCAGGTGTTCTGCTTGGTGAAGTCCGCATGAGAACACTCATGGCCGCTGCCAAGCCGTCCCGCGTCGCGTCGGCCATCCGCCGGGTGCCCGGTCTGATGATCGTGGCGTGGCTGGTGGCGATGGTGGCGGTGAGCGTCGTTGTGCCGTCGCTCGAAAAGGTGGGGCAAGCGAACTTGGTCTCGCTGGCGTCCCAGGATGCGCCGTCCTACAAGGCGCTCAAGAAGCTGGGCGAAGAGTTCGATCAGTTCGGTTACGACAGCATGGTCATGGTGTTGTTGGAAAGCGACACCGAACTCGGCGACGAGGCGCGCGACTACTATCGCGGCCTGGTCGCTCAGTTCAAGGATGACCATGAGCATGTCGACCACGTTCAGGACTTCTGGGGCGACCGCGTCACCGCGGGCGGGTCGCAGAGCATGGACGGCAAGGCAGCGTACGTGCTACTGAATATGGTTGGTGACCAGGGGACTACGCCGGCCAAGAAATCCGTCGAAGCGGTACGCGATATCGTCGATCGAAGCAATCCACCGCCCGGGCTGAAGGTCTACGTCACCGGTCCGGCCGCGCTCACGATGGACCTGAATTCCGCCGCTGACGATAGCCAGCTGATGATGACGTTGATCACCTTCGCGATCATCGCTCTCATCCTGTTGATCATCTATCGCTCCTTCGCGACGATGTTGCTCGTCACGATCACAGTCTTCGTCGAGCTCAGTGCCGCGCGCGGAGTGGTTGCCATCCTCGGGCATTACCAGGTCATGGAACTGTCGAACCTCGCAGTGAACCTGCTGACGATGCTGGGGATCGCGGCAGCTACCGACTACGCAATCTTCTTCCTCGGCCGATACCACGAGGCGCGAGCGGCCGGCCAGGATCGTATTGCGGCGTATTACACGACATATCACAGCGTTTCGCATGTCGTGCTCGGGTCGGGTTTGGCGATTGCGGGTGCGACGCTCTGCCTGACGTTCACCCGGCTGCCGTACTTCGCAGCGGTGGGTATTCCCAACGCCGTGGCCATGCTTGTCATCGTCGCCGCAGCACTCACGCTCACGCCGGCGGTGCTGCTAGTGGGCACCCGCTTCGGGTTGCTCGAATCAAAGCGCAAGATCACGACCCGGCGATGGCGCCGGATCGGCACCGCCCTCGTGCGCTGGCCGGGACCGATTCTGGTCGTGACGATGGTTGTCTCGCTGATCGGTCTGGGGGTGCTGCCGTCGTACACGGTCAACTACAACGACCGGTATTACGTCCCAGACAGGATGCCTTCCATTCAGGGCTATCAGGCGTCGGACAGGCACTTCTCCAAGGCTAAAATGGACCCGGACATCCTGTTGATCGTGGCCGACCAGGATCTGCGCACCCCCGCCAACATGCTGATCCTGGACAGGATCGCGAAGAACATCCTCCGCGTCGAGGGAATCAACAAGGTACAGAGCATCACCCGGCCCTTGGGGGCGCCGATCGACCACAGTTCGATCCCGTTCCAGGTGAGCATGCAGTCGGTGTCGATGACCGAGAACTTGCAGTTCATGAGGGACCGTATGGGCGACATGCTCGAGATGACCGACGAACTCGGTGCGATGATCGCCATCATGGAACGCATGCACGGCCTCATGCAGCAACAGGCCGACATCACCCACGACATGGTCGGCAATGCGAAGGATTTGCAAGCGACTTCCGACGAAATGCGTGACCACATGGCTAATTTCGACGATTTCTGGCGGCCGGTGCGCAATTACCTGTACTGGGAACCGCACTGCGCCAACATCCCGATCTGCTTTTCGGTGCGGTCATTGTTCGACGGCCTTGACGGGATCGACAAGCTCAGCGAGAACATGGCTTCGATGCTGGTCAATATGGAGAAAATGGATGCGCTGATGCCGCAGCTGGTCGCCCAGTTGCCGCCGATGATCGCAATCTCCAAGAACATTCGGTCCACCATGCTCACCATGTACAGCAGCTTCAACGGGATGATTGACCAGATCAGTCGCATGACCGACACAGCGACCGCGATGGGTCAGGCCTTCGACGCCGCGAAGAACGACGACTACTTCTACCTGCCGCCGGAGGCCTTCGACAACCCGGACTTCCAGAAGGGCCTCAAGCTGCTGGTATCACCGGATGGCAAGTCCGCGCAGATGATCATCACGCATGTGGGTGATCCGGCGGGACCTGCGGCGCTCGCCACGACACCGGCGGAGCTGACGGCGGCGAAGGAAGCCATCAAGAGCACGCCGCTGGAGGGATCCGAACTGTATCTCGGCGGTACCGCCGCGACGTATCACGACATCGAGGAGTTCACGAAGTACGACCTGATGATCGTCGTGATCGCGGCGCTCAGTCTCATCCTGATCATCATGCTGGCCATGACGAGAAGCATCGTCGCGGCCATAGTGATCGTCGGAACGATCGCGATCTCGCTGGGTTCGTCGTTCGGGCTCTCGGTGCTCATCTGGCAGCACATTCTCGGCCAGCAGCTGCACTGGTTCGTGCTACCGATCACGGTCATCATCTTGTTGGCTGTGGGATCGGACTACAACCTGCTGCTGGTGTCCCGGTTCAAGGAAGAGCTGCACGCCGGCATGAAAACGTCGATCATCCGCGGGGTTGCCGGTTCCGGGAGCGTGGCCACACAGGCGGGCCTGGTGTTCGCGATAACCATGGGCTCGATGATCACCAACGACCTGATCGCCATCGGTCAGGTGGGATCCGCGATCTGTCTGGGCCTGTTGTTCGACACCTTCGTGATCCGCGCGTTCATGACCCCGACGGTTGCGGCGCTGCTGGGTCGCTGGTTCTGGTGGCCGATCAAGGTGCTCCCCACCTCGGTGATTGGTCGGAGGGCCGCCAAACCCGACGATTCCCCCGACGAGGACACCAGCGAGATCCCGGTTCCGGCCCACTGAGGCGCAGCGGCCGGAGTTGCTTGACGACGTTGGTGATGCCCAGCCCGGTCTTGTCTTGGACGCCCCGGTCGTGGTCCACGACCGGGGCCCGGGGGACCGCGGTCGCCGGGGCAATTGACCTACGTGCCGGACTCGGTTGCTGCTGCTCGGCGGAGCCGTGGCCGCTGCCGAACCTCCGACGCCAGTCTTGACGAAATACTCCGTAGGGGTATGGTGTGGTTCGTAGTGCCACATACCCCCACAGGGTATAGTGGTGGATGTGAAGGAGAGCCGATGACTACGACCACGTACCAAGTGACCGGAATGTCCTGTGGACATTGCGAGGGCGCGATCACCCGGGAAGTCAGCCAGATTGCAGGCGTCGAACATATCGACGTCTCGGCAGCCACCGGCATACTCGCGGTGACCAGCACGGGTGAACTCGACGACGCTGCGGTCCTGGCTGCCGTCGAGGAAGCCGGGTATGCCGGAGTGCGTGCCTGACATGCGCGCACCGACAAAGCTCGGGTTGTACGGCGTAGGCCTGGTGGCGATCTTCGTCGTCGGTTTCGTCGGGGCCCGCGCATTCATCCCCACGGACGCGTCCGCGTCGTGGAAAAGTCAAGCAGAGGCAGCGCAGATGGACCACGGAGCACAACACCGCGCCGACACCACCGAATCACCACGCTCGGTCGAGATGCCCGGTCTATCGATCGAACGCAGTGGGTATCAGATCCGCGACGTGGCAGCACCCGGCGCCGTCGGACAGGACGGCACGCTGTCGTTCCGGTTGACCGGCCCCGGCGGAGTTGCGGTCACCGAGTACGACACCGCCCACGACAAGGACCTGCACCTGATTGTCGTCCGTAGCGACGGCGCCGAGTTCCGGCACGTGCACCCCACCAACGACGGTGACGGCTCGTGGTCGATTCCGTGGCGGTGGAATGCGGCAGGCTCCTACCGGATCTTCGCCGACGTCGTTCCCACGGACCTTGGCAGCAACGTGACACTCACCTCGACCACCTCGGTCGCAGGCGACTTCGTACCGAGGCCGCTGCCGCCGGAATCCGCTGTCGCCACGGTCGACGACCTCACCGTAACCCTCGGCGGATCGCTCGGCGTCGGCACAAGTTCGACCCTGACGTTCACTGTCACCCGCGCGGGGCAGCCGGTGAATACGCTAGAGCCATATCTTGCCGCGTACGGGCACTTGGTGGCGCTGCGGGTCGGTGACCTCGGGTACCTGCACGTGCACCCGATGGGTGAGCCGGGCGACGGAGTCACCAAGCCCGGCCCCGACATCGATTTCATGGCGACTGCACCCACCGACGGCACGTACCTGCTGTACCTGGACTTCAAGGTGGACGGACAGGTCCGCACCGCAGAGTTCACGGTCACCGCGGCACCAGCCGCGGCTGCAGGCAATGCCACCGCCGGCTCGCCCGAGCACGGACACTCCGGCGCCGGTCACTGACCGGCAGCACGATGGAAGGACTGATCACATGACGACATCGCCCGCTCAGCCGCAGACGCCGGATGCAGAGAGCATCGAGCTCGACATCAGCGGAATGACCTGTGCGTCATGCGCCATGCGGATCGAGAAGAAGCTCAACAAGCTCGACGGCGTCTCGGCGACGGTGAACTACGCCACCGAGAAGGCCCGCGTCAGTACCCCGCCCGGATTCGACACCGCGGTCCTGATCGCCGAGGTTGAGAAGACCGGTTACGGCGCCGCCGTGCCGGCCGCCAAGGACTCAGTGTCGGACGCCGATGAACAGCGCGAGGATCCGGAGCTGACGACCCTGCGTAACCGTCTCATCGGCTCGATCGTGCTGTCGGTACCGGTGATCGTCCTTGCGATGGCTCCGGCGCTGCAGTTCACCTACTGGCAGTGGGCGTCGCTGGCGCTCGCCGCGCCGGTGATCGTCTGGGCCGCATGGCCGTTCCACAAGGCCGCGTTCGCCAACCTCCGGCACGGCGCTGCGACGATGGACACCCTCATCTCGGTGGGCACCTCCGCGGCCTTCCTGTGGTCGCTGTATGCGCTGTTCTTCGGCACAGCCGGGGTACCCGGGATGACGCACGCGTTCGAGTTCACCATCGCCCCCGGGGACGGGTCCGCCAACATCTATCTGGAGGTCGCCGCCGGCGTCACCACGTTCGTCCTTGCCGGACGCTACTTCGAGAAGCGATCGAAGCGTCAAGCCGGTGCGGCCATGCGGGCACTTCTGGAGTTGGGCGCTAAAGACGTTGCGGTACTGCGCAATGGCGTAGAGACCCGAATCCCGACCGAGGACCTGGCAGTCGGCGACGAGTTCATCGTGCGGCCAGGCGAGAAGATCGCCACCGACGGCGTCATCGTTGACGGCACCTCCGCGGTCGACGCGTCAATGCTGACCGGTGAATCGGTGCCGGTCGAAGTCACCGAAGGCGACACCGTGGTCGGCGCAACCGTGAACGCCGGCGGACGCCTGGTAGTGCGTGCCACCCGGGTCGGATCGGACACGCAGCTCGCGCAGATGGCCAAGCTGGTCGAGGACGCTCAATCCGGCAAGGCCGAGGTCCAGCGCTTGGCGGACAAGATCTCCGGTGTCTTCGTGCCGATCGTGATCGGTATCGCAGTCGCCACCCTTGCGGTGTGGCTCGGCGGCGGGTTCGGAATCTCGGCCGCGTTCACCGCTGCAGTCGCAGTGTTGATCATCGCGTGCCCCTGCGCACTCGGCTTGGCGACCCCGACCGCACTCTTGGTCGGAACTGGCCGCGGCGCCCAGCTCGGCATTCTGATCAAGGGCCCCGAGGTGCTGGAATCGACGCGCAAGATCGACACCATCGTGCTCGACAAGACCGGAACGGTCACCACCGGCAAGATGACCCTGCTCGGTGTCACGACCGCCGCTGACACCACTGACGACGAGGTGTTGCGGCTCGCCGGAGCCGTCGAGGACGCATCCGAACACCCGATCGCTCAGGCGATTGCCAAAGGCGCAGCACAGCGGGTTGGCACTCTGCCCACCCCGGAGTCCTTCAAGAACATCGAAGGCAGGGGCGTGCAGGGGATCGTCGACGGGCACCTCGTGGTCGTGGGACGAGCGTCATTGCTCGACGACTGGTCAATCACAATGAACGCAGACCTGACCGCCGCCAAGGGGGCTGCCGAGAAGGCCGGGCAGACCGCGGTTGTGGTTGCGTGGGACGGAGCCGCCCGCGGCGTGCTGGTGGTCGCCGACGCAGTCAAGGACACCAGCGCCGAAGCCATCGGCCAACTCAAGGCGCTGGGATTGACCCCAGTTCTGTTGACCGGCGACAACCGAACCGTCGCCGAGCAGGTCGCCGAGCAGGTCGGGATCGAGCAGGTCATCGCTGAAGTCCTGCCACGGGAAAAGGTCGACGTCGTGACCCGGCTGCAAGCCGAGGGCAAGGTCGTCGCAATGGTCGGCGACGGCGTCAACGACGCCGCCGCACTCGCGCAAGCAGATCTCGGCCTGGCGATGGGCACCGGAACCGACGCTGCAATCGAAGCCGCCGACCTGACCCTGGTGCGCGGCGACCTTCGATCGACCGCCGACGCAATACGGCTGGCACGCAAGACATTGTCGACAATCAAGGTCAACCTGTTCTGGGCGTTCGCCTACAACGTCGCCGCGATCCCACTGGCCGCGCTCGGGCTACTCAACCCGATGCTCGCCGGTGCCGCGATGGCGTTCTCGAGCGTCTTCGTCGTCAGCAACAGCCTGCGGCTACGAGCCTTCCGTTCCGGGACGGACAGCACCCCCAATCTCGGCACGCAGCAGTTCGCCTGACAGTCACAACGATTCAACAGTTCTGGTTCGCCATGATCAGACCAGATGCGCAACTGGGCCTGCGTCATCGCGTAACCGCGACGCGTCCCGGCCCGGTGGGGCGCCGAACAGCCGGCGGTACTCGCGGTTGAACTGCGACGGGCTGTCATAGCCCACCTCGTGGCCGACGGTGGCGACGTCACTGCGCTGGGCCAGCAGCAGTGAACGCGCGTGCTGCAGCCGGATGCGCTTCTGAAACTGCAGAGGCGTCATGGCCGTGACCGCGCGGAAGTGGCGGTGGAAGGCCGACGTGCTCAGCCCGGCCAGCTGCGCCAGGTCATCGATGCGCACCGGTTCCGCGTAGTTGTCGCGCACCCACGTGATCGCACGGCTCACATGCGACAGGTTGCTGTCCGCCAGACCGATGTTGCGCAGCGCCGCACCCTGCGGTCCGGTCAGGGTCCGCCACAGGATCTCGCGCTGCACCAGCGGTGCCAGCACGGCGGCGTCTGCGGGGTTGTCGAGCAGCCGCAGCATGCGCACCATGGCGTCGAGCAGGTCCACCCCGGCGTCGCCGGTGCTGATGGCCGACACGTCGTCCGACCTGGCCCGCGATCCTGCCGGTCCCTGCAGGATCAGCTCGGCGACGTCCGCAGGTCGCAGCACCAGGCCCAGGCCCAGCGACGGCGACTGGACGCTGGTGTCGATGTGGTGGCCGGTGACCGGAACTGTCGCGGTGATCACCAGGCACTGGCCGGCGCGGTACTCGTACGTCCGATCGCCGAGCAGCAGGCGCTTACCGCCCTGGGCCATCAGCACCAGCAGTGGCTCGGTCAGCGTGTAGTCGGGTGTGACGGCGTCGGTGGTGACCCTCGACAGCAGCAGGCCGTCGATGGCGGTGCGCATGTCCGGCCGCGCGTGTACGGAGATGCGGTGGCGAATCTCGTCGAGCAAGTCGGCGCGGGAGTGCATGGATACACGGAAGCACCCGGGTCGGCGTACGGCAAGACGATCCTCGCGAATCGAGCAGGATCGTGCAATCACGCGACGGCTTTGGTCTACCCCGCCGATGGGCTCCGCGATTCGATGAGTGCACACCGTATCGACTGTTCAAGGAGCAATTTCATGTCACTGGATCACTACGTCACCCTCGGCAGGTCGGGCCTGCGGGTCAGCCCATTCGCGCTCGGCGCGATGACATTCGGCACCGACCCCGGCGGCGCAGGCAGCACTGTCGAGGAGTCGGAGCGTGTCCTGTCGACCTATCTCGACCTCGGCGGCAACCTGATCGACACCGCGAACTTCTACACCAATGGCCACTCCGAGAAGATCCTCGGCGACTACTTCACCGGCCGTCCAGGGCTTCGCGACCGGGTCGTGCTCGCCACGAAGTTCTTCACCAACATGTATCCCGGCGACCCGAACGGCGGCGGGGCGGGCCGCTCGTCGATCCGCGCCCAACTGCATGAGAGCCTGCGCCGGCTCAATACCGATCACGTCGACATCTACTGGATGCACAACTGGGACCGGCACACGCCGATCGAGGAGACCGTGTCGGCGCTCGACGATCTGGTCCGCGCGGGCACCGTGCGCTACATCGGCTTCTCGAACACCCCGGCGTGGGTGACGGCGCAGGCACAGACCCTCGCGCTGCTCAGGGGGTGGACGCCGCTCATCGCGTTACAGGTGGAGTACTCGTTGCTTGCGCGCACCGTCGAGGGTGAGGTGGCGCCGCTCGCGCTCGATACCGGTATGGCACTGCTGCCGTGGAGTCCGCTGAAGGGCGGCTTCCTGTCGGGCAAGTACCGCCGCGGCGAACAGGTCACCGACTCCGCGCGAGCCGATTTCGTCGGTGGGCCCAGTGAGGAGCAGTTCGCCGTCATCGACGTCGTCGCGTCCGTCGCCGAGGAGATCGACGCGAGCCCGGCCGCGGTGTCGCTGGCGTGGTTGCGGTCCCGCCCGGGCACTGTCGTGCCGATCATCGGCGCGCGCCGCGTCGAGCACCTGACCGGAAATCTCGCCGGCCTCGACGTCACCCTCAGCGCCGACCAGATCCGCCGCCTCGACGAGGCGTCGACCCCGGTGCTTAACTACCCCGCCGAACTCAAGGGTGACCTGCGCGCGATGCTGCAGTTCGCGGGCAGCACCATCGACGGCGAGCCCTCCGGCGTGTACCCGCCGCTGTTGGAGGGCGTCCGCTACTGAGGTCACCACCCCGCGAGACTGCGGTGAGATCGCGAAACTCGGCGAAATCGCGATCTCCCCGCAGTTTCGGTGATCGATCAGGGCAAGAAAACCGATTGCCATGCCTCCAGTTGTTGTCAAGACTTGGTGCAGCAACGAATTTGGAGAGCACGCGCACCACATGGGGTTGGACGGTCATGAACGAGGCGAACGGAGCCATGGTCATTGGACACGGCGAGCGGACTTAGTTCCACCGCTTCAGATTTGGTGCCGACCCAGGCTTTGACCCAAACCTCCCAGGAGACTCATGTCCGAATTCTCGCCGGTCGTCGCCGACTGCTGGCTTGCGCCGTTCACCGGAGACGTGGTGCACAGCGACGAACGCTTGACGGTCGTCGTGAACCCCAGCCTCGACGACGACGAGCGGGTCACCGTCTTGTGGACGGCAGCCGATGATCGCGTTTCGATCGCGCTCACCCCTGCTGTGGCCGGCGCGATCGGCCTCCGCTCCAGCCCTGCTGAAACTCTGTCCGAGACTGGAATCCGTGCGGCCCTGGCCGCGGAGAAGATCGTCTTGCACGGCGCCGACAACATCTTCTGCCTGACTGAGTCCGCGGAGGTCGAGATGCTCGCAGAGACCGACGGTCCCGGTGTCCGCCGGCTCACGGGCGACGACGTCGACGTGTTCGCCTCATTCGAAGCCGCGACGTCCGAGCAGGACCGTGATGACGCAAGCGTTGAACTAGACCACTGGGCAGTCTTCGGCGCGTTCGACGAGGACAGTCGTCTTGTCAGCGCGGCCAGCATGTATCCATGGGACGACGAGTCCACGATGGTTGATCTCGGAGTCCTCACCCGCACGTCCGCCCGAGGCCGTGGATACGCCAGCAAGGTGGTACGCGCCATGTTTCGCTACGCGCTCGCTCACGGCCACGAACCGCAGTACCGATGCCAGGTCGACAACACCGCGTCGGTCAACCTAGCGGCGAGTCTGGGTCTGCACCTGTTCGGCAGATGGGAGACCGTCACCCCCGCCGACCGACATCCGGATGACGCCCAGGCATCGAGGAGTTCGTGTTGACCGTTCGACGGTTCTCCCGCGCGGACTGGGACTGGTATCGCGAGTGGTTCGCTGATCGCGAGCTCGATCGTCGGCTTGGGCCGATGGATGAGGAATGGCTCGCGCACGTGCTGGAGGAGCGTGACGGTGTGCAGCTTGTCGTCGAGCAGCGTGACCATCCAGTCGCAGTCGTGGGGTGTGTGTGGGGCGCACCTGCGATGGGCCACGCGATCACCGATCTTGCAGTGGCTCCGCTCCAACGCCGACAAGGCTTGGGTGCAGTGGCTGTGGATATGACGACTCGGTGGCCGGGGCATCCGCCCACGGACTTCTGGTGTGCTTACGTTGAGTTGGACAATGAGCCCGCGTTCGGTTTGTTCACCTCTCTCGGATGGTCCTATCTGGGTGTCGACGACGGGATGCACGCGTTCCGGCGGGAAAGCGTCGATGGGATGCGTTGAGGGCGCGGAAAATCCGTTGGAGCGGTGTACTCACGTGGGTACAGTCCCACCCTGTGTCCGATGCGATCTATGCGAATCCGCGCCTGGCACCGCTGTATGACGAGTTCGAGGACAACCGCGCCGACCTCCTTGCCTACCTGGCAATTGCGGAGGCGCTCAACGCCGAGCTGGTTCTCGACATCGGATGTGGGACTGGTTCTCTCGCTGTACTGCTTGCGCGCTCCGGTCGCACGGTGGTGGCCGTAGATCCAGCTCAAGCGTATCTGGAGGTCGCAAAGGCGAAAGGCGTACCGGGAATCACCTGGCTGCACGGGCATGCCGCGGACGTACCGGATATCGGTGCCCACCTCGCGGTCATGACCGGGAATGTGGCCCAGGCGTTGGTTACCGACCACGAGTGGACCACGGCCCTGGCATCCGTCTACCGAGCGTTGCGCCCTGGCGGTCATTTCGTGTTCGAAACCAGGCGTCCCGCCCGCCGCGCATGGCAGGACTGGGCCGCCGACACTGAGACCGAGATGCGTGACATCGCCGGAATCGGGCGGGTTACACGCCGTTTCGAGGTCACGGCAGTGCAGGCTCCGGTGGTGTCGTTCCGATACACCTACACGTTTGGCGCTGACGGTGAGGTTCTGGTGTCGGAGTCGACGCTGCGGTTCCGTGAGCGCGAGGACATCGAGGCCGATCTGATCACCCAGGGGTTCCGGGTCCACGAAGTTCGCGACGCCCCCGACCGTCCCGGCGAGGAGTTCGTCTTCATCGCCGAGAAGGTCAGTGGGGGTCAGCTGGCGTAGTAGTCGGCGCCCCTGGAGAACTCGATGAACGTGCACGCCTCGTCGCCGACACTCCAGGCGTCGTGTCCGGGCGGGAGCAGCATGACGTCACCCGCCGAGAACACCTCCTCGGAGCCGTCGACCATCTGCACTCCGAGCGCTCCGCTGGTCACCACGGCGACATGCGGCAGTTCGCACAGGTCGGTGCCCGCGTACTCCTTGAGGTCCTGTGACCACCGAGCACCCTTGCCGAACGTCACCTCCGTCACCGACACTCCGTCGAGTTCGGCGGTGCGCTTGGAGATCAGTCCGTGGACATCGCTCTCAATGTCGGCGAGCCGGGCCTTCTGCATGGCGGGGTGGTAGGTACTCATCGATTGATCTCAGCACGCGACAGCGGCTTTGCCTAGGGAAAGACTCGCCGGACGTGAAGAAGTGTGCGAGTTCACGGCTGGCTCTCGCACACTTCTTCACGTTCGGCGCAGGGGTCAGGCGGGGGTGCCGTCCGCCACTCGGGGCGCGCCTTCTCGTCGACTCCGCTTGTTCGCGGTGGTTTGTCGAAAGTCCGGTGTTTTTGTGGAAGCGGGCTTGGAGTTTCCTGTATACCGTCCACTCGATTTCCCCGGGCTGTCCGGCCCGAAATTCGTGTGTGAGGAGACCCGTGCTGAAGAAGATTGTCGCTACCGGCGCGCTGGCGCTGAGCGCCGCGCTGGCGAATGCAACCGTGGCGTACGCCGATGACGTCCTGGTGGTGGGGGCCGACGGTGTGGAGGAGTTCTACTACACCGAAGCGGACTGCGCGGCCGACGGACCCGATGTTCACCTGCAAGTCAACGACCGGGAGTATCCGTACTGGTTCTGCAAGCAGGGCGAGCACGGCCACTGGTACCTGTGGAACTCGGACACGCCGAACTAGCTGACGGCGCGCCAAGCGTCCCCTATAGGTCGCGTAGCCGGAGGCAGCCCCGGCTGGGGGGTGCGGGACTGTCTCCGGTCTCGCGATGACGGCGTCGAGTGGACTCAGTCGAACTCGGTGAGTTGTAATGCGGGGCGTGTGTGATGAAGGTCAACGGGCGAACTCGGTGACTCTCAGCCAGGATGGAACGTTCGCCTGTGTTGCTGCCGATCTCGGGGTGATCGATCCACTCCATGCCGTCAACTCCGACCAGACGTACATCACCAACGGTTGGGCAGTGGAGGCTTCAGCGACGGCACCCGATTCACCAACAATCGTAGTAACGAGGGCTTTTGGCTCAGCGTCGACGGTGTCGAGGCGCTGGGGCAGATGTGAAGCAACGAGTCAGCGGCCGGAGCGCGACTTCGTGTCGCTCCTCATCGCCGATCTAGAGTCCGCTCCGATAGGCGGTGGGTGTCGCCCCGACGCGACTCTTGAACGTCGTGGCAAAGTGGCTCGGGGTTGAGAACCCCGCTGCCACACCGATGTCGGTGATCGACATGGCGGTAGAAGCGAGAAGAAACTTCGCTCGGTTGATGCGGCGGGTCAGGACGAACTGGTAGGGCGTCGTGTGGAATGAGCTCACAAACGCTGTGATGAACGAGTTGGCGGACATCCCGGTGAACTCAGATAGCGCAGCGATACTGATGTCTTCGTCCAGTGAATCCTCGATGAACTCCACAAGCCTCACCTGCGTGGCCAGGTCGAATGTGCGCGTGGTGCGGCGCCGTTGGATCATTGCGTAGTGGTCGCTCAGATGAAGCCGAACCACGTCGGTCAACGACTCCTTGAGCAGGCGTGCGAGCAGATCTTCGCGGTCGACGACACTTTGCACTCGTCGCGTCATCTGGTGTAGCAGAGAGTCTCGATAACCGAAACGCGGTGTGAGTTCGCGATGCTCAAGCAGCTTCGTGGGCACGTTAACCTGGCTGAACTCGGCGAGACGCCCCTGTGCGGTGATCCCGACATGCTGGCCGGCCGGGATCACCAGTATGTCTCCGACTTTCGGGAGGTCACGGTGCAAAGGTCCGCGATCGAACTCGGTCTCCTTGGCACGTACCAGGCCGCCGGTGTATATCGCGATCACGTGGTGAGGTTCGTCGAATACCCAATCCGTGGGTTTGGCGATCTGTTCGCTGATGAAGTCGAACTCAAGGTCGCTCAACGACACCATCTCCATGTTGGGCGCCGCACTCAAGGCCCGCGGTCGCTCGCACAGACTGATGCTAACCGAGAGCATCCAGCGCCGAGTGGGTTCAACACACGGATGGCGGTTTGCTACGGCTAGCCGTAACGCTCGCCGAACGTGAAGATATGTGCGAAGTTTCGGCCTCGAACTCGCACACTTCTTCACGTTCGGCGCAGGGGTCAGGCGGGGGTGCCGTCCGCCACTCGGGGCGCCCGGTCCGCCGACGCGGTGTCGAGCACCATGGCGGCCACCCGCGACCGATGCTGCTCGGGGCTACCCAGCAGTGCGGCGTCGGTGGTCGCGCGCTTGAAGTACAGGTGCGCCTGGTGCTCCCAGGTGAACCCGATGCCACCGAGGGTCTGAATGGTGTCGGTGGCGACGCGGGCGAACGCCGCCGAGCAGACCGCCTGGGCGATGCTGGCCGCCAACGCGGGATCATCCGACCCGTCGGCCAGCGCCCACACGGCGTGGTAGGCCGTCGAACGGGCGTGCTCGACGTCGACCAGCATGTCGGCCAGGCGATGCTTCACGGCCTGGAACGATCCGATCGGCCTGCCGAACTGCAGCCGTGACTTCGCGTACTCGACCGCCAGGTCCAGCAGATGCTGTGCGGCACCGACCTGTTCGACGGCCAGCAGTGCGCAACCCACCGCCACGGCGTGCTCGATGACTCGGGTCGCCTCGTCGGGCCCGGCGACCAACCGCGCCGGCGCATCGGTGAGCACGATGGTGGCCTGCGGCCGGGTGAGGTCGAGTGTGACCAGTCCCGTGCGCTGCACACCGGCACCCGCGGCGTCGACGACGTAGAGCGCAACGCCGTCCGGGCCGTTGGCGGCGACCAGCAGGTCATCGGCGGCGGTGCCGTCGACGACACGTTCCAGCGTCCCGCTCAGCGTGGTCTCCGCACCGCTGCCGGCGGCCGTGATCGCGACATCGGCCGGGTCGAACCCGCCGGCCCGATCGGCCACCGCGAACGCCGCGGTACGACGACCCTCGACCAGATCGGCCAGCACGGCGTCGCGCAGCTCACTCGACGACGCGGCGACCAGTGCGGGAATGGCGAGGAACACGGTGCCGAACACCGGTCCGCACGCAAGCGACGAGCCAAGCTCCTCGACCGCGACGGCCTGATCGACCAGCGAACCACCAACGCCGCCATCGGCTTCCGGCACCGACAGGCCGAGAACGCCGAGTTCGCCACCCAGCCGCGCCCATACCTTGGCGTCGAACGTGGGCTCGGACTCCATGAGCGCACGGACCGTCGGCTCGTCGAAGTTGTCGGCGCAGAACTTGCGCACGGCCGCCCGAAGCTGGCCCTGCTCATCGGTGAACGTGAAGGTGGGACTAGCCACGGGGGATCTCCTTCCAGGGCATGCCGGCATCGGCACGTAGGTCACCAGGCAGCCCGAGGATCCGTTCGCCGAGGATATTGCGCATCACGTCCGAGGTGCCGCCTTCGATGGTGTTGGCGCGGCTGCGCAGGAACCGTTGCTGGATCGGGCCGCGCCAGTCTGCCTCCTCCCGGTCCGGGTCGGGCGACCCGTAGCCGTGGTACAGAATGCCTTCGGGCCCAAGCAGATCCATGCAGAACCGATAGATGTGCTGGTTGAGTTCGGCGCCGACGAGCTTGCCGATCGAGCCCTCCGGGCCGGGTCCGCCGACGCCGGCACTGGCGCGGGAGCGTTCGGCGGTGAGCCGCTGCGCCTCCGACTTCAGCCACAGCGACGCGAGCCGATCCCGCAGCACCGGCGTCTGAAGGTCGGGCCGCGACGCCCACAGCGACACCGCCTCGGAGATGGTGCCCGCGCCACGCTTGCTGCCGCTGCCGCCGAGCGCGCTGCGCTCGTTCATGAGTGTCGTCATCGCGACGTTCCAGCCGTTGCCGACCGCGCCGAGGCGATGCGCATCGGGGATGCGGGCGTCGGTGAAGTAGACCTCGTTGAACTCGGCGTGCCCGGTGAGCTGTCGCAGCGGCCGGGTCTCCACACCCGGTCCGTGCATGTCGATGACGAAGTACGTCAGCCCCTTGTGCTTGGCCACGTCCGGATCGGTGCGCGCCAGCAGCAGGCCCCACCGAGCCCTGTGCGCGAGGCTGGTCCAGACCTTCTGGCCGTTGATCACCCACTCGTCACCGTCGAGCACCGCCGAGGTGGCGAGCCCGGCCAGGTCGGAACCGGCGCCGGGTTCGGAGAACAGCTGGCACCAGATGTCCTCGGTGGTGGCCAGGGGACGCAGCCAGGACTTCTTGACGTCCTCGCTCTGGGCGTGCTCGCGGATGGTGGGCGCGGCCATGCCGTAGCCCATCGGGTTCAGGCCGAGCGGGACCGGCCCGCCCGCGCCCTGCAGAATCTTGTCGGCCACCGCCTGCAGACCCCGGGAGACGCCCAGGCCGCCGAGGCCCTCCGGGAAGTGCACCCACGACAGGCCCGCGTCGTAACAGGCGGCGAGGTACTCGGGAATGGGCACGGACTTCGGGTCGTGGTCGGCGACGACCCGGTGCGCGAGATCCGCGACCCGTTCGGAATCAGCAGCGTTGCTCATCTGGTCACGATAGGAAACTGACACCCGTCAAACGACACCGGGGCCGAAACGTCGCGGAGGCCGCCTTCGGGTAATAGAGTTCTCGTATTCAGAGAAGCAAATTCTCGTCACGTCAGGAGAGTCCGATGGTGCTCAAGCGCGATGCCGCATCTCTCGAGGGCAGGGTCGCCGTGGTCACGGGCGGCGGATCGGGAATCGGGCGTGGAATCGCGCTCGGATTCGCGGAGTTCGGTGCGCGCGTGGCGATCTGGGAACGCGATCCCGACACCGCGACGGCCGCGGCCCACGAGTGCGGCGGCCTGGCGTGTGTGACCGACGTCCGCGACCCCGAGCAGGTGGACGCCGCGCTGGCCACGACCATCGAGACCCTCGGAGTGCCGACGATTCTGGTGAACAACGCGGGTGGTGTCTTCTGGTCGGGAATCCTCGACACCTCGCCGGGCGGATGGGACGCTCTGATCCGATCCAATCTCACCCACGTTCTGCTGTGCACGCAGCGCGTCGCGCGTGCCATGACCGCCGCCGACGTCGGCGGCAGCATCGTCAACGTGACATCGATCGAGGGCACCCGGGCCGCCCCGGGCTACGGCGCCTACGCCGCGGCCAAGGCCGGGGTCGTGAACTTCACCAAGACCGCGGCGCTGGAGCTGGCCCCGCACGGGATCAGGGTCAACGCGCTGGCTCCCGACGTGACGGCCACCGAGGGCCTCGCGGGGCTGGCGCCTGAGGGCTGGGAGGAACGCACCGGCCACAACATTCCGATGGCCCGCGTCGGACACGTCGACGAGATGGCCGGTGCGGCTGTGTTTCTCGCCTCCGAACTCAGCACGTACGTGACGGGCCAGACGTTGCACGTCGACGGCGGCACATCGGCCGCGGGCGGCTGGTATCACCACCCCGACGACGGGCACTACGTGCTGGGTGCAGGCGTCTAGCGAGTCAGGACTGGGGCAGTGCGGCCGTGATGGCGTCCAGCAGCGCCGGGTAGCGCTTCGCCTCGGGATGACCGCCTGGCTTGCCGCTGCTGACCACGGCCGCCGACAGCCGGCGCGCGGGGTCGGCCCAGACCGCGATGTCGACCAGGCCGGTGTGCCCGAACGCGGCGGGTGCGTTGCGGCCGAACGGGCCGAAGCGCTTGGACCCCAACATGTATCCGGTACCCCATCGCAGTGGCATCAGGCCGGTCGCCACGTCGGGCCGCAATCGGCGGGCCTCCCGGGTCGCGGCGCGCAGGGTCTCGGGTGACATCACGCGCACGCCGTCGAGATCGCCTCCGCGGCGCAGAATCTCGGCGAAGCGCGACAGTTCGTCCGCGGTCGACACGGTGCTCGAGGACGGCACCACACTGGTCAGAAACGCCGGTGTGTTCGAGAACGGGATGATCTGGGTGGGCGTTCCGCCGACGGCCTTCTTGAACACCGCCGCCATGGCTGCCGGCGCGGGCTTGCCGGTCACGTGGCTCGGCGCGACCAGTGGCACGTCGCCCGCGGCCACGCCGTAGTTGGTCCACCGGAAGCCCAGCGGGTCGAGGATCTCGGTCGCCAGGATCTCGCGGATGTCGCGTCCGGTGGCGGCCGAGACGATCTCGCGGACCAGCGGTCCCCAGGTCAGGCCGTGGTACATGTGCACCAGTCCCGGCCGGTAGATCGGCCTGAGATTGCCGAGCATGTCGCGGGCGTAGTCGCTGTCGTCCATCCGCTTGAGGTCGGGACGCGGGCCGGTCGCCAACGGCACACCGGCGCTGTGCGTCACCACGTGCCGGATCGTCGTGCGGTCCTTGCCGTGGCTGGTGTAGGTCGGCAGGTAGTCGCAGACCCGGTCGTCGAGGGAGAACGCCCCGCGCTCGACGAGCATGTGCACGACGGTGGTGCTGATCGCCTTGGCCGCCGAGTACACGCAGAACGGTGTCTCCGGCGTGACCGGGATCTTCTCGGCGTCAGGCGAGTCCTGCGGTCCGTTGCCCCACCCGTGCCCGATCGCGCGGTTGAGCACGACGCGGCCGTCGACCCGCAGGCAGACCTGGATCGCGGGGTGCATGCCTGCGCGGTACCAGTGCCGTGCGGCATCCCAAATTCCCTCGACCGCACCGCGATCCACGCCGGAGTGGTCCTCGTCGGCCACCGTGGTGACGGCGTCGAGGTCGGCCGGGACCCGGATCCGTCCCTCGGTGTCCGCCTGGGCGGTCACGGTCGCACTCGATGCAGAGTCGCGGCCAGGTGGTGCTGAAGGGGTTGGCCGACCGCCCCCATTCGGACGGTGTAGGTCAGGAGATCCGGTTCCATGCGGAACGAGCGAGACAGGGCGTTGACGTCCTTGGCCGATGACGTGCGCCCGATGGTCGTCGCAGTCAGTTCCATCTCGATG
Organism: Mycolicibacterium sp. YH-1; assembly: GCF_022557175.1. Next base: position 6,862,487 of record NZ_CP092915.1, on the reverse strand, counting down.
ACGCCCCCGGTGACGGTCAGCGTGCCCTCCTCGATCTCGGTCACGCCCGTCGGGTGGGCGAGCACCCATTCGACCCGGCCAGGCGCGGGCACCCGCACGTATCCCGTCTCGGCGTGCAGCGGTCTGCCGTCGGAGACCGCGCGCGTGCGGTGCCCGTAGCTCAGGAACGGCTTGCCGACGTGACCGAACGTCACCTCCTCGATGTACTCGAACGGCTCGATCGTCGGGTACTCGCCGGAACCGCGGCCCGTCCAGGTGCCGAGCAGTGCTGCCAGCACGGCGATATCGGGATGCAGATCGACCACGCCGCCAGGGTACGGCGAGCGCGCGAAACGACGCCGTCCCATAACTAGAACGTGTTACATTTCTGCCACCTCCGATGCAGGGAGATCATGAGTAACACCAGGTCCAAGGCGGCCTCGCTGGCGATCGTGACCGGCGCATACGTCATCGCCATCGCGGTCGGAGCCAGCTGGCTGGTGTGGGGTCCGACCACCGACCGGCTGTGGCTGGACGCCCTGATCGCCGACCTGCTGGCGACCCTTGTGGTGTTCGCGTTCAGCCGCGCCTACCGCAACTCGAGCTTCTACGACGCCTACTGGAGCGTGATTCCACCGCTGCTGCTCGTGTACTGGTGGAGCCAGGCCGGACCCGATGTCGACCCACTGCGGACCTGGCTGGTGGCCATCGTCGTTGTGCTGTGGGCCGTGCGGCTGACCGGCAACTGGGTCTACGCGTTCCCCGGCCTGCACCACGAGGACTGGCGCTATCCGATGTTCCGGGAGCGCGGCGGCAAGTGGGAGTTCTTCGTAGACCTGTTCGCCATCCACCTCATCCCGACCCTGCAGGTGTTCCTCGGCATGATGCCCGTCTACGTCGCGGTGACGCGCCCCGGCACCGGGTGGACCTGGCTGGTGTGGGTCGCATTCGTGATCGGGGTCGCCGCCGTCGCTCTCGAGTTCGTCGCCGACGCACAGATGTATCGCTTCGCGCGGACACGCAAACCCGGCGAGGCGATGGAGAGCGGTCTGTGGTCGTGGTCGAGGCACCCGAACTACTTCGGTGAGTTCAGCTTCTGGCTCGCCCTCGGATTGTTCGGCGTGGCCGCAGCGCCTGCCGACGCGTGGTGGGTCCTGGCGGGCGCAGCCGTCATGCTCGCCCTGTTCCTGGGTGCCAGCATCCCGATGATGGAACAGCGCAGCCTCGCGCGCCGACCCGACTACCAGCTCGTGATCGACCGGGTGTCGAAGTTCGTGCCCCGCCCGCCGAGGCAGCCCAAGGCGCGGAAGCCTGTGGCGCCGTGAAGCGCGTCGTCGTCGCCGGACTTGGTGACAGCGGCGTCCTGACCGCGATCCGGCTGGCGAAGGACTGCGACGTCGTCGGCATCTCCGGCAAGACGGCGTTGGTGAGCGGCCAGGAACTCGGCTGGCGGATCAGCAGGCCCGACCACTGGGCGGCGCACAACTGGATATCGTTCGACCGGTTCCGCGGTCTGGACCGGGTCCGCACCGTGCACGGCATCCTGACCGCGGTCGACTTGGCGAGCCGCACCGTCACCGTGCGGGGTTCCGACGGCGAGGACATGCGGGAGGGCTACGACGCACTGGTCATCTCGACCGGCGTCACCAACGGGTTCTGGCGGCAGCCGACGCTTCAGTCGGCCGAGGAGATCGGTGCCGGTCTGCACGCGGCGCACGACCGGCTCGCCGCGGCGGCATCGGTGATCGTCGTCGGGGGCGGCGCCGCAGCGGTCAGCAGCGCGGCCAACATCGCGCGCACCTGGCCCGACAAACGAGTCGAGCTCTACTTCCCCGGGGACCGGGCCCTGACGCAGTATCACCCCCGCACCTGGGCGCGCATCAATCGTCGCCTCGAGGAGGCAGGCGTCGCGCTGCGGCCGGGGCATCGCGCCGTCTTGCCCGACGGCTTCACCGGCGACGAGATCACCAGCGGCCCAGTGCAATGGAGCACCGGGCAGGAGCCTGCGAGCGCCGACGCCGTGCTGTGGACCGTCGGCCGGGTACGGCCCAACAGCGGATGGTTGCCGACGGAGTTGCTCGACGACGACGGCTTCGTGCGCGTGACACCGGAACTCCAGGTTCCCGGGCATCCGGAGGTCTTCGCGGTCGGAGACATCGCCGCAACGGATCCGCAGCGCAGCTCGGCCCGCAACCGTGCCGACGGGCTGCTCGCCCACAACGTCATGGCCGCGTTCGAGGGCCGCCCGCTGCGCACCTACCGGGCGCCGCGATCGCGCTGGGGTTCGGTGCTCGGAATCCAGCGCGACGGGCTGGAGGTGTTCGCGCCGAACGGGCGTGCCTTCCGGATCCCCGCGTGGTCCTTCGAACGCGTGCTGATGCCGTTGGCCGTCCGCAGGGGTATCTACCGGGGAGTGCGGGGCGCCCGGACCGTGTGACTATGCCCGCGTCCTCAATGGACCTGGGTATGGTTTGTTCATCAACATCAAGTTCGACGTGCTCACCCATGCTGGTGTCCGTGACCAAACCTGACGCCATGGCCGCCGAACCAGGGCGGCACATGTCGTTGCTGCTCGTCGAAGACGATCGCGGCGACGCGCTGCTGGTCGAGGAACTGATCGCCGACGCCAACGCCGACATCCGGGTGCGGTGGGTGCAGTCGATGGCGGAGGCCGAACGGGCGCTCGCCGCGGATACCCCGGACTGCGTGCTCCTGGACCTCAATCTGCCGGACGCCAACGGGATCAGCGCGCTGGATCGCATCGCCAAACAGGATGACACCGTGCCCGTCGTGGTGCTCACCGGCTTGACCGACGAGCACTACGGCGTCTTGGCGCTCGCGTCGGGCGCCCAGGACTACCTGGTCAAGGGTCGGGTTGAACCCGAGACGCTGCGGCGCGCGCTGATGTACGCCATCGAACGCAAACGCCATGAGCTCACCGCCGTGGACCTGCGGGCAAGCCAGCTGCTCGCATCGGAGAACGCGCGACTGGTGCGCGGGTTGCTGCCGTCACCGCTGCTGTCGGCGGACCCGGGCGTCGACATCTTCACCCAGTACCGGCCCACCGCGCAGAACGCGCTGATCGGCGGTGACTTCTACGACTTCGTTCAGACCCCCGACGGCACGGTGCACGTGATGGTCGGTGACGTCGCGGGCCACGGTCCCGACGAGGCAGCGGTCGGCGTGGCGTTGCGCATCGGCTGGCGGGCACTGACGTTCGCCAACCTGCGAGGCAATGAGCGGATGTGGCAGCTCGAGCGTCTGCTCCGTGCCGAACGTGCCCGCCCCGGTACCTTCGCGACGGTGCTGAGCCTCGCCTTCGCCCCCGACAGCCGGCGCTTCACCGCCGTGCGCGCCGGCCATCCCGGAATGTTGGTGCATGGTCCGGACACGGTGCAGTGGCTGGAGCCGCCGGCCGGGCCCGCGCTCGGCCTTGGTGCCAGCGACTGGCCGTTGAACGAGCTGGAGCTGCCCGAGAACCACGCCCTGCTGTTGCTCACGGACGGCCTCTTCGAGGGGCACTCCGGTGAGGGCAACGAGCGACTCGGTGAGGACGGGCTACTCGAACTCGCCCGATCGCTGGCCGGGCTGCCAGGTAAGGAGTTCGTCACCGCACTCGTCGACGGTGCGGAGAGCCGCGCCGAGGCGCACGGTGGTCTGAGCGACGACATCGCCGTGGTCCGCGTGGAGCGGAAGACTCGATGACCAAGGACGACGGCACCGGCGGCACCGGCGAGCGCAAGCTGACGGTGGCCGGCTGGCAGAACCTGGTGCTCGCACTGATGGGTGTGGTGGTGCTGGCCGGGGCGCTGATGGGGTGGACGCTGATGAACCGCACCGACGACGTGTCCCGGGAGCTGATCGACGACATCCAACCCGCGCGCGTCGCGTCGTATCGGTTGCAGACCGCACTGCGCGACCAGGAGACGGCCGTTCGTGGTTACGCGATCGCCGCAGACCGTGAATTCCTGACGCCCTACTACGACGGCCTTCAGGCCGAAAAGTCCGCCTCCGACGCGATACGTGCACGGCTGGCCGACAGACCGGATCTGCTGGCCGACCTCGATGCCGTCGAGACCGCCGCGGCGCAGTGGCGGGCCAGGTTTGCCGAACCGGTCATCGCCAGCGTTCAGGTCGGCACCGCCAGGGCCGTCAGTCCGGCGGTCATCGAGCGCGGCAAGGTTGAGTTCGACGGCATTCGCCAACTGTCCGATGCACAGACAGCGAACCTGACGGCCGCGCGCGACCTTGGAGTGGCGAACCTCGACGCCACGCGCAGCTGGCGCGACCGGGTCCTACTGGGCATGGTTGTCGCCTTCTTCGTCACCGCGGTACTGCTGGCGGTGCTGATCCGCAGTGCGATCACCCGCCCGCTGGCCACGCTCGCCGCGGCGTGCCGGCGCATCACCGAGGGTGGATTCGACGAGAGGATCGTGCCTCGCGGACCCAAGGACATCCGGGCCATCGCCACCGACGTCGAGAACATGCGGCAGCGCATCGTCGCCGATCTCGAGACATCCCAGACAGCCCGCTCGGCCCTCGCCGAACAGACCCTCGAGCTGCAGCGCTCCAACGCCGAACTCGAGCAGTTCGCCTACGTTGCCTCCCACGATCTGCAGGAGCCACTGCGGAAGGTGGCGTCGTTCTGCCAGCTGCTCGAGAAGCGCTACGGCGACCAACTCGATGAGCGTGGCGTGGAGTACATCACCTTCGCTGTGGACGGCGCCAAGCGCATGCAGGTGCTTATCAACGACCTGCTCACCTTCTCGCGGGTGGGCCGGCTGAACACCACGCACGGCGAGGTCGACCTCGGCGTCACCCTGGACGCCGCGCTGGCCAACTTGAGCACGGCCATCGAGGAGTCCGGTGCCGAGATCACGACGTCGGGGACACTGCCGACGGTGATCGGTGACCCCACGCTGTTCACGATGTTGTGGCAGAACCTGATCGGCAACGCCATGAAGTTCAGTAGGGAGGGCGTCGCTCCCCGGATCGCGATCGAGTGTGAGGCCGTCGACGACAATTGGTCGTTCAGCCTGGAGGACAACGGAATCGGCATCGCCGAGGAATTCGTTGACAAGGTCTTCGTGATCTTCCAGCGGTTGCACGGCCGGGATATCTACGGCGGCACCGGTATCGGGCTCGCGCTCTGCAAGAAGATCGTCGAATACCACGGTGGCACCATCTGGATCGACACGTCCTACCCGGCCGGAACGCGATTCCGGTTCACCCTGCCCAATGCCTCAGCCGAGACCGCCGCTGAGTCAGAAGAAGTGCCCGTGGCTGCTCTGGAGGTAACACGCGAATGACACCTGCTGTTCGAGCGATAGACGTTCTGTTAGTCGAAGACGACCCTGGGGATGAGTTGATCACCCGGGAAGCTTTCGAGCACAACAAGATCAAGAACAATCTGCACGTCGCGCACGATGGTGAGGAGGGCCTGGACTTCCTCTACAAGCGCGGACCCTTTGCCGGCGCTCCGACGCCGGATCTGATCCTGCTCGACCTGAACCTGCCGAAGTACGACGGCAGGCAGCTGCTCGAGAAGGTGAAGTCCGACCCCGATCTGAGCCACATCCCGATCGTGGTGCTCACCACGTCCTCTGCCGAGGAGGACATCCTGCGCAGCTACAGGCTCCACGCCAACGCGTACGTGACCAAGCCGGTGGATCTCGACCAGTTCATGAGTGCGGTGCGCCAGATCGACGAGTTCTTCGTTCAGGTCGTGCGGTTGCCGCAGTCGCCATAGCGGCGCGCTCGGCTGACACGACGCTCATGCAGATCTCGCGGCGAAGACCACGGGTGTCGGGTTTCATCTGCGGTCTGCCTCACCCGTGCCGGGCACGGCGTCCTCCTCGGATACGTCCGCGCGGTGACCGCACGGGTCCTCATGCCAGTCGCCGAACGGATCTTCGTAGCCGGCCGCGACGCCCGGGTTGGTCATCTCGGCATCGGTGAGCAGCGCGCCCGACAGTGCGGCATGAATCTCGGCGGGCGGCGCCCCGCACGCCAGCGCCACGAGTGCACTGTGCCGGTCACCGAAGTCATTGCGCCACATCAGGTTCGCCATGGCACGCCGCTCCGGGTCTGCGTAGGCAACCTCTCGAGGTGTCATGGCGGCCAACCACTTTCCAGCCGAGGTGACGCGCAGGCCTCCACCCGCCGACTCCAGCCACATCGCCTGGTCGGGTCGGCCCGCCAGCCACAGCCGGCCCCTGGTGCGGATCACCCCGTCCAATAGGAGGTCGACGGCGTCGTGCAGACGCTGCGGGTGAAACGGCCTGTCCGCGTTGAATTCGAGCAGTTCGACCCGGCCCTCGGCGCGCAGTGGTGGCTGTCCCGCAAGCAGCGGGCCGTGCGGATCGTCACTGCGGCCGCGTCGGGCGTCCGACTCGAGGTGGGCCAGGGCCTGTTCGAGCCGCTCGACACCCACCGTGATCCTGGCCCGCGGCGCCAGCCGGCGAAGCACATCCAACGTCGTCGCGTCGGGCGCGCTGAGCACGAGGGTGTCGGCGAACTCCGCCTGACCCACCACGACCTGCGCGATGGTGCGCCCGTCGTCGAGTTCGTCGTCACCGAGGGCCCGTGGCAGCCACGACGCTGGGTCGACGCACGTGATCACGCCGGCGATCTCGACGTCACGGGCAGCCGGGCCGTCGGGGTATCCCGGACCGACGCGCACTCGCACGTGGTTGATGGCCCAGCAGATCGGCTCGGGCTCCAGCCACGGTGCCAGGTGTACGACGATGCGGTCGACGTCGTTGCGGCGGTGCAGCTTGCGGAGCAGGGTCAGCAGGTCATTGCGGACGGTGCAGGCGACGCAGCCGTGGGCCAGCTCCAGCGCGGATTCCGTCGAGGTCGGCACGCCGTTCCTGAGGCAGATCAGCGTTCGCCGGACGATGTGACCGTCGAAGCGATGCTCGACGACCAGCGTGCCCGGGGTGCGCAGCAGAACCCCGGTCGCGGTGTCAGTGGCGCCCTGGCCTGCGACCAGCAGCAGAGGTGTCCGCACGTCACTCCTATTGATAATGATTTTCAACAAGTGGCTGCCTACGCTACAGTGCCAACCGAGCGTTGTCGAAAATCATTTTCAACAAGAGAATCGAGCAGGGGAGGTTCAGGTATGTCGGCGAGATGTCAGATCACCGGCAGGACAGTGGGTTTCGGAAACAAGGTGTCCCACTCGCATCGGCGTAGCAAGCGGCGCTGGATGCCCAACATGCAGACCAAGACCTACTACCTGGCATCCGAGGGCCGTCGTATCCGGCTGCGTGTGAGCGCCAAGGGCATCAAGGTCATCGATCGGGACGGCATCGATGCGGTGGTCGCACGCCTGCGTCGCGACGGCCAGAGAATCTGATGGCGCGCAACGAGATCCGGCTCAAGGTGAGGCTGCGCTCCACGGCGGACACCGGCTACACCTACATAACCCGCAAGAACCGCCGCAACGACCCCGACCGGTTGGTGCTCCGCAAGTACGACCCCGTGGTCAGGCGGCACGTCGACTTCCGAGAGGAGCGCTGACGATGGCCAAGAAGTCCAAGATCGTCAAGAACGAGAAGCGTCGCGAGACCGTGGCGAAATACGCCGAGCGACGCGCGGAGCTCAAGGAGATCATCCGGTCGCCACAGAGCACCGCCGAGCAGCGCGACACGGCTGTTCGGGCACTGGCCAGACAACCCCGCGACGCCAGCGCGGTCCGGGTGCGCAACCGCGACGCCGTCGACGGCAGGCCCCGCGGGCACCTGCGCAAGTTCGGCCTGTCTCGGGTCAGGGTGCGCGAACTCGCCCACGACGGCCACCTGCCCGGTGTGCGGAAGTCGAGCTGGTGATGGCGAAGAAGCCCCCGCGGCAGCCCCGGGTCCGGGCCGGGGACGGCAGGCCGGGCCGACGCAACATGCTGGCGGGACTTGGCCTCGAAGAGGTGGACTACAAGGACACCACCACGCTGCGCCTGTTCATCTCCGACCGCGGAAAGATCAGGGCGCGCAGTGTCACCGGTCTGACCGTGCAACAGCAACGACAGGTCGCGACGGCGATCAAGAATGCGCGTGAGATGGCGCTGTTGCCCTATCCCGCAGGCCGGCCGCGATGACCACCGGCGCCACCGACCGGCCATTCACCGTGGTGGTGTGCACGGGCTGCCTTCCGCCCGCGGCGTGGTCGGTGCTCGACGAGCTGCGCGGTTCGATCCGGCGCTGCCGCCACGGTGTCCTGGTGACGGCCGCGGACCCGCACCGGGGACCGGGTGCGGTGGTCATCGTGCAGCCCTGTACCCACGACAGGTCACCGGTCGGGGCGGCCCGCCTGGTGGGGCCGATAACCGACCGCAACGACGCCGCCCGGGTACGGGACTGGGTGGAGCGCGGCGAATGGGACATCGAGGAGCTGCCCCGCCGACTGCGCCTCGCGCGCAACGACGTACGCGGCGCCGCCGCCCTGAACTGAGGGCGTCCGCTGCCTGAGCATGTCTGCCGGTAGGGTTCGCGACGGCAAGCCGATCTCCGGCGCAACATGCTGGCGGGCTGGGCCTACGCGAGGTCGGCTACAGAGACACCACGACGCTGCGGCTGTTCATCTCCGAACGCGGCAGAACTTGGGCCCGCAGAGTTACCGGACTGACCGTCAAAGGGCAACGGCAGGTCCTCGGGATAGTCCTTCCGATGGCGACGTCGTTGTCCGTGTAGCTTGGAATCGGCGGTAGGGCTATCGCGAACTAGCGCAAGAAACTGTGTAATAGCTCGGCTGTGGCGCCGACATGAGTCTCCATCACCTGTCGAGCGAGGTTCCGGTCGCCGGCGCGTATCGCGGCGACGATCTGAGCGTGTTGTTCGTGGGAATGCTCGAGCGCCGGCCCCATGAACGGAACCACCTGCAAAAGATTCTCATTCAAAATGAGCTGGATGTTGGCTATCGAGTCAGCCAACGCCTTGCAGCCGCTCAGTTCTGCGATGAAGCCATGCAGTTCGGAGTCGGCCAGTCTGAAATCGGCCCCGTACGTGGCCTCTGTCAGCAGCGCTTCCAACTTATGGTGTTCGGCGTCGGTGAGTCGGCGCTCGGCGGCCAGTGCCGCCGCTCCGGGCTCGAGCACCGAACGGAAGCGCAAAGAGTCCAATAGGCGCTCCTTCATCTGATCACTGAGCCGACGCTGACCGGGCTCTTGGCCGTCCGCCTCCCAAATGACGGTGCTCCCGCCCGTGCGGCCTCGTCGTGTGTGGATGTATCCAGCCTGTTGTAGAGCTCTGATGACCGCTCTGAGGGTGCTACGGCCGACCTGCAGCTCGTCACTGAGCTCCCGCTCCGGGGGCAACCGTGAACCCGCCGGCAGCTCACCACTGCGGATTCGGGATACCAGGTGGCCTAAGCACTCTTCGAAGGGGTTCCGGCTAGGCCCGTCGTCAACATGGCCATCATCACCGGCCAAAGTCAGGGGTTCCGTCATCCACAGCCCTTCGTCGCGTGGAGTGATGGTACCGCCGATAGTCGATTTGCTTCAACCATTTGCAGTCTTTCCCGTCACATTCTACTATTTGGTGTGACCAAATCTGGGCGGCACGCATCTGGACTCGAATACTGGTCCCGCGGATGCGCAACACCACTCAGTGGGCAGCGTGATGGTCGGTGTCTGTCGGTGTCGGTGCGGATTTGGCGGACATCGAAATGATTGCGGTCGGAACGGGTTTTGGATCGGCTTAACTTGAATCGAGTCTGACCTCGGTGCGGGCGAGCGAGGAACAGAGTGGAAGGAACTGCACATGGGTGCATCGTTGAGTATCGAGGACCTGCGCCACGCGGTCGGAGAAGACACCATCGACACGGTGGTGGTGGCCATGCCCGATATGCACGGCCGGCTCGTCGGTAAGAGGCTGGACGCCAAGCACTTTCTCGAGGACAGCGTGGATTCAGGAGTGAACGCGTGTTCCTATCTGATCACTCGCGACATCGACATGGAGATCATCGAGGGATTCGAGGTCGCCGGCTGGGCCAGCGGGCTCAACGACTTCGTCTTGGTACCTGACTTCGACACTCTGCGGCGTGTGCCGTGGATGCCGGGGACTGCCATGGTGATCGCCGACGCGAGGTGGGAGGACGGCAGCCCCGTGGTTCAATCGCCGCGGGAAATCCTCCGGCAGCAGTTGGCCCGGCTCGAAAGCCGTGGCTGGCAGGCACTTGTAGCTACCGAGCTGGAGTTTTTGCTTTTCGACGATACTTACCGGCAAGCACACGACAAGCACTATCACGACGTGCAACGTGCCGCCTACTACAACATCGACTACACGATCTCTGGCACGTCCATGGCAGAGCCGCTGATGCGGAAGCTCCGTCGAAACATGCGCGACGCCGGAATGAAGGTCGAAGCACTCAAGGGGGAGTGCAACATCGGTCAGTTCGAACTCGGTTTCAAGTACTCCGACGCGTTGACCACCTGCGATAACCATGCAATCTACAAGGACGGCGCCAAAGAGATCGCGATGGCCAACGATGTCTCCCTGACGTTCATGGCGAAATACGATGACGGTCCCGGCAACTCTTGCCACGTGCACCTTTCGCTTATCGACGAGACTGGACGGCCGGTGTTCGTGGGTACCGACGGGAAATGCTTCTCGAGGACTTTCGAGCACTTCCTGGCGGGGCAGCTTGCGACTGCGCGCGAGTTCGGGATCAGTGTTGCTCCGAACATCAACTCCTACAAACGGTTCCGGGACGGGTCATTTGCCCCCACTGCACTCACGTGGGGTCGGGACAACCGCACCTGCGCCATGCGTGTACTCGGAGAGGGGCGCAGCCTGCGACTGGAGAATCGCACTCCTGGCGCAGACGTGAACCCCTACCTCGCGGTCGCGGCCATCATTGCCGGAGGTCTGCACGGCATCGAGAACCAGCTCGAACTGGAGCCGGAAGTCACCGGCAACGCCTACGAGACCGATGTCTCCCGGATGCCCGGTTCGCTGCGAGAAGCTGTGGAGCTTTGGCAGACCAGCGACGCCGCCGTCAAGGCGTTTGGCCCAGAAGTGGTGCATCACTACGCCAATGCTGCCGTTAAGCAGGTGGCGGCTCATGAGTCCGCAGTCACCGACTGGGACAGGGCGCGCGGGTTCGAACGTGGATGAGCCGCTACGCGTAACGGCGTAGCTCTACCAAATCCGGCGACGCCCATCCGGGCAGGTCGGAAGACGTGACGTGGAAGCGTCGCAGTTCTCGAAATATGTTGCACCGCGGAGCGGCTGAATGCTGTCCGCGGACTGGAATCAGGAGATCACCATGAAAGCAGCCGTACTGCGCGACAATGCAGACATCCTCGAAATCGAGGATGTGGAAATCGACAGGGTCGGTCCCCACGAGATCCTTGTCGATACGGCTGCCGCCGGCTTGTGTCACAGCGACCTGTACCACCTCCGAGGTGTCTTCGACATTCCGCGTCCGACGGTCCTGGGCCACGAGTCCGCAGGTGTGGTCGTCGAAGTCGGGGATCAGGTCCAAGGATTCAGCCCCGGCGATCACGTCATCACCTGTCTAGCTGCGGCGTGCGGGGCATGCCAGCGGTGCCTCACTGGGCGGACGTACCTGTGCAGTGGCGCACACACCTTGCGTCAGGACGGCTCCAGCCGGCTCAGCCAGGGCGGTGAAGAAGTGTTCCAGTTTCTGAACGTATCGAGCTTCGCCGAACAACTCCTCGTCCATGAATCGGCAGCGGTCCGCATCACCAAGGACATGCCCTTGGACCTTGCGGCCCTCATCGGGTGCGCTGTGACCACGGGCGTTGGAGCTGTGCTGAACAAGGGGCAGGTACGTCCGGGCCAGACCGTCGCGGTCATCGGTTGCGGTGGTATCGGTTTGAGTGCCGTTCAAGGTGCCCGCCTATCCGGCGCATCACGCATCGTCGCCGTGGACCTGAACGCCGAAAAACTCGCCACAGCGAAGGTGTTGGGCGCCACCGACGTGGTGAACGCCAACTGTGGCGACGTCGCCGCAGCTATCCGAGATCTCACAAACGGGGGTGTCGACCACAGCTTCGAAGCGGTGGGTTCGCCTACTACCGCCACCGCGGCACTGGAGTGTCTGGACATCGGTGGGTCCGCGACCATTGTCGGACTCATGCCGGCCGGCAAGACGTTCCCCGTACAGGGGCGGCTGCTGCTCGACGACAGACGTATCCAGGGTTCGTACATGGGGTCACAGAACTTCCGGATCGCCATGCCGAAGTACGTCGAGATGTTCCTCGATGGGCGACTTCTCCTGGAAGAGATGGTCAGCTCGCGCATCACGCTCGCTGGCGTCAACGAAGCCTTCGCCGCCATGGAGAAGGGCCACGCGTTACGTGATCTCATAGTTTTCTGACGCGGTTGAGTCTGGCTCTGGTGCTGCGGAGTTCGCGGCGACTGACTATCGGGACCTGAAATCCCCGACGGAGGTGTGTGGCGATGACATGGCACATTCGCGAATTTGCCCCAGAGGATCTGGAGGCAGCGATCAAACTCGACACCGATTCGACCATGACCGATCAGAGACCGCTGTTCGAGGCTTCGGATCTGGTCACCAGTCTTCAGGCGCGTCACCCGGCAGTTGTCGCCGTGGTTCGCGGGGAAGTCATCGGTGTCGCTGTCAGTCGCATCGAGATCGACCACGCGTGGGTGGTGCGACTGTCTCTTGCGCCCCAGTGGCGCGGAAAAGGATTGGGAAGCGACCTGCTGAGCGCGCTGGAACACCGGTTGGTCGCACAGGGCGTGCGGAGGATTTCTGCGCTTCTCCCGGCCGGTGAAACAGGCACGGAGGCGTTCGTCAACTCTGGTTTCGTCCAACGCGCCGGCATAGCCTATTTCGAGAAGCACGAGCAGGTCTCGCCGCGCTCGGCCGGAATTCTGTCCAGATTGGGGGGAGTAGTGCCGCCCGCGGGTCTGTGGCAGCAGATCGCAGGTATGACAAGCGAGAAGCGGCTCATCGAGCGCCGTATAGTGCTGCCGCTCTCGCTGCCCGAACAGGCAGCCGAACACGGCGTGACGCCGCCCCACGCCATAGTGCTGTTCGGCCCGCCGGGTACGGGAAAGACGACGTTCGTGCGGGCCATCGCCAGCCGACTCGGATGGCCGTTCGTCGAGCTCTTTCCTGCGCGACTGGCCAGTGGCGAAGGTGGGCTGGCGGCAGCTTTGGGCGAAGCCTTCGACGCATTGAATGAGCTCGACAACGTCGTGGCCTTCATCGATGAGGTGGAAGAAGTTGCCGCGCAACGTGAGCCCGGGGTACCGGCCGCCACGGCCGTGGTAAACGAACTGTTGAAGAGACTGGTTCAGTTCCGCGATCGTCCGGGACGCCTGTTGGTATGCGCCACCAATTCGGTGCGAGAATTAGATTCAGCGTTCCTGCGGCACGGCCGCTTTGACTACGTGCTACCGATCGGACCACCCGATACCGACGCCCGGGGTGATTTGTGGCGCCGCTATGTCACGGATCCGAACATCGACATCGACAGTCTGGTGCAGGCGACCACGCACTACACTCCCGCTGATGTAGCGCACGTGGCGCGAGCAGTTGCGCAAGCGATTTTCGAGCGCAGCGTCGACAGCGGAGCGCGCTGTCGAAGCACCACTCAGGACTACCTGCACGCTGTCCGCGCGACCAGGCCGACGCTCACCGCTGCGCAGGTAACCGAGTTCAGTACGGACATCGATGACTATGCGCGGGCCTGATCACGGGGCGTGACATTGGATTTCAGAATCAACGGGACACACATCACGGGCGGCCGGCACCAGGGAAGGTGCCGGCCGCCCGCGATGGTCACGCAGAGAGTCAACAGTTAGCAGGCTCAGTCTGGTCCAGTGGGGTCCTGCTGGGACGAGAGCCCATCAGCACACCGATGACAAAGAACACCACCGGTATCGCGCCCATCATCACAGCCAGAAGGACTGTGCCACCAACTATTACCGGCAGGTTCACCAGAATGAGAACCAAACTCGCCGCCAGCGCCACGACAGCGAGACCCGCAACCACCGTCGTTCTACTCATACCGCCCTTGCGCGCAAAGAAGACGGTGACTGCGAGCGCGGTGAGAAGCCACAGGCTCGCCAGGCCGGTGATGCCGATCCCGCCCATCGGGCCGAATATCTCCAGCAACGGATCTAGTTGTAGGACGGCGAAAACGCCGATGACGACAACGGAGATGATCGAAACGACAAGTGACGACCGCGATGGAGCCTGATGCTCCGGGTGGGCAACTCCCCATGAAGCCGGATAGATGCCTTGTTGCGCCAGCACGAACTTGTACCGTGCGGAGATGTTGTGGAACGACAGTGCCGCGGCGAACAGGCTGACGACCAGGAGAACCTGGGTGACGTCCTTGCCGACCATGCCGAGGAATGCACCGGCGGTGTTGATGGTGAAGTTGTTGGGGTCCTCGGTTGCGATCGCCACCGCTGCAGCGCCGCCGTTGCCCTCGATCAGCGCCCAGCTCGACACTGCATAGAACCCGGCGATGATGCCGACGGCCCAGTAGGTGGCGCGTTTGATGGTCCGTTGTGGATCCTTGGCTTCGTCGCGAAATATCGCTGTGGCCTCGACGCCGACGAAGCCGAATAGGGCAAACAGTACCGCGACGCCGAAACCGCCACCGATTCCCGCCGCAGTGAACGAATCGAAGGTAATTCCTTCCGAACCGCCCCGCGCGAATATGACCGCGTCGAGGATCACTACGATGGCGATCTCGGAGATGAGGAAAATGCCAAGAACTTTGACGCTCAACTCGATATGGCGGTAGCCGAGAAACCCGCAGATCCCCATCACCACAAACGACATCACCCACCAGGGAAGGATCGGTCCGCCGAAGTCGCTGACCAGGGTTGACAAGACCGCGCCGAGGAAACCATAGACGCCCAACATGGTTGCCATGTAAGCCGCGTAGGCAACCAGTGCGGAACCGATTCCAGCCCGTCGTCCCAGACCGCGCTCGACGTATGCGTAGAACGCTCCCGCCTTGTTGACGTAATGGGTCATCGCGACGAATCCCGCTGCAAACAAGGCGAAGACCCCTCCTGCCACCAGGAAACCCACCGGGGCGCCTACACCTTGTCCGAGGGCGATCATCAGAGGCACGTTGGCGCTCAGGGACGTCAGGGGCGCTGCCGCCGCTACGACCATCAGCACGATCGCTGCGGTGCCGAGGTTTCCGTGCAACCTGGGATGTTCGGGTTGATCCAGCTGATCCCGAATCAGTTCTGACATTGTGCTTTTCTCCTGACGGACGGTGCGACCCGATGGGATCGCTAACCAACAATTGTCATGTGACGTGCGTCATTTCAGAATCGACAGACTGTCGGAACTGACCCCGGACTCCGACAGTTCGCCTGATGTACGGCCCTGTGTCGTCTGTCGCCGGCCGGATGCTTCGCCATCGAAGAGTTCTTTGGCCATCACCGCGACGTGAAGGGAGGTCCGCATGTGGGGGTCGTCGAGATCGACACCAAGGATCGACTCGATTCTCGCCAACCGCTCGTAGAGAACTGGACGGGACAACAGCAACCTCTTCGCGGCGGCGGCCTTGGGGCCGGGCGTATCCAGGAACCCTCTGAGTATCGGCAGCAGTGCCGTCCCTCGCTGCGCGTCGTGTGCCAGAAGTGGTGCCAGTTCCCGACACGCGAAGAGCCTTAACCGTTCGTCGTCGCGGAGCAGGTGAATCAGTCCCTTTAGATGGACGTCGGCGAGTGTCACCCACGGGCGTTCATCGTCGGGGTCGGTAACCGCCAGGATGTTCCGGGCGTCGATCAGAGTCTGATAAGCCTCATCGAGGCGCTCGACAACTTCGCCCCGCGCGATGTGCGCGCTGAGCGATTTCTGCAGTTCCTGGGTCAGCCGGGTCATGACGACCTCTGGTGCAATGCTCTGAGGAAAACCGATCAAGGCGATGACGTGGTCCGTCTCGACTCCGACCAGAATCGAAACGCCGAGACTTCGCGCTGTCTGTGCGATGTTGGAGGCGATATCTGTGAGCGCCCATTGCCGTCCTTCAGCGACCCGCTGCCGGACGCCAATGGCGACGAATCGACGTGACCGTGCCGGGAAATTCGCTGTCTCACAACGCATCGTCAGCTCGGGTGACATCCTCCCCGCCCGCATCTCGCCGATCAACGCCGTGTGGGTGTTGCGTTCGACGCTGTCCCGGGCCCGTGAACGCATCTGGTACAACGACATCGCGGCGGCGGCGCGTTCTACCAGTACATGGTCGCGGCGGGACGGCTGGCTGTCCGTCAGGATGCTCAACCGGCCCCAGTCGTCACCCAGCGACCCCACCACTGTGGTCAGCCGGCCTGACGCGCGGTCGTAGCCGGTGCGAGTCGAGAAGCTGACACCGCGTGAGCGACGTGGCCAGTCGGACAGGACATCCTTCGGATCGCGGCCGGCAAGGTTGTATCGGATGACGTGGTGCCGTGATGACTCCAATACCACCGGCAGATGGGCGATCTGGACAACTGCCGTCAGGATTTCGTCTGGTCCGGCGGCATTCAGATCGAGGCGGGTGAAGGTTTCGTGAATGTGCTCGCTGGCACGGAGGTCCTCTACTTGGGACGCGAGAATCTGTCCGCCGACTTCCTCGACCACGCCGGCGAACCGAACGATCTTGTGCAGGGCGACTAGGACGAGGTCGACTGATCGACAAGCCATGACCAGCGAGGGCGGAACCTCGGACCATCGTCGGCCCAGCTCGATGAACAGCCCCGCGACACCGGCGGCGGACAGCGACTGGGCGTAGTCCTGCATCGCTTCGGTGTTCTCGGGCAAAACGATGCCGGTGACCAGGACCAGCTCACCACCGCTGAGCAGGTGCGCGATGTCGGCGACCTCGGCGGGATGCACCCAGCGAACCGCGTGGTCGAGCCGGTGGTGGCCGGACAGCACCTCGGGATCGGCCGAGGCGATCAGCGGCATCGACAAGACGCTGCGGACTGTGATCGCCATGCCGTCTCGCCTTCTCGGACCCATCGGTGTGTTCGTGCGGTAAAGCGGCAGCGACGCAGCCGGCCTGACCTATTTGTACCAACCATTGCGTCGGATTCTCCCCATATCCTACTATTTGGCATGCCCAAATATCCAGAGAACGTATTACCCCGCCGGGAATCGGGGGCAGGCGATCATCGGCCCGCCGTCGTGGGCATTCCTGTGCCGATCGAGCAAGCGCACTGGCGGGTGTGGTCGGGGGAGGTCTATCTGCTCAACAGGAATTACGCGGATCAGCTTCGCCGCGCCGGGATGATCCCGGTCTTCCTGCCCGTGGCCGCAACGGCCTACGAGGCGGCCCGAATGGTGCAAGGACTGGACGGACTTCTGATCGCGGGTGGTGCTGACGTCGACCCCGACTGCTACGGACAGGAACCCCACCCGGCGTCAGGGCCGTTCGATTCTGCTCGAGACACCTTCGAAGCGGCGTTGCTTCGCCAGGCTGTGCAGCGCGGGCTGCCCGTATTCGGTATCTGCCGAGGGATGCAGCTGCTCAATGTCGTACTACATGGCACCCTCAGTCAGCATCTGCCCGATCGTGTCGGCAGCCATGCGCACAATCCGGTACAGGGACAATTCGCGCTCCATCCGATCACCATTGCCGCTGACAGCCGGCTAGGTGAAGCCCTCGGGTCGCGGCTCGAAGTCCCCACCTACCACCATCAAGCTGTTGATGTTGTCGCACCCGGACTACGCCCAGTCGGGTGGGCCGACGACGGCACGGTCGAAGCCCTCGAGGATGCCCACGGTCGTCTACTTGCTGTGCAGTGGCATCCGGAAATGGCCGACGACAATCGAATTTTCGAACATTTCGCGGCCATGTGCAGCGGATCTGGCCAGGGTGTCGACGAAGCAGACCTCGCGGTAGCCCAAGTGCAGCACGTGTCGACCTGACAAACACGAAACCGCCACCACTCCTCAAAGAAGGACCTGTTCATGACCGTCATCTCCAACCATGCGGCCCGGCACATCACTCTGCCCGCGCCTCGAGAACAACGCGACTTCATCGACGGCAGTTGGGAAGTCCCGGCTCTGGTCGCGGCGACCGTCGATGACCCCAACACCGGCGCTGTGCGCCAGCAGCAGGCCGAGACGTCCGCGGCAGCCACCGAACGTGCCGTGGCGGCGGCAACTCGACTACACGCCGACGGCACGTGGGCGGAGTCGGCCTTGGGCATGCGGGTTGCGCTTCTGGACCTGTTCGCAGATGGGCTCGCGGCCCGGGCCAACGACATCGCTCAGGAGGATGCCCTGGCGTCAGGTAGTCCGATCAGTTTCGCACGCGTAATGGCTTCGTCGCTTGGGCCCAGGGTGCGGGGCGCTCGCGATCAGCTTCTGGCAGTGGGGGATTCCTCACCACTGCCAGCGAATGGGAGGAAGGTTCTTCAACTGCAGCGCGCGGTGGGTCCGGCGGCGATTCTGGCGCCGTGGAATGCGCCGACGTTTGTGGGTGTGGCCAAGACCGCCAGTGCACTGGCCGCAGGGTGCCCGGCTATTCTCAAACCGTCGGAATGGGCTCCCGGTGGGTGTCAGATCGTGGCAGAGTTGTTGGCGGATGCTATTGAGCAACTGGCACTTCCAGCAGGGCTGTTCCAGTTCCTGCACGGTGGTGCACCCACCGGGTCTCGATTGACCGCTGACCCGCGCATCCGCGCCATCTGCTTCACCGGCGGCATCAACGGCGGCCAGGCGATCGCCGCCGCGGCAGCACCACATTTCACCGCCGTGCAGCTCGAACTTGGTGGACACAATCCGGCAGTGATCATGCCGGACGCAGACATCGCCCAGGCCGCCGCCGACCTGGCTGAAGGCATGACCAAGCTCAATGGCACGTGGTGCGAGGGTCCAGGGAAGATACTGGTACCCGATCACCTTCACGACGATCTGGTGGACGCGCTGATCGCCGAGTTGCGGTCAGTGCGAATAGCGCACTGCCTCGACGAGGCCGCCGATCTTGGGCCCCAGGCCTACGCGCTGCAGCGCTCCCGTCTGCAAGACCAGATCAATCTGCTGGTCGAGGACGGCGGTGAAGCGCTCACCACTGCAGCTTTGCCCGAACTGGGAGGCTGGTTCATCTCACCGACGGTCGTCGTCGGGCTGCCAGCCGAAAAGTCGACGCGCGAACTGTTCGGCCCAGCTGTGTCCGTGCACAGGACACGTTCAACACAAGGCGCTATCGCCGACGCCCATGGTCCCCAGACCGGCCTTGCCGGCTACGTTTTCGGTCACGACATTGATGCAGCACTGATGGTCGCAAGCAGGATCACCGCGGGCGAGGTCAAGATAAACGGTTGCAAACTCGATGATCTCGCCGCCGGGGCTGAACAGTCCTTCTGGAACAACGCCGGTATCGGCGGCCACGGTCCCACCGACATGGTGCGGTTCTTCCAGGGCCGGCGCGTCATTGGCGTCGACGACCCCACCTTGGCAATGTAACCGCGGGGGCCGGGTTCCGACGAGGTGTCGTGACGTCGGCGGGGAACAGACATTGTGTCAGTTCATCTTTCGCCGTCGAACCTAGATGCTTGAGAGGCAGGGAGGAGAGCCTTCCGTCCACTGGAGCAGCGAGGATTGAACATGACGCAGGTTCGGCAGATCTCCGCGCAGGACACCGTGTCAGACGCGGCACGGACCCACCGGCTGGACCGGCAGCACGTGTTCCATTCGTGGTCGGCGCAGGCGCAACTCGATCCGATGGTGTTCACCCGTGCGAGCGGTTCGTTCGTGTGGGACGGTGACGGAAACCGGTATCTGGATTTCAGTAGCCAACTGGTGAACATGAACATCGGTCATCAGCACCCTCGGGTAGTCGAGGCGATTCAGGGCCAGGCCGGTCGGATGTGCATGATTGCTCCGCAACACGCCAACGACGCGCGCAGTGAGGCCGCCCGACTGATTGCCGAACGTACCCCCGGTGACCTCAATCGGATCTTCTTCACCAACGGCGGCGCCGACGCCAACGAACACGCGGTGCGAATGGCGCGACTGGTCACCGGGCGTTACAAGGTCATGTCGACCTACCGCTCGTATCACGGTGGAACCACAACGGCGGTGAACCTTACCGGCGACCCACGCCGGTGGCCCAGCGACTATGCGAGCGCGGGGACGATCCACTTCTGGGGGCCGTTCCTGTACCGCTCCGCCTTCCACGCGCAGACCGAGCAGGAAGAATGTGCCCGCGCCCTCGAGCATCTCGAGCGAACAATCGTGTTCGAGGGCCCGGACACCATCGCCGCCATCGTCTTGGAATCCATTCCGGGAACCGCGGGGGTCATGGTCCCGCCGCCGGGATACCTGCAGGGTGTGCGTGAACTGTGTAATCGATTCGGTATCAAACTTATTGCCGATGAGGTGATGTGTGGGTTCGGGCGTGCCGGCGCCTGGTTCGCCATCGGCGCAATGGGGGTCACGCCCGATCTACTCACCTTCGCCAAAGGCGTGAACTCGGGGTATGTACCCCTGGGCGGCGTTGCGATCAGTGATGAGATCGCCGACTTCTTCGCCACCCGCGCCTACCCGGGCGGCCTGACGTACTCGGGTCATCCGCTGGCCTGTGCCGCGGCGGTGGCCGCTATCAACACGATGGAGGACGAAGGCATGGTCGCCAATGCGGCTCGTCTGGGTCGCGAGGTGATCGAACCTCATCTGCGGACGATGCAGGAACGCCATCCCAGTGTCGCCGAGATCCGGGGAACGGGCTGTATGTGGGCGCTGGAACTGGTTTTGGATCCCAGGACACGAGAACCGCTGGCCCCCTACGGCGGTACCAGTCCGGCCATGATTGAAATGGTCGCGTTTCTGAAGGCGAACGGGGTGCTGCCGTTCACGAACTTCAATCGTATGCACATCAAACCACCACTGAACATCCTGGACACAGACCTCGTTGAGGGACTGGCCAAGACGGATGCCGCGCTCGACATCGCTGACACCTACGTGTCGCGCTAGTCGTCCACTCACCGATTTGCGAGGAACACGTTGTCCACTTTGACCCACTTCGATCTCTCACCTCACCCTGATCCACTTGCCGATGCCCAGGCGCAACTGTCACAGGCGGTCCACATCCTTGGCTACGACGAAGGTTTGGCGCGTCTGCTGGCGCAACCCCGCCGCGAAGTGACGGTCAGCATCCCGCTGCGTCGGGACAACGGAGCCGTTGAGGTCCTCACCGGACATCGGGTGCAGCACAATCTTTCGCGCGGACCGGCCAAGGGAGGCCTTCGGTACAGTCCGGACGTCAATCTCGACGAAGTCCGAGCCCTTGCCATGTGGATGACCTGGAAGTGTGCGCTCTTGGACGTCCCCTACGGTGGCGCCAAGGGCGGAGTCCGGATCGACCCGAGCCGATACTCGCATGGTGAGCTCGAGCGTGTCACCCGGCGCTACACCATCGAGATCAGCCCGTTAATCGGTCCTGAACGCGACATCCCGGCTCCCGATGTCGGAACTGACGAACAGACCATGGCATGGATCATGGACACCTTTTCGATGCAGGCGGGCCACACGGTGCTCGGTGCGGCGACGGGCAAACCTCTGGGATTGGGCGGGTCGCTGGGGCGAGCCACTGCGACGTCTCGAGGAGTGGTCCACGTGGCGTTGGCTGCGCTGCGCGAGAACGGTATCGAGCCCGCTCAGGCGACGGCAGTGGTCGAGGGCTTCGGTAAAGTAGGCCGGCACGCTGTGAGGTTCCTTGCCGATGCCGGCATCCGGGTGTTGGGGGTCAGCGATGCGCACGGAGCAGTAACGTCCTCGCGCGGGCTCGACATCGACGCTCTTGAAACCTATGTCGATTCATCCGGCACCGTAGCCGGATTCCCCGGCGGGGAGGCGATCGAGCGGGCCGCCGTCCTCGAACTCGATGTCGACCTTCTCGTCCCTGCCGCAGTCGAAGGAACGATCAACGCCCACAACGCAGACCGCATTCAGGCGTCGGTGATCGTGGAAGGTGCCAACGGTCCGACTTCGGCGCAAGCCGACGACATCCTCCGCAGTCGTGGCGTCACGGTAGTCCCGGACATTCTCGCCAACGCCGGCGGTGTCATCGTGTCCTACTTCGAATGGGTGCAAGCCAATCAGGCCTACTGGTGGAGCGCCAAAGATGTGGAGATCCGGCTCGAGGACCGCATGCTGCAGGCGTGGCGCGGAGTGCGGGACCGGGCAGCCAAACACGGTGTCTCGCTGCGGACCGCCGCCACCGTGACGGCCGTAGAGCGCGTCGCGGAGGCCCATCTCCTGCGCGGCATGTACCCGTGACGCACCGCACTCACCCAACGACCAAGGAGACCTCAATGACGACTACCACGATTGCCCTGGAAGGCCTGGAACTTCCAGGTGCCAGGGACTACCCGATGTTCATCGACGGCCACTGGGTACCGTCAGAAAGCGGTCAGTGGAGCGAGGTGAGCACCCCCATCCTCCGCGGGCAGACCATCGGCCGGACGCCGGATGCCTCGGCAGCAGACGTCGATGCGGCGGTGCAGGCGGCACGGCGAGCTTTTCCGCGGTGGCGTGCAGCTCACTTCACCGAGCGGCAACGCGCATTGGCGAAGATCGCGGATTCCCTGGAAGCCCGCACGGAAGAGTTCGCCCGACTGACTGCGCTGGACACCGGCAACGCGATCCGGACGCAGGCCCGCCCAGAGGTGATTGCGACGATCAATCTCTTCCGCTATTTCGCCGGGGTCGCCGGTGAGGTGAAGGGCACCGTTCTTCCCGCTGGTGAGAACCAACTGCAGTACACCCGCCAAGAGCCGCTGGGTGTCGTGGGCTGTATCTTGCCGTGGAATTCGCCATTGATGATCGCGGGCTTCAAGTTCCCCGCCGCACTCGCCTCCGGCAACACCCTCGTAGTCAAGGCCGCCGAAGCGGCACCGCTGAGCTTGCTTTTGCTTGCCGAGGTGTGTGCGGAGCACCTACCCGCGGGGGTGTTCAACGTCATCACCGGTCGAGGATCAGTGGCAGGAGAAGCTCTGACCAACCACCCCCACGTCGACAAGGTGTCCTTCACCGGCTCCACGGAAGTCGGTAAGCACGTCGCGAAAGTTGCCAGCGACAGGTTGGCCCACGTCTCATTGGAACTCGGCGGCAAGAACCCCTCCATCGTCTTCCCTGATGCTGCCGACGATGACGATCTCATCGACAATCTGTTGCTCTCGTCACGGGTGCACCGGCAGGGGCAGAGTTGCACCGCCGGCTCACGCCTGTTCATCCACAACTCGGTCTATGACAGTGTGTTGTCTCGGTTGACAGACCTTCTGACCCGACAGGTCATCGGAAATCCCCTCGACGAGTCGACCGACATCGGTGCGATCATCAACCAGGCCCAGTTCGACTCTGTCAGTTCGTTTGTCGACGAGGGTCTCGCAGCGCCCGGGGTCCGGGCCGTGCTGGACGGCACCACAGCGCAGGTGGGCACGGACGGCTACTACCTGGCACCGACGGTGTTCGGTACTTCGGACAACGGATGGCGTCTGGCCCGCGAGGAGATCTTCGGACCCGTTCTGGTTGCACTGCCGTGGTCGGACCGCGACGAGGTGATCGCGATGGCCAATGATTCGCACTACGGGTTGGCGGCTTATGTGTGGACGCACAATCTCGACGATGCGCTGACCACAGCCCACGCTCTGGAAACAGGCTGGGTTCAGGTGAATCAGGGCGGCGGTCAAGTGGTTGGACAGTCATACGGAGGCTATAAGCAGAGCGGACTCGGGCGCGAGGTCTCCCTGGAGGGCATGATCGCGGGCTTCACGCAGACCAAACAGATCAATGTCCGCATCTCCAAGTGAAGGCATCTCTATGACTCTCGGACCACTTGACGGGATCGTTGTCTTGGATCTCTCACGTGCCCTCGCCGGTCCTATCGCCGCCATGATGATGGGGGACATGGGCGCGCGGGTCATCAAAGTTGAGACGCCGGACGGGGGCGATGACTCGCGAAGCTGGGGGCCGCCGTACGTAGGATCCGACGGTGACATGCACGCCACCTATTTCATGTCAGCCAACCGCAACAAAGAGTCCATTCGGCTGGACTTAAAGTCCGATACCGGGCAGCGGACGCTCACCCGGCTCATTCGGCGCGCCGATGTACTGGTGGAGAACTTCCGGCCAGGGGGTTTCGCCCGGCTGGGGTTCACACCGGAGGTCGTCGAACAGATCAATCCGCGCCTGATCACGCTGTCGGTGACTGGATTCGGCCACGACGGTCCCGAGGGAACGCGCGCGGGATACGACCAGATTGCCCAGGGCGAAGCCGGACTCATGTCGGTGACAGGATCACCGGATACCGGCCCTGTCAGAATCGGAGTTCCCATCGCCGATGTCCTCGCCGGCATGCAGGGTGCCTTCGGTATCGCAGCAGCGTTGATCGACCGCGACAAGACGGGAAGTGGTGCAGTGGTGCGCACCTCCTTGCTGGCCGCGGCAGTCAGCGCGCACGCATTCCATGGTACGAAGTGGACTGTGGGCAAGGAAGTTTCGGGGCTGGCCGGAAATCACCATCCGCAGATAGCGCCGTACGGGAGCTTCCGCTGCCGTGACGGGTGGGTCCAACTGGCAGTCGGGACTGAGGCCATCTGGCGGCAGTTTGCCCCGGTGCTCGGCCTCAACGCCGATGACGCCCGATTTCGCGCCAATCATCTCCGGGTAGCCAACCGCGAGGAACTCGTCACCACAATCGAATGCGCCTTGTCCTGCATAGATCGAGACGATCTACTGAACCAGCTGTCCGATGCCGGTGTGCCCGCTGGAGGTATTCGCAGTCTGAACGAGGTTTACGAATCCGAACAAACCCGAAGTCAAGGTCTGATCATCAACGTCAAGCACTCGTCAGTCGGCTCGATCAGCCTGCCGGGACCGGCCATTCGCATCGAGACGCCAACCGGGCTGACCCTTCTTCGTCAAGAGCACGACGCGCCACCAGTCCTCGGCGAAGACACCGACGCAGTGCTGTCCTGGCTCGATGAGACTGATGCTAGGTCTAACGAGCCGGTTTGTGCGGCAGGTTCGGTGATGCACCACAGATCGAATGGCGCGGGGAACGGTGGTCGCTAGATGGGCCGGTGATCCGCTACAACGGCTAGAAGCCTTTGAAACTGTGCCTCGTGCGGGTAAGACATCGTCCACTCACGATCGTCCTGGCCCCCTCCTTCCGCTTTGGCCGGCCTCCGCGATGAGACCGCCGTCTGCGCTGCGAAACCCTCAAGGGTTGGCCTGTCGAGACACACGAATCGAATGAGCACTGCTGCCTGTCCTCCCCTAGTCGGCGATGCCGCCCTGTCCTGGCAATGTGCCGATGCCTGTGACGCAGCGTTGTAGTACTCGACGCGACCGCGGGCAGATCTCCGCCGGACGCACTGCGCGGTTCGATCGGGCGCTGGACGCACGTGTGCTGGTGTCGATCGCCGCCTGCCAGGACAGCACGGGGACGGTGGTCATCGGGCAGCCGTGCGGCCTGCCAGCGTTTACCGCTCAGATCGTCCCGGTGGGTGCAGCCGGTGATGAAGGGTGTCCCGTGACCGCGGGCGGCTAATGCGACCCTCATGCAGATCTCGCGTACTTCACGCCGACTTCTGCAGGAGTGTCGTTGCCAGGCGCGAATCACGACGCTGATGTAGATCTCGCGGTAGGACCTACACCGGTAGGGTGCGCTTATGACGGGTCAGACGTTCACCTTCGAGATCAACCGGACCAGCAGTGCGCCACCGGCGACGCTGTTCCGGCTGGAGGCCGACGGCGCCCGGTGGAAGGAGTGGGCCAGGCCCGTCGTGTTCCAGTCCAGCTGGGAGACACAGGGTGAGCCCGCACCCGGGGGTATCGGCGCGGTGCGCAAGGTCGGACTCTGGCCGATCATGATGCGCGAGAAGACCGTTGAGTACGAGCAGGACCACAGGCACGTCTACACGCTCATCGGCCCGTCGACACCGGCGAGGGACTATCACGGTGAGGCCGTCTTCACCGCGAACGCGTCGGGCGGCACCGACATCTGCTGGCGCGGCTGGTTCACCGAGGGTGTGCCCGGCACCGGCCCGATCATGCGGGCGGCGCTCAAGGGCGCGATCCAGCTGATCTCGCTGCGGCTCATCAAGGCCGCCGAACGCGAAGCCTCCGGCGTCTGACCCGTCCGACGATGCCGACGTCGACGCGACGCCGGGTCGGCATAGGCCTCGCCGCACTGTTGGTGGCCGTCCCCGCCGTCGGCGTGCTCGGCACACTGGCGCCTGAGGTGCCCGGGCTCGGCCTGGCCACCGGCTTCGTGTCACCCCTGATGTCGTGGGTGGTGCTGGTCGCGCTCGTCGGTGGCCTGCTGGCATTGGGTCTATGGCTGCGCGGCCGTGGCATCCCGTCCGCTGCCCTGGTGGTGGTGGCGGTGCTGACCGTCACCGCTGGCGGTGTGGTGGTGAGCAGGCAGGTGGCCGCCGTCGAGGCCATGGGCGCGCGCATCGATCTGATCCAGACGCTGGACGTGTGGTCGAAGGCCACCGCGACCCCCGACGCCGAGGTCACCTACACGACGTTCGGCGCAGAACCCTTGGCGCTCAGTGTTTACCGGCCGCCACCGGGACGGTCACCCGCGCCAGTGCTGTTCTTCGTGCACGGCGGCGGGTGGGTGGCCGGTGACCGCAACGCTCACGCCGCCGACCTGCGTTGGTTCGCCGACCAGGGCTGGCTGACGATCACCGCGGACTACGCACTGTCCGGACCGGACCGCCATCTCTGGGACGTCGCGCCCGACCAGATCGGCTGTGCGCTGGCGTGGGTGACCGCCAATGCCCACACCTACGGCGGGGACGCGAGTCGGCTGTCGCTCACCGGCGACTCGGCGGGCGGGAACCTGGCGATCAACGCCGCCTACATGGCGGCCAACGGCACGCTGCGGTCGTCATGCGGTGGGCGGCTGCCCGCGGTGTCGACCGTCAGCGCGCTGTATCCGGCGGTCGACCCCGCCGACCTGTACGGCAACGATGACACCGTCCTCGGCGGCACCTCTCGGGATTTTGCCACCGCCTATATCGGTGGGTCGCCGACGGAGTTCCCACACCGCTATGCCGCGGTCACCTCGTCGTCGTACGTGAGCGCCGCCGCGCCGCCGACGCTGCTCCTGCTCGGTGCCGATGACCACCTGGTCCCAACCAGCGGCGCGCTCCGGTTCGCCGAGCGAGCCCGGACCGCGGGCGTCGATGTCGAGGTGGTGTCGATACCGCACGCCGACCACGTGTTCGACGCCCGCACCGGCAGCATCGGCCAGCAGGCCTACCGCCAGCTGACCGCCGCGTGGTTGCGCGATCACGGCCAGAAACCGTGATCACCGGCCTACGATCGAGCAGATCACGACAGTAGCGGCCATGTGCCGCTCGGGAGGTCGCCGATGACCGGAGCGGACACCTCCGCGCGGCGGGCGACGACGTCCCTCGCGCTGGTGGTGAGCCTGCTCATTCTCATCGCGCTGGCGCTGCGTGGTCATCTGCCCGGCGCGACGACGCAGGTGCGCGAGCGCCCGCCCGACGACCCCGTCTCAGCGATAGTAGTGGTCGCGCTGCTTCTCGCCGCGGTGGCCGTCATGGTCGCAGCCGTCATCACGCGGCTGCGCCGCCGCGTCGCGGGCCCAGACCCGGTGGCGAGCCGCGCGACGTGGCTGCGCGCGGACCGGAGCGGGACCACGTGGCGAATGGCGCTGATCGTCTTCGGTGTGATCGGTGGCTGGCTGCTTCTCGTGGTGTACCTGAGCGGGCTGCTCCCCGGTATCGCGGTCGAGCCACCTCAGCCCGGCGCCCCTGCGCAGACCGCGCCGTCCGCGCCCGACCGGTCCGGCGATGTGCCGCCCGCGCCAGATTCCTCGGCGACGTCGCCGTCGCATCTGCTTGGCTACTTCTATGTCGCGACGGTCGTGTTCCTCCTCGTTCTGGTGGTTGGCTCCATCGTCGCGGGACGCAGGCGAGGGGATTCGCCGGTCCTCGTCGACGCCCCGCCCGGTGAGGTGAACGTACCGCTGAAGGCCTCCGAATCACTGTCCCGCGCAGCGGAAGTGGGCCTCGCCGAGGTGGGCGACATGAGCTTGGAACCGCGCAGGGCGATCATCGCGTGTTACGCGGCAATGGAGCGTGAACTCGCACAGGTGCCCGGCGCCATCCCGCAGGACTTCGACACCGCCTCGGAGGTGCTGGCGCGTGCGGTCGAGCGCAACGCGTTGCGGACCGACAGCGCAACCGAACTGGTTGATCTGTTCGACGAGGCGAGATTCAGCCCACACGTGATGACCGAGGCGCACCGTGGGGCGGCGGTCGGAGTGCTGCAACGCGTCCTGAACGAACTGGGGAGCCTGAGGTGAAGCGAACGCTGGCAGCGGCGTTACTCGTCATCGTCGGCATCGAGGCTCTTGCGTTCTCCCTGCCCGACCGTCGCCTGGTGCCGTGGCTGGCTGGTGGTGTGGCGGGGATCGCGCTGCTCGCCATGCGGTGGTACGTGGTGCGCGAGCCCGCATCGCTTGTCGACGAGACGCGGGCACGTGATCCGGCGGAGTCGTTGCGACGGTGGCTCGCCCGCACCGAGACTCAGATCAGTTGGGCCGACGGCAGCCGCGCCGACTGGGACAAGCACCTGCGGCCCATGCTGGCACGCCAGTTCGAACTCTCCACCGGAGCGCGAAGCTCGAGGAATCCCGAGGCACTGCGCGCCACCGCGAGGATGGTCTTCGGCGATGAGCTGTGGGCCTGGGTCGATCCCAACAACGTTCATGCCGGCGACCGCAACGAACCCGGACCCGGGCGGGGCACGCTCGACGAGATCCTGCAACGGCTGGAGAGGACGTGACCGAACGTGGCTAGCTCAGTGACGACGACCGCCGGACAGTGTGAGGCGGTGCTCGACGAGATCCAGCGGGTGGTCGTCGGGAGACGCCCCGCGCTCACCCTGATTCTGATCGCGGTCCTGGCGCGGGGCCACGTGCTGATCGAGGACCTGCCGGGACTGGGTAAGACCCTGATCGCCCGATGCTTCGCCGCCGCACTGGGTCTCGACTTCACCCGGGTGCAGTTCACCCCCGACCTGCTGCCCGCCGACCTACTCGGGTCGACCATCTACGACATGCAGTCGGGACGGTTCGAGTTCCGGCCCGGCCCCATCTTCACCAATCTGCTTCTGGCAGACGAGATCAACCGCACACCACCCAAGACCCAGGCTGCCTTGTTGGAGGCGATGGCCGAGGGGCAGGTCAGCATCGACGGCGCCACGCACCCACTCGCGACGCCGTTCATCGTGCTGGCCACCGACAACCCCATCGAGTACGAGGGCACCTACCCGCTGCCGGAGGCGCAACTGGACCGCTTCACGATCCGGCTCGAACTGCGCTACCTCAAGGGCGACGAGGAGGTGTCGATGCTGCGCCGTCGCCTGGACCGAGGCACACCGGACGCATCGGTGGGTCGCGTGCTCGACGCGAAGGACGTGCTCGCCATGCGTGATTCGGTCGAGCAGGTCACGGTGCACGAGGACGTGCTGCACTACGTCGTCGCCCTGGCCGCCGCGAGCCGGCAGCATCCGCAGGTCTCGGTCGGAGCCAGCCCCCGCGCGGAACTGGACCTGGTCCAACTGGCTCGTGCGCGCGCATTGCTCTCCGGTCGCGACTTCGTGATCCCCGAGGACGTCAAGGCGCTCGCGGTACCCGCCATGGCGCACCGGATCAGCCTGCGGCCCGAGATGTGGGTCCGGCAGGTGCGCAGCGTCGACGTCGTCGAGGACCTTCTGCGTCGGGTGCCCGTACCCCGTACCGGTGGCGCATCGCCGTGATGTCCGACCGTCGCAGCGTCGACGCCGAAGTAGGCTGGCGCGCTTCGCCGATGGCCCGGTCGATTGCGACGTGTGTCGCGATCGCCCTTGCCGCCGCCGCGCTCACGTCAACGTGGCAGCTCGTCGCGTTCGCTGCACCTCTGCTTGGCGTCCTGGTGTCGGTGTGGTGGCAGCGTCGTCCGCCGAACGTGACCGTGCACGCCGAGCCCGCGACGCAACGTTGCTTCGAATCCGAGGAGACGCGGCTGACGGTGTGGGCGGCGGCCGACGACGGCACACCCGTCGACCTCGACATCGTCACGCCAGCGGGGTTCTCCTGCGAGTCGACCGAGATGCCTGACGGCCGAATCGAACTGGCTTGCACCGCGCAACGCTGGGGCCGCTATCCGATCTCGCTTCGTGTCGCCGTGGTCGCCCGCGGTGGCCTGTTCACGGGGACCGCGACCGTCGAGGTGGGTGAGCACTTCGTGTTCCCGATCGCGCCGACGGCACAGACGGATATGCCCCGCACCGAGCTGCTCGACCGCCTCGGCACCCACATCACCCCGCACATCGGCAGGGGTGTCGAGTTCGGGAACATCCGGTCCTATGTGCCGGGCGACCAGCTGCGGACGGTGAACTGGCCGGTGAGTGCGCGGCGCGGCAGCCTGCATGTCACCGAGCGGCTCAGTGAGCGAGCCGCCGACGTGGTGGTTCTCGTCGACACGACCGACCAGCCTCCCGGGCCGGCGACCGAGGCCACCGAGCGCACGGTGCGCGGCGCCGTGCAGGTGGTGCAGAGCGCGCTGCGCAGCGGTGACCGGGCGGGTGTGGTGGCCCTCGGCGGCACGCCGCGCTGGCTTGCCCCCGATATCGGTCGCCGCCAGTTCTACCGCGTGCTCGACGCGGTGCTGGCCGCTGGCGACGGATTCGAGCCCACCACGGGAACTCTGGCGCCACGCGCCGCGATACCGTCCGGCGCGATCGTCGTCGCCTTCTCGACGCTGCTCGACACCGACTTCGCGCTCGCGCTGATCGACCTGCGCCGGCGCGGGCACGTGGTGGTGGCCGTCGACGTGCTCGAGGGCGCCCCGTTCGCCGACGAGCAGGACCCACTCATCAGGCGGATGTGGTCCATGCAACGGGCCTTCATGTATCGGGACATGGCCACCATCGGCGTCGAGGTCGTGGCGTGGCAGTCCAACAGCACGCTCGACCAGGTGATGCACCTCGTCCCGGATCACCGACGTCGCACGGGCGGTCGCTGATATGCGCGCGCTGTCCACGGCGTTCGGTCTGCTGATGGTGGCCGCCGCTGCCATCGGTACCCGCGGGCCGTCGCTGGCCGTGGTGGCGATCGCGGTGGCCGCCGTGGTCGTCGGGGCC
This sequence comes from Mycolicibacterium sp. YH-1, assembly GCF_022557175.1. The sequence continues at coordinate 6,831,383 of NZ_CP092915.1, read as the reverse complement.
GGGTCAGTTGGCGCGGCGACGCTCGCGGTGGGGTGCACCGTAGTGCTGCTCGTCCTGTCCGATCCGCCGCCCATCGTCGCCGCGCTCGCCGGGTTGAGTGCCACCGCGTATCTGGTGCTGCGCCACAGTGCACGCGTCGAGGAGTCGGTGTCCTGGCCGACGGTGGCTGGGGCGGTTGGCTTCTCGGCGGTGGGGATGGCGGCGGTGCTCATCCCGGTGGACGTGGCGTGGCTGCCGCTGGCGGCCCCGGTCGCGGTGCTGGCGGTCTACCTGATCGTCACCCGGCCCTACCTGGCCGGACACGGTGAACTGCGGTGACGCGCTACCCGGCGCCCAGCGCTGGCGCGACGACCGATGCGAAGTCCTCGAGCGATCTCAGTGTGAGCTTCTTGTCCGCGATCGACTCGAAGTAGACGGCAATCCTTGATGCACGGGTGGTTTCGATGAACTGCCCGAGTTCGTCGACGACGTGGGCCGGTGATCCCACGATCGCCTGGTCGGCGACCATCCGCGCCATCGCATCCGGGCTCGCCGGTCGGCCGTCAGGCAGCAGATGTCTGTTCGAGCTCTGCGGCACATGCGGGTGGTCGCCGGCGCGGAAGGACTCCCGAAGTGCGTTGGCGAGATCGTCGCGTCGGTCGGGCGCCGAATCGACGACGACGATGAGAGTGTGCAAGTGCGCTGGCGCGGACCCCTTCCCGCGCAGTTCGCCGTAGCGGTTCTCCGCGGTGACACGGGCACCCACCGGCGTCGCGAAATAGTGTTGCAGGGCAATGCCGTTGCGCGCGGCGAACTCAACCCCCGGTGCACTCGACGTCGCCAGCAGCAGCTCGGGATGCGGGTGCGTGAGTGGTGGCGGCTGCACGTCGACGACATCGTCGGCCGGTGGCACGGCGTCGTCAGTTGGTCGCGCCCAGATGTCCAGCAGGGCTTGCGCGCTGGCCAGTGGTTCGTCATCCCACCGGGTGAAGTCCACGCCGAGCACGTCATAGTCGCGCCGGTATCCGCCACGGCCCAACCCGAGCGCAAACCTGCCGCCGCTGAACTGATCGAGCAGTGCGGCGCGCTCGGCGAGTTCAACCGGGTGCAGCAGTGGCGACAACACCACCGCGGTCCCGACCTGGATACGCGTGGTGCGACCGAGGAGGAAGGCGGCGGTCGTGATTGCGCTCGGATTGATGCCGAAGCGGATGAAGTGGTGCTCGGTCACCCAGAGTTCGTCGTAGCCCAGCTGCTCGGCGGCCGTGGCCTGCTCGGCGGTCAGGTCGAAGACGGCCTCGGGAGTCTCGCCCAGATTCGCCCCCATGTTCAGCAGCACGCCGAACCTGACGCCCTGGTCCGCCACTGAAGTTCCCATGCCCTGACCGTCATCCGCTTTGATCACGAACTTAGGGTAACCTAAGTCAACCGCACGTGGTGCGGTAGCCCTGGGCGCATCGGTGCAGGTCAACGCGGACCCTGAGGCGACGCCACGACGCGCCTGGGCTAGGGTGATCGCTCGATGACACCTGTCAATTCTGAGTCGGGGGCGGGCGTGACCGCGGACCGAAGCTGGATCGCCCGCCTGCTGGAGTTCGACCGCCGCGGCGACGACCTGTTCGTCGTGCCGAGCCCAAGCGGCGGTCCCGGCGACAGGCTCTTCGGTGGGCTGATCGCCGCGCAGTCGCTGGCCGCGGCGGGGGCCACCGTCGAGCCCGACAAGCTGCCGCAGTCTTTGCACCTCTACTTCGTGCGGGGCGGTGAGTACGGCGTCGACGTCGAACTGCAGGTGGAGCGCACCCGTGACGGCCGGTCCTTCGACACCCGTCGGGTGACCGCCGTCCAGCACGGCAAGGTCATCCTCGAGATGATCGCGTCGTTCCACCGCCAGGAGGACTCCGCCGACTGGCAGCCCACCGTGGTGCCCGCCGTCGCGTTCGATGACGCGGTGCCCAAGGCGCCGGCGATCGGGTTCGCCGACCGGTTCGACATGCGCGTCACGCCGGGGGATGACACGGTGTTCGCGGTGCCGCCGTTCTGGATCCGGACGCACGACGCCATCGAGGACGATCCGCTGATCCGCGCCTGCACCCTGACATTCATGTCCGACTTCGGACCGGTCCCGGTCGCCCGGCCGCCGGATGCGCCGGAGGGCCTCGGCATCGGGTACGCCGCCAGTCTCGACCACGCGGTCTGGTTCCACCGGCCGTATGACCCGCGCCGCTGGCATCGCTACGAGGTGAAGCCGCTCAACCACAGCGACTCCCGTGGCCTGGTGGTGGGATCGCTGTACGCGGACTCCGGTGAACTGGTCGCCAGCACCAGCCAGGAAGCGCTCTGGCGGTTCTGATGGTCCTGATCGGCGCAATGCGGAGTCCTGCGTGCGCCGTATCCGGTCCAGCTGGAAGAGTGGTCGTGTGAGTACCCCGTACCCGCATGCCCCGCAGGGCGCGCCCCCGAGTTGCTACCGGCACCCCGACCGGTCGACCTACATCCAGTGCACGCGCTGCCAGCGCTTCGTCTGCCCCGAGTGCATGCGTACCGCGCCCGTCGGGCACCAGTGCGTCGACTGCGTCAACGCGGCCGCCCGGTCAGTCCGGCAGCCGACCAACGCCTTCGGCGGCAGGTTGAACACCGTCCCGCTGGTGTCCTACGTGCTGATCGCGGTCAACGTCGTGATGTTCGTTCTGCAGACCGTGTCGAGCGACGTGGAACGGCAGTTGGTGCTGTGGGCACCCGGTGTCGCCTACTTCGACGACTACTACCGACTGCTCACCTCGGCGTTCCTGCACTACGGAATCGTGCACCTGCTGTTCAACATGTGGGCGCTCTACATCGTGGGCCCGCAGCTCGAAATATGGCTGGGCCGACTGCGATTCACCGCGCTCTACTTCCTGAGCGCGATCGGTGGCTCGGTGCTGGTATATCTGCTGTCGCCGCTCGACTCCGCGACGGCGGGGGCATCCGGTGCGATCTTCGGCCTGTTCGGCGCGACGTTCGTGCTGGGTCGCAAGCTCAACATCGACGTGAAGTGGGTGGTCGGGCTCATCGTGCTGAACCTGGCCATCACGTTCATCGGCCCCCAGCTGGGCACGGGAGCAATCAGCTGGCAGGGCCACGTCGGCGGCCTGCTCGCCGGCGCGGTGGTCAGCTGGGCCTACGCATATGCGCCACGTGAGCACCGCAACGTCATCCAGGCGGGGGTCACGGTCGCCGTACTTGTGCTGTTCGGGGCGCTCATCTGGTTGCGGACCGCGAGCCTGCTGACAGGCGTCGGCTAGCGCGGCTCAGCGAGTCCTCAGGGACTGGGCGGGGCCGCGCAGCGATCCCGCAGGTCCACCAGCGGTTGACGGATGCCCGCGATCTCGGACTGCTCCTGCGGATGATTCGCCAGGTAGGCCTGCAACTTCGTCGACACCTCGTCGCGGGAGAGCCCACCAAGACTCGACTCGTAGGTGTTGAGGTCGGGATGGGCGAACAGGTACGCCGAGGTCGACGCCGAGACGCCGGCGCGGACGCCCTCGAGATCGGCGGCGCTGCAGTTCGGCGGGTTCGCCGCGGGGTCCTCGTTGGCGAACGCCGATGCGACGCCCCCGAACAGGGCGACGCTCACCAGACCGCCCGCCAGGACGGCACCCGTAGCGACACGGCGCCTCATGGATGTGCAAAGTGACATGACAGCTCCTTCGTAGGTTGAGTCGAGTCGAGTTTGAGTGAGCGGACGCACCGACGGCTGCTCGCCCAAGGTGATTCACAGGTCACTGGTGTGTGACTCACAGGGTGGCGTTGATGCGCACATCATCCAACGATCGCGAAACGCCTTGATAACGAGCCGATTACGGCGCGTGTGGCTAGAACGCCCTGATGAAGGGCGCTGTTAGGTTCCCCGGGACACAACCACCAAGAGATGGGGTCCCACCGGTGTTGGCGGTGACGAAGAAGATCCACAGTGTTTCTGACCGCAACGGTCCTCCCCGCGGCGGTCGCGCGGGTAAAGGCGTGCGCCGAACTCTGGTGGCACTGCTGACGATGGTGATGCTGCCCGCACTGGTCGGTGTCGTGGCGCCCATGCCGACCGCCGGCGCCTACTCGCGCGAGGGCCTGCCCGTGGAGCAGCTCGACGTGCCGTCACCGTCGATGGGCCGCAACATCCGCGTCACGTTCCAGGGCGGTGGTCCGCACGCGGTGTACCTGCTCGACGGGCTGCGGGCCCAGGAGGACGCCAACGGCTGGGACATCAACACGGCCGCATTCGAGTGGTACTACGGATCGGGCCTGTCGCTGGTGATGCCCGTGGGCGGACAGTCCAGTTTCTACACCGACTGGTACCGGCCCGCCGTCGGTAGCGCCGGCCCCGTGACTTACAAGTGGGAGACGTTCCTGACCCAGGAACTGCCCGCCTGGCTGGCCGCCAACCGCGGCGTCGCCACGACCGGCAACGCAGTCGTGGGCCTGTCCATGGCCGGCGGTGCCGCGCTCACCCTGGCGATCTGGCATCCGGCCCAGTTCATCTTCGCGGCCTCACTGTCGGGATTCCTCAATCCCTCACAAGGGTTGTGGCCCACCATGATCGGGTTCGCGATGAAGGACGCCGGCGGGTTCAACGCCACCGACATGTGGGGTACCACCAGCGATCCCGCGTGGGCGCGCAACGATCCGACGGTCAACATCGCGACGCTGGTGGCCAACAACACCGCCGTGTGGGTGTACTGCGGCAACGGCCGTTCGTCGGATCTCGACGCGCCCGGTGACTTCGGGACGATGTACAGCGCGCAGTTCCTGGAGAACATCACCATCAACACCAACAAGGACTTCCAGAAGAAGTATCTGGCGGCCGGTGGCCGCAACGCGGTGTTCAACTTCCCGGCCAACGGCACGCACAGCTGGGGCTACTGGGGCTCGCAGCTACAGGCGATGAAGCCTGACCTGCAGCGGGTCCTCGGTGCGCTGCCGCCGGCGCCCCCGGCACCCCCGGCTCCTGTGGCGGCTCCGGTTCCGGTGCCGGCTGCGGTTCCAGTGCCGTAGCCCACTCGGCGCGTCGATCGGGCACGAGCTGGGTAGAGGTAGGTCATGGCGACCGTCGACGTCTCTGTCTCCTCCGCCCTCTCACCGGATCAGGCCTGGGCCCTCGCGTCGGACCTGGACCGGTTCGATGAGTGGCTGACCATCTTCGGCGGCTGGAAGAGCCCGGTGCCCGCCGTCATCGACGAGGGCACCACGGTGTCCTCGCTGATCAAGGTGAAGGGGTTCCGCAACACCATCCACTGGGAGGTGACCGAGTACGCCAAGCCGACCAGCATCGCCATGCGGGGCAGCGGGCGTGGTGGCGTGCACATCCTGCTCAAGATGAGGATCGTCGACGACCGCCCGGGCACCACCTTTCACCTGACCGCCGACCTGCGCGGTGCGTTGCTGGACGGTCCCATCGGCAGCCTGGTCGCCAGGGTGATCCGCGGTGACGTGTTGCACTCGGTCAGCAACCTCGCCGCGCTGACCGCGCGATGAGTTTCCCGGCCCGGCGTGGTCACCATTGTCGGACGTGAAATCGAGGGACGAAGGAAGTGGGACGCCACATGGGTGCGCTCGAGGGCAAGGTTGCACTGATCACCGGAGCCGCACGCGGGCAGGGACGTGCGCACGCGACGACGTTGGCGCGGGAGGGTGCTGACATCGTGCTGTGCGATATCGCCGGGCCGGTCGAGGAGGTTGACTACCCGCTGGCCACCCCGGCCGATCTCCAGCAGACCGTGCAAGCGGTGGAGGCCCTGGGCCGGCGCGCCGTCGCGGTCACGGCCGACGTCCGCGATCCCGCGGCGATGGAGGGTGTGGCCGAGCGAGCGATACGCGAGTGCGGTGGCATCGACATCGTGATCGCCAACGCCGGGATCGCCAGCGGCGGTCCGGTCGCCACCATGTCGGCCAAGCGCTGGCAGACCATGATCGACGTCAACCTGACCGGGGTGTTCAACACGTTCCGCGCCGTCCTGCCGCATCTGATCGACCGTCGCGCGGGACGCATCGTCGCGACATCCTCGATCGTCGCCACGACGGGGGCGGCCGGCGGCGCCCACTACGCGGCGGCCAAGGCAGGAGTCGTCGCGCTGGTGAAGTCGGTGGCCCACGAAGTCGCCGAGTACGGCATCACGGTCAACGCGGTGCTGCCGGCCGGGGTCGACACCACGATGATCCACAACCTCGACACCTACCGGGTGATCCGGCCGGACCTCGAGACGCCAACCCGAGCCGACGTCGAGGAGGTCTTCGCCAAGGGCCGCCCGCGGCCGGGACTGCTCGAGCCCGAGGACGTCGCCAACGCCGTGCTCTACCTGGTATCGGACCAGGGGCGCTGCAAGACCGGTGAGTACCTCACGCTTTCCAACGGGCTGGACTAACAGCGCGGATCAGGCCCGGCAGCTCAGCTCCATGCTGTCGGTGTCGCGCGCCAGGAAGTTGACGCTGACATATCCGTTGGCGGGGTCGCGCACGTAGTCGAGGTAGGGCTGGGTGTCGGGCATGTTGGTGTTGTCGGCGACGACGAGTGCCCCCTCGGACAGCTTCGGCTCGAGCAGCTTCATGACCGGGAGGTAGAACTCCTTCCAGCCGTCGAGCAGGACGAAGCCGATGGGACCGTCGACATTGGCCAGGGTTTGCAGTGCGTCGCCCTCGAGCACGGTGATGACGTCGGAGAGTCCCGCGGCGTCGAAGTTGCCCTTCGCGGCAGCGATCTTGGCCTTGCTCAACTCGGTCGTCACGACGCGCCCGCTGCCGTTGTCGCGCACCGCGGCCGCCAGGTGAATCCCGGACAGCCCCAGCGACATCCCGAACTCGACGACGGTCGCCGGGCGGGTGGCCCGCACCAGCGCGTACAGCAGCCGGCCGGCCTCCGGCGTGACGGGCATGTAGACGTCGCTCAGCGCGTCGGCGCGTTCCTGCGCGGTGGCCGATGACATGTCGATTCCGTCGAACCGGGCACGCAGCGTGGACATCTGCTCCCGGGACTCGGTGTACATCCGGTTCAGGGTCGAGGCGACGGGGGCGTCTTCGAGCGTTGTCATGGCGCCGACGCTACGCCGACGGGCTGTGCGTGTCCTGGGTCCCTAAGCGCTTCGCTCAAACCTGTTCTGCGCCCGCGCAACCGGACCCTGACTAGCCTAGGTCGGCATGCCGCCCCCCTCAGCCGTGCGAAAGGCCGTCACCGGCGCGTCCATCGGCAACGCCGTCGAGTGGTTCGACTTCGCCATCTACGGGTTCCTCGCCACGTACATCGCCGCCAAGTTCTTCCCGGCGGGCAATGACACCGCGGCGCTGCTGAACACCTTCGCGATATTCGCGGCCGCGTTCTTCATGCGCCCCCTTGGTGGCTTCGTGTTCGGGCCGCTCGGTGACCGCGTCGGTCGACAGCGGGTGCTCGCGGTCGTCATCCTGCTGATGTCAGCGGCCACTCTGGCGATCGGTCTGCTGCCGACCTACGAGGCGATCGGTGTCGCCGCACCGCTGCTCCTGCTGTTCCTGCGCTGCCTGCAGGGCTTCTCGGCGGGCGGGGAGTACGGCGGCGGCGCGGTCTACCTCGCGGAGTACGCGCCCGATGACCGGCGCGGACTCATCGTGACGTTCATGGCATGGTCGGGCGTGGTCGGCTTCCTGCTCGGGTCGATCACCGTGACGGTGCTACAGGCAGCGCTACCCGCCGCGGCGATGGACTCCTACGGGTGGCGCATCCCGTTCCTGCTCGCCGCGCCACTGGGCATGGTGGGGCTCTATATCCGGCTGCGCCTGGACGACACCCCTGAGTTCACCCGGCTCAGCAGCACCGACAACGTGGCGAAAAGACCCCTGCGCGAGGCGATTACGACGTCTTGGCGGTCGATTCTGCAGGTCATCGGGCTGTTCCTGATCTTCAACGTCGGCTACTACGTGGTGTTCACGTTCCTGCCGACCTACCTGATCAAGACGCTGGAGTACTCGAAGACGGCGTCGTTCACGTCGACAACGCTGGCCAGCCTGGTCGCCCTGGTGCTGATTCTGCCGTTCGCGGCACTGTCGGACCGGGTGGGACGAAAACCGATGCTGATCGCCGGGTCGGCGTGCTTCGCGGTGCTGGCCTACCCGCTGTTCCTGCTGCTGAACTCCGGATCGCTGGCGGCGGCCATCACCGCGCACTGCATCCTCGCGGCGATCGAGTCCGTCTACATCTCGGCGGCCGTGACCGCGGGTGTCGAGCTGTTCGCCACCCGGGTGCGCTACAGCGGGTTCTCGGTCGGCTACAACATCGCGGTTGCCGGATTCGGTGGCACGACGCCGTATGTGGTGACGTGGTTGACCAGCACCAACGGGGTGATGGCGCCGGCGTTCTACCTGATCGTTGCAGCCGCGCTATCGCTGGTGACGGTGCTCGGTCTGCGTGAGACGGCGGGTGACCCGCTGCGCGCCGGGTCGCGCCCGCCCGACGTATTGCACGACGCGACGCGCTGACATGCCACGATGTGCGGTGTGGGTGTGAAGGGACCAGCTCGGCCGACGAAAGCCGACGTCGCGCGCCTGGCCAAGGTGTCAGCCGCGACGGTCACCTACGTGCTCAACGACGTCGCCGGCCAGACCATCTCGGCGCAGACCCGGGCCGCAGTGCACGCGGCGGCCAAGGAACTCGGGTACCGGCCCAACCTCGCCGCACGCAATCTCGCCCGCGGCGGTAGCGGGGTCATGCTCTACGTCGTCCCGCGAATCTCGCTGGGCGACTTGCTCATCGAGGTGGGCAGCCGACTGACCGCGGCGCTGGCGCGACACGGCGTGGTGCTGTCGCTGCAGTTCGAGACCGAGGACGGCCGCAACGTCGTCGACGCGATCGCCGACCTCAACCCGATCGCGGTGACGAGCGTGTTCCCGCTGGGTGGCGCCGCACTGCAGGCGGTCACCGACGCGCGCATCCCGCAGATTCATCTGGGCAGTGCGCAACTGCATGCGATGGGCGCGCTGCATCTGACCATCGGCGACATGCGGGTCGAGCACCTGGTGTCGAGGGGGCACCGGCAGCTGGCGTTCGCGTTCTCCGATATCGAGCAGGTGCGGCCGCTGGGGGAGTACTGGCTCGAGGGTCTGCGGGTGGCAGCGGCGGGCCGAGGACTCCCCGATATCGCGGTCGGATCGGTCGCGATGGACGGAACGGACGCCGCCGACGTGGTCGCCGGCTGGGTGGCCGACGGCGTCACCGCGGTGTGCGCGGAGAGCGACGAGACGGCCATGGTGGTGCTGCACGGTATCCGGCGGGCCGGGCTGAGGTGCCCGGAGGATCTGGCGGTGATCGGCGTCGACGCGAGGCCGCTGGGTGCGGTGAGCGCGCCGCCGCTGACCTCGGTCGGATTCGACGCCGAGACCATCGTCGACGTGTCCGTCGCGGCGATGATGGCCGAGCTGGGCTACCCGTCCGTCACGGAGCCGAGCAGCCAGAACGTCGCCCATCTGATTCAGCGCTCGTCGACCTGAAGTTGCGCAGAAGCTTGTCCGGCGATCAGGCTGCCGTGTAACTTACGCGTGTAAGCAATGCTCTCGCAGCCCTCAGAGAGGCGGACCGCGGTGACCCTCAGCGCGACCAGTGACGTGTACTTCGACCCCTACAGCGTCGAGATCAACGCCGACCCGTACCCGGTGTTCAAGCGACTCCGCGAGGAGGCGCCGCTGTACTACAACGCTCAGCACGACTTCTACGCGTTCAGCCGCTACGACGACGTCAACAAGGGCATCGTCGACCACGGCCTGTTCAGCTCGGCCAAGGGCGCGATCCTCGAACTGATCAGGGCCGACTTCCCGATTCCGTCCGGTGTGCTGATATTCGAGGATCCCCCGATTCACGACATTCACCGGAAGTTGTTGGCGCGCATGTTCACACCGCGCAAGATCGCCCTGCTGGAGGCGAAGATCCGGGACTACTGCGCCGAGAGCCTCGACGCCGTGGTTGGCGCGGGCAAGTTCGACTTCGTCGCCGATCTCGGCGCCGTCATGCCGATGAAGACCATCAGTGCCCTGATCGGCATCCCCGAGGGCGACCAGGAGATGATCCGCGAGCACGTCACCAGCCAGATGAAGACCGAGGCGGGCAAGCCGATGAAGGCCGCCGAGGAGGGCCTGGTCAGCGGTGACATCTTCGCCGACTACGTCGCCTGGCGGGTCGACAACCCCTCCGATGACATCATGACCGAGCTGCTCAACGTCGAGTTCGTCGACGAGACGGGCACCACCCGCAAGCTGACGCGCGATGAGCTGCTCATCTACATCAACGTCGTCGCCGGAGCGGGTAACGACACCACCACCCGCCTGATCGGTTGGGCCGGAAAGGTTCTCGCCGAGCATCCCGATCAGCGACGCCAGCTGGTCGAGGACCCCACGCTCATCCCCAAGGCCGTCGAGGAACTCGTCCGCTTCGAGCCGCCGGCCCCGCACGTGGCGCGCTGTGTCACCCGCGACGCGGAGTTCTACGGGCAGACCGTGCCGCAGGGCGCCGTCATGATGATGCTCATAGGCGCTGCCAACCGCGATCACCGCCAGTTCCCGCCCGACGGTGAGGTTTTCGACATCAATCGCGAGCAGAGGGCGCATCTCGGTTTCAGCGTCGGCGCCCACTACTGTCTGGGCTCCTCGCTGGCGCGGCTGGAGGGTCGGATCGCGTTGGAGGAGATCCTCAAGCGGTTCCCGGAGTGGGAGGTGGACCTGGCAGGTGCAGTGTTCTCCACGACGTCGACCATTCGCGGTTGGGACTCGATGCCGGCGTACGTGAAGTGACTGCGGCACTGGTGGTTCCGAGCGACTGGAGTGATATCACCCCGGCCTGGCTCACGTCCGCGCTGAACCGGCATCACCCCGAGGCCGTCGTTGACACCGTCACAGTCGACATGCGCGACGACGGCACCAACCGGCGCGCACGTCTGGCGGTGACCTACGCCGCAGGGACGGGTCCGGCGACGGTGTTCGTCAAGGCCGTCGATCCCGATCACAAGGCGATGATCAAGCTCACCAGCGGACTGCTGCACGAACCGAGGCTGTTCAACTCGAACATCGCTCTGCCGCTTGAGCATCCGCTGGTCTACGCCGCACCGATCGATGAGGACGCCGAGGAGTTCCTCCTGGTCATGGAGGACCTGAACGCGCGGGGTGCCGATCCGCGCGACGCCACCCGGCCGTTGACTCCTGAGCAGGCGACCAACGGGGTCCGTGGTCTGGCCCGCATGCATGGCCGGTATTGGGGTGCGCGCGTCGAGCGGCCCGAACTCGACTGGCTCGAACCGTTCGTGCCGTGGGACGGCATGGAGTACGCGCCGTTGCCCGCCGCGCTGGAACGCCTCGGCGATGACGCACCCGCCGCGGTGCACGCGCTGAGCATCGGCGCACTGATCGAGGACGTGTGGAAGCCCTACATTCGCACCCTCACGATCGGGCCGACCACGCTTCTGCACGGCGACGCCCACGTCGGTAACACCTACCTAGTTCCGGACGGTTCCGGAAAGCACACAGTGGGCTTCCTGGACTGGCAGGTCGCGCGGCGCGGCAACTTCGCTCTGGACCTGGGTTATTTCCTGCAGGGCGCGCTGAGCACCGAGGACCGCAGGCGCAACGAGCGCTCGATCCTCGAGGCCTATCGCGACGCGCTGGGGTTGCCCGCCGACGAGATGCCCTCACTCGATGAGATCTGGCTGCGCTACCGGGCCTCGGTCGCTCACGGCCTGACGCTGTGGCTGTGCACGGCCAGTGCCGGCGAACTGTGGCAGCGTCCCGATATCGCCCTGGCACTCGCGCAGCGCTACTCGGCGGCATACGAGGATCTGCAGACCGCCGCTGCCATCGCGGACCTGCTGTGATCTGGGCGCTGCGCCCGCTCACACGGGGTGCGGCGAGCCACGTCACGTTGTGAACTACGCCACCTCCGATAACCTGGGTCCAACGCGATCGCGTCTACATCAACAGGGGAGCGGATATGGCAATTCGAGTGCTGCCGTACGTCACCATTGACGTCGACGACCGCCTTCGGCGGCGCGTGCGTCGCGTCACCGACGGTGTGCGGGTCAACGTGAGGTCCTACCTGCTCAGCGCTGCCGACGATGTCGACACCGCCGGGGAGCGGGTCCGCGACCTGTGCGACGCCGCCGTGCACCGCGTTGACACCGTCGTCGCGCGGGTCAACGACCGCATCGACCCGCCTGGCGCGCCCGCCAAGGCCGATCGCGCAGGTCATAGTGGTGCCGAGACCGCCGTCGAGGGCGGTCGACTCGAAGCGGTCTAGTGGTCCCTCTACGGTGTAGGCGGCGGGGGTCGTCGCAGAACCAATGAAGGGATGCCTAGGACGGTGCTGACCCACGGGCTCGTCGTCCTGCTCTCGATCTGCGCGGCCATCTTCATGGCCATCGGCATCGTCGTGCGCCAGCGCGCCACCATGGACGTGCCGGCCGAACTGGGTGTCAGCACCGTCATGCTCACCACCCTGCTGCGTCGACCACTGTGGTGGTTGGGCACGACAGCGGCGGTCCTCGGCTACGTCTTCCAGGCGCTCGCCTTGATCAAGGGATCGTTGCTCCTGGTTCAGCCGCTGCTGGTGTCGGCACTGCTGTTCGCACTGCCGCTCAGCGCGCGTATGGCCGGTCGTCGCGTGACCCGCGGCGAATGGCTGTGGGCGGGCCTGCTGACCATCTCGCTCGCCGTGTTCGTGCTCCTGGCCCGGCCGGGCCCGCAGCAGCAGGTCGCCTCGATACCGACGGCTGCGATCGTCGGCGCCGTGTGCCTGCTCATCATCGTGGGCTGTGTCGTCGTGGCCGTGCGCCTCGGCGGCTGGCAGCGCGCAGTCCTGTTGGCGGTCTCGGTCGGCGTCCTGTTCGGTGTGGTCGCCGTCGTCACCCGGGTGGTCATGCACCTCGCCGACCAGCGCGGTCTGCTGAGTCTGCTCACCACGCCAGCCCCCTACGCCCTGGTCGTCCTGGGGGTCATCGCAACGTTGTTGCAGCAGTCGGCGTTCCACGCTGGCGCGCTACAGACATCGGTGCCGACGATGCTGGTGCTCGAACCCGTCGTGGCAGTGGTCCTGGGCGCGCTCCTGCTCGGTGAGGCACTCGAGGCGGGCCGCTACGAGGCGATAGCGCTCACCGTCGCCATCGCGGCGATGACCGCGGCCACCGTCGCGCTCGGTCGAGACGAGGGCGCGTATGAGGCCGAACTCGAGATCAAGGCAGCGCGCCGACCGGTATGACCCGGTACCCGACTCAGAGCAGCGTCGACGTGAAGTACACGACACTGCTCATGGTTGGCTGATCGCCGTCGGCCGGTGGGGTCGCCGGGAATCCGTTGGCGGCCAGCAGGTCGCTCATCGGTGTGGCGACCGACGTCCAGCCGAGGGCGCCCAGGTACTCGCCGACGTCATTGCGATCGCCGGTGAAGCTCAACTCGGAGAAGTCGAGTTCGAAGCCGTGCTCGCGCCACTTGGCCGTGGCGTCGCGCAGTTGCGCCCTGGCCTCGTCGGTGAAGGAGTCCGCGGTGCTGGGCACCGCTTCACTGCCTATCCGGCTGCCGGGAACGCTGAGCGCGGTGACCGCGTCCAGAAGACGGTCCTGGGCCTGCGGCGGCAGGTAGCCGAACAGTCCCTCGGCGATCCACGCCGCGGGTAACGCCGGATCGAAGCCGGCGGCCTGGAGCGCTGTCGGCCAGTCCTCACGGAGATCGATCGCCACCGTCTTCAGCTCGGCCCTGGGGTCGGCGCCGAGGCCGGCCAGGGTCGTGGTCTTGAACTCGATGACTTCGGGCTGGTCGATCTCGAAGACCGTCATGTCCGCCGGCCAGTCCAGTCGGTAGGCGCGGGCGTCAAGGCCCGACGCCAGGATCACGGCCTGGCGGATTCCGGCCGCCGCGGCTTCGGCGAAGAACGCGTCGAAGTAACGGGTGCGGGCCGCCATCGCGGCGGGCATCTGCTGCAGCCCCCAGGTGGCGCCGTCGACGTCGAGTGCCTCGGTGTCGATCTGGCCGGTGGCCCAGCGCGTGAGAAAGTCCACACCGACGGCGCGGACGAGGGGCTCGGCGAAGGGGTCGTCGATCTGCTCGGCCGTCGTGGCGATGGCGCGCGCCGCTGCCACCATGGTGGCCGTCGCTCCGACGCTCGTGGCCAGGTCCCAGGTGTCGTCATTGGTGCGTGTCATCGTGTGCGCCTCTCGGTGTGGATTGCTTAGCTAGTATAACGAGTAGGGCCACACAAGCGTTCCCTGATAGGAAACTTGCAGGTCACGCTCAGCCGGGCATATCTTTAGTTTTGCTAACGTTGTATCAGTCGGCGAGGCAGCGTGGCCCGCCACAGCAGACATCCCGCGATTTGTTTAGAGGCTCCCCTATGTCCATTGATGAGCGCGAAGCGCGCTACGAGCGTCGCATCGCCGACCTTTTCTCCAACGACCAAGAGTTCGCCGCCGCCAAGCCCGACCCCGCCGTGGTCGCCGCCGTTGCCCGCCCCGGACTCCGCCTGCCCGACGTTGTCCGCACCGTGCTGGAGGGTTACGCCGACCGGCCGGCGCTTGGTCAGCGCGCCGTCGAGTTCGTCACCGATGACACCGGCCGGACGACCACCCGGTTGCTACCTCGCTTCGACACCATCACCTACGGGCAGCTCGCCGAACGCGTCCGGGCGCTCGCCGCCGCGCTGCACGGCGACCCCGTCGCACCCGGCGATCGTGTCGGGATCCTCGGATTCACGAGCGTCGACTACACCGTCGTGGACACCGCCCTGACCCAGATCGGCGCCGTCTCCGTGCCGCTGCAGACGAGCGCACCGCAGGCCCAGCTGCAGCCGATCATCGTCGAGACCGAACCCGCGCTCATCGCATCGAGCATCGACTACGTCGACAACGCCGTCGACCTGATTCTTGCCGGCCCCGCCCCGAAGAGCCTCGTGGTCTTCGACTACCGGCACGAGGACGATGACCACCGTGCCGCCCTCGACGCCGCGCGCGCCCGCCTCGCCGCCACCGGCGTCGTCGTGGAGACCCTCGCCGCCGTCATCGCCCGTGGCACCGAACTTCCTGCGCCCCAGGGTGTTACGGGCGAGGGCGAGGATCCGCTCGCCCTGCTGATCTACACGTCCGGCAGTACCGGGGCACCCAAGGGTGCGATGTACCCCGAGCGCAAGGTCGCCGACATGTGGGGCGCCGGTGACGCGATGGCCCACTGGGATGAGAAGCAGGGTGCGGTGCCAGCCATCACGCTGAGCTTCATGCCGATGAGCCACGTGATGGGCCGCGGCGGTCTCTACGCGACGCTCGCTGCAGGCGGCACCGTCTACTTCGCCGCCCGCAGTGACCTGTCCACGTTCCTCGAGGACCTCGCGATGACGCGGCCCACGCAGATGAACTTCGTCCCGCGCATCTGGGACATGCTCCACCAGGAGTACGAGAGCGAACTGGCCCGCCGCGGCGTCGACGCCGATGAGAGCCAGGTGCTCGCCGAACTCCGGCACAGGCTGATCGGCGACCGCTACGTCACCGCGTTGACGGGCTCTGCGCCTATCGCGCCGGAACTCAAGGCGTGGGTCGAGGAACTGCTCGACATGCACCTCATCGAGGGCTACGGCTCCACCGAGGCCGGCGCCGTGTTCGTCGACGGCCAGATCCGTCGCCCACCGGTGATCGACTACAAGCTGGTCGACGTGCCGGAACTCGGCTACTTCGGCACCGACGTGCCGCACCCCCGCGGCGAGTTGCTGGTCAAGTCGGATCAGCTGTTCCCCGGCTACTACAAGCGCCCCGAGGTCACCGCCGAGGTGTTCACCGCCGACGGTTACTACCGCACCGGTGACGTGGTCGCCGAGACCGGTCCGGACCAGGTCCGCTACGTCGATCGCCGCAACAACGTGCTCAAGCTGTCGCAGGGCGAGTTCGTCACGGTGTCCAAGCTCGAAGCGGCGTTCACCGGCAGCCCACTGGTGCACCAGATCTACATCTACGGCAATAGCGCCCGGCCCTATCTGCTCGCGGTGGTCGTCCCAACCGAGGACGCCCAGGCCCGCTACGGGGCCGACGATCTCAAGTCGGCCATCAGTGCGTCGTTGAAGGACGCCGCGCGCACCGCCGATCTGCAGTCCTATGAAATTCCGCGCGACTTCATCGTCGAGACAACACCGTTCACGGTCGAGAACGGTCTGCTGACTGGCATCCGCAAGCTGGCATGGCCGCGGCTCAAGGAGCGGTACGGATTTGAGCTCGAACAGCTCTACCTCGACCTCTCCGACGGTCAGGCGGGTGAGCTGCGCGCGCTGCGGCAGTCCGGTGCCGAGGGCCCGGTGCTCGAGACGCTCGGGCGCGCCGCCCGTGCGCTGCTCGGTGCGTCGGCCGCCGATGTCACGGGCGATGCACACTTCTCCGACCTCGGTGGAGACTCGTTGTCGGCGTTGACATTCAGTAACCTTCTGCACGAGATCTACGGTGTGGACGTGCCCGTCGGCGTGATCGTCAGCCCCGCCAGCGACCTCGCGGCCATCGCCGCCTATGTCGAGGCGGAGCGCTCCGGCGCCGCGAAGCGGCCCACCTACGCCGCCGTGCACGGCCGCGACGCCACCGTGGCGCACGCCTCGGACCTGACGTTGGACAAGTTCATCGACCCCGAAACCCTGTCCGCCGCAGCGTCGCTTCCGGGTCCGGCCGCCGAGATCCGCACGGTGCTGCTCACCGGCGCCACCGGATTCCTGGGCCGCTACCTCGCGCTGGATTGGCTGGAGCGAATGAACCTGGTCGGCGGCAAGGTGATCTGCCTGGTCAGGGCCAAGGACGACGCGGCCGCGCGCGCCCGGCTCGACGCCACGTTCGACAGCGGTGACCCGAAGCTGTTGGCGCACTATCGAGAGCTGGCCGCCGAGCACCTCGAGGTGTACGCCGGTGACAAGGGCGAGGCGAACCTCGGCCTTGACGATGCCGTCTGGCAGCGAGTGGCTGACACCGTCGACCTCATCGTGGATCCGGCGGCGCTGGTCAACCACGTGCTGCCCTACAGCCAGCTGTTCGGGCCCAATGTGCTTGGTACCGCTGAACTCGTCCGCATCGCGCTCACCACGAAGATCAAGCCGTTCGTCTACGTGTCCACCATGGCCGTCGGTGCCGGGATGAACCCGGCCGACAACACCGAGGACGCCGACGTCCGCGTCGTCAGCGCGACGCGCGCGGTCGACGACTCGTACGCCAACGGCTACGGCAACAGCAAGTGGGCCGGCGAGGTCCTGCTACGGGAGGCACACGACCTGTGCGGTCTGCCCGTCTCGGTGTTCCGCTGCGACATGATCCTGGCCGACACCACCTACGCCGGACAGCTCAACCTGCCCGATATGTTCACCCGAATGATGTTGAGCCTGGTGGCAACTGGCGTTGCACCGTTCTCGTTCCATGAGACCGACGCCGAGGGCAACCGGCAGCGGGCACACTACGACGGTCTGCCCGTCGAGTTCATCGCGGATGCGATCTCGACCCTGGGCTCGCGCGTCACCGAGGGGTTCGAGACCTACCACGTGATGAACCCGTACGACGACGGTATCGGCATGGATGAGTTCGTCGACTGGCTGATCGAGGCCGGTCACCCCATCCAGCGGATGGACGACTACGCCGACTGGCTGGCCCGGTTCGAGACGACGCTGCGGGCACTTCCCGAGCGACAGCGCAACGCCTCGCTACTCCCACTGCTGCACAACTACCAGACGCCGCAGCAGCCCGTGAACGGCGCGATGGCTCCGACCGACAGGTTCCGGGCGGCCGTGCAGGACGCCAAGATCGGGCCGGATAAGGACATCCCGCACATCACGCGCGAGGTGATCGTCAAGTACGTCACGGACCTGGAGCTGCTCGGCCTGCTGTAGGGGCCACCCCATCACCTCGAGACTGCTGTGAGATCGCGAAATCCCTGGAGATTGCGGTCTCACAGCAGTCTCGGCGCTCAGGGAGGGGGACTGGACGTCACTCAGGCGTTGCCGAAGCCGATCAGCGAGCGCACCGACGGCAGATCCGCGATGGTCGCGAAGCCCGGATCGGCGGCACACACGGCGGGTACGGCATTGAGAACCTGCATCGCGGTGGCGACGTTGGCAGAGTTCACGTGCTCGAGCATCGTGGCCTCGCGCTCAAAGCTGGCCAGCGACATGAAGTGCGCCTGCATCGACGGATCGCCCTCAATGGTCAGGGTCCACCCGTGCCGAGGCTTGGGCCAACGCCGCGGGTACTCGTTGCCCACCGTCCACAGCGTCTCGATCTCGACAAGCGGCTGACCGTCCCGCCTGCCCACCCAGTTCCATCGCTGACCGGCCGTCGTCCCGGCGCGCAGCACGTGATCGAAGATCTCGTGATCGTGCTCGGCCGCGACCGCCTCAACCGTCGCGCTCACCTCATCGATACCCGCGTGCAGCGCGTCGGCGAGAAGCCACACCTGCTCAGTGAAGATCGCGCTGTTGAAAGCCAGGAAATCGTTGGCGTCGACGCTGATCTCGTCGACGGGTGCCCCGAATCGCATGTTGTCGAACGTGATCGCCGTGCTGTCGTACACCGACCAGTCGGCCCGCTCCTGCAGGGTGAGCTTCTCGATGGTGCGGCTCATGCCGCTCAGCGCCAGGGGTAGCGCACCGGACAGGTTCCCGGGGTTGAGCCCGCAGCCGTGCACGCTGGTGCCGCCCGCGCGGCACGCTGCCAGGAGGCGGTCCCGGTCGGTGGCGGCGATCCGGTCGGGGTGGAACAGGAACGCGGTCGTGACGACGTTCTTGCCGCTGGCCAGGATCGCGCACACTTCCTCGACGCTGGTGAGACGCGGGACGTAGACGACGCAGTCGGCGGCCGTCGCCAGCACCCGGTCCACGTCGGTGGTGGCGGAGACGCCGACCGGGTCGCGCCCGATCAGGGACCCCGCGTCGACGCCGTCCTTATCGTCGGAATATACCCTGACTCCTGCCAATTCGAGCCCGCTACGCGAATCGAGGACGGTGGCGAGCACCTCCCTGCCGACGGCGCCGGTACCCCACACGATGATCCGAAGTGTCATGCCCATCACAGTCGCACGCCCACACGCCAGGCGTGGACAGAACGCCGACCCCGAACACGACGAAGGGGCACCCCCGTGGGATGCCCCTTCGCCGTCGTCGTAGGACCTACTTCACGTCGACGTAGACCGTCTTGTTGGTGACGGTCGTCTGCCTGCTGTCGCCGGGGTTGCCCGAGTCAGTCCGGCTGTACGTCTGCCCGGGGCGTACCGCGACGACGGTCGCCTGGGAAAGCGGCGTGCTGCCAACGTGATTGACGACCACGTTGTAGCCCTGCTGCTGTAATTGGTTGATCGTCTGCTGCGCGCTGCCCGGGCCGCTGGGGGCCGCAACGGCAGGGGCGGCCAGCCCGAGAACGGCTGCCGCCAAACCGCTTGCGACGATGGTGGCAATACCGAGGTTCTTCATTATCGTGTTTCCTTCTTTTCTCGCATCCGCGTCCGCACGACCGATTGCAGAACTCCGTCCTGACCGGTCTGATGGTTTAAACCAACTGCTCAGGGGTTTAATTCCGCTGGCAGTAATTGATCGACAGATGGCAGGAATGGCACTAGTGGCCTGCGCCACAGGCGAAGTCGGCCCGTTCCTAAGTCACTCGGTCAGGCGTGCCATTCGGTCCACTTGTGGACCGCCACCGTGACAACGGGGCCGTCGAGCGCGACGCGGTCGTACTGGGGGTACTTGGCGCGCAGCAGCGCGTAGCCCGTGGCCATCGCCTCGCCGGCCTCGTGTACCTGTGCCACACCGTCGGCGCGCACCCACCACAACTGCGACCACTGCTCGTCATAGTGGTCGACGAGCAGGCTGACGCGTGGCTCGGCGGCGATGTTGGCCAATCGGCGCAACCGGTGGGTGGACTTTCGCTTCGCGTCGACCGCGGTGAAGACGACGTCGTCGCGCAGGGCGAACACGACGGGTACGGCATGCGGCGCACCGTCGGAGCCCACCGTCGTCAGCACCGCGACGGGAGCGGTGCCGAACAGCGTTGCCGCGTGGGACATATCAGCCGTGTCGGACATGTCGGCTAGCGGTTCGCGCCGGGTCGCTGCGGGCTCACGCTGATTGGCGAGCGGGTGACGGGGGTCCGGGTGACGCCGATCTCGGGCTTGTTGCTCTGTCGGGTCGGCTGGCGGGGTCGAACGATCACGGGCGCCTGCTCGGGGGTCTGCGACGTCGGCGGGGGAGGCGGCGGAGGAGGAGGCGGCGGCGCCTCTCTGGACACCGTTGTCGTGGTCGGTGCCGTGGTGGTCGTGGGGGACGGTTCGCTGTCCTCGCCCGAGGAACCCTGAAAGAGGAGCAGGACGATCGACACCACCAGCGCCACGGCGGCCAGCGACACAGCGGCGATCGCCAGCTTCGCCTGCGTGGAGTCGTACCAGGGCGGCGGTGCCGGTTTGAAGTTCCAGGTGCTCGCGTTGAACGCGTCGAATCGGCCGTCACTCGGCGTCGGTTCGGGCTGTCGCTCCGGGTGGCCCCACTCGGTCTCGCTCCACGCAATGCCGACCGGATGGCCCTGCGGCACGTCGTTGAGCAGGTAGTCGTGATCGGGGCCGCTATCGCCGGCGACGCGTTCATCGGCGGACTCACTGGCGGCGTCGCCCGTCACGATGTCACCGGTGTAGTCGGAGTCCCCCGGGTCTCCTCGTTCAACCACTCCATGATGGTAGGCGGCTACCAGCGAAAACGGGTGACAGGTATCGACGAAGAGCGGGGTGTCGGCCGTCCGCGTCGATATCGCCGCACCAGTGGTGCCCAGGTCGGGGCGAACGCTCGCCGCTGGGCGAGGCCCGCCGGTATGGTCACCGGCGAGGTTGTTGGAGTTCATCGTGGCGACCTGGCGCCGTCACCTCGGCGCCACAGTCGCGCTTCCCGTCCATAAGAAGGTTCGGCATGCCCAATTTCTCGACACCCGGAATCCGGCTCACGGCAGCAGCGAGCGCGCTCGCTCTCCTCTTCACAGGCGGGCTCACCGCGTGCGCCCCTCCCGAGAAGGACGCCGGTGGCGAGCAGACGCAGTCGGGCGTGAAGGCGGGTGAGGCGACGTCGGCCGCCGACTTCGGTGGGCTCGACGGTCTGATCGCGGCCGCCAAGAAGGAGGGCGAGCTGAACGTCATCGCCCTGCCGCCCGACTGGGCCAACTACGGCGCGATGATCAAGACATTCGGTGACAAGTACGGCATCAAGGTCACCTCAGCCCAGCCGGACGCGGCCAGCCAGGACGAGATCAACGCGGCCAACCAGCAGAAGGGCAAGTCGAGCGCGCCGGACGTGTTCGACCTCGGCCAGTCGGTGGCGTTGGCGAACACCGATATGTTCGCCCCGTACAAGGTGGCGACGTTCGGCGACATCTCCGACGCATTCAAGGACCCGGATGGCAAGTGGGTCAACGATTACGGCGGCTACATGTCGATCGGATACGACTCGGCCAAAGTGCCCGAGATCACCGGCGTCGACGACCTGCTCAAGCCCGAGTTCAAGGGCAAGGTCGCCCTCAACGGCGACCCGACCCAGGCCGGCGCGGCGTTCATGGGCGTGATGATGGTCTCTGTCTCTCAAGGCGGTTCACCCGACGACGTCGCTCCTGGTGTGGAGTTCTTCCGAAAGCTCAACGAGGCGGGCAACTTCCTGCCCGTCGACCCGACCCCGGCCACCATTGAGTCGGGTCAGACGCCAGTGGTTCTGGACTGGGACTACCTCAACGTGGCCGAGAGCAAGAAGCTGCCGACGTGGAAGGTGGTCATCCCGACGAACGCCGCCGTCGCGGGCTACTACTTCCAGGCGATCAACAAGGACGCGCCACATCCCGCCGCCGCCCGGCTGTGGCAGGAGTTCCTCTACAGCGACGAGGGCCAGAATCTCTACCTGCAGGGCGGTGCCCGTCCGGTGCGCGCCGACACGATGGTGACAAGCGGCACCATCGACCGGGCCGCCTACGCCGTTCTGCCCCCGGTCGACGGCGCGGCCACGTTCGTGTCGGTGGACCAGAACGCCGCCGCGACCAAGTATCTGGAAGCCAACTGGGTTAAGGCGGTCGGCTGATCTCGCGGGGCCGAGTCCTGGGTCGCGTCCGCGACGCCCTACCGCTTCTCCCGTTCCTCGCGGTCGTCACGATCTTCCTGATCGTGCCGACGGTGACGGTCATCGTCAGCGCAGTTATCGACGAGACCGGATTCTCACTGGGGCGCGTACAGGCACTGTTCTCCGAGACCGCGCTGGCCGCGCTGGGCAGGAGCGTCGTGCTGTCGGGCAGCACCGCACTGCTCGGCGCGGTGTTCGGCGCTCTGCTGGCGTGGCTGATCGTCACGCGCCCGGCCGAGTCGCTGCTGCGCCGCACTGTGCTGTCGCTGTGCAGCGTGCTCGCCCAGTTCGGTGGTGTGGCACTGGCATTCGCGTTTCTGGCCACCATCGGGCTCAACGGCGTGCTGACGCTGTGGGCGGCCGAGCACCTGGGGTGGAACCTCGCCGGATCGGGGTGGCTGTACGGGCTCCCCGGTCTGATCCTGGTGTACACCTACTTCCAGATCCCGCTGATGGTGATCGTCTTCCTGCCCGCGCTGGAGGGTCTGCGCGAGCAATGGCGCGAAGCTGCCGTCAGCCTCGGCGCGTCCACCTGGCAGTACTGGCGTGAGGTGGCCGTACCGCTGCTCACCCCGGCGTTCCTGGGCTCGGCGCTTCTGTTGTTCGCCAACGCCTTCGCCGCCTACGCCACGGCCGCCGCGCTGGTCAGCCAGGGCAGCCCCATCGTGCCGTTGATGATCCGCTCGGCGCTGACGAGTGAGGTGGTGCTCGGCCAGTCCGGCTTCGCCTACGCGCTGGCACTCGAGATGATCGTCGTCGTCGCGGTGGTGATGGTGGCCTACAACCTGCTGGTCCGTCGCACCGCGAGGTGGCTGCGATGAGGACGGCGGCCCGAGCCGGACTCGGGGTGGTGTTCGCGGCGTTCTTCTTGTTCCCGCTGTACGCGATGGCGGACTTCTCGACCCGCAACCTGATCCACGGCGGCCGCACCTGGGCCGCGTGGACCAACCTGTTCACCGATGACGCGCTGTACCAGGCGATCGTGACGTCCCTGCTGCTGGCACTGCTGACCGTCGTGGCGATGTTGGTGCTGTTGGTGCCCACCATGATCTGGGTGCGGCTGCGCGCACCGTGGGCCAGGGGTGCCGTCGAATTCCTGTGCCTGCTTCCGCTGACGATCCCCGCGCTGGTGATCGTGGTGGGCCTGAAGAACGTCTACCTGTGGGTGACATATCTGCTGGGTGAGTCCGCACTCACGCTGACGTTCGTCTACGTCGTCATCGTGCTGCCGTTCGCCTACCGAGCATTGGACGCCGCGCTGTCGGCCATCGATCTGCGCACGCTGTCGGAGGCGGCACGGTCGCTGGGCGCCGGCTGGACCACCACCATCCTGCGAGTGGTGGTGCCCAACATCTGGTCGGGAATCCTGTCGGCGGCGTTCATCTCGGTGGCCGTGGTGCTGGGCGAGTACACCATCGCCTCACTGTCGGGATTCGAGACCCTGCAGGTGCAGATCGTGGCGATCGGCAAGAGCGACGGCCCCACCTCGGTGGCCGCCTCACTGGCCGTGCTGCTGTTCGGCTTCGTTCTGCTGCTGGGACTTTCACTGCTGATCGGACGGAGGCGCAGACCATGACGACGAACAGTGTGGCCGTGCAGATGACCGACCTCACCCGGGTGTATGGCACGGTACGCGCTCTCGACGGCCTGACCCTCCACATCGAGCCCGGCGAGTTCGTCGCGCTGCTCGGCCCGTCGGGATGCGGTAAGACCACCGCACTGCGCATCCTCGCCGGCCTCGATGAGGCGAGTTCGGGTGCGGTCGCGGTGGGCGGTCGGGACATCACCTCGGTGCCCGCGAACAAGCGCGATATGGGCATGGTGTTTCAGGCCTACAGCCTGTTCCCGCATCTGACCGCGTTGCAGAACGTGGAGTTCGGGCTCAAGGTGCGTGGCCGAGCCAAGGCCGATCGGGCGCGCCGCGCCGCGCAGATGCTTGATCTGGTCGGACTCTCGGCGCACCTGAACAAGTTCGCCGCCGAGCTGTCGGGCGGTCAGCAGCAGCGCGTGGCACTCGCGCGTGCGCTCGCCATCGAACCCAGCGTGCTGCTGCTCGATGAGCCGCTGTCCGCGCTGGACGCCAAGGTGCGCGTCCAGTTGCGTGACGAGATCCGCCGCGTTCAGCTCGAGGTCGGGACGACGACGCTGTTCGTCACGCACGATCA
Source organism: Mycolicibacterium sp. YH-1 (assembly GCF_022557175.1). Next base: position 6,807,140 of record NZ_CP092915.1, on the reverse strand, counting down.
GGAGGAGGCGCTCGCCGTCGCCGACCGGGTCGGCGTGATGAGCCAGGGCCGGCTGGAGCAGTTGGCTTCGCCCGCCGAGGTGTACGCGCACCCGGCGACGCCGTTCGTCGCGGAGTTCGTCGGCCTGAACAACCGGCTGCCGTCGAGGGTGTCGGGTGGGACGGCGCTGGTGTTCGGGGGATGGACGCCGACGCTGCCCGGGTCGATCGCGTCGGGCCCCGGCACGGCGCTGCTGCGTCCCGAGTCGGTACGGGTCAGTGCCGACGCGTCAGGGGTGGCGACCATCAAGTCGGTGGCGTTCCTCGGGCCCATCTCACGGGTGTACGTCGAGCTGCCGGACGGCGTCGTGGTCAATGCGCAGATGCCGACGGCGCAGGCGCAGGAGTTCCGGGCGGGTGATCCCGTGGCGCTCGGGGTCGAGCAGACCCGCGTGCTGGTGGTCGCGGAGTAACCCCCGCGGCGGGACTCAGACGTCCTTGACGGGCTCGATGCCCAAGTCCCGATAGGTGACAAGCGCGGCGAACGGCACGCCTCGCTTCGCGAACCGTCCGGTGGCGACGTCGCCGCGGTCAACCATGGGGATGACGCCCGTGACGACAGCGCCGAGCGCGGTCACCCGGTCGAACGCGATCTCGGTGGACCCGCCCGTGCTGATGACGTCATCGACCAGCAGGACACGGGTTCCCGGCTCGAGCCGCGTGCCCTCGACCCACTGCTCGCGGCCGCGCTGCTTCTGCTCCTTGCGGACCGAGAACCAGGCCTTGCCGGTCACCATGGCCACGCCGTGAGACAGCGGATCGGCGCCCATCGTGAGGCCGCCGACGGCGTCGAACTCGATGCCGGTGCGGGCCGCGAGATCGGCCACCGCCCGGCTGACGATGGTGAGGCGCTCACCTGTGTCGACGGCGAACTTCCCGTCGATGTAGTCGTGGCTCATCTGGCCGCTGGCGAGCCGGAACGGCTCCTCGCGGCGTTCGTAACCACGGGTGCGGATCAGGTCGAACGCGGCGTGCCAGCTGTCCGGGCGCTCAGGCATGGAGCGATCGTATCGGCCGGGGGCCGCCGCTCCGAACCGCTGGCCCTTGATCCGGGTACATCAGCCCCTTGGCGCCATCGCGGCGCTTCGCAACCAGGGCGGACGCTTGCTTGCGCATGAACCCGAAGACTATATTTCGGGTTACCGAAACCTTCTGATCGGTTAGGCGAAATGCACTTTGGGAGGTGTTGTGAAACGACGTGGGCGGTTCCTGGCGAGAAGTGTTGCGGCAGCGGGGCTCATGGCGATGGTGGCGGCCTGCGCACCCGGTGATGCCGGGATTGCCGAGCGGCCGGTGGTACTCACGACGTTCACGGTGCTGGCCGACATCGCTGCCAACGTGGCTGGCGAGCACCTGTCGGTGGAGTCGATCACCAAGCCGGGAGCGGAGATTCACGGCTACGAGCCGACGCCCGGTGATATCCGGAAGGCCGCACAAGCCGATCTCATCCTCGACAACGGCCTCAACCTGGAAGCGTGGTTCGCACAGTTCGTCGACGGCATCGATGTTCCCCATGTGGTGGTCAGTGACGGGGTGCAACCACTGGACATCGGTGATGACGCGTACGCGGGTATGCCGAATCCGCACGCGTGGATGTCACCACTGAACGTGGCCATCTACGCCGACAACATGGCTGCGGCGTTCGCCGACCTCGACCCCGCCCACGCCGAGAACTACCGAGCCAACGCCGCGGCCTACCGCCGCGAGCTTCAACAGGTCCATAACGACCTCGTCGCGCAACTCGACGCTCTTCCCGCCACCCAGCGAGCCCTGGTCACCTGTGAGGGCGCGTTCTCCTACCTGGCCCGCGATGCCGGACTGACCGAGAAGTACATCTGGGCGGTCAACGCAGAACAGCAAGCCACTCCGCAGCAGATCGCCTCGACCATCGAGTTCGTCAACGCCAACGACGTGCCCGCGGTGTTCTGCGAGTCCACCGTGTCGGATGCGCCGATGCAACGTGTCGTCGAAGCCACGGGCGCCCGTTTCGGCGGGGTCCTGTTCGTCGATTCGCTCTCCGCGGCAGATGGCCCGGTCCCGACGTACCTGGATTTGATCCGCCACGACGCCACTACCGTCGCCGCGGCACTGACCGCCGACCGCGTCTCATGACAGCGCCCGCGCTGGAGGTGGACTCGGTCACCGTTCACTACGGGCCGGTGCTCGCACTCCTCGATGCGACGCTGTCAATCCAGCCGGGTCGGGTCTGCGGTTTGGTCGGTATGAATGGCTCTGGCAAGTCCACCCTGTTCAAGGCGATCATGGGTCTGCTGCGCCCCGACGCCGGAACCGTGCGCATCCACGGGAGTGCCCCCGCCCAGGCCCGCAAAGCAGGGGTCGTCGGCTACATGCCCCAAAGTGAGGCCATCGACTGGACATTCCCGCTGTCGGTCCGTGATGTCGTGCTCACCGGCCGCTACGGACACATGGGCCCCGGCAGGCGGGCCCGCACCACCGACCACAACGCCGCCGCCGACGCGTTGGAGCGCGTCGAACTCACCGGCTACCAGCAGCGCCAGATCGGACAACTCTCTGGCGGACAACGCAAACGAGCGTTCCTGGCCCGCTGCATTGCCCAAGGCGCCGACGTCCTGCTGCTTGACGAACCGTTCGCAGGAGTCGACAAGCGCAGCGAGGCCACCATCAGCCGCCTTCTGCGGGATCTCGCCGACAACGGCGCCACCATCCTGATCTCCACCCACGACCTGCACGCGCTACCCAACCTCGCCGATGAGGCGATCCTGCTGATGCGAACCGTGCTGATGCACGACCACCCCGGCGCCGTGCTGCAGCCGCACAACCTCGCGCGCGCGTTTGGTCTAGACATCCTCAACGAAGACATCCTCGACGAAACTCGGGAGCTTCAGTGAACGTCCTCGAATTCCTCATCGAGCCGATGCGCCTGGAGTTCATGGTCCGCGCCGCGGCCACCACCCTCATCGCCTCCGTGGTGTGCGCCACCCTGTCGTGCTGGCTGGTGCTGATCGGATGGTCACTCATGGGCGACGCCGTCTCACATGCCGTGCTACCCGGTGTCGTTCTCGCCTACATTGCCGGCGCACCATTCGCCCTCGGCGCCATCATCTTCGGATTCACCGCCGTGGCACTCATCGGGATCGTCCGCGACACCAGTCGAACCAAGGAGGACGCCGCCATCGGCGTCGTCTTCACGACCCTGTTCGCCCTCGGCCTGGTGCTCATCTCGGTCACACCCAGTCAGGTGGACCTCAACCACATCATCTTCGGCAACCTGCTGGGCGTCTCCCGCTCCGACCTGATCCAGGTCGCCGTCCTCGGCGCCATCGTGCTGGTCGTACTGGTCTACAAGCGCCGCGACTTCACTCTCTACGCCTTCGACCCCAGCCACGCACACGCCATCGGTCTCAACCCCCGACTTCTCGGCGCGGCCCTGCTCGGACTGCTCGCCCTCACCGCTGTGGTGGCTCTTCAGGCCGTGGGCGTCGTGCTCGTCGTCGCCCTGCTCATAACGCCGGGCGCCACCGCTTATCTACTCACCGATCGCTTCGGACGCATGCTGGTCATCGCCCCCGCGATCGCCGGGGCCTGCGGACTGATCGGCCTCTACATCAGTTACTACCTCGACACCGCGTCCGGCCCCATGGTGGTCCTCACCAACGGCGCAGCCTTCGCCCTCGTCTATCTACTCAGCCCCCACCAGGGACTGATCACCACACGGCTACGCAAGAAGCTGCGACACCAACCACACCCCAACACGCATGGCGTGGGTGTCTGAGGCAGGGCTACCCTCGTGCGCGGCGGGCGAGTTCGACTGTGGCAGAGCGCAGTTCATCGGCTGAGTCGATCGGGTTGGCGTAACCGACCCGCGTGTAGGCGATACCGCGGGGGCACGTCACCCGCAGATCCATGCCGTAGCGGTCGAGATCGGTGCAGACGGCGGCGGTGGCGTCGGGGTAGCCGCCGAGGGCCCGGACCATCTCCACGAGTGAGTCCGCGTGGTCGGCGTTGAGATGGGCGATGGCCCCGGCTGCCGTGGGCCTGACGGCATCGGGTGAGGCCGCGGCGTAGTCCTGCCCGCTTGCCGAGTCCATGCGGCCGTACCCGCCGACCCAGCGCACACGGTCCACGCGCAGAACCCACAGGGTGAAGTCGCTGTAGTCGACGTAGTACTTGGCAGCGGGCACGGCGTCCAGGTGTGCCTGGCGGGCCGCATCGTGCGCGGCGCCGGCGGGCTTGTAGACCACACCGGCCAGAGTGATTCGGGCGTTGGCCAACGGGTCGGCGTCCGTCGCGGGCGCCACGATCGAGATGCTGGCGCGCTGATCGGCCGCGAGGTTGCGGCCGTGCTCGGCGAGGTTCGACACGCACAGCACCGGTGCTCCGCCGTCGAGGCCGTAGGTGACAAGCGACGCCCACGGATCACCGGTGGCGGTCAGCGTGGCGAGCGTGCCGGTGTTGGTCGACGCGGCGATGGTCCGCGCCTCCTCGGCGGCCGTCGGGCGGACGTCGTTGACGATGGGAGTCAGGGCCGGCGGAACCGACGGGGCATCGCCCGGGTCGCCGTGGTCACGGGATGCCACGTTCGAAACCATATCCCGATCCGATCCGCGGTCACCTTTTCACCGCCTGAAGTGGTTCTTTATGCCACAATCGGCTAACGGCCGACGGCCTGGAACGGACTGTCTGGCACCCGTCAAAACAGAAACGAGAGGGTTGTGCCGACCCCGACTCGACGCTTCGCGTTCAGCATCGGCGTGTTTGCCGCGGTGTTGATCTTGAGTGGCGCGGGTGCGGGTGTCGCGGTGGCTGAACCCGAGGATCCGGGTAACCCTCCCGGCTCCGGTCAATCCAGCGAACCCGGCGGTCCCGGCGAAACGCCACCGACGGAGCCGCCGGTGCCCGCGGTGAAGAGCCCACTGGGCCAACTTCGGGACCTCCTGCAGCGCCCGCGCGCCGTTTTTGGCAACGGACGGACACCGGGCCCACTGGTCCCGGAGTTCAGCGTCGGGGTTCCTCCGATCGCCGGCGTCGAACCCGGGTGGGTCGAGCCCAAACCCGGTGGTGAGCCGGTCGAGGGTGAGCCGGTGGAGGGCGAGCCCAAGGAGCCGTCACCAGTCGATCCGATCGTCGTCGACCCGCGAGTTGACCCGCCGGCGAAGAAGCCGTCCTGGCACACCGCGCGCGTGCAGCTGCCGTTCGTCTCGCCGTTCTCCGTCCCGCTGCCGACCCGTCCCGGCGCGCGGGCCACCCAGTTCTCGATCGATCTGTCCGACCCGTTCAAGGCGCTCACGTCGGTGACCACCACCCTCAACCAGGTCGGCACCCTGGTCACCGAGGCCATCGCCCCGTACAACCCGTTCCCACCCAAGCCGCCGGAGCCGACGCTGCGGATCACCGAGGAGACACCGGTCGCCGACGCCGGCGGCGGATACGTCGGCACAGGCCCGGCCAGCGGTGGTGGCGCGTCGAGTTCGGACCCGATGCCCCCGATGCCGGTGCTACAGGCGCCGATGGCGCTGCCGATGCCGATGCCGAGGATCGGGCCGCCACGCCCCGTCGAGCGGACGATCCCCGCCGGTGCCTCCCCACAGGTGATTGGCGCCGGATCCGCTGGTGTGCGGGCCGCGGAGATCAAGGGTTCGCTGACGCAGACCGGATTGGTGCCGACGAGCTCGGTAGCGCCGGCCAACACGATGTCGGCCGGATTGGGCAGACCCGGCAACACCGCACTGCGCCAGGGCTATCCGCAGTATCTGCGCAGCGCGCGCATCCCCGAAGTCGCCGTCATCGCCGTCCCCGGCCTCGCGGGACTGCTGGCACTGACGGCCAGTGGCGGCGTACTCGGCTACCGCCAGGCCAACTCCGGTCGCTATCTGCGCGCCGACGCCGCCCGCTTCCTGCAGTGACAGCACCGCGAGCGTCGGGCCCGCCGTCGCAGCGTGATTCAACCGACGCGCCGGTGGGTAGCTTTGAAGACTGTGACCGTGGACTTCGCGAAGTGGCTGACCTCGCAGCGCTGGTACGCCGGTCGCGGACGTGAGCTGAGCGGTATCATCGAGGCGCTCTCGGTGCCGTTGAGTGACGGCTCCGACATCGAGACGGCAGCAGATCTCAAGCTGGTACTGCTCGACGCCGACTACACGAACGGCACGTCGGACCGCTATCAGGTGGTGACGCGCGCGGACGGTGACGTGCACGACGCGCTGTCGGACCCCGCCGCGGCGACGCATCTGCTGCAACTCGTCGACAGGTCCGCGGCGGTGGGTCCGCTGCGCTTCATCCCCGAACCCGATGTCGCACTACCCCTTGACGCGGTGCCGCGCGTCATGGGCGCCGAGCAGAGCAACACCAGCGTCGTCTTCGATGACGCGGCGATCCTCAAGGTGTTCCGCCGTGTCACCCCGGGCATCAACCCCGATATCGAACTCAACCGCGTCCTGGCCCGCGCGGGCAATCCGCATGTGGCTCGCCTGCTGGGGTCCATCGAGACCGACCTCGACGGTGAGCACTACGCGCTGGGCATGGTGACCGAGTTCGCCGCGGGCTCCACCGAGGGATGGGATATGGCCACATCGGACACGCGGAGCCTGCTCGCCGACGACGAATCTGACACTGCGGCCGAATCCGAGGCCGCCGCCGAGTTCTGCGAGGAGTCCTACCGCCTGGGCCAAGCCGTGGCATCCGTACACGAAACCCTGGCCGCCGCGCTGGGTACCGCGCGTGAACCGTTCCCCGTCGACGCCCTGGTGGCACGCCTACACGTCGTGGCCGGCCAGGTGCCCGCACTGCAACCGCACCGCGACCTCATCGAGGAGCGCTACCGCAAGCTCGCCGACGAGACCGTCATCGTGCAGCGGGTGCACGGTGACCTGCACCTCGGCCAGGTGCTCAGAACGTCACGGGGCTGGTTGGTCATCGACTTCGAGGGCGAACCCGGCCAGCCGCTGACCGAACGGCGCCACCCGGACTCGCCACTGCGCGATGTCGCCGGCGTACTTCGGTCCTATGACTATGCCGCCCATCAACGTCTCGTCGAACACGCGGCCGACAGCCGCATCGCGGCGCGCGCCAGGGATTGGGTGGACCGCAACTGCGCGTCGTTCTGTCGGGGCTATGCCGCAACATCGGGCGCTGATCCACGCGACTCCGCCGGTGTCCTCGCGGCGTACGAAATCGACAAGGCGACCTACGAGGCGGGCTACGAGGCCAGGTATCGGCCTGGCTGGCTGCCGATCCCGATGGCGTCGATCGTCAGACTCCTGGCCTGAGCCCGGGCGCCACCGCCCAACTCGCAGCAGCCTGGCGGGTCATTCACAGGTCGACGCAGGGTAGTGATGCGTGACTGGGCATGTGACGACAGCGCTGCTCACCCTCGGCACCGAGCCGCCCGCCGAACCAGTCGTGCCCGCCCGATCCGCTCCCTCGTCGTGGCATCGGGTGGGTGTGGTGGCGCTGCTGGTCGGGACCGCCGTGCTCTATATGTGGCGAATCACGGTCAATGGCATGGCAAATCAGTTCTACGCGGCCGCCGCCTCGGCTGGCGCCACAAACTGGGAGGCACTGCTGTTCGGCTCCCTGGACCCGCAGAACTTCATCACCGTCGACAAGCCGCCGCTGTCGCAGTGGGTGATGGGACTGTCCGGTCAGCTGTTCGGGTTCAGTAGCGCGAGCATGCTGATTCCCGAGGCCCTGATGGCCGTCGGCGCCGTCGGGCTTCTCTACGCGGCCGTCGCCCGGGTCAGCGGGCCCTGGGCCGGGTTGCTCGCGGGTGCGGCGCTGGCGCTGACCCCGGTGGCTGCGTTGATGTTCCGGTTCAACAACCCCGATGCGGTGATGGTGCTGGCGATGACCGCGGCCGCGTACTGCACGGTGCGCGCTATCGACCGGCACGGCGCGCGGTGGCTGGCGTTGGCGGGCCTGGCGCTGGGTTGCGCGTTCCTGGCCAAGATGCTCGAGGGCGTCATGGTCGTGCCCGCGCTGGCTGCCGCGTATCTGCTCGCGGCACCGGTGCCACTGCGGACCCGGCTGGTGCACCTGCTGGGCGGTGCGGCTTCGTTCGCCGCCGCGGCGGGGTGGTTCGTGTTGCTGACGATGTGGTGGCCGGCGTCGTCGCGGCCGTACCTCGCCGGGTCGACCGACAACAGCTTCATGAACCTGGTGTTTGGCTACAACGGTGTCGCCCGAATCCTGGGCCGCAATCACGATGTGCCCACAGCTGGTCTCAGCAAGCCCGCCGCGATGAGTGTCTTCGGTGCCCAGTCCCAGGGCTGGTCCCGGTTGTTGAGCGGCGAGTTCGGCTATGAGATCGGCTGGCTGGTCCCCGCTGCGCTGCTGGCGGCCGTGCTGGTAATCATCGCCCGGGGACGCGCGCCCCGCACCGACCGAATCCGCGCAGCGACGGTGATATTCGGCGGCTGGCTGCTGGTCGATGGGCTGGTGCTGAGCTATATGCACGGAATGATCCACCCGTACTACAGCCTGTCGATCGCCCCGGCGGTCGCCGCCATGTTCGCGATCGGAGTGCAGCAATGCTGGGTGCGACGCGAGAATTGTTGGTATCGAGCCGGATTCGTGGTGCTGGTGCTCGGCACGGCGGTGTGGAGCTGGTGGGTCCTTGGCCGCAACGTGGGGTGGTTGCCCGGCCTGCGGTGGGCGGTGCTGGGGTTGACAGCCGCGGCGTCACTGGCGCTGATCGGCACGTTGGCTGCGCGGCGGCGAGGGTTCGCGGCGGCGCTCGCGGTGATAGCGGTGATGGGCGCTATGGCCGGTTCGGGGGCCTACACCATGGCGACTGTCGGTGCGGCGCACCAGGGTGGGGGACCTTCGGTGGGCCCGCCGCGCCCCGGTCATGTCACAACATTCGCCCGCGGTGTCAACAGCGCGCCGTTGGAGTCGATGCTCAGGGCCACCCACACCCCGTGGTCGGCCGCAGTCGATCGATCATCAAACGCTGCGGCACTGGAACTGTCATCGGATACCGCGGTCATGGCGATCGGTGGGTTCTCCGGGACCGATCCGGTGCCCACCCTGGCGCAGTTCCAGGACGACGTTGCCGCGCACCGGGTGTCGTACTACGTCTCGGCGAACACGATTGGCCGAGGCCCGGGGCGGACACCGCGCAGCCACGCCGATATCGCACGCTGGGTGGCGGCGAACTTTCCCGCCATGCAGGTCGGGAAGACGCTCGTGTGGGACCTGTCGAAGCCGAGCCGGTCAGCGCAACAGCAGCCGTAGCGGCGTCACGTCAGGCCCAGCGCGGCTCGGGCCTGCTCCGCATCCATCAGATCGTGTTGGGCAAGGGCCGCCAGTTCCGCTGCGCGAGTCACCAATTGAACGTTGCCCGATACCAGTTCATGCGCGGAGTACCGCAGCACGTCCTCCATACCGACTCGCACGTTGCCGCCCATCGCCATCGTGGTCATCAGCACCGGCAGGGTCGAGCGGCCGATGCCGGTGGCCGACCACGAGCAGCCCTGCGGCAGGGCGGCCTGGGCCGCCACCAGCGTGCGCGAATCGCCCGGCATGCCACCGGGTACCCCCATCACCAGATTGCAGTGCACCACACCCTGTTTCGGCGCGCCGAAGCGATCCAGCAGCCGATGCAGGGTGGCGATGTGGCCGAAGTCGAAACACTCGAACTCCGGCAGGATGCCACGCTCGAGCGCACCCTGGTACAGCTCCTCGATGAACGTCAGCGGGTTGGCGAACACCTCTGTCCCGAAGTTCACCGTGCCGCAGGTCAGCGAACACGACTCAGGCTCCAACTCGAGTACCCGCAGCCGCGATTCGAACGGGTCGCGCACACTGCCGCCGGTCGACAGCTGCACGATCAGGCCTGTCTTTTCCCGTACCCCGGCCACGATCTCCGCCAACACGGCGTGGTCCAGTGTCGACTGCCCGTCGCGATCACGGCCGTGGATGTGGATCAGCGCAGCGCCGGCCTGCTCGCAGGCGACCGCCTCTGCCACGATCTGTTCGGGCTGTAGCGGTATGTGTGGATTGTCCTGTGGGCCGGATTCGGCGCCGGTTGGCGCCACGGTGATGAACAGAGCGCTCACCTGTCGGATCCCGGTACGACGAGCACCGCGACCGCACTGGTCACCAGCTTCTTCTCGGCCAGGCAGATCGCGCCGGACTCGCGGTGTGTCGGGTCCGCGCGTGAGGTCACATGTGCCTCGAGTTCAAGGCGTCGGCTGCGCCTGCCCACTGAGGCAATTCGCCCGGTGACCTCCAGTAGATCGCCGGCCAGCACCGGTGCGTGGAAGTCGACGACCTCGTAACCGGCCAGCAGGCCCTCGTCGCCCTCGGTGAGAATGCTGAGCTCGGTGGCCACCTCACCGAAGATTCGCATCACGAAGGCGCCGTCGACGAGGCCGCCTGCGTAGTGCGCGTCGCCGTGCGAGACATACCTGCGGTGGACTATCTGGGTCATCTCATTCCCTTGCTGATCGTTCGGGCGGGCAGGTGAAGGTCGAAGAAGCTGCGAACGGCCGGATCGGTGCGCACGATCTGCAGCGCCAGCTCCGCGTGACCGGGCACGTAACCGGACCCGATGAACAGGTCGAGATCCCGGCACAGCGCCTCGGCGCCCAGTGCCACGGCCGGGAAACTGGTTGCCATCGAGAAGTAGAGGACGGCGCCGCCCTCGCGGGTCGCCAGTAGGGCAGCGTGCTCACACCCCGGGGCGTTGACGCACACGAATGTCACATCGGCCGGCCCCGAATGCTCGTCGAGTGCCCTGCGTACGCCGACCGGATCGGTGGCATCGGCCACCAGGACGGTGTCGAACAACGCCAACTCGCGGAGCCGCTCGGCCTCGCCCACCGAGGGCACCACGCACACCGCCTGCACTCCGCGCCGACGTGCGACCGCCGCCGAGAGCACCGCGCTCTTGCCGCCGCCGAGCAGGAGCAGTTGTCGGACCGGACCGGAGTCGAGCGGCCGCGACAGGATGCGCTCGGCCTGCGCCGGGGCGCCGCAGACATCGAGGACCGCCAGCGCCAGTTCCTGCGGCAGGTCATCGGGCAGTGCGCTGATCATCCGAGGTGCGGCGACGATCGCCCGCGCTGACAGCGGGACCACCTCTGATTTGGTGTCCCACCGCTCGAGTGTGTCGCGGATCTCGAGAGGCGTTGCGGTCAGCGAGATCAGCGTGGCGACCCGATCGCCGACGCGATAGGGCGCGCATGTCGCTGCGTCGGCGACCGCGCTCACCCGGCCGACCAGCATGCCGCCCGAGCCGGTACGCGGGTTGGCCATCTTGCCGGTTGTGGCGACGATGGCGAGAACCTCGGCCCGTATCCGTTGGGCGTCGTGCCCGTGCACTTCGGTGAGGTCCCGGTAGCTGGCCGAGTCGAGGTTCAGATAGGAGACGTCGATCTCGATCTCACTGGCCGCCAAAGGGCCTGCAGTGGACAACTTCTCGGCGGCCTGCGGCAGGGCGCCGGAGGGAGCCAGCACCCGCGCCGTCCCGATCGACATATCGGAGGAGTGCTTCACTGAGACCTCTTCCGCGGCTTGGCCGCACCGAGCGCGTTGAGGCACAACTCGGTGTAGATGGCGGTGAGGTCGGCCAGTTCGAGCCTGCCGTCTGGGCGATACCAATGCGCGACACCGGTACACATCTCGAGCAGCGCCTTCGTCGCGACCGCGACGTCGACAACCGTGAACTGTCCGGCCTTGCGGCCTGCGGCAATGGTCTTGGCCCACAGCGCTTCGTAGTCATCGCGGAACGTCACAATCGACTCGCGACTCTCGTCGGTCAGGGCGCGTAGTTCGATGTCGCTGACGATGCACTGCAGTCGTTGACTGGTGTGGATCCGGACATGGACTTCGACCAGCGCGGCCACGCGGTCGACCGCACTGACCTTGCCCTGCAACGCGATCTCGGCATCGCGGAGCAGCGTGAGGATGTTCTCCGTCAGGATCTCGACGAGCAGGTCGTCCTTGGTCTTCATGTAGTGGTAGAGCGTGGCCAGCGAAACTCCGGCCTCCTCGGCGATCCGGCGGATCCCCGTGCCGTTGAACCCGACGGTGCTGAAGAGTTCGAGTGCCGCCCCGCGGATCTCCTGGCGAGCCGATTCTGAGCCGGTCCCGGACATCTCAGCCTCCTTCGCAAAGTTGAGCCGATCGATCGATCTGGGTTTGAAGCATACAACTAGCGCACCGTGGAACGTCAACGTTGTCGACTAACTGCAGTACGGGAGCCGTTCTGCCACATAGAAGGTGTGTTTGCCTAGGTCCCTTCTGACGCTCGGGGTGACCCACGTAACAACTAAGCGTTGCGCTCGTTCGATCGATCGATTACCGTCCGCTAGGCAAACCGGATCCAGTCGGTGGCGTCCCGCCGTCCGCGAAACCACAGGAGAGCTCGTGAAGATCAAGATGGCGGCCGCCGCGCTTGCGGTCGGCGCACTTTCCCTGACCTCGGCGTGTAGCACTGTCGAGGAGGCGGAAGGGGAGTCCCCGGGCGCCCCGGTGCAGAAGGTGGCCGAGATCGCCCCCGACAGTCTGGTGCGCAACGGCTACCTCACCACCTGCATGGACATGCCGTATCAGCCGTTTCAGTACTTCGACGAGGCCGGCGAGCCCGAGGGCGTCGATATCGACCTGGTGACCGAGGTGGCTGCCCGGCTGGGCCTTAAGCCGAACTTTCAGAACTCGGTCTTCGACACTGTCATCGCCGCGCTCAAGGGCGGCAAGTGCGACGTCATCTGGGCCGACCAGTACGTGACCCCCGAGCGCGTCAACCAGCTCGACATGGTCGCCTACTGGAAGGCGGCCGAGGTGGTCGTGGTGCCCGAGGGCAACCCCAAGGGAGTCGGCACCAAGGACCAGCTGTGCGGAATCAAGGTGGCCGGGCAGAAGGGCGGCGCGGATGTCGACGCGCTCGAGAAGCTCAGCGCCGCCTGCATCGCCAAGGGTGAGCCTCCGGTCAACATCCTCCAGTTCCCGCGCAGCCCAGATGCATACCAGGCGTTGGCCTCTGGTCAGGTTGACGCCTGGATGACCGAGGAGGTTGCTGCCCTTCTGCTCAAGCAGGAGCGCAACGCCAAGGTCGAGTTCACCGACACCTTCCCGCTCGGCGACGGCGATCTTGCCGGCCTCACCGGCTTCTCGTTCCGGCCCGACGACCCGGCCATGCAGGACCCGGTGATGAAGGCAGTGCAGTCAATGGTCGAGGACGGCACGTGGAAGAAGATCTGGGAGAAGTGGGGTCTGTCCGACATCAGCATCGACCCCAAGCTCGTCTGACGTATCCCGGTGACGGCGGGGCGGCCGCGAACCGCCCCGCCATGGAAAGGCTTTCATGGAGACCCAGCTGATGGCGGCTGCCGCCAACACATACCCGTTCGACTGGCCTGCGTTCTGGGACTACCTCATTCATCCCAGCAGTCTCGTCGTCAAAGGCCTTGTGCTCACGGTGGTTATCGCCATCGTCTCCCAGATTCTGGGCGTGCTGATCGGGCTGGTTGCCGCCCTCGGTCGGGAAAGCCGGTTCGGCGCGGTCCGCTGGCTCTCGGCCGGCTACATCGGCCTGTTCCGCGGAACACCGTTCCTGGTGCAGGTATCCATCATCTTCTTCGCCGGCTTTCCGTTCTTCGGGCTGTCCATCTTCGGTGGATACCGCTGGGATGACGTGCGGCTTCTCGGCTTCGTCATTCTGGGTCGCATCCTGGCCGGCATCTTCGCCCTTTCGCTCAACGAGGGCGCCTACATGGCCGAGATCATCCGCTCCGGCATCGGTTCCGTCGATGTCGGTCAGGTTGAAGCCGCGCACGCTATCGGCATGACCCACCGGCAGACCATGCGTCGCATCGTGCTGCCGCAGGCGGCGCGCACCATCGTGCCGCCACTGGGCAACCAGTTCAACCTGATGCTCAAGAACACCTCGCTGCTGTCGGTCATCAGCGTCATCGAGCTCTACACCGCAGCGGCCATCATCCAGGGCCAGACCTTCCAGCCGTTCGAGGTCTTCGGAGCGGTGGCCATCTACTACCTGGCGCTGACTGTGGTGTGGACGGTCATCCAGGGCCGGATCGAACGTCGGATCAGTCCCGACAAGCAGCGGCGCAAGGTGAAGCGCCGCTCGGCCATCCCTGCGCCAGTCGGAAGTGAGGCGGCATGACCAGCGAGCAAGCGATCAGCCTGATCGAGGTAACCGGGGTCTCTAAGTGGTTCGGCGACAAGCAGATCCTGCATGACGTCGACCTGTCCGTCGCACGCGGCGAGGTCGTCGTGCTGATCGGCCCCTCCGGGTCGGGCAAGACCACGCTGCTGCGGTGCATCAACCATCTCGAGGCGCCCGAGCGCGGTGAGGTGCGGCTCGACGGGACGCCGATCGGGACCCGGCAGGTCAACGGCACCGTCAAACCGCTGCGCAACGCCGAGCTCGCCCGCCAACGCGCGCACGTCGGCATGGTGTTCCAGCGCTTCAACCTGTTCAGTCATCGCACCGCGATGCAGAACATCACCGACGGCATGGTCCATGTCGCGCGGGTACCCAAGGCCGACGCCGAGGTGACCGCCCGGGAGCTGCTGGCTCAGGTCGGTCTGCCGGACAAGGCGGACTCCTACCCGCGCCAGCTCTCCGGCGGCCAGCAGCAGCGCATTGCGATCGCCCGCGCACTCGGTATGAAACCCCGGGCGATTCTGTTCGACGAACCGACGAGCGCGCTCGACCCCGAGACCGTTGGCGATGTGCTCGACGTGATGAAACAGTTGGCACTGGCCGGTATGACCATGGTGATCGCGACTCACGAAATGGGGTTCGCTCGCGACGTGGCGGACCGAGTGGTGATGATGGACGCCGGCCGCATCGTCGAGTCGGGACCACCGGCACAGTTCTTCGCCCAGCCGTCCTCGGAGCGCACCAGGGCGTTTCTCGCCAGGGTGAGGTGATGGCCAACCCGCCGGAATCCCCGGCCGCAGAGGTGATGACGGTACTCGGACCGGTCCGCGCGGACCGGCTCGGAGTGGTGCTGCCGCATGAGCACCTGTTCTGTAACACGCTGCGGGAGTACCGTTCCGACGGACTGCTCGACGACCTCGAACTCGCCGTGCGGGAGTTGCGGCGGTTCAAGGCGGCGGGCGGCGGCACCGTGGTCGAGCTGACCTGCCCGACCTTCGGCCGACGTCCCGATCTGCTCCGCGAGGCCTCGGACGCCACCGGTGTGCACATCGTGATGGGGTGCGGGCACTACCGCGACCCCTACCTTGCCGACGCCGACCTGGACCGGCGCACCGTCGCGCAGATCGGCGCGGACCTCGTTGCGGAGTTCACCGAAGGCGTCGACGGGGTTCGGCCGGGCATCATCGGCGAGGTTGGCGCCGACGCGGGCTGGGTCTCCGCACTCGAGGAGCGTGCCCTGCGCGCCGCGGCGTGGGCGCAGGCCCGCACCGGCGCGACCATCAGCCTGCACGCCGCGCGCTGGCCCGTCGGCCGCGACATTCTGAACATCCTGGCCGAATGCGGTGTGCCGATGGAGCGGGTGGTGGTCGGTCACCTCGACACCGTCAACGACCCGCAATTCCACCTCGAGGTCGTCCGGCGGGGCTGCTGGGCCGAGTTCGACGGATTCACCACCGACGTTCCCTACGACACCGAGCGGATCGCCGGCTACGTCGCCCGTCTGGTGGAGGCCGGACATCACGCCCGCGTGTTGCTCTCGCATGACCTGTTCCGGCTCAGCCACTTCCACTCCTACGGCGGGGTCGGTCTCACCCATCTTCTCGACGAGGTGCCGCAGGTGTTGCGTGCGCACGGCGTGGCGGATGACATCGTGTCGGCGATGCTGACCACCAACCCGCAACGGGCCCTGTCCGGGATGAGCTAGGTGTCGGTCCATGGACCGACTGATTCTGTGTGGGTTCCGGGTACCAGGATCGCGGACTGCGCCGGGATCCACGCCATGCCGTCGTCGGAGGAGATTGTGAGCTGAACACGGTGTTGCGGGTGATCAACAGCTTGACCAGGCAACAGAGGTTGGGCCGGAGTGCCTGCGGCGAGGTCGACTTCGCACGCTTGGCCTCCGAACATGCCGATGCTGCGGGCCGATGGTTGTTGCACACGAAGCGGTGATTTCTTCATCGAACCTTCGCAGAATCACTACCCGAGCCGCACTAGGCCGGGGCATGCTCAGAGTTGAGGTGCCAAACCCGGGATAACAGCCGCTGTTGGAGCACTGGAGAGGCCAGTGCTGTCCGCCCTTGCTGATCGTGTGCCGTCCGCGGGAAGCATAGGAATCGTTGGCACCGTGGTCATTGGGGGTGCCGTGTCAAATGAACCAAACCACCGTTCTCGAGGTGGGTGGCCTCAGCTGGGCGAGTTCGACGGCGGCCATCGAGGCCACACTTCTCCGTCGACCGGGTGTCATTGCCGTTGAGGCCAACGCCGTCAATCAGACCGCCACCGTCACTTACGATCCCGGCCGCACATCGGTGGTGGAACTGTCGAAATGGTTACGGGACTGCGGCTTTCACTGCGCTGGCCGGTCGGTGCCCGCCCACGTGTGTGACCCGATGTCTGAGCCATCCATTGCGCATGAGACCTCAACTGGACGATCCCCGCAGGAAACAATGGGCCATGGCGGCGGGCATGCAGGAATGTCGATGGACGCGATGGTCCGCGACATGCGCAACCGGTTCTTGGTCGCGCTGGTGTTGTCGATCCCGATCATGCTGTGGTCTCCGATGGGGCGCGACATGTTCGGGTTCACGGTGCCGGCGCCATTCGGGCTGCGCGATGATGTGTTCACCCTGCTGCTGAGCCTGCCGGTGATCTTCTATTCGGCGTGGATATTCTTCGACGGCGCCTACCGGGCACTGAAGGCGCGGACGCTGGACATGATGGTGCTCGTCGCCGTCGCGGTGGGCGCTGGCTGGGTCTATAGCGTTGGTGTGACACTGACCGGCGGTGGCGAGGTCTTCTATGAGGCCGCCACCGTGTTGACCACGTTCGTGCTGCTGGGTCACTGGTTCGAGATGCGCGCCCGCGGCGGCGCCAACGATGCCATCCGTACCCTGCTGGAACTGGCACCTCCAATGGCGGAGGTGCTGCGCGACGGCGAGCCGGTCGAGATTCCGACTGCGCAGGTCGTGGCAGGGGATCTGCTGCTGATCCGCCCAGGCGCAAAGATCCCGGTCGACGGCATCGTCGCGGACGGCGACTCCGAGGTAGACGAATCGATGGTTACCGGTGAGAGCTTGCCGGTGACGAAGGCTGCCGGTTCGACAGTTATCGGTGCGTCAATCAACACCACCGGAACGCTTCGCGTTCGCGTGACCAAGGTCGGTTCCGACACCGTGCTGGCCCAGATCGTGTCCCTTGTGCAGGAAGCTCAGAATTCGAAGGCCCCAGGGCAGAGATTCGCTGACCGGGCCGCATTCTGGCTGGTCCTGGTCGCACTAATCGGCGGCACGGCCACGTTCCTGGTCTGGTGGCTTGTTGGTGCGGGTGTGCAGTCTGCGCTGCTGTTCTCGATCACGGTCGTGGTCATCACCTGTCCTGACGCGCTGGGCCTGGCTACTCCGACCGCGATCATGGTCGGCACCGGGCTGGGCGCAAAGCGTGGGGTTCTGTTCAAGAACGCCACCGCACTCGAAACCTCGGCTCGCATCGACACCGTGGTGATGGACAAGACCGGCACCTTGACCAAGGGGCAGCCCGAGGTCACCGATGTTGTCGTCGCATCGATCGGCGAGGACGAGATGCTCGCGCTTGTCGCGTCGGTCGAACGCGAATCCGAGCACCCGCTGGCCGGTGCGATCGTGCGCTACGCAGCTGCCCGCGCGGTTCCGAAGCTGCCGCTGGTCGGGTTCCGCAATGTGCCCGGGCATGGTGCTACCGCCGACGTGCAGGGCCGCCACGTCGCGGTCGGCAACCGCAAACTAATGATCGCCGAGAACGTGGACTTCGGACCTCTGATGGAGCGGCGTGACGAGCTGGCCTCGAGTGGCCGGACCGCGGTGCTGGTGGCCGTCGACGGCCAAGGCGTGGGGGTCATCGCTCTCGCCGATGCCGTCAGGGATACCTCGGCAGAAGCGGTATCGGCACTGCAGGACCTCGACGTCGAGGTGGTCATGCTCAGTGGCGACAACGAGGCAACCGCCCACCGCATTGCGCAACAGCTCGGTATTGACATCGTCATCGCCGAGGTACTGCCCGGCGACAAGGCGAGCAAGATCGCCGGGCTACAGCGGTCGGGCAAGAAGGTCGCGATGGTCGGTGACGGCGTCAACGACGCCCCAGCGCTGGCGCAAGCAGACCTGGGAATTGCGATAGGCGCGGGCACCGACGTGGCGATTGAAACCGCGGAGCTAGTGCTAATGCGCTCGGATCCTCTCGACGTGGCAGCCGCACTCCGCATCGGCCGGGGGACTCTGCGCAAGATGCGTCAGAACCTCGGATGGGCGGTCGGCTACAATGTCATCGCCCTGCCGATCGCGGCCGGTGCTCTTCAGCCGTCGCTGGGATTGGTGCTGCGTCCAGAGATCGCCGCCCTGTCGATGTCGGGCTCCAGCCTCATCGTGGCCGTCAACGCCCTGATGCTTAAACGACTTCAGCTGCCCACCGCAAGCACAACAAGGCGGGAAGGCTCACGGGAAGTCGGGAGTGGGCGAAGGGACGCTCAATGAAGAAGTCAAGCCGCTGTCTTCATGGTTCAGGTCAGTCGGATTGTCAGGTGCGTCGTCGTGCCAGACGATGGCGCCGGGATCGGCCGTTTGCGCACCCCTTGGTTGTGTTGAGCACCTTCGCACCCGACGAACTCCCTAACGATGGCAACTGCATTGAGTTGAGGGCTCGACCCGAACGAATCAGCGCACCAGGCGCCGTAGCAGCGTCGAGGCGGCGACAACCCCGATTCCGGCGGCGACGATCAGCACCGCGACGTCGAGCAGCGTGTTGCCCGGCGTGCCGATGAGAAGCGCCCGCAGCGCGTTTACCTCGTAGCTCAAGGGATTGATCGCTGACAGCCAGCGCAACCACTGCGGCATCACATCGACGGGGTAGAGCGCGTTGGAGGCGAAGAACAGCGGCATGGTGATGGCCTGACCGATGCCCATCAACCGGTCACGGTTGCGCACCAGACCAGCCAGCGTCATGGACAGGCACGCGAAGAACGCGGACCCCAGCACCACGACCCCCATCGCGGCCAGGATTCGGAGCGGGTTGGCGGTGAGGTGAATACCCATCAGATAGGCGATCACCAGCACCCCGACCACCTGAGCCACCGACCGCACGCCCGCCGCGAACGACTTGCCGGTGATCAGCGCGGATGCGGGCGCGGGCGTCACCATCAGCTTGGCCAGGATGCCGGCGTCGCGGTCCCACACGATCTGAATGCCGTAGAAGATCGAGATGAAGAGCGCCGACTGCGCGATGATGCCCGGCGCCAGGAACGCCAGGTACGGCACACCGCCGGTGTCGATGACGTCGAGACGCGAGAACGTCTGCCCGAATATCAGCAGCCACAGCGCGGGCTGCACCATCCGGGTGAGCAGCTCGCTGCGGTCGTGACGCAGCTTCTGCAGTTCGACGAGCGCGAACGCGTTCATCCGCCGCAGCAGGCCGGGGACGCGCCGCACTCCGCGGGGTGCCCGGATCAGGTCGACGGGAGTGGTGCTCTCAACTGACACGGCGGGCCGTCCTTCTGCTGGAGCGGATCTCACGCAGTCCCTTGCGCGCGGCGTCCTCGGACAGGTCCGATCCCGCGTGGTGCCGGAACACGTCCTCCAGGCTCACGGTGGGTGAGGCCTCCGACACCAGCTCGGCCTTGAGATCGGCGGGGGTGCCGACGGCCTGGAGCACGCCGCGGTGCATGAGCGCGACCCGGTCGCACAGCGCGTCGGCCTCCTCCATGTAGTGCGTGGTGAGCAGGACCGTCATGCCGAACTCGTCCTGCATCCGCGCCACCTGTGACCAGACACTGTCGCGGGCAATGGGATCCAGACCAACGGTGGGTTCGTCGAGCAGCAGCAGCGAGGGCCGGTTCACCAGTGCCTGCGCCAACTCCAGCCGTCGGACCATCCCGCCGGAGTAGGTGCCCGCGAGGTTGTCGGCGACGTCGAGCAGCTGCATCGCATCGAGGGCCTCGTCGACACGAGCGCGGAGCTGTTTGCGCGGTACGTCGTAGAGGCGCGCGAAGAGGTCGACGTTCTGCCGTCCGGTCAGTGCCGATTCGATCGAGAGCTGTTGGGGCACATAGCCGATATTGTGTCTGATGTCCATGGTGTCGCGGCGCGCGTCCAGCCCGAAGATGCTCACCTCGCCCTCCTGCACGGGGGTGAGGGTGGTCAACACGCGGACCAGGGTGGTCTTGCCCGCGCCGTTGGGGCCGAGCAGCCCCATGGTCTCCCCGATGTGGACCTGCAGGCTGACGTCGTCGACGGCGGTGAAGTCGCCGTAGCGGTGGGTCAGGTGCCGGCAGTGGACCGCGGCGGGCCGCGAATTGGGTACCGCGGGTGTCATGAAACCTCCTCGCGCAGTAGCTCGGTGAGCGTGGCCAGCACGGCCAGGCCCTCGGTCAGGTGATCGATCGCGTCTGCGTCGAGGCGATCCAATGCGGCGGCGAGGGCGGCGCGGCGTGCGGCGCGGGACTCGTCGGCGATGCGCTGTGAGGACTCGGTCAGGGCCAGCCTGCCGACGCGCCGGTCGTCGGGGTCGACGGTGCGGTCGAGGAGGCCATCGGCGCACAGCCGCGAAACCAGAGTCGAGGCGGTGTTGGGGGCCAAACCGAGTTCGGTCGCGGCCTCGCGCACCGAGATGCCGGGCCGGCGTCCGATCAGGCGCAGGAGTTCGGCCTGGGACTCGGGCAGTCCGGTGCCGATGGCCGGCCCCGCCGAGCGGCGAACCTGACGGCGGAACCGGCCC
This sequence comes from Mycolicibacterium sp. YH-1, assembly GCF_022557175.1. The sequence goes on along the minus strand of NZ_CP092915.1, from coordinate 6,786,251 downwards.
ACGGTGCCGAACAGTTCGGCGGCGAGATCGGCGCGGGTGTCCATGCCAGAACAATACCTCTGTTGCAGAGGTAAATATTGTTGGGTACCGAATTGCGAGTGTGGACTGTTTCTTTCTGGCAGAAGTCGGGCAACATGGGCGTATGAGCACAGACGGCTTCGACGACAACCCACTGTCGACGTCCGAGTCGCTCGACTCCGACGAGATTCGCAACGACGACGGCGACGAGGTGGTGGACGCGCCGCAGAACTGGATCGAGCCGAAGGACGACGAGACGCTGGCCGAACGCCTCTCCGACGAGGAGCCCGACATCAGCCCCGACGGCGACGATCAGCCGTCCAGCGACGCGCACGACTCAGATCTGGGTGGTGGGCTGGACCTGGTCAGCGACGTCGACATCGACCGACTCGACCCCGAGCAGCACGGCCGTGACCGCGGGCAGATCGACGGCACACCCGAGGACGGCGACTCGTTCTTCGACGTCGTCTCCTAGTGCTGGGGTCGTCTCCTGGTCTCGCAACGTCACTCCGCGGGCGCCACGGCCTGCAACACGACGGTGCTGCGGGCCTCAACCGTCAGACTCGCACCCGCTGCGGCCGTGGCATCGGGTGCCGGCTCCGGGCCGCCGGTCTGGAGGACGACCTGCCAGGCCTCGCCGAACGCGGCCGGCGGCAGGGTGAACTCGATGTCCTCGTAGTGGGCGTTGAAACACAGCAGGAACGAGTCGTCGATGACCCGCTGGCCGCGCACGTCGCGGTCCGGGATGCCCTGGCCGTTGAGGTAGACCGCCACCGACTTGGCGAATCCCGAACCCCAGTCGTCGCCCGTCATCTCGTCGCCGTCGGGCGCGAACCACGCGATATCGGGCTGCCCGGCCTCACCCCGCCTGCCCACGGGCTTGCCGCTGAAGAACCGGCGGCGACGGAACACCGGGTGCGCCGCGCGTAGTGCCGAGGCCGCCCGTGCGAAGTCGAGAAGTTCGGCGTCGGCGTTGGCCCAGTCGATCCAGGTGATCTCGTTGTCCTGGCAGTAGCCGTTGTTGTTACCGCCCTGCGTGCGCCCGAGTTCGTCACCGTGGCAGATCATCGGAACGCCCTGAGACAGAAGCAGAGTCGCCAGGAAGTTGCGTTCCTGCCGGGACCGCAGTGCGAGGATCTCCTTATCGTCGGTTGGGCCCTCGACGCCGCAGTTCCACGACCTGTTGTGGCTCTCCCCGTCGTTGTTGCCCTCGCCGTTGGCCTCGTTGTGCTTCTCGTTGTAGGACACCAGATCGCGCAGCGTGAACCCGTCGTGTGCGATGACGAAGTTGATCGACGCGACCGGTCGCCTGCCGGTGTGCTCGTACAGGTCGGCCGAACCCGTGAGGCGGTAGGCGAACTCGTCGAGGGTGGCGGGCTCGCCACGCCAGAAGTCGCGCACGGTGTCGCGGTACTTGCCGTTCCACTCGGTCCACTGCGGCGGGAAGTTGCCCACCTGGTAGCCGCCGGGGCCGACGTCCCACGGTTCGGCGATGAGCTTCACCTGGCTGACCGTCGGATCCTGTTGCACGAGTTCGAAGAACGTCGACAGCTTGTCCACGTCGTAGAACTCCCGGGCCAGGGTGGACGCCAGGTCGAAGCGGAACCCGTCGACGTGCATCTCGGTGACCCAGTAGCGCAGCGAGTCCATGATCAGCTGAAGTGAGTGCGGGTGACCGACATTGAGGCTGTTACCGGTGCCGGTGTAATCCATGTAGTACCGCTTGTCATCGTCGACGAGTCGGTAGTAGGCCGCGTTGTCGATGCCCCGCATGGACAGCGTCGGGCCCAGGTGGTTGCCCTCGGCGGTGTGGTTGTAGACCACGTCGAGGATCACCTCGATATCGGCCTCGTGCAGCGCGCGGACCATGGCCTTGAACTCCTGCACCTGACCGCCGGGGGTGGCGCTGCTGCCGTACTTGTGATCGGGCGCGAAGAACCCGATCGTGTTGTAGCCCCAGTAGTTCGACAGGCCCTTCTCGATCAGGGTTGAGTCGTTGGCGAAATGATGGATCGGCATCAGCTCGATGGCGTTGACGCCCAACGACTTCAGGTGCTCGATGATGACGGGGTGCGCAACGGCCGCGTACGTGCCGCGGATCTGCTCGGGGATGTCGGGATGAGTCTGAGTCAGCCCCTTGACGTGGGCCTCGTAGATGACGGTGTCGGCGTACTCGTGGTGCGGCGGGTGGTCGGTGCCCCAGTCGAAGAACGGGTTGATCACGACCGACTTCGGCATGTCGGCGGCCGAGTCGTCGTCGTTGCGGCTGTTCTCGTCGCCGAAGGTGTAGCCGAACAGTGACTGGTTCCAGGTGAACGTGCCGTCGATGGCCTTGGAGTAGGGGTCGAGCAACAGCTTGTTCGGGTTGCAGCGGTGACCGTTGTCGGGGTCATAGGGCCCGTACACCCGGTAGCCGTATCGCTGCCCCGGCTCGATGGTGGGCACGAAACCGTGCCACACGAAACCGTCGACCTCGGGAAGCGCGATCCTGCTCTCGGTGCCGTCCGCGTCGAACAGGCACAGCTCAACACGCTCGGCCACCTCGCTGAAGACCGCGAAGTTGGTGCCTGATCCGTCGTACGTCGCGCCCAGCGGATAGGCCTTGCCGCGCCAGATCTCCTGTGGAACGGCGTTGGAACTCGAAGCTTCGGACAAGGGCAACCCTTCTGGCTGTTTCACTTGATGCGACTATGGCGACGATACGGCGCACCGGGGTGCGAGGGCACGCTGGGCGAGTTGTTCGGACTGGAGGGGAGTCGCTTGCGCGCACCTGCTGAACTGCCCGTTTACCGCACATTGCAAACCAACGTGCAGGCCGGTGTGGCTACTGTCACGCTGAATCGGCCCGCGCGGCGCAACGCGTTCGGTGACGGTATGCGCCAGGAGCTGGCCGATGCGTACACCAGGCTCGATGCCGATGACAGCGTTCGCGTTCTGGTCCTCACGGGGGCCCCACCCGCATTCTGCGCGGGCGCCGACCTCGCCGGGGGCGAGGACACCTTCGCGGGCACCGGCCCAGGCTTCACCGCCGCGGGTGTCGCGGTGCCCGCCTGGACGCTGAGCAAACCCGTCATCGCCGCGGTCAACGGCCACGCCCTCGGGCTTGGGCTCACCCTGGCGCTGCAGTGCGATATCCGACTGTTCGCCGCCGACGCGAAGTACGGCGTGGTGCAGGTCCGCCGCGGGGTGGTCGGCGACGCATACTCGCACTGGGTGCTGCCGCGCCTGGTCGGGATCGCGAACGCCGCGGAGATCCTGCTGACGGGCGCGACGCTCGACGGGCACCGCGCCGTGGCGCTGGGGCTGGGAAGCCGGGTGCTGCCCGCCGACGAGGTGCTGCCCGCGGCCCTGGAGATCGCCACCGACATCGCCACCAATACCGCGCCGATGTCGGTGGCGGCGAGCAAGCGGCTGCTGTGGGACTCGTTCGACCTCGACTCCGCCGCGGTCGGGGAACGGGAGACGGCCATCCATCGCGTACTCATGGCCCATGACGACGCCCGCGAGGGCGTGCGGGCGTTCCAGGCCGGCCGTCCACCGCAGTGGTCCGGGCGGCCCGTCGACCCGACACGGCACTAGGGATACGCTGGCCGGTGCAGCTGGTTTGTCGTCGTCCTCGGACGGCGACATCGCAAGAGGGAACCCGGTGAGAATCCGGGACTGTCCCGCAGCGGTATGCAGGAACGACCGCCGTCATCAGCACTGGTCCGCAAGGGCTGGGAAGCGACGGCCAGTAGGTGCACGAACATCGTGCGCGCCTGTGAGTCCGAAGACCTGCCAGCCGTACCGGACGCGCCGCGTTCGGTGGATCATCGCCTCGTGGAATGGGCAGTGGCCGAAGCGGTTACTCCAGTGGAATGATCGCGCTCGGTTCGACGTCTCTTGGTGATATCCATCCGTCTCGTCAAGAGGACGTCGCATGACCACAGCTAGACCGTTCACCGCCACCATCACCGGCTCGCCGCGGATCGGCCCCAAACGGGAACTCAAGCGTGCCGTCGAGAGTTACTGGGCGGGCCGCATCGAACGAGCCGAACTCGAGGCCCTTGCCGCGAACCTGCGGGCCGACACCTGGCAGTCGCTTGTCACCGCGGGCCTGGACTCGGTTCCGGTCAACACCTTCTCCTACTACGACCAGGTGCTCGATACCGCCGTGCTGGTCGGCGCCCTGCCAGAGCGTGTGGCCGGTATCGGTGCCGATTCCAGCGATCTGGACCGCTACTTCGCCGCCGCGCGGGGAAACGACGACGTCGCGCCGCTCGAGATGACCAAGTGGTTCGACACCAACTACCACTACCTGGTTCCCGAGATCGGCCCGAGGACGCGGTTCGCACTCAATCCCCTCAAGCTCCTCGGTGAGCTGGAAGAGGCACGCGCACTCGACATTCCGGCCAGGCCGGTGATCGTCGGACCCATCACGTTCCTCGCGTTGTCCAAGGCGGTCGACGGGGCGGGTGCGCCCATCGCACGCCTCGACGACCTGCTCGCCGTCTACGCCGAGTTGCTTGAGGTCCTCGTGGACGAGGGTGTGCAGTGGGTGCAGTTCGATGAGCCCGTCCTGGTGACCGACACGCTGGACAACGCGGGCGAGTTGGCGGAGCGCACCTACGGGCTGCTCGCAGGCCTGGCCAAACGGCCCGCAGTGTTCGTGGCCACCTACTTCGGCGAACTGGCCGATGCGCTGCCCGCTCTGGCGCGGACGCCCGTTGAGGCCATCGGCGTCGATCTGGTCGCGGGCGGCGCATCGGCAGTGGCCGCTGTCCCGGAGTTGGCGGGCAAGACCGTCGTCGCCGGGATCGTCGACGGCCGCAACGTCTGGCGCACCGATCTGGAGGCGGCGTTGGGCACGCTGGCCACGATCGTGGGATCGGCGGGTGCAGTGGCGGTTTCGACGTCCTGCTCAACGCTGCACGTGCCGTACACACTGGACGCGGAGCCCGGGCTCGAGCCCGCGCTGCGCAGTTGGTTGGCGTTCGGCTCCGAGAAGGTGACCGAAGTGGTCGCGCTGGCGCGCGGTCTGAGGGACGGGCGGGACGCCATCGCCGCCGAGGTCGCCGCATCGAACACGGCCATCGCCTCACGTCGTACCGACCCGCGCCTGTCCAACGAGCGGATCCGTGCCCGTATCGCCGCGATCGCCGCATCCGGCACCACGCGCGGTCCGGCGGCGCAGCGCCGCGAGGCGCAGAACCAACGGCTGCATCTGCCGGACCTGCCGACCACGACAATCGGCTCCTACCCGCAGACATCGGCGATCAGAGTGGCCCGCGCCGCACTGCGGGCCGGCGAGATCGACGCGGCGGAGTACGAGCGCCGGATGAAGGCGGAGATCGCCGACGTCATCAGGCTTCAGGAGGAGCTGGGTCTTGACGTGCTGGTGCACGGCGAGCCCGAGCGCAACGACATGGTGCAGTACTTCGCCGAACAGCTCGACGGGTTCTTCGCCACGCAGAACGGCTGGGTGCAGTCCTATGGCAGCCGCTGCGTGCGTCCGCCGATCCTGTACGGCGATGTCAGCCGGCCGACGCCCATGACGGTCGAGTGGATCACCTACGCGCAGTCGCTCACCGGCAAGCCGGTGAAGGGCATGCTGACGGGCCCGGTGACCATCCTGGCGTGGTCGTTCGTCCGCGACGATCAGCCGTTGGCCGACACCGCGGCCCAGGTGGCGCTGGCGATCCGGGACGAGACGGTGGATCTACAGGCGGCGGGTATCGCGATCATTCAGGTCGACGAGCCGGCGCTGCGTGAACTGCTGCCGCTGCGATCGAAGGACAAGGACGCGTACCTGAGGTGGGCAGTCGACGCGTTCCAGCTGTCCACGTCGGGGGTCGCCGACTCCACCCAGATCCACACACACCTCTGCTACTCGGAGTTCGGCGAGGTGATCGGAGCGATCGCCGACCTGGATGCCGACGTGACCTCGATCGAGGCGGCGCGTTCACACATGGAGGTGCTCGGTGACCTCAACGAGGTGGGCTTCGCCAACAGCGTCGGTCCGGGTGTCTACGACATCCACTCACCGCGGGTTCCCGGCGTCGACGAGATGGTGTCATCGCTGCGGGAGGCTCTGAAGTCGGTTCCCGCCGAACGGCTCTGGGTCAATCCGGACTGTGGATTGAAGACACGGACCACCGACGAGGTGACGGCGTCGCTGAGGCACCTGGTGACCGCCGCCCGGGAGGTCCGCAGCTAGCCGATCTCGACGCCCGAGGCACGCAGCGCGTCAACCGCCTCCGCGGTCGTCGCCGGCGACACCCCCGCCGTCAGGTCCAGCAGGACGCGGGTGGTGAAACCGGCGGCGACCGCGTCGGCGGCGGTGGCCTTCACGCAGTAGTCGGTGGCGATGCCCGCCACGTCGACGGTGTCCACACCGCGCTGGCGCAACCAGTCGGCCAGGCCCGTGCCGTCCTCGGCATGCGCACCCTCGAAACCGCTGTAGGCCGCCGAATAGTGGCCCTTGTGGAAGACGGCCTCGACGGCGGACGCGTCGAATGCGGGGTGGAAGTCGGCGCCCTCGGTGCCGACGACGCAGTGCGGTGGCCAGCAGTCGCGATAGTCGGGGTTCTCCGAGAAGTGCTCGCCGGGATCGATGTGGTGGTCCATAGTCGCCACGACGTGGTCGTAGTCAGCGCGAAAGGTGTGGTCGCGCAACAGGTCGGTCAGCTTGCGTGCGACGTCAGCACCGCCGTCGACGGCAAGGGATCCGCCCTCGCAGAAGTCGTTCTGAACGTCGACAATGATCAGCGCGCGCATGCTGACAAACTTAGCCGCCGAACAGCAGGTACAGCCCGGTGAACGTGTAGCCGACCATGACCAGCATCATCGTGAGTTGTCCACTCACCTGATGCGGCTTCGGCAGCACCCGCAGCGCTCGGTCGTGCGCGGCCACCACGGCCGCGATGTGCCCGGCCACCACGAAGCCGACCTTGAGGGTGGCCAGGACCGACGGGTGCATCGACAACACATAGGACACCTGCGCGTCGCCGAGCCACCCCCAGTTGAATGGGTCGGCGAGGCGCAGCACTGTCTGCTGGCCGCGCTCCACCAGATAGGTCAGGTAGTGGGCGAAAACGTAGCCGACCACGATCGGGATCAGCGAGTGCGCCAACAGGCCCGGTAGTTCGCGCCGCTTCGCGCGGTCGACCCCGCCCGTCGCGCGCGCCGCGAGCCAGAACGACCCGCCGACCACCCCGGCAAAGGTCGTCAGCGCGACCGTGCGGACGAGTACCGCGACCGTTCCCGAACCGCCCGACACATCGTCGACGAAACCGCGCCATCCCGGCATCGCCGAGAAGCTGTCGAACGCAGTGGATCCCAGCAGGACCGCCAGCACCGCGACCGTGCCCGGCCGAACCGGCAACGACGGCAGGTGATCGAACGGGTTACCCACAGCGACGCGACCGTCGGCGTTGCGCCGCAACGGCGATAGGCGCGACACCACAACGCCGTACACCTCGAACGGGTCGGCGCGCGCGGCCCAGCGCGTCCCGAACAGCAGCACCCCGGCAAGCGTCACCACCAGATATGCCAGGAGCCATACCTTAATGGCGGCAAGCGATCCCGGATCGGAGCTGGCGAGTTCGAGCCACACGAACGCGAACAGGCCCAGTACGGCCGGCCAGTATCCCCAGCGCGCAGGGTACGTCCGCGGCGGCGGCCTGCGGGACGCCGGTAGCAGCCGATAGACCGTGCGCACCGGTGACAGCAGCCGCCAGACCGGCCCCAGCACCACCGACACGGCCACGAGACCGACCCAGAGCAGCACGTAGAAGACTCCAGGCAACGGGTTGTCGCCGTCCTGGGGCCCGAACATCGCCGCCACCCCGACCCACACCGCGAGCAGCAGAGCAAGCAGAGCGACCGTCCACCGCACGGCGGAGTTGTCGACCACGGCGGTGCACCACTGGGGCAGGGGCCGTGCGGGTCTGTCCGGATCGAAGCGGGGGCGCTTCCAGGCGAGTGCGACGACGGCGAATGTGAACGTCAACGCCCACGCGGCGCCGATCAGGGCGTAGGTGAAGGGGATTGGAAGATCGGACGATCCACCCAACCCGTGGGCGAGTACCACCGTCGCCTGCGCGGGTGTCACTGCACGACGGTGATGGTGACGATGGTCGTGTGCAGCTGGTGCAGTTCGACGTCGACCCTGCCGGGCACGTCGACGGTGAACTGGAAGGACTGACCGTTCGTCGGCGCGATGGCGAAGCTGTGCTCGGGACTGGAGTGCACGTGCAACTCGTAGGCGGCGTCGCTGTTGACCCGGATCACGATGGGCTGCCCCACCTCGGCGTCCATCTGCGTGTTGGCGGGTATGACCTCACCGCCCCTGATCGTGACGTCGAGCGACGCCACTGCGGGTGGTTCCTGCTGATCGGTGAGTTCCGGTGCGGCCGTGGATGACGGGGAGGCACCCGGAGATGTCGGGGTGCTGCTCGTCGCGTCCTGAGCCGACCCGCCACAGCCCGCGGTGAGCAGCGCCGCGGCAAGGGTGGCCAGCAGAGTCCGGGAGATCGTGGAAGTGGTCACGGTGAGCCATCCTCGTCGGTCGATGCTGGGGATTCGCTGGAAGGATCCTCGTCGTCAGCGCGGCGCCTGTCGCGCATCACAATCCAGATCACCACGGCCACGACGACGAGCGCCGGCGCGAATGCGGGAATCGCGAGCAGGATCGAGTGATCAGCGAGAATGTCGGGTTCGGTGCTGCCCGTCATGTCTGCCCGGACGGTGCCAGCTCGGGCTCGCTGGTGGTCGGCTCGTTCTTGTTGAGCCGTCCCGCGCCCCAGGCCAGACCGGCGATGAGGGTCAGCGTGCAGAACAGCACCACGAGGCAGCCGATAAGCCAAAGTGCTTGTGGAGTATCGGGATTGCGCTCGCGCTGCAGTATGGTGACCTCGGCGACAAACGGCCGCGTCATCGAGGACTCCGCGGGTACCTCCTCGGCGCCGATGCCCGGGTCGCCATGAAGGTAGATCGGCACGGCCGCCAGGGTTCGGCCGTCGTGGACGCGCAACAGCGTCTTCCAGGTACCCGAGATCGGCATCGGCTCGGTCGAGCGGAAGTGTCCCGACCCGAGTCGCTCCAGATGATCGACGAAGATGCCGCGATCGTTCTCGATCCCGCCCTGCCAGCCCAACACCGACACCCAGTTGGGGTCTGCGCTCACCAGATCCGGTGGGTTGATGCGGATGTCGGCGGTCGCCATGCGCTGGTCGCCGATGCTGGGTGCCTCGGTCAACGTGATGGTCGCGGTCGCGTTCTCCGGGACGTCGTAGCGAAGCCCATTGGCCGTGGCTGCGCCGATGGCGATGACGGCCAGCACCACCAGGCCGACGCTGACTGCTCGACTCGGCAGCCTCTGCCCGGTGACCACCATGCCGACCATGGCTCCGCAGGCACCGACGAGTGCGGCGACGGGAACGGCCATCATCAGCGCCTCGGGCCAGATGCTGGCAGGCCACGGGTACTCGTAGACCGCGCCGATCCACAGCGACTCCAGCAACAGACCCACCGTCGCCACCCCGACGCCACTGACGAGGCCGAACAGCACCGGGCGCTTGAGAAGCGGTGTCAGCGCGAGGAGTTCGATCACGATGGCCGGCCCGAGGTACAACGCGAACCAGTTGATTGGAGCGCCGAGCACGGGGCCCACCAGCACGGCCATCAGGCCGCGTAGCGCGATCGCCAGCAGTGCTGCCACGATCGCGGCTCCATGGCCGAGCATCATCCGGGCCGCGACGAGTGCGAAGGCTCCCGCGGCGGCGATCAGCATGGGTTCGAAGACCTGGCGGAACTGCATCACGCCGAAGTCGAACTCGATCTGGAACACCGACATCCCGATGACCACGCCGCCAAAAGCCAGGTACTGCACGAACTTCAGCCCGGGTCCGTCCTTGGGGGCGTCCTCGCCGGCTGCCCGACGGCCCTCGTGGTCGAGATACAGCGCTGCGAGCGTGGAGAATCCCGCGCCTCCGATCATCATCAGGTGGGTCGGACCCCACAGCGTGACGTCCTGACCGAATATGCGGTGCCAGATGTCGTCGAGGGGGAAGCCGATCAACGCGTACAGCCCGCATCCGGCCATCAGGAGACCCCCGACCGGGGCGTACCAGGTGCGCGTGATCCGGACGGCCGACGGGCCCGGCTTGTCATAGGGCAGTACGCAGGCGAGGCAGCCGGCGACGAACAGGAGGAAGAGCCCGAAGAGGATGAAGTAGTGGGCGGGGTTGGCCAGCGGCCCCGGGTCGCGGCCGTTGCCGATGTGCAGGCTGACGTCCCAGATGAAGCCGAACAGCGCGCTGATGATCGTCGTGATGAACAACATGATGGGCAGTGCGACCCAGGCCGGGCGCTTGAACCTGCGGCCTGCGCGCTCGCCGAGGTCGTTCAGCCAGGTGATCTTGCGTGCCCGATGCAGATAGCCGACCCAGATCAGGATGACGCCGACGACCAGCCCGACGGCGGACATGCCGATGACCTCACCGATCGCCGCCCCGCCACCCTCGGTGCCCGCGGCGAGGTAGGTAACTGCGAACTGCCGAGTCTCCATCGAAATCCCCACCTCAATCGTGTTCGGCGAGCCGAACCTACTCGCCGGTAATGTTGCCAGAATCCGGTATGCGTGACCAGGGGTACCGCATCATCGGCTCTTCCTGGGTGGCCGCAGCACCTTCATCGCCAGGTTCATCACGGGACCCGGCACCTTGTCCCGCATGTCCAGGGCGGCATTGGCCGCCCAGGTGCGCGCGGGGGTGCCGCGACCGAACGCCGCGTTGAGCGGGCCGCCGGTCGGCTCGAGTTCGATGTGCAGCGGGGGCTTGCCGGCGGCGGCGCCCAGCGCGTTGGAGATGACGATGCGCTGGATCTCGCTGGTGCCCTCGAAGATCGTGTACAGCTTGGCGTCGCGGTACCACTTCTCGACGGGGTGGTCGGTGATGTAGCCCCAGCCGCCGAGGGTCTGGATGGCGCGTTCGGTGGCCTCGACCGCCACCTCGCTCGCGGCGAGCTTGGCCATCGAGCCCTCGCCGCGTTCGAGTGGCACACCCGTGGCGGCCATCCACGAGGCCCGCCACGTGAGCAGGCGGGCGGCGTCGACCTTGGTTGCCAAATCGGCCAGCGGAAACGCGATGCCCTGGTTGTCGATGATGGGCGCGCCGAAGGCTTCCCGCCCGTTGGCGTACTCGGTGGCGTATTCCAGTGCGGCCCTGGCGATTCCAAGGGCCTGGGCCGCGACCATCGGGCGGGTCTGCTCGAACGTGCCCATGGTGGCCGAACCGGAGTGCTTGGCCCCGGCGACCACCTCTCGGGCCTTGGCCAGCTTGTACTCGAGCTTGTCCGGCCCGCCGAGCAGGTTGTCTGCAGGCACCCGGACACCCTCGAACCTGAGCTCGGCGGTGTGCGAGGCGCGGCAGCCCAGCTTGTCGAGCTTGCGCACCATCTCCAGACCGGGTGTGCCGCCGGGCACCACGAACAGTGCCTGCCCGCGATGGCCGAGGTCGTCGTCGACCACGGCGTTGACGACGTGCACGTTGGCGATTCCGCCGTTGCCGATCCACATCTTCCTGCCGTCGATGATCCAGTCCGCGTCCCGCTCGGGGCCAGCGCGTCGAGCCCGGGTGCGCAGGTTGCGCACGTCGCTGCCGCCCTCAGGTTCGGAGATGGCCAGCGCGGCGAGCTTGAGGTCGCCGCGCGACCCGAAGCACTCCGGGGCCCACTGCAGCATCTGTTCGGGCGTCGCGGACTGTCCGATCGCTGACAGCGCCAACGCGGGCATGACGATCGCCAGCCCGATCCCCGCGCAGCCCCAGAACAGCTCCTCCATGAACATCGGCAGCGAGAGTCCGCTCGGGTCGCCGATCAGGTCGCGATAGAACAGTGGACTGTAGAAGCCGCGCTCGGCGGCCTCCTCCAGCACCGGCCAGGGAAACTCCTGGCGCTGGTCGTAGTCCCGTGCCACAGGCCGAATCACCTGCTCGGCGAACTCGTGCGTGCGGCGGGCCAGATCGTGCTGCGCGATGGTCGGCGTGAAGTCGAGGCTCATGGCCGACCCGGCGTTCCAGCGGACATGTGTTCACCGATACCCATATCTGGGTGACGGGAATCCCGATCGGCCTAGCCTGGGCATCGTGAAGCTCGCGGCTCTGCGCCTGCGGCAGCGCGACGGCGTCTCATGCGGTCCTGCCGTCGCCGTGGTGGCGGGTGCGCTGCTGGACCCGGCGTATCGCCGCGAACTGGTGGCGCCCGCGTGGTTCGCCAGGGAGCAGGGCCGCGTGCACGGGCGAATCAATACGGTCTGGCCGCGGGCGCTCGGCACCACCCCGATGGGCATGGCCAGGGCGATCAGTGCGCAGGGCGCCGGTCGCGGCGTGCCCTATCGGTGGCGTCTGTGCCACGGGCTGTGGGGTCGACGCGACGCGATGGCCGACGTGCTGGCCGCCGTCGCGCAGGAGCGTCCCGTAGCCATGCTCGTCGGTAACGTCATCCCGAGGCACTGGGTGCTGATCGTCGAGGCGTCGGGGGAGCGTCTGCGCTGCTACGAACCGTCCTCGGGCGAGGTCAGGACGACGTCGGTGGGCGCGGTGCGCGCCGGCCGGCTGACCGGTTTGGGTTTCCGGCGGGCGTTCACGTTCGTGCTGCCATCGGACCTCAATTCGAACGTATGATCGAACAATGGGGCAGCTGCAGTCGATCGGGCACAACGGTCAGCCGCAGCCGGCGACGTTTCGCCGGGTGGATCCGCCCATGCCGGTTCTGATCGATCTCGCCACGGTGTTCCCGCGCGAGCCGCATCGCGCCGGCGGCTACCACCCGGCGGGCCTGCAGATGCACGCCATCGTCGAGGGAATGCTGACGTGTTGGGGACTGTGCGAGCAGGGCCACTGGTGGGGATGGGTGACCTATGACGTCGCCTACGGCGCGGATCGCAGGGCCGTCACGCACTGGGTGCCCGCCTGGACGTTGAAGCGCAAGTAGCGGAAATAGCGCACGTCAGTACGTTGGAGGCATGGCTCGCAAGTACGCCACGGCTGACGTTGTCGCCCGCTCCGAGATGCTCGACTTCGTCCGGACCCGCCATCACATGGTGCTGACCACCTACCGGGCCGACGGTTCACTGCAGAGTTCGCCTGTCACCGGAGGCGTCGACGGAGAGGGCCGGATCGTGGTGGCGAGCTATCCGCAGCGGGCCAAGTCGGTGAACCTGCGCCGTGATCGCCGCGCCAGCATCACGGTGCTGTCCGATGAGTTCAACGGGCCATACGTCCAGGTCGACGGCGATGCCGAGGTCATCAACGTGCCCGAGGCCGTGGACGGTCTGGTCGAGTACTTCCGCGCCGTCGCGGGCGAGCACTCGGACTGGGACGAATACCGCCAGGCGATGGTCGTCCAGGGCAAGTGCCTGATCCGTGTGACGCCGACGCGATGGGGTCCGATCGCCACCGGAGGGTTCCCTCCCGCGTAGTGCGAGCGCCGGTCGCAGGGGCCGGCCAAGGTGGCCACATTGCGGTCACTAGCTAGTCAAACTATAGTCTGGACACATGTCCAGAGCCCTTACGCCGACTCTGGCCGCGGTGAATTGACCATGCGGATCGCCCTGCTTTCCTATCGGAGCAAGACGCATTGTGGCGGCCAGGGTGTGTATGTCCGGCACCTCAGTCGCGGCCTCGTTGAACTCGGTCACGACGTCGAGTTGTTCTCCGGCCCGCCCTACCCCGAGGGACTCGACCCCCGGGTGCGGCTCACCGAGGTGCCCAGCGTGGACCTCTACCGGGAGCCGGATCCGTTCCGCATCCCGCGGCCCAGCGAGATTCACGATCGGATCGATCTGCTCGAGCTGCTGTCCACCTGGACCGCCGCCTTCCCCGAGCCCAAGACCTTCTGTCTGCGGATGGCGCGTATCCTCGCCGAGCGTCGCGACGAGTTCGACGTCGTGCACGACAACCAGAGCCTTGGCGACGGGCTGCTGAAGATCGTCGCCACGGGCCTGCCGGTCGTCGCCACCGTGCACCATCCGATCACGCGCGACCGCGTGGTCGACGTCGCAGCCGCCAAGTGGTGGCGAAAGCCGTTGGTGCGCAGGTGGTACGGGTTCGCCGAGATGCAGAAGCGGGTGGCTCGCCGGATCCCGGAGCTGCTCACCGTCTCATCGACCTCGGCAGCCGACATCGCGGCGGACTTCGGCGTCTCGCTCGATCAGCTGCAGGTGGTTCCGCTCGGTGTGGACACCGAGCTGTTCAAGCCCGCGGGTGATCGGGTGCGCAACCGGATCATCGCGATCGCCAGCGCCGACGTGCCACTCAAGGGCGTCAGCCACCTGCTGCACGCCGTGGCACGGCTGCGCGTTGAGCGTGACCTCGACGTTCAGCTCGTCTCGAAGCTCGAGCCCAACGGCCCGACCGAGAAGCTGATCGCCGAGCTGGGCATCTCCGATATCGTGCACAGCTCGAGTGGGTTGTCCGACGCCGCGCTCGCCAGCCTGCTGGCCTCGGCCGAGGTTGCCTGCATCCCGTCGCTGTATGAGGGCTTCTCGCTGCCGGCCGTCGAGGCGATGGCCAGCGGTACGCCCATCGTCGCGAGCCGCGCGGGTGCGCTGCCGGAGGTCCTGGGGCCCGACGGCGAGTGCGCGCGGTTGGTCAACCCGGGCGATGTCGACGACCTGACCAATGTGCTGGGCACACTGCTCGACTCGCCGCTCGAACTGCGGCGCCTCGGTGCCGCGGGTCGCACCAGGGCCGTCGAGGTATTCAGCTGGGAATCCGTGGCTGCACAGACCGTCGCCGTGTACGAGCGGGCGTGCGAGCGAACTCAACGTGGTGGGCAGAGGAAGGCAGGCGCATGCTGACCGTCGACTTCGACAGGCTTGGCGTGGGCCCGGGCACCAGCGTCATTGATGTCGGCTGCGGTGCGGGCAGACACTCGTTCGAGGCGTTCCGCAGGGGCGCGGACGTTATCGCGTTCGACCAGAGTGCTGAAGACCTCAACGATGTCGACGCCATTCTGCAGGCCATGCAGGAGCAGGGTGAGGCGCCCGCATCGGCCAAGGCGGAGGCGGTCAAGGGCGATGCGCTCGAACTGCCCTACGCCGACGGCACATTCGACTGCGTCATGGCGTCGGAGATCCTCGAGCACGTCCCCGAGGACGACCGCGCCATCGACGAGCTGGTCCGTGTGCTCAAGCCGGGCGGCCGGCTCGCCGTCACCGTGCCGCGCTGGCTGCCCGAGAAGGTCTGCTGGCTGCTGTCTGACGAGTACCACGCCAACGAGGGCGGCCACATCCGCATCTATCGGGCCGATGAGCTGCACGCCAAGATCGCGGCCCGCGGCCTGGAGTTCGACCACAGTCACCACGCTCACGCGCTGCACTCGCCGTTCTGGTGGCTGAAATGCGCTGTGGGCGTGGAGAAGCCGAACCACCCCGCCGTCGCTGCCTATCACAAGCTGCTGGTGTGGGACATGATGTCGCGGCCGTGGCTAACCCGAAATGCCGAGGCGCTGCTGAATCCGCTGATCGGCAAGAGCGTCGCGCTGTACTTCCGTAAGCCGGTGATTGCCAGTGAGAAGTCCTAAGCACAGCCACGAAATTCCAGGCGTCGCAGGCGTTCTGACTCCTGATCAGTGCCTGCAGACCGCCGAGTCCATCGCCGCCACCCAGGAGTCGACCGGCGCACTGCCCTGGTTCGACGGTGGTCACACCGATCCCTGGGACCACGTCGAGAACGCGATGGCCCTCACCGTCGCCGGGCTGTGGGAACCTGCCCGCGCCGCCTACGAGTGGTGCAGGGCCACGCAGCGTGCGGACGGATCGTGGCCCATTCAGTTCCGCAACGGTGTCATCGAGGATGCCAACAGCGACAGCAACTTCTGCGCGTACGTCGCCACCGGCGTCTGGCACCACGTGCTGATCACCCAGGACCGGGGCTTCGCCGAGACCATGTGGCCCGTCGTGAGCCGGGCCATCGACTTCGTCCTGACGCTGCAGCTGGACGGTGGCGAGATCGCCTGGGCCGCAAGTCCTTCCGGAATCATCCAGGAGGCATTGCTGACCGGTTGTGCCAGCATCCACCACGCGATGCGGTGCGCGATCGCGCTGGCGAACTACCTCGACGAGCCGCAGCCCGAGTGGGAGGTCGCGGTCGGTGCACTCGGCCACGCCATCGCCGAGCATCCGGAGCTGTTCCTGGCCAAGGACACCCACTCCATGGAGTGGTACTACCCGGTGCTCGGTGGAGCGATCCGGGGCGAGGCCGCCCGCGCGCGTATCGACGCCCGGTGGGATGAGTTCGTGGTGCCGGGCCTCGGGATTCGCTGCATCGACCACAGGCCGTGGGTGACCGGCGCCGAGACCTGCGAGTTCGTGATGGCGCTGGACGCCATGGGCGACTCGGTGCGCGCGCACCAACAGTTCGCGGCGATGCACCATCTGCGCGAGACCGACGGTTCGTACTGGACAGGTCTGGTGTTCGCCGACGGTAAGCGCTGGCCGGTGGAGCGGACGACCTGGACGGGTGCCGCCATGATCCTGGCCGCCGATGCCTTGTCGTCGACCACCGCCGGCAGCGGGATCTTCCGTGCCGACGACCTGCCGCGCGGCTTGGAGAGCGAGTTCGACTGCGCCTGCGTGACCCGGCGCTAGTCAGCGCCTGTCGCTACGCCCATTTGTGAATCCTGCGACGTCTCAGTGGGTTTCGCGTCGTCAGTTTCACAAACGGCGCGCAGGCGGGAGGGCTACTCCGCGTGCGGTGCGGTGCGCTCCAGGATGCGCATCGATCCGGTCGCGCCGACCTCGCGGAACTGGCCCGAGTTCAGCGCACGCTGGTACACGTGGAACGGCGCCTGCCCGCCGTCCTCGGGGTTGGGGAACACGTCGTGGATGACGAGGCAGCCACCGACGGTCACCCATTTGACCCAGCCGTCGTAGTCGCGCTGCGCGGCCTCCTCGGTGTGGCCGCCGTCGATGAAAAGAAACTGCACCGGCGTCTGCCAACCGCGGGCCACCACCACCGACTTGCCCACCACGGCCACCACGTGGTCGTCGAGTCCCGCGGCGTCCAGATTGTGGCGCAGCGAGGGCAGCGTGTCGAAGAGTCCGGTGACCGGATCGACCATGGACGTGTCGTGGTACTCCCAGCCGACCTGGTGCTCCTCGGAGCCGTGGTGGTGATCGACGGTGTACAGGACGCCACCGGTGGTCTGCGCGGCCGCGCCGAGCATTACGGTCGACTTTCCGCAGTAGGTGCCGATCTCGACGCCGACGCCGTCACCGAGGTAGCGCACGGCGGCGTCGTAGAGGGCGCGTCCCTCGTCCGCGGGCATGAAACCGGTGACCTGCTCGGCGTGCGCGAACAGGCGTGCGGCGGACGGCGGCAGTGCGGAGTCGGCGGTGCTCATTCGGCCAACCTACCGTTGCTGGTCCACCCGGGTTGTAGTAGCGTCCAGACACGTGTCCGATCCGGCTTTGGAGTCGACTCGGCGCCGACTGACCGCCAAGCAGGCCGACACTGTCGATCGCCTGGGTAAGGCCGCGGTCGAGTTGCTCAAGCGCGAGGGATTCACGGGTCTGACGGTCCGGCGCGTGGCCGCCGAGGCGGGCGTCGGTGCCGCGACCGCGTACACATACTTCTCATCCAAGGAACACCTCGTTGCCGAGGTCTTCTGGCGACGCCTAGTCTCGTCCCCGCCCGTTCCGCACGACTCGGAGGACGCGGCGTCCCGCGTGGTCGACGTGCTGAGCCACATCGCGCTCCTGATGGCCGATGAACCGGAGTTCGCCGGCGCGGTGACCACCGCGCTGCTGGGCCGCGATCCGGATGTCGAGGCGTTGCGTCAGCGCATCGGCCGCGACATCCGCGACCGGCTGGCGGCAGCGCTGGCCCCGGACACCGATCCCGACGTGATCGATTCGCTGGAGATGCTCTATTCGGGTGCCCTGGTGCGGGCAGGCATGGGATACGCGTCCTACGCCGACATCGCGCAGCGGCTCGAGAAGTCCGCCCGCCTCATGCTGGGCTGACGCGCGGCCCCAGGATTGCCGTCGCCGCGGTGACGGCAGGCTCGAGGATCTGCCGTGGATCGTTGCCGGTCTCGACGGTCAGCGCGGTCAGCTCGCGCAGACCGCCCAACAGGATCAGCGCCAACGGACGCGAGATTGGCTCGAGGTCGGCACGGCGGAAACCGGGACTGTCGGTCAGGTCGACGAGCATGTCGACGAGGCTGCCCATCGCGGCCCGGTGCAGGGGAAGCGCTGCGGCGCCCAACGCGGGCGCCTCCCGGATCCAGCTCAGCGTGATTGCGGGGCGAGATGAGATGTGGTCGACGTATGCGGTTGCCGCAGAGTGGATCTGGACATGCCAGTCGGCCTCCGGATTCACCGCCGTGCGGATGTCGACGATGAGTTCATCGTTGTTGGTCCGCAGCAGTTCGACGAAGCACTCCTCCTTGCTGGCGAACTCGCTGTAGAAGGTGCGCTTGGAGGTCTTGGCGCCGCGGACGATGTCGGCGACGGTGGTGTCGCGGTAGCCGCGGTGCTCGATCGAGGAGATCAGGCCGTCGAGGAGTCGGTTTCGGAAGCCCTGGGTGTTCGTCGGGTCGGGCTCCATCAGAGTGGCCGCCATATCGTCACCTCCAACCCTTGCGAATGTGCGGTACCAGGCGGTACCGTACCTCACACACCTTCGGTACAGCGCAGTACCGCGACTGGTTGGAGATTCGCGTGAGCCAAGCGACCATCAACGAGGCATCGACTGCCGTCATCAACCTGCCGCCCGGTCCGCGGCTACCCAAGTTCGTCCAGGGCCTGGCCTACGCGGTCTCACGGACGTGGACCATCGAGCGGATGACGCGCAAGTACGGTGACGTCGTCACGATGACGCTGCCGGTGTTCGGGCGCTCCGTCGTGGTCGCCGACCCAGCCGTCGCCAAGCAGCTCTTCACCGCCAACACAGACGATGTCGGCAACATTCAGCCCAATCTCAGCCGGGTGCTGGGCTCCGGCTCGGTGTTCGCCCTCGACCGCTCCGAGCACCGTCGTCGACGCAAGCTTCTGACCCCGCCCTTCCACGGCAAGAGCATCAAGAACTACGAGCGGATCTTCGAGGAGGAGACGCTGCGCGAGACGGCGTCCTGGCCCGAGGGTGAGCAGTTCGAGACCCTCGAGCCGATGATGCGGATCACGCTGAACACCATCCTGCGGGCCGTCTTCGGCGCCGATGGGGAACGCCTCGACGAACTGCGACGGATCATTCCGCCGTGGGTCACGCTGGGCTCCCGGTTGGCCGTGCTGCCGGTGCCGTCGCGCACCTATGGTCGTCTGACCCCGTGGGGTCGCCTGGCCGAGTACCGCAGGCAGTACGACGAGGTCGTCGACCGGCTGATCGATGATGTGACGGCCGATCCCGACTTCGACACCCGCGACGACGTGCTGGCCCTACTGCTGCGCAGTACCTACGAGGACGGCTCGGCGATGTCGCGGCGCGATATCGCCGACGAGCTGCTGACGTTGCTTGCCGCTGGCCACGAGACCACCGGCTCCACCCTGGCCTGGGTGTTCGAGCGCATCAGCCGCCATCCCGAGGTGCTCACCAGGCTGGAGGCCGAGGCGGCCACCGGCGACAACGAGTACCGCCAGGCCACCATTCTGGAGACTCAGCGGGTGCGCACCGTCATCGACTTCGCCGGTCGGCACGTGTACGCGCCCAGTGTGCAGCTCGGTGAGTGGGTTGTCCCGCAGGGTTATTCGGTCACGGTGGCGATCAACAAGGTGCAACACAGGGAGCAGGACTTCGCCAAGGCCGACCGGTTCGATCCGCAGCGCTTCGTCGACAACAAGCCGTCGATGCTCGCTTTCATGCCGTACGGCGGCGGCACCAGGCGCTGCGTTGGCGCGGTCTTCGCGAACGTCGAGATGGACGTCGTGTTGCGAACGGTGTTGCGTCACTTCGCCATCGAGACCACAACGGCGCCGGACGAGAAGCCGCACTCCCGCGGAGTCGCCTACACGCCGAAGTCCGGCGGGCGTCTGACGGTGCGCCGGCGGGTCACACCGCTGGGCTGAACCGGTGTTTCCTGCGAGGCGGTTACTGCGAGGCGGTTTCGCGCCTCGGCAGCTTCCAGCCCGGCCGCGGGAAGTGGCACGTGTAGCCGTTGGGGTAGTGCTCCAGGTAGTCCTGATGCTCCGGCTCGGCCTCCCAGAAGTCAACGGCCGGTGTCACTTCGGTGACGACCTTGCCCGGCCATAGCCCCGAGGCGTCGACGTCGGCAATGGTGTCCTCGGCGACACGCTTCTGCTCGTCGTCGAGGTAGAAGATCGCCGACCGGTAGCTGGACCCCACGTCATTGCCCTGGCGGTCCTTGGTGCTCGGATCGTGGATCTGGAAGAAGAACTCCAGAATCGCCCGGTAGTCGGTCTGGGCCGGGGCGTATTCGATCTCGATGGCCTCGGCGTGACCGGGGTGATTGCGGTACGTCGGGTGGTCGTTGCGGCCACCGGTGTAGCCCACGCGGGTGCTCACCACGCCTGGCTGCTTGCGGATCAGATCCTGCATGCCCCAGAAGCATCCACCGGCCAGTACCGCGGTCTGTGTGGTCGTCATGCCTGCGCCTCCTCATTGAACAGCGACACATATTCGCCGTAGCCCTGCGCCTCGAGGTCCTCGAGCGCGATGAATCTCAGCGAAGCCGAGTTGATGCAGTAGCGCAAGCCACCCGCCTGCGCCGGACCGTCCTTGAAGACGTGGCCGAGGTGGCTGTCCCCGTGTGTGGACCGGACCTCGGTCCGCAGCATCAGATGACTGAAGTCGCGCTTGCACGACACGTTGGCCGATTCGACGGGCTTGGTGAAGCTCGGCCAGCCCGATCCGCTGTCGAACTTGTCGGTCGAGGCGAACAACGGCTCGCCCGACACCACGTCGACGTAGAGGCCCGCGGCGTGGTTATCCCAGTACTCGCCGGTGAACGGTCGCTCGGTGCCGTTCTCCTGGGTGACTTGGTACTGCTCCGGGGAGAGCGCGCTCACGGCCGCGGGGTTCTTGTTGTAGACCTTCTCCACTGTGACCTCCTTGGGTCGGCACTCGTATAACCACAGGTGTCCCTCAGAAGTTCCGCGCGTAGCCCCTCGACAAACTCCGGTAGAACGTGTTCTAGTTCTGGGTGTGACGGGCAACACCTTCAGTCGTGACGAACTCGCCTCGGCGTTCGTCGAATTCGAGAACATAGTCGATCGTGCCGCGCAGACCAGAAACTGGGATCCGTGGGTTGACCAGTACACCGAGGACGTGGTCTACGTCGAGCACGCCGCGGGCACCATGCGCGGCCGCGAACAGGTGCGTCCGTGGATCTGGCAGACCATGGAGAGCTTCCCCGGCAGCTACATGACGTCATTCCCGTCGCTGTGGTCGGTGATCGACGAGGCCACCGGGCGCATCATCTGCGAACTCGACAACCCGATGCGCGACCCCGGCGACGGCACGATCATCACCGCCACGAATCTGTCGATCCTCACCTACGCGGGTGACGGCAAGTGGAGCCGTCAGGAGGACGTCTACAACCCCCTTCGGTTCGTCTCTGCGGCCGCGAAGTGGTGCAGGAAGGCCAATGAGCTCGGCACGCTGCCCGAGGAGGCCGAGAAGTGGATGCAGCAGGTGGGGCGCACGCTGTGACAGCGAACCAGTCCGGGAATTCGACGAGCCTGGTCATCGGGGCCAACGGCTATCTCGGCAGCCACGTCACCCGCCAGCTCGTCGCCGAGGGCCAGAACGTGCGCGTCATGGTGCGCGAGGGCGCCACCACCATCGGCATCGATGACCTCGAGGTGACGCGCTTTGTCGGCGACATCTGGAGCGACGAGGTCCTGCGCGAGGCCATGACCGGCGTCGACGTCGTCTACTACTGCGTGGTCGACACGCGGGGCTGGCTGCGCGACCCGGCACCGCTGTTTCGCACCAACGTCGAGGGCACGCGCAACGTGCTCGAGATCGCCGTCGAGCCCGCCATCGCCGCCACCCTGCGACGCTTCGTCTTCACCAGCAGCTATGCCACCGTCGGCCGCAAGCGCGGACGCACGTCCACCGAGGCCGACGTCATCGCCGACGTCCACGACAAGCGGCTCACCGCGTACGTCCGCTCGCGTGTGCAGGCGGAGAACCTGGTGCTGCAGTACGCCCGCGAGCGTGGACTGCCCGCCGTCGCCATGTGCGTGTCGACCACCTATGGCGCGGGCGACTGGGGCCGAACCCCGCACGGCGCGATCATCGCCGGCGCCGCGTTCGGCAAGCTGCCGTTCGTGATGAGCGGTATCGAACTCGAGGCCGTCGGCGTGGACGACGCCGCCCGCGCGATGATTCTGGCCGCAGACAAGGGCCGCGTCGGCGAGCGATACCTGATATCGGACCGGATGATCACCAACGCCGACGTCGTCCGCATCGCCGCCGAGGCCGCCGGAATGCCTGCCCCGACCAAGTCGGTACCGCTGCCGGTGTCCTACGCGATGGCGGCCCTCGGCAGTGCCAAGGGCCGATTCAAGGGCACCGACGAGCAGCTGTCGATCAACTCACTGCGCTTGATGCGCGCCGAGGCGCCGGTCGACTGCAGCAAGGCGAAGCGTGAACTGGGTTGGCAGCCAAGGCCGGTCGAGGAGTCGATCCGCGAGGCCGCGACGTTCTGGGCGGGGCTGCGCGACAGCAGGCGCAAGAGCAAGCAGGCCGGCTGAACGACGCGCGGTCCGCCGTTCAGGTACTGGGCGTGTGCGCAGGACCGGCCTAGCCTGGACGCCATGACGGACAAGCTGCGCGTCGACCTGTCCGGATCGCCGCAGACCATGCTGGCCACGTTGTACGCCAAGGCCCTGGATGCCGATCTGCCCAACTCGGTGCTGCACGACACCTGGGCCAGGGATGTCGTGGATCGCATCGACTACGACTGGTCGCGGACGTCGATCACGGCGCGCAACTCGCCGTCGGTGACTACTCGCAGCGCGCACTTCGACCGGTGGACCCGGCAGTTCCTGGCCGTGCATCCCGAAGCCGTCGTGCTGCATCTGGGTTGTGGCCTGGACGGCCGGTTCTTCCGGCTGCAGCCGGGACCCGGAGTCGATTGGTACGACATCGACTATCCCGACGTGGCGCACCTGCGCGAGCAGCTCTACCCGTCGGCCGAGCGCTATCACGTGGTGGCGGCCTCGGTGACCGACCCGGCCTGGTTGAGTGACATCCCGGCCGACCGGCCGACCCTGATGATCGGTGAAGGGCTGACGATGTATCTCACCGAACACGACGGGGTCGCGCTACTGCGCCGCATCGTCGACGGGTTCCCTTCCGGGGAACTGCAATTCGATGCGTTCAACACCCTCGGCATCAAAGCGCAGTGGAGCAACAGCGTGGTGCGCCGATCCGGAGCGAAACTGCATTGGGCCGTCGACAGTCCCGAGGACATCCTGCGCGCAGTGCCGGGCACCCGGCTGCTGGCCCGGGTATCACCCTTCGACGATCCGGTGTTCAACACGTTGCCCTGGTACTACCGGTTGATGCTGGCCACCATGAAGCCGGTCCCGGTGCTGCGGTACATGGCGCAATATCACCGCTACGCGTTTGGTCCGGTGGGCTAGACGGTTATCCACGTCGGCGAGCCAACAGTTATCCACGTCGGCGAGCCGACAGTTATACACAGACGCGATTTCATCCACAGGCAGTGGGCGCGGTCCTGGCGTGTGTCGGTTCTGTCCAGAACTTGAGTCAGTGGACAGCCTTAGATTCGCACGTATGTTCGATGAATTGGTGGCGAAGGCCTATGGGGCGGTCAGTGGCGCGGGGGTGGGGGCCTGGGCGCGGGTGGAGGCCGCCGCGTGTGCGCGCCGGTTGGCCGCGATGGTCGCGATGCTCGACGCCTACCAGGCCGCCGATGGGTCGGCCGAACGTGAACAGTGGTACCTGGACAACTGGGGAGCGGTCTGCGCCGAGATCGGTGCGGCGCAACAACTCACGTCCGGCGCCGCCTCGCGTCTGCTGCTGGTCGGCACCGCGCTTCGCGACCGGTTACCGATGGTTGGTTCGGTGTTCGTCGACGGTCTGGTGTCCTACCTCCTGGTGAAGACGATCGTGTGGCGCACGATGCTGATCAAGGACCCCCAGGCGCTGCGCGCCGTTGACGCCGCCCTCGCCGAGGCCCTGCGCCAATGGGAGTCGATGTCGCAGAACAAGACCGAACAGACCATCGACGCCCTGATTCGCGACTTCGACCCGCATGCCGTGCGGCGCACTCAGGACGGGGCCCGCACTCGCAGCGTGGACGTGCACAGCGATGGAGATGGACTCGCCTCGCTGTGGGGCACTCTGTTCGCCCACGACGCCACGGCGCTGGACCGCAGACTCGATGCGCTTGCGGGCACCACCTGTGCGGCCGATCCCCGCACCCGCGATCAACGCCGAGCTGACGCGCTGGGTGCGCTCGCCAACGCCGCGGACCGGTTGGCCTGCCTCTGCGGGAGCCCCGATTGCGATGCCGCCGAGGCACCGTCTCCGGGCAGCGTGGTGATTCACGTTGTCGCTCAGCACGACACCATTGCCGGGTCCAGCCCCGCCGTTGACGCGGCCGCCCAGCACGCCGCCCTCGACGGCAGGCCATCGCGTCAGTACACCCGGCCGCTTCGTGACCTCACACTGGCCGAAGCACTGTGTGACGACGACCCTGGCGAACCGTCGGCCGCACCACCGGCAGTGATGATGGGTGGGTCGTTCCTGCCGGGCCCCATCGCCCGCCGAGCGGCACTGACCGCCTCCATCAAGAAGATCGTCCATCCCGGCGACAGCCCACCCGAACCGCGGTACACGCCGTCGCCGAAGCTTGCCGACTTCGTTCGGTGCCGCGATCTGACGTGTCGATTCCCGGGCTGCGACGAACCCGCCGAACGCTGCGATATCGACCACACCATTCCGCATCCGGTGGGTCCCACCTGTGCATCGAACCTCAAGTGCCTGTGCCGTTTTCACCACTTGCTCAAGACGTTCTGGAGCGGGGACGGGGGTTGGCACGATCGTCAACTGCCCGACGGCACGGTCATCTGGACTTCACCGGGTGGACAGACCCACACCACCCGACCCGGCAGCCGACTGTTGTTCCCGTCGTTGTGCGAACCCACCGCATCGGTGACGGTGACGGCGCGAAGCCGTGCGGGCTCGAACAGCGGC
Organism: Mycolicibacterium sp. YH-1; assembly: GCF_022557175.1. Next base: position 6,761,061 of record NZ_CP092915.1, on the reverse strand, counting down.
CTGACGATGCCGCGCCGCAGGAGCACCCGCAGCCAGGACCGCCAACGTCGCGTCGACGATGAGCGCCGGCGCAACATGGCGGACGCAGCCCAGGCGGCGCTCAGCGCGATACCGCCGTTCTAGCCGGCGAGCGCAGAGACCACCTCGGCGTAGAGTCCGGCCTTGATCGCACCCATAGTGGGTCCGGCCTTGGCCGCACGCTCGGCGGCGCGGGCCACGGCGATGTCGAGGATCTCGTGCTCGGTGCCGACGCCCATGACGATGCCCACGTCGTGCGCCTCGTCGCCGCCGTAGCGCCGCGCCGTCGTCATTGCCTCGTGCGCGGTGGCGATGGGCAGGCGCGCTCGGATCAATGCGTTCATGCCCGGGGTGAACGGGATGCCGAGATCCACCTCGGGCAGGCAGAAGTAGCCGCGGTCGGACCGCATGATCGACAGGTCATGGGCCAGCGCGAGCATGGCGCCTGCGGCGAACGCGTGCCCCTGCAGGGCGGCAACCATCGGGGCCGGGAACGTCAGCACCCGGACGAACAGCGCGTGCACCTCCCGCAGGTTCGCCTCGGCCGCATCGGGGTTCTCCGCCATGAAGGCCAGGTCCAGGCCGTTGGAGTAGAACTTTCCAACACCGGTCGTGACGACGGCCTTGGGCCCGGGCGCGGCCTCCACCTCGTCGAGCGCGGCATTGATCGCCGCCACGCGGTCGGGGTGGAACCGGTTCTCGTCATCACCGAGGGTTAACACGTACACGGCGTCGCGGCGCTGGAGAGCGGTCATGAGCCGATTAGACCACCACGGCGGCTGACACAATTGGTTCGTGCCAACTCATGAGCCCACACCGAAGAACGGACTCGTCTCCCACTGGTTCGACCGGCTGCCGACACCACGTCAATCGCTGCCGGGGAACCTCGACGCCGACGTCTGCATCGTCGGCGCGGGCTACACCGGCCTCTGGACCGCGTACTACCTGAAGAGGGCCGACCCGAGTCTGCGCGTTGTCGTCCTCGAGGCGCGCTTTGCGGGCTTCGGTGCCTCGGGCCGAAACGGTGGGTGGCTGTCGGGCCTCGTACCGGGGGACCGCAACGCGATGGCCAAGCAATACGGCCGCGACGGCGTCCTCGCCTGGCAGCGCGCACTCAACGACGCCGTCGACGAGGTGGCCTCGGTGGCCGAGCGTGAGGGTATCGACGCGGGCATCGTCAAGGGCGGCAGCCTCGAGATCGCCCGCAACCGCGCGCAGGCCACCCGACTTGCCGATGCGATCGCGGAGGAGCGCAAGTGGGGCGTCGAAGGTATCGAACCGTTGACGACAGCCGAAGCGGCGCAACGTATTCGATTTGCCAACGTGACGTCGGCCTACCACACGCCGCACTGCGCACGGATTCAGCCCGCCCACCTCGCGACGGGTCTGGCCGAAGCCGTCGAACGTCTCGGCGTGCAGATTTACGAGCGCTCGCCCGTCACCGAGATCGCGGCGGGCCGCGCAACCACGCCGCTCGGCACGGTCAGCGCGCAGATCGTGTTGCGCGCCACCGAGGGATTCACGCCTGGGCTGAGCGGTCTGCGCCGACGCTGGCTGCCGATGAACAGTTCGATGATCGCCACCGAGCCCATCAGCGCCGAGCGGTGGGAGTCGATCGGCTGGAACGGCCGTGAGACCGTCGGTGACACCGCGCACGGCTTCTTCTACGCCCAGCGCACCGTCGACGACCGCATCGCCATCGGCGGCCGCAGCGTGCCCTACCGCTATGCGTCGCGTACCGACGTCGACGGTCGGGTGCCCGCGCGCACCATCCGCCACTTGTCTCAGGTGCTACATGACGTCCTGCCCCAGGTCCGCGATGTCCCGATCGCGCATGGGTGGTGCGGCGTGCTCGCCGTGCCGCGGGACTGGGAGGCCGGGGTCGCGCTGGACCGGGTCAGCGGATTGGGCTGGGCTGGCGGCTACGTCGGCCACGGCGTGACGGCGACCAACCTCGCCGGCCGCACCCTGGCTGACCTGGTGCTCGAGCAGGCGACCCCGCGGGTAGAACTTCCCTGGGTCGGCCACGTCTCGCGTAACTGGGAGCCCGAACCGCTGCGCTGGCTGGGAGTACGGGGCCTCTACATCGCCTACAAGCTCGCCGACCGGCACGAGGCCGGCGGTCGCGCCACCACCTCGCCGATCGCGCGGGTCGCCGACGTCATCACCGGCAGGCCGTGAATCAGGCCGCGTGAATCAGGCTTCAGCCTTGGCCTTCAAGCGCTCCAGCGTCAGCCGGATGTGCTGGGCGTTGGCGGATTCGCGGTCGCTGACGCCGGTAGCCAACCCGGCCACCTTGCGGAACCAGCCGGGGCGCCGGTCCCACGTCTGCTCGGTGACGGTGCAGCCACCCTCGGCCGGTGCGATGTCGTAGCGCCAGTGCGCCACGGGGATGACGAGGCTCTTCACGTCGAATCCGAACGTCCTGCCTGGCTCGGCGTGCGTCACCGTGCACATCGTCGTCCACTTCCGGCCACCGTTGCTGTTGTGGCCCTTGAACACCGCACCCGGTGTGGCGCTATCGCCCTGATGCCACTCCATCGCGTCGGTCTCCTCTGCCAGCGCCGCCATGGTCGGGAGGTCCGTGATCAGCGCGTACACCGCTTCGGGTGCGGCGGTGATCGTCATCGAGGCCTGGGCGGAGGCGGGGCCGAGTGGTGTCATGCGGCGATCGTATCGAGGGTTCGGAGCGTCAGGCTCCGTCTTCGGCCTTCGCCTTGAGGCGATCCAGGGTCTGCTTGATGTGCTCGGCGTTGGCGGCCGTCCGATCGTGGACGCCGGTGGCCTGCTCCGCGGGCTTGCGGAACCAGTCCGGCCGTCGGTCCCAGGTCTGCTCGGTGACACGGCAGCCACCGTCGACGGGTGCGATGTCGTAACGCCAGTGCGAGACCGAGATGACGGGGCTGTCGGCGTCGACGACGTACACGACGTCGAAGGCGAACACTCGGCCAGGTTCGGCATGGGTGACCGTGCACTCGGTCGTCCACTCCTTGCCGCCATTGTTGTTGTGGCCCTTGAACACCGCGCCGGGTTGGGCGGAGTCACCCCGCTGCCATTCCATGGCGTTGGTCTCCGCGGTCAGGGTCGCCATGGTCGGGAGATCGGTGATCAGGGCATATACGTCGCCGCAGCTGGCGGTGATCGTCACAGAAGCTTGGGCCGACGCTGGACCGGGTTCGCTCACGGGGCGATCGTAGCGATGAGGCGTTCGGGTGAGAAAGGAATCTCACACCGTGCTGAGTACGTTGGCATGAACATGACCGATCGACCCGTTCTAGAACCCACCGCCGAACATCCGATAACCGTCACGCCGACCGCCCGACACGTCGTCGTACGGGTGCACGGTGACGTCGTCGCCGAAACCGACGATGCGCTGACGCTGCAGGAATCCACCTACCCCGCCGTTCAGTACATTCCGCTCGCGGACGTCGCCGAACGCTTCCTGCGGCGCAGCGATACCACCACCTACTGCCCATACAAGGGTGAGGCCAACTACTACGACGTCACCACCGGCCAGAACACGGTCGCCGACGCCATCTGGACCTACGAGCAGCCGTACCCGGCGGTCGCCGCGATCGCAGGTCACGTCGCGTTCTACGCAGACAAGGCCGACGTCGTCGTGGCGACGTAGGCCAGAGACGTAGCCCAGAGACATAGGCCAGGATGGTGGGGTGGACGCTGAACCGCTGCGCAGGACTGTGGCGTTCTCAGGCCCCGCGAGTCCGACGCTGACGCTGTCACCGCTGCGACGCGGCCCCGGTGACCCGTGTTTCCAACTGGCCGACGGCGCGATTTGGAAGACCAGCCTGCAGACCAGCGGCCCGGTGAGCGCCCGCATTCTCAAGACCGGCCGCGACACGGTCGAGTGTGAGGCCTGGGGTGACGGCGCAGCCGAGTTCGTCGACGGCCTGCCCGCCTTCCTCGGTGCCCACGATGACGCGGCAGGATTCGCGCCCCGCGAACCGACGATCGCCGCCGCGTATCGACGCGTTCCCCACCTTCGGCTCGGGCGCACAGAACGCGTGCTGGAGGCCCTGCTGCCCGCCGTCCTGGAACAGCGCGTCGCAGGTAAGGACGCGTTTCGCGCATGGCGTCTGCTGGTCACGAAGTTCGGCACACCCGCACCCGGACCCGCTCCCGCCCGGATGCGCGTGCCGCCTGCCGCCGACGTGTGGCGGCGCATCCCGTCCTGGGAGTTCCACCTCGCCAACGTCGATCCCGGACGCGCCAGGACGCTGGTGTCGTGCGCGCAGCGGGCTGCCTCACTGGAACGGTTGACGGCGCGCCCCAGCGCCGACGCGCGAGAGGCGTTGCGATCGCTACCCGGGGTGGGCGAGTGGACCGCCGCCGAGACCGCCCAACGCGCCTGGGGCGACGCCGACGCACTGTCGGTCGGTGACTACCACCTGTCGAACGTGGTCGGCTGCACCCTGCTGGGCCACCGCGTCGACGATGCCGAGATGCTGGAGCTGCTGGAACCGCTACGGCCGCACCGGCATCGGGCCGTGCGGCTCCTCGAAGTCAGTGGCATGGCGCGTAATCCACGCTACGGCGCGCGCATGGCGATCCCGGATCTGCGCAGTCTTTGACGACGGGGGTTAGCCCCTGCGAGTCGCGGGTAGGACTCCTAAGACGTCAAGACCAAAGGAGTCCAACGATGCCTACATTCACTCTTCCGGGCCTATCCGACAAGGCCGGCCGCGAGGTCGCTGAACTGCTGCAGAAGCTGCTCAGCACCTACAACGACCTGCACCTCACGCTCAAACACGTGCACTGGAATGTGGTTGGTCCGAACTTCATCGGCGTGCACGAGATGATCGATCCGCAGGTAGAGCTGGTGCGCGGCTACGCCGACGACGCGGCCGAGCGGATCGCGGCGCTGGGCGCGTCGCCGAAGGGCACGCCAGGCGCGATCTTGAAGGACCGCACCTGGGACGACTACTCCGTCGGCCGGGACACCGTGCAGGCGCATCTTGCCGCGCTGGATCTGGTGTACACCGGGGTGATCGAGGACGCTCGAAAGGCGATCGACACGCTCGACGACATCGATCTCGTCTCGCAGGACATGGTGATCGGTCAGGTCGGCGAACTGGAGAAGTTCCAGTGGTTCGTCCGCGCGCACCTGGAGAACTCCGGGGGTCAGCTGTCCAGCCAGGGCGCGACCACCGAGAAGAAGGCCGCGCAGAACGCCAAGAAGAGAGCTCCGGTTAAGTAGTCAGCCGGGGATCGGACCCGCACCACACGGGTGCGGGTCCGACTTCCCGTCTCGCTCAGGCCCTCTGCTGATCGAGCGCATCGTCGCGGACGGGCCTGTCGGCCAGTTCCTCGGCGCGGCCGAACAGATACGGGTAGGCGATACCGGCGATCGCGGCGCCGACCAGAGGTGCCAACCAGAACAGCCAGAGCTGAGCGGGGGCTCCGTCACCGTTGAAGAACGCGACGCCAGTCGACCGCGCCGGGTTCACCGAGGTGTTCGAGATCGGGATCGAGATGAGGTGGATGAGTGTCAGCGTCAGCCCGATTGCCAAGCCCGCGAATCCCTTTGGCGCCCGGTTGTCGGTGGAGCCGAGGATGACGAGTAGGAACACGCCGGTCAGGACGACTTCGGCGACGAGCACCGCCACCATTGAGTAACCACCGGGTGAATGGTCGCCAAAACCGTTGGCGGCCATGTTGCCGGTCGCCGTCCAGCCGTCCTGGCCCCTGGCGATCACGTAGATCACCGCACCGCCGACGAGGCCGCCGATGACCTGTGCAATCCAGTAGCCGGGCAGTGCCTTCCACTCCACCCTGTGCGCGAGGGCGGCGCCGAGCGTGACGGCCGGGTTGAAATGGCCACCCGAGATGGTGCCGAACGCGTACACACCGGTGAGCACAGTCAGGCCGAACGCCAGTGCGACACCGAGGAATCCGATGCCAAGCGAGACGCCATCGTCGGCGATGAACTTCGCGGCGAACACCGCACTACCGCAGCCGCCGAGTACAAGCCAGAATGTACCGATGAACTCAGCTGCCAAGCGGTGAGTCATGGTCGGGGTTGTCATGATGTGAAACCTCCCTTGCCGGTGCGCCGTTGAGGTGCCCGTTGCGAGAGGGTCGCACGGTTGAGCACCGCGAAGGGATGACTGTGGCCGAACCTCTGCCTGATCGTGACCGAAAGCTACCGGGACGTTACGTAGCGTGGTCTAGCGCTAGCACTAGCTGCGATATGCGGTGAGGCGGGCGATGATCGCGACCTTACCGTCGGCGCCGATCGCCTGCGCGTCGGCGACGCCGCTGCGGCGCCCGACGCGCAATGGCGTTCCCACGTAGCGGGACTCCCCGCCCGCCAAGAACTGCCGCAGAAAGTTCACTCGAAGGGATGCGGTGATCAGCGGACCCTCGGAGCGGCCTGCGTTCACGGCGGCCGACGCGGCAATCTCCAGGCCTGCCGAGGCGATACCACCGTGGACGACGTCGATGTTGTTGTTGAGCACGCGATCGGCGCGTTGTCCCAGGATCACCGAGTCGCCTTCGACACGCGGGGAGTCGATCGCCATCATGTCGGAGAGGCCGAACTTCTCCTCCATGTCGCCCTCGCGGGCGGGCGCCTCGGCGAACTCGCCAGGGTGGTCGATGTAGAACGACCGCACGGTCCCGCTCCCGATCAGCCTGCCCGCGAGAAGCAACTCGCACTCGCCGACCGCGGTGGCGTGCTTGCCGCTCATCGGCCGGCTGATGCCCAGCACGGTCTCGTCACCTGCGGCAGCGACCGCCGCGGCGGCGTCGGGTGCCAGTTCCAGGGAGAGTTCGCTGGACACAGTCCATTCGTGGTCATGGCGGCGGTGGTGGTTGAGCAATCCGGCGATGTGATCGGTCAGGACTGCCAGTGGGCCCAGGCTGGGCTCCCCGGTGGCTGGGTTGAGCAACCCCTCGATGGGCATCGTGGCGGCGCATCGGTCGACGCCTTCCTCGAGGGTCTCGATCCGGAATCTGCCGATCGGCGTGTTGCTCGCGTGGTGTCGCATCGGGCCAAGCTTGGCGGCAGGTGCACTCCTTGATACCCGGCAGGGGTATCCGCACGGGCGCGGCCGGGCTCCGGGGCGGCCAAGTTTGCCCTGGTCGAGCCTAAGAATCCGAGAAAGCTTTCCAGCAAATTGGAAGTGTCCGATAATAGCAGCTAGATGGACTGACAATTCATCGTGGCAAACCGTAAGGGCGATCCCGGGCGTGATGTGGATCGCACCCCAGCCGGGCGGCCGGTTCGACGTCATCGCGAAAGTTGCAGTGCTGCAACATTTTAGAGTCCAACCCGTGCCTTGATGCGGAGTGGCGCGGCTGGACGCCCCAGCGCATTAGTTAGGTCTGGCTAAGTTGGCATGTCAGGCAGTCTCTGTCATATCGTTTATCACTCGAGGCAATTGGGGACATAAAGCCTGTCGTTCAGTGCTGCACACTGGCCCTCCCATCGCCTAGCCCGGCAGTGCCGTCTGTTGACGGCTGCCACGCAGACACGCTGCGTGAAGGCGTGTGAAGAGAAAAGGTCAGGTGGGAATGGCGCCCAAGGCGGTCGGGCTGTACAACCCCGCATATGAGCACGATTCCTGTGGTGTCGCGATGGTTGCGGACATCCACGGACGACGTAGCCGTGACATTGTGGACAAGGCCATTGCGGCGCTGGTGAACCTCGAGCACCGCGGTGCTCAGGGTGCCGAGCCGAGTACGGGTGACGGTGCCGGAATCCTGCTTCAGGTGCCCGACGAGTTCCTGCGTGCGGTCTGTGCGGAACAAGGGGACTTCGAGCTTCCCGCGGCAGGCAGCTACGCCACCGGTATCGCGTTCCTCCCGCAGTCGGCCAAGGATGCGGCCGCTGCTTGTGAGGCCGTTGGAAAGATCGTCGAAGCCGAGGGTCTGACGCTGCTCGGCTGGCGCGAGGTTCCCACCGATGACTCCTCACTGGGTGCACTGGCGCGAGATGCGATGCCGACGTTCCGTCAGGTGTTCATCGCTGGCGCCGAGGGTATGGACTTGGAGCGCAAGGCTTTCGTGGTGCGCAAGCGCGCTGAACACGAGCTGGGCACCAAGGGCCCGGGCCAGGACGGTCCCGGACGCGAAACCGTGTACTTCCCAAGCCTTTCCGGTCAGACTTTCGTCTACAAGGGCATGCTGACCACGCCTCAGCTCAAGGCCTTCTACCTGGATCTCCAGGACGAGCGCATGATGAGCGCGCTGGGCATCGTGCACTCGCGGTTCTCCACCAACACCTTCCCGTCGTGGCCGCTGGCTCACCCGTTCCGACGGGTCGCCCACAACGGCGAGATCAACACCGTCACAGGCAATGAGAACTGGATGCGGGCGCGCGAGGCGCTGATCCGCACCAACGCCTTCGGGACCGAGGGGCTCGACAAGATCGTTCCGATCTGCACCCCCGGCGCATCCGACACCGCGCGTTTCGACGAGGTGCTGGAGTTGCTGCACCTCGGCGGTCGCAGCCTGCCGCACGCGGTGCTGATGATGATCCCCGAGGCCTGGGAGCGTCACGAGTCGATGGACCCCGCGCGTCGCGCGTTCTACGAGTTCCACGACTCGCTGATGGAACCGTGGGACGGCCCGGCTGCGGTGTGCTTCACCGATGGCACCGTCATCGGCGCCGTGCTCGACCGCAACGGCCTGCGCCCGTCTCGGATCTGGGTGACCGAAGACGGTCTCGTCGTGATGGCATCCGAAGCCGGTGTGCTCGACCTGGACCCGTCCACCGTCGTACAGAAGTTGCGCCTCCGGCCCGGCCGGATGTTCCTGGTGGACACCGCCCAGGGCCGAATCGTCTCCGACGAGGAGATCAAGTCCGAACTCGCCGCCGAGCATCCGTATCAGGAGTGGCTCGACGCGGGCCTGTTCCCTCTCGACGAGCTGCCCCCCGGCGATTACGTCCGCATGCCGCACCACCGGGTGGTGTTGCGCCAGCAGATCTTCGGCTACACCTACGAGGAACTGAACATGCTGGTGGCGCCGATGGCGCGCACCGGCGCCGAGGCCCTCGGTTCGATGGGAACCGACACACCGGTCGCCGTGCTCTCGCAGCGCCCCCGCATGCTGTTCGACTACTTCCAGCAGCTGTTCGCCCAGGTGACCAACCCGCCGCTGGACGCCATCCGCGAAGAGGTCGTGACCAGCCTGCAGGGCGTGATCGGACCCGAGGGGGACCTGCTCAACCCGGGTCCCGAGTCGTGTCGCCAGATCGTGCTGTCCCAGCCGATCCTGCGTAATGCCGATCTGTCGAAGTTGATCTGCGTTGATCCCGACCACGAGATCCGCGGCCACAAGCACGGTATGCGCGCCGCGGTGATCCGCTGTCTGTACCCGGTGAATCGGGGCGGACAGGGCCTCAAAGAAGCGCTGAACACCGTGCGCGCCAAGGTGTCGGAGGCGATCCGCGAGGGTGCCCGCATCATCGTGCTGTCCGACCGCGAGTCCAACGAGACCATGGCGCCGATCCCGTCGCTGTTGTCCGTTGCGGCCGTGCATCACCACCTCGTCGGTGAGCGCACCCGCACCAAGGTCGGCCTCGTGGTCGAGGCCGGCGACGCGCGCGAGGTGCACCACATGGCCATGCTGTGTGGCTTCGGCGCCGCCGCGATCAACCCGTACATGGCCTTCGAGTCGATCGAGGACATGGTCGACCGCGGCGTGATCACCGGAATCAACAGCGACCAGGCCAAGGCCAACTACGTCAAGGCAGCGGGCAAGGGCGTGCTCAAGGTGATGTCCAAGATGGGCATCTCCACCCTGGCCTCCTACACGGGTGCGCAGCTGTTCCAGGCCATCGGCATCTCGCAGGGCGTGCTCGACGAGTACTTCATCGGGCTGAGCTGCCCGGTCGGCGGAATCGACCTCGAGGACATCGCCAGCGACGTCGCCTCCCGGCACGCGCTGGCCTTCCTGGACCGGCCCGACGAGCGCGCCCACCGCGAGCTCGAGGTGGGCGGTGAGTACCAGTGGCGTCGCGAGGGTGAGTATCACCTGTTCAACCCGGACACGGTGTTCAAGCTGCAGCACTCCACCCGCACCGGGCAGTACAAGGTCTTCAAGGAGTACACCGCACTGGTCGACGACCAGAGTGAGCAGATGGCCTCGCTTCGCGGTCTGCTGAAGTTCCGCGAGGGGGTGCGCCAGCCGGTTCCGCTGGACGAGGTGGAATCGGCCGCCGATATCGTCAAGCGGTTCTCGACGGGCGCCATGAGCTACGGGTCGATCTCGGCCGAGGCGCACGAGACGCTGGCCATTGCGATGAACCGCCTTGGCGCCCGGTCGAACTCGGGCGAGGGCGGCGAGAGCGTGGACCGTTTCGAGCCCGATGACAATGGCGACTGGCGTCGCAGTGCCATCAAGCAGGTGGCGTCTGGCCGGTTCGGTGTCACCAGTCACTACCTGACCAACTGCACCGACATTCAGATCAAGATGGCGCAGGGCGCCAAACCCGGTGAGGGCGGCCAGCTTCCGGGGCACAAGGTGTACCCGTGGGTGGCCGAGGTGCGGCACTCGACCCCGGGTGTCGGCCTGATCTCGCCGCCGCCGCACCACGACATCTACTCGATCGAGGATCTTGCCCAGCTGATCCACGACCTGAAGAACGCCAACCCGAGCGCCCGCGTGCACGTGAAGCTGGTGTCCGAGAACGGCGTCGGAACCGTGGCCGCGGGTGTCTCCAAGGCACACGCTGATGTGGTGCTGATCTCGGGTCACGACGGTGGCACCGGTGCCACCCCGCTGACCTCACAGAAGCACGCCGGTGCGCCGTGGGAACTTGGTCTCGCCGAGACTCAGCAGACCCTGCTGCTCAACGGACTTCGCGACCGCATCGTGGTCCAGGTCGACGGTCAGCTCAAGACGGGCCGCGACGTGGTTATCGCCGCGCTCCTGGGTGCCGAGGAGTTCGGTTTCGCCACCGCGCCGCTGGTCGTGGCTGGCTGCATCATGATGCGGGTCTGCCACCTCGACACCTGCCCGGTGGGTGTCGCCACCCAGAATCCGCTGCTGCGCGAGCGGTTCAATGGCAAGCCCGAGTTCGTCGAGAACTTCTTCATGTTCATCGCCGATGAGGTCCGTGAACTCATGGCGGAGTTGGGCTTCCGCACCGTCAACGAGATGGTCGGCCAAGTCGGCGCCCTGGACACCACCCAGGCCGCCGAGCATTGGAAGGCGCACAAGCTCGACCTGTCGCCGGTGCTGTACGAACCCGAATCGGCGTTCATGAACCAGGACCTGTACTGCAGCTCGCGTCAGGACCACGGCCTCGACAAGGCGCTGGACCAGCAGTTGATTGCCCAGAGCCGTGAGGCCCTTGACTCGGGATCGCCGGTGCGATTCGCCACCAAGATCACGAATGTCAACCGCACGGTCGGCACCATGCTCGGCCATGAGGTCACCAAGGCCTATGGCGGGCAGGGGCTTCCGGACGGCACCATCGACATCACCTTCGATGGCTCGGCCGGAAACAGCTTCGGCGCGTTCGTTCCCAAGGGTGTCACCCTGCGGGTCTACGGCGACGCCAACGACTACGTCGGCAAGGGCCTGTCGGGTGGCCGGATTGTGGTCCGCCCGTCCGAGCAGGCGCCCGAGGACTTCGCCGCCGAGGACAACATCATCGCCGGCAACGTGATTCTGTTCGGCGCCACCAGCGGTCAGGCGTTCATCCGGGGTCAGAGCGGCGAGCGGTTCGCCGTCCGTAACTCCGGTGCGCACGCCGTCGTCGAGGGCGTCGGCGACCACGGCTGTGAGTACATGACCGGCGGACGGGTAGTGATCCTCGGCCCGACCGGCCGCAACTTCGCCGCGGGAATGTCGGGCGGTATCGCCTACGTGTACGACCCGAACACCGCACTGAGTGAGAACCTCAACGGTGAGATGGTCGCACTCGAGGGATTGGACGATGACGACGTCGGCTGGCTGCGTGACATGCTCGTCGCGCACGTCGACGCAACGGATTCGGCTGTGGGCCAACGTGTCCTCGCCGATTGGGAGGGTGAGCTGAAGCACTTCGTCAAGGTCATGCCACGCGACTACAAGCGCGTGCTGGAGGCGATCGCCGAGGCCGAACGCAACGGCCAGGACGTCGGCACCGCGATCATGGCGGCCACCAGTGGCTGATCCGCGCGGCTTCCTCAAGCACACTCATCGCGAGACCCCGCAACGCCGGCCGGTCCCACTGCGCCTGCGCGACTGGAAAGAGGTCTACGAGGACTTCTCCCACGACGCACTGCAGGATCAGGCTGCCCGTTGCATGGACTGCGGCATTCCCTTCTGCCACAACGGTTGTCCGCTGGGAAACCTCATCCCCGAGTGGAATGACCTGGTGTACAAGGACCGGTGGCGCGATGCCATCGAGCGCCTGCACGCGACCAACAACTTCCCTGAGTTCACTGGGCGGCTCTGCCCGGCCCCGTGCGAGGCCTCCTGTGTCCTGGGCATCAACCAGGACGCGGTGACCATCAAGCAGGTCGAGGTCGAGATCATCGACAACGCCTTCGACAAGGGCTGGGTTGTTCCGATGCTGCCCGACGTGCAGACCGGTAAGAAGGTCGCCGTGGTCGGCTCCGGACCGGCCGGGCTGGCAGCTGCCCAGCAGCTCACCAGGGCCGGTCATACCGTCACGGTGTTCGAGCGGGCCGACCGCATCGGTGGTCTGCTGCGTTACGGCATCCCCGAGTTCAAGATGGAGAAGCGCCACATCGACCGGCGCCTGGAGCAGATGGCGGCCGAGGGCACCCAGTTCCGGCCCGGCGTCAACGTGGGCGTCGACATCACGGTGAAACAGCTGCGCCTGAACTATGACGCGGTGGTGCTGTCCGGCGGTGCGACCGATTGGCGTGATCTGCCGATTCCTGGCCGCGAACTCAAGGGCATCCATCAGGCGATGGAGTTCCTGCCGTGGGCCAACCGCGTGCAGCAGGGCGATGACGTTCTCGATGCCGACGGCCAGCCGCCGATCACCGCGAAGGGCAAGAAGGTCGTCATCATCGGTGGTGGCGACACGGGTGCTGACTGCCTGGGAACGTCGCACCGTCAGGGCGCGGCGAGTGTCCACCAGTTCGAGATCATGCCGCGGCCTCCCGAGGAGCGCGCGGACTCGACGCCGTGGCCCACCTACCCGCTGATGTACCGGGTGTCCTCGGCGCACGAGGAGGGTGGCGAGCGGGTGTTCTCGGTCAACACCGAGGAGTTCGTCGGCGCCGATGGCCACGTCACCGCGCTCAAGGTGCATGAGGTCGTCATGCAGGACGGCAGGTTCGTCAAGGTCGAGGGCAGTGACTTCGAACTCGAGGCCGACCTGGTGTTGCTCGCGATGGGCTTTGTGGGCCCGGAGCGCGCGGGACTGCTGACCGAGTTGAAGGTGGAGCTGACCGACCGCGGCAACGTCAAGCGTGACGACGACTTCCAGACGTCGCTGCCGGGCGTGTTCGTGGCCGGTGACATGGGACGCGGACAGTCGCTGATCGTGTGGGCGATTGCCGAGGGCCGTGCCGCCGCTGCTGGTGTGGATCGGTATCTGATGGGGGACAGTGCGCTGCCCGTGCCCATCAAGCCGACCGCCGCGCCGCAGCGATGAAGTCCCAATAATCACTTCAGTCACACCAAAAACATCTGACTAAAGCTCGGCGAGTCTCGTGGTGTTAGCTACGTCACAGGTGTCTAATGGTATGCGGGGGTCGTGCGTGAGTGTGACCCCACGGTGCAGCCGTACGACGCAGGAGTGAACACCGTGCCAAACAACCCGCTGGGGCGTTCGCGGATTAAGCGAATCGCCTGGTCATACCTCCTACACCCGATGAAGTGCCGCGAGTTCCCGGCCAAGCAGGAACGCCTCGTCACCGCGGCCGAGATGCTGCGCTACGGCTATTGAACCGAGCCGCGACCCGACGGCCGCCAATCGCGGTTGTTTGCTTAAAAGTTTGCATCTGTCTGGCAGTCGATTAATCGGCCGTCCTAGTGCGCAATGCGTTCGGATCGATGTCTGGCATTCCCGGTCTCGTCGTCGAAGAAGTGTGTCCGCTCGGGTGTGAGTGCGAGCCCGATGCGAGTGCCGGAGTCCAGCTCGGTACCGGCCGGCGCCTGCACGATCACCCGCGTCGGCTCGGCGGACGGCTGGACTTCGTCCCCGACGAGCGCGGTGACCAGGACATGGCTGCCGAGTGGCTCGACGAAGTCGACCCGCGCGGGCACCATGCCGCCGATGTTCGTGGTGTGCAGCCGAAGATGCTCGGGCCGTGCCCCGACGGTCACCGGGCCGTCGGGTTCGGCCACCGACGTGACCTGCACGCCACCGATGTGCAGCGCTCCGCCGCGCACGATCCCCGGCATCAGATTCATCGGCGGACTACCCATGAACGCCGCGACGAACGTGTTGGCCGGGCGGTTGTAGATGTCGTCGGTGGAGCCGATCTGTTGGACCTCGCCGTTGGACATCACACACAGCCTGTCGCCCAGGGTCATCGCCTCGACCTGATCGTGAGTCACATAGATGGAGGTGACGGGTAACTCGCGGTGCAACCGCTTAAGGTCGCCGCGAACCTGATTGCGAAGCTTCGCATCGAGATTGGACAGCGGCTCGTCGAGCAGGAACGCCTGCGGTTTGCGAACCAGTGCGCGGCCCATCGCCACCCGCTGTCGTTGTCCGCCCGAGAGTTGACCGGGCTTGCGATCGAGCAGCTCGCTGATCTGCAGCAGCTCGGCGGTCTCGCTGACCCGGCGCGCGATCTCGGCACGAGGCGTTCTGCGCTGCCGCAGCCCGTAGGCGAGGTTCCGGTAGACGGTCATGTGCGGGTACAGCGCGTAGTTCTGGAACACCATCGCGATGTCACGTGCGCCGGGACTCAGCTCGTTGACCACCGCCCCGCCGATCCTGATCTCGCCAGACGTCGGCTTGTCCAGGCCGGCGAGCAGTCGCAGGGCGGTGCTCTTGCCGCAGCCAGACGGCCCGACCAGGATCAGGAACTCCCCATCCGACACCGTCAGGTTGAGGCCCTTCAGGGCGACGGTGTCTCCCGAACGCCCTCCCGGGTACTGCCGCGTGACATCGCGGAACTCCACTTTTGCCAACGTCTTTCCTCTCTCAACCCTTGATTCCGGTACTTGCCACCGATTGGACGAAGTACCGCTGGGCTCCGATGAACACCAACAGCATCGGCAACAGGCTCATCACGTTGGCCGCCATGAGGAGTGGCCAGTTCACTCGGTGGGCGCCCTGAAAGTAGCTCAGGCCCAACGGGATCGTCATCTGGTCCTGCGAGGTGATCACGATCAGCGGCCACAGGAAGTCATTCCACGATGTGAGCACCGTCAGCGCGGCGAGTGTCGAGAGCGCGGGCAGCGACAATGGCAGCACCATCTTGAACAGCACTCCGAGCCGCGAGGTTCCGTCCACACGTGCCGCCTCCTCGAGTTCCACAGGGACGGTCATGAAGAACTGGCGGAGGAAGAAGATCCCGAACGCCGTCGCCAGGTTCGGCAGCATCAACGCACCGATGTGATCGATGCCGAGTACGTCGGCGACGTTGTCGCCGAACCACTTCACGATCAGGAACACCGGGATCATCGTGACCTGGAACGGCACCATCAGCGTCGCCATCAAGGTGACGAAGAGTGCCCCGCGGCCCAGGAACCGAATGCGGGCGAACGCATAACCGGCGAGGCTGCACACGATCAGGTTGCTGGCGAGCACGACCAGGGTGACGATCGCGCTGTTGAGGAAGAAGTGCCCGAACGGCGCGGATGCCCAAGCCTGCGAGTAGTTCTCGAATCGCGGGGTCTCGGGTAGCAGCACCGGCGGGAAGTGGTTGGTTTCGCCCTCGGTCTCGAGCGAGGTGACCAGCATCCACAGCAGCGGCACGATCAGCAGGAACGACAGCGGGATCAGCACCAGGTGCCACGGGCTGAAGGGCAGCCGTGGCATCCGCCGGCGACGCGCCGCAGAAGGGGCCGTCGAACCGCTGGCGGGGTCGGGGGGCACCGGTGTCTCGGTACGCTCCGAGAGTCGAGGCTTGGTCATGAGTAGTGCACATATCTACGAGCGACGCGGAACTGCACCGCGGTGATCACCAGGATGACGACGAACAACGCATAGGCCATAGCCGCGGCGTACCCGGCGTCGAAGTGCACGAACGCGCGATCCCACAGGTAGTAGACGATGACGGTCGTCGCGCGCAGGGGGCCACCGCGCGTGGTGGCGTACACCTCGTCGAACAGCTGTAGCGCGTTGATTGTCAACCAGACGAGCAGGAACAGATTCGCCGGGCCGAGCAGAGGCACCGTGATGGTGCGGAAGCGCGTGAACGCGCTCGCCCCGTCGATCGCCGCGGCCTCGTGCAGCTCGGCGGGAACACCCTGCAGCGCTGCGAGATACACGATCACCGAGAATCCGGTCCAGCCCCAGATCGTCATCGCGACGATCACGAACAGCGCCTGCGACGGCGACGCCAGGAACCCCTGGGAGGGCACGCCGACCGCATTGAGTGTCGCGTTGACCAAACCGTAGTCACGGTCGGTCAGCCACAGGAAGATGATGCCCTGCGAGATGGTGGACACCGCCATCGTGATGTACGCGGCGGTGCGGTACACCGAGATGAACCGCACCGAGCGGTTCATCGCCGCGGCCACGAACAGACCGACGAGCATGGTGCCCGGCACGAACAGCGCCGTGTAGACGATGGTGTGCTTGATCGCCACGACGAACACCGGGTCGTCCGCCAACTTCCGGTAGTTCTCCAGGCCCACCCACGGCGTCTCCGGCGTCAGCAGATCGGACTGCTGGAACGACAGCTGCAGCGACATCAGCACCGGCAGCAGGCCGAATATGCCGATCAACACGATCGCCGGACTCGCAAGAACCCAGCCGTTCACGCTCTCCGACTGGCCAACGCGGCGGAGAAACGAGTGCGGTTGTCGCACGGAGACGTCCCCGGGCATTCGCCTACTTCTCCGCGAGAGCCGCGTCGGCGGCCTTGGCCGCGGCGTTCAGCGCGTCAGCCGGCTGATCCTTGCCCAGCAGGACGGAGACGATCGACTGCCCCAATGCCTCGGAGATGTCGGGGTACTGCTGGACGGTCGGCCTGACCTTCTTCACGTTGTTCAGGTTCTCGACGAACGTGCCGCTGCCCGGCAGGCCCTCGTCGAGCTTGGCGACGAAAGCCTGATCCTGGCCGACAGAGAGCCGCGTGGGCAGGTCGCCGGTACCGAGTGAGAATGTCTTGACCTGCTCGGCGGCGGTCAGCCACTTCACGAAGTCGGTCGCCGCCTGCTTCCTGGCGTCGCCGTTGTCGAACACGACCCAGTTGTCCGGGCCGGCGATTGTCTGATGGCTGCCGCTCGAACCGGCGAAGGTGGGCATGACCTGCACGCCGTAGTCGATGTCGGACAGCTGGCTCAGATCCCACGGTCCGGTCACCAGCATCGCGACCTTGCCGCTGTTCATCAGCTTGGGTCCATTCTCGTTGGTGGTGTCGAGGTAGAGCGACTTGTCCGTGACGGCCATCTGTTGCAGCACGGTGAGCGCCTTGACGCCCGCCTCGGAGTTGAACACGGCGTGCTCGTTGTCGGGGGACAGGATGTCACCGCCTGCCTCCCACAGCATCGGAACGTAGTGCCACACAGTGTCCTCGCTGCCGTCGGCGGGAATGAGCCAGCCGTACTGTCCCCTCGCCGGGTCGGTCAGCTTGGCGGCTGCCGCGCGGAAGTCGTCCCACGTCCACTCCGGGGTGGGCGGCGCGACACCGGCGTCGGCGAAGAGTTGCTTGTTGTAGACGATCGCGAGGTTGTCCACCAGGGCGGGCACACCGACGATCTTGTCCCCGACAGTCGCGGCCTCGCGCTCGGCGGGATAGAAGTCGTCCCACTTCCAGTCCGGGTTGGACACCTCGCCCGCCATGTCGACGACCTGGGGGATCTGGGCGATGTTCGGCGACCATGACCCGAACATGTAGGCGACGTCGGGGGCACTGCCGCCGCGGACGGCGGTCAGAACCTTCTGCAGCACGAGGTCGTTGCTCGAGTACAGCTCACTGACGTGGACGTCGGGGTGTTCCTGGTTGTACTGGTCAACCAGGCCCTTGAAGGCCTCACCCTCGGTGTCCTGGTAGCCGTGCCAGACCGCGATCTCGACGGGACCCGACGACGAGTCGCCGCCGCCGCAGGCGGTGAGGCCGGAGGCGAGGACCGCGGCCAAGGCAATGCAGAGTCTTTGGCGAATCACTGATCGGATCACGATGAATACTCCTTTGTCGGCGGATCGGTTCTCACGGTGCGAGTTTCGTGCGGAGGGGTTCTGGCAGCAGGTCCCCGTGCGCGACCGTCAGCTCGTCGCACAGCTCCCAGATCTGATCGACGGTCAAGGTGGCGGCCGTGTTCGGGTCTACCATCGCCGCCGCCCGCACCAATCGGGGATCCCCGTCCACGGCGGCGCGCACCGTGAGGTCGACCGGTCCGAGGAAGCTCCGGTTGAGTGCGGCACACTGCGGCGGCAGATCCCCGACGCTCATCGGGTGCGCACCAAGCGCGTCGAGCACTGTGGGCACCTCGACGGCCACACCGTCGGGCAGGTTGGTGATCAGCCCGTCGTTGACGACGTTCGCCGAGATCACGCGCACGGCACCGGTCTCCAGGGAGTGGATCACCTGCGGGGCGTACTCCGTGGAATCCGTGTCGATCGGCAGAGCCTTGGCGTTGGCGAGTTCGGCACGGACACGGGCATATTCGGCGAGATTCGCCTCACTGATCGACACGTACTCGCCAACGTTGAGCCGCAGCCGATCGACCTCGCCGGGATGCTTCAGGTACCACGGGACGTACTCGCTGGAGTGCTCACTCGTCTCGGTGGGGTAGTAGCCGAGCCTGCGGTACATGTCGACCCGTACCCTGCGGCGCAGCTCGGGGTCGGCGGCGATGCGCTGATCCAGCAGCGGGTACAGATCCTGTCCGCCGCGCTCCCAACGCAGCACCCACGCCTGGTGGTTGACGCCGGCCGACCAGTACGACACCTCGTCGAGCGGCACGTCGATGAGCTCGCACAGACCGGCCATCGTCCAGTACACCGAGTGGCACAGGCCAAGCACCTTGAGTCCCGGCGCGGCGTGGCGCAGGTACGTGACGTTCATGGCCATCGGGTTCGTGTAGTTCAGCAGCCAGGCGTCCGGACACACCTGCTGCATATCGCGGGCGATGGCAGCCAGTACCGGGAACGTCCGCAGGCCACGGAAGATGCCGCCGATGCCAATGGTGTCGCCGATGGTCTGATGCAGCCCGTACCGCGCGGGGATCTCGAAGTCGCGCACCGTTGCCTCGTGCATGCCCACCTGGATCACGTTGATGACGTAGTCGGCACCGTCGAGGGCGCGGCGGCGATCCAGGGACGAGAGGATCTCGGGTTGCGCGCCGGCCTCTTTGGCGGTGGCGCGAGCGATGGCCTCGGCGGTGTCGAGCCGCTCGGTGTCGATGTCGTGCAGGACGATTCGGGCCGAGCCGAGTTCCGCGAACGAGAAGATGTCGCCGAGCAGTTCGCGGGTGAACTCGACGCTTCCCGCTCCGATGATGACGATGGTGGGTTTCACGCCTGGCTCCTGGTTCCCGTGCTGCTCTGTAGTGAGTTCTCGATGACCGCGTCGGTGAGTGCCTCGCCGCGCTTCTCGTCGCTGTACACCATGAGCGTCGAGCCCACCAGCGCCAGGATGATTCCCACGGCACCGTAGGGGGTGGGCAGGGTCTGGTAGGCGATGAGTGACACCACGATGGTGAGCGCGGGTGCCAGCGCGTTGGTGGTCGGCGCGACGATGGTCGCCTTGCCGCGGCTGAGCGCCATCACCAGGAACAGGGCGCCGACGGCGTTGAGCAGCTGAGTTCCTGCCGTCAATACCGGTGCCTGCCAGGGGAATCCGCCGGGTATGCCACCCATCGAGAGCACCGCGACGGGGATCAGGGCGAGCGCGCTGATCGCCATCCAGCCGAACGTGGTGGCCTCATTGACGCCGATCGTCGCGGTCTTGCGCATGAAGTAGGCCTGCACACCCCACGCCACGCAGATCAGGATCGCCAGCGGCAGCCACGGGCCTGACGAACCGTCGGAGTCGCTGCTGGTGATGCTGAACAGCACGATGGCCGTGAGTGCGGCGGCGAGACCCACGACGGCGAGCGGCGAGACACGTTCGCGCAGAAGCACCATCGCCATCACGACCGTGATCGCGGGCGATATCGACACGATCGGGAAGATGAGGTACGCGGGACCCATGGTCAGTGCCTGAAACAGCAGCAGCTGGCCGCCTGCCCCGGTGAGTCCGATGAGCAGACCATAGACCGCGGCCTGCGGTCGCCGGTCGAACCGCTGGCCGCGCAGCGCGAAAGCCGCCGGGATGATCATCGTCAGCGCCCAGATGCAGTAGATCATCTCGTCGGGGTAGCCGTATTTGGTCGCGGGCAGGGCCGAGAAGGCGCCCCACACTCCCCAGAAGAGGATGAGCAATGCGGCGTAGAAGATCCAGCTGCGCGTCGTGGTCGTTGGCGCATCGGTCACGATGGCTTCACCTCATCGGTCCGTTGGCGGTTTGTGATGAGTTGCTGCATCGAGCTGGAACTCAGCGGATGGCCGCTGCGCTTTGCGGCATAGATGGCCGCTCCCACCGCGGGATCGAGTAGCGGGCGCTGCAGGTCGTACTTGCCGGGCAGGCCGCCGAGCGCTGCGAGGAAGAGCGCCAGAAATCCCTCGTCAGAGAACATCCCGCCCGAGTAGGACACCGGCACCGTCTCAAGGTCGGTGAAACCCAGCAGCGTGCGGGTGGTTTCGACGAGTGTCACGAGTTCGGCGACAGCGGCGGACAGGATGCCCGCCGCGACCTCGTCATCGTGGGCGGCCTGGCAGACGGTGGTCGCCAGCGCGGCGATCGAACTGCGGTTTCCCGCCCACTTCTCGATGACCAGGCTGACGACGTCGAGGTCCGCCGCGACGTCGAGCCGCCTCTTGAGCTGTTCGTAGAGTGGGCCGCGGGCCAGTCGGCCGTCACTCATCCGGCTGAATGCGTTTAAGCCCTGAGTCGCAACCCAATACGCCGAACCCTCGTCGCCGAAGAGTTCGCCCCAGCCGCCGACGCGGTGTCCCGTGCCATTTCGCTCACCGTACGTCATCGAACCCGTACCGCTGATGACATTGATACCGTCCTCGCCACCGAGTGACCCGGCCCAGCCGCAGACCATGTCGTTGTCGCAGCTGTAGCGGTCGTGGCCGAGGACGCGGCCGGGCACGGCATCGAGTTGCGCGATGTCACCGCTGGCCTCGCCGTAGCCGGGGATACCGAAGAACGCCGCGTCGATATCGGACGTCTCGATGCCAGCTTGGCCGCAGATATCCGTGACCCCTTGGGAGAGCACATGTTCGACGACGTCGAATCCCTCGGAGAAGTAGTAGGAGGTGGGTGCTGTGGCGCGGGCCAGGACGTGGCCGGTCGTGTCGACGAGTGCGAACGCGGTCTTCGAGCCGCCGCCGTCGACCCCCAGATAGCGCGCCACCGTCATCACCGTCCCACCGTCATGGGATAGATCGTCACGCCCTTCACGACCCGGCTGACCTCACCGGACGGGAACGGGTTGTCCGGTGCCTTGGCGTAGGCCAACGACGTGAACAGCGCGAGATACTGGGCGAACACGAGATAGGGCAGCGCCACCAGCGCGTCGTCGAGGCCGGCCAGGCCTGGCAGGACCACGGCGGGCCCCAGCTCGGCGGGGATCGGTTCGGTGGTGATCACGGTGACGGCGTCCTGACCGAGCTGCGCGCGGATCTCGGCGATGATGTCGAGGTCGTAGCGACGGGTGTACGGATCGGTCGAGACGTACACCACGACGACCGTGTCGAAGTCGAGCACCGACTTGGGCCCGTGCCGAAAGCCCAGCGGCGAGTCGAAGTACGTCACGACCTCCCCGGCCGTCAGCTCGAGCAGCTTGAGCGCCGACTCCTGCGCGAGACCCTCCAGCGCTCCGCTGCCGAGGTAGACGATCCGCCGCTTCTTGGACTGTGCCAGCGTCCGGATGTCGGGCTGCAATTCGATGACGCTCTGTGCGGCGCGGGCCAGGGCGTCGACGTCGCCGGGTTCGGCGGGGCCAAGCATTAGCAGGCAGGACAACAACATCGAGGTCAGGCTGGACGTCATCGCGAAGCCGGTGTCATTGGTGCGCTCGGGCATGTACACAACGAGCGAGTTGGCGCGACTGGAGTGCGCACGACCGAGCCTGCCATTGCGGTCACAGGTGAGGATGAGATGCCAGACGTCCTCGACGAGTTCGTCGGCGAGCTCGGTGGTCGCCACGCTCTCGGGGCTGTTACCCGACCGGCCGAACGACACCAGCAGGGTCGGGGTGTGGCGCTCGAGGAAGTCCAACGGGCTGGCGACGATATCCGTTGTCGGCACGGCCTCGACGCGTCGGTTGAGATGTCGACGCAGCGCAGGAGCCGCGATGTCACCGGCGAACGCCGAGCTGCCCGCACCGGTGAGGATGACCCGTAGGTTGGGCCGTGCGCCGATCTCGCGAAGGAACGCCGCGGCCTCGGCGTCGGTGCTGCCCGCCACCTCCCGCCAGGCCTCGGGCTGCTGGCCGATCTCGAGAATGGTTGCGCCGCCGTCCTCTTGGGCGGGTATTCCGGTCTGCGGGGAAAGGGGCGACTTAGTCATCGGCTGCTCCTGAGGTTATTGGCTGGCACGCGCGGGCGTAGGGGCGAAGGGCGTCGCGCACCCGGTCGATGACTAGGGCGTGCGCCGTCGGGGAGAGGTCACCGGCCCGAATCCGGTCGTATTGGACGGGAAGGAATTGGCTGATCAGGGGTAACGGAATGCCCACGCGGTCCAGGTTGCTCAGCAGGGTCAGTCGTGCCGCGTCGACCTCGTCGTCGGCCCAGTAGTACCGCAGCCTGTCGCTGTAACTGTATCGGCGGGCCGTGCGCTGGGCGAGCGGATCGCCCTCGTAGTAGCCCTCCCAGTACCCGGGATTGGTCAGCATTGCGCGCTCGATGACATCGATCAGGTTTGACCGCGATGGCCCCTGCACGAGTTCCCGTTCGATCAACGCCAGACCGAAGAGTGCTTCGCGCATCGCGAATGTCAGGCCGGGACCGACCTTGAGGATCGCCCAGTGATCCTCGACGAGTTCCTGGAGTTGTTCGGGCCGTTGGTAATCGGTGGAGTGCGCTTCGAAGACGAGGTGGTCCTCGGTGTCGAGGACATGCCGCAGCTCCGTGGTGGCGCCGTGCTGATAGTCGATGGCGTTGAGGTGGTCGAACTCAACACCGGGCTGCACCACCAGGGCGACGACCCGCGGCCACACGTAGTCCAGGCCCTCGTCGGCGAACGCCACCCGGTGTGCGGCGATGGTCAGCCGGGCCCGGTCGGCCGAAGTCGGGGTGAGGTGGTCGAGGGTCTCGTGCGCACCGCCGGGGACCGGCACCTCGGTGCCGATGACGTACACCGGACCGTCGTTCTCGAGGCGGCGCGCGGTGTCCTCGGCGATCCGCATCAGGCGGGCCGAGCGGGTCGCCACGACCTCGTCGGGCAGCACCGCGGGATCGTCGGCGCACGACATGCTGCAGTCGAGGTGGATCTTCGTGTATCCCGCCTCGACGTATGCGGCGATCAGGGCATCGGCCTTGAGCATTGCGGCACTGGCGGATTCGCCCTGCCAGCGGTTGGGGCCGAGGTGATCACCACCGAGGATGACGCGGTCGCGGGCCAGTCCGCAGTCGTCGGCGATGCCGAGGACCAGATCGCGGAACTCGGCTGGACGCATGCCGGTGTAGCCGCCGAACTGGTCGACCTGGTTCGACGTGGCCTCGATCAGCACATGGCTGCCGTCGGCAAGCGCCTGCATGACGGCGGCCTGCACCACGGTGGGATGAGCCGAGCACACCGAGTAGATGCCCACGGCGGCACCGGCTTTGTGCCTGGCGATCAAGTCGGGCAGTCCGAGTGTGTTCGGGTGTGCGGGTGCGGTTGGGCTCATCACGCCTCACGCTCCCCGCGGGTGGACGAGGGTGCCTCGACGGCGCGGCACAGCTCGGCCACGGTGCCGGCGATGGCCTCGCGTCCGGCCGTCAGGTACTTGCGGGGGTCGGTCGCCTCGGCGTCGGCGGCGAGGACCTCGCGGATCGCCGCGGTGTAGGCCATGTTGAGGGCGGTGCCCACGTTGAGCTTGCGGATGCCCGCGGCAACGGCGTCGCGCATCTGGCTGTCGGTGACGCCCGACGAACCATGCAGGACAAGGGGTTTAGAAACACTGGCGGTGATCCGTCGAATGAGTTCGACGTCCAGACGGGCGTCCCGGGTGGTCATCGCGTGGGTGCTGCCGACCGCGACGGCGAGGCCGTCGACACGGGTCTCCGCGGCGAAGCTGGCCGCCTCGTCCGGATCGGTGCGCGCTCCGAACGCGTGCGCTCCCATGGCTTGTCCGTCCTTTCCGCCGATCTCGCCGAGTTCGGCCTCCACCCACAGTCCGGCGCCGTGCGCCCGATCGGTGAGCGAGCGGGTGAGGTCGACGTTGTCCCGGTAGGACAGGTGTGCGGCATCGATCATGATCGAGGTGGCGCCGAACTCGGCTGCGGTATCGATCGCCTCGGTGATGAGCGTGACGTCCCGGAAGTGGTCGAGGTGCACCGCGAGCGGTGCCGATGACTGTGCGGCGATCCGGGCGCACGCCGACACCAGCGGTGCGAGCCGGCCGCCGTGGAAGAGCACGGTGTTCTCACTGACCTGCAGCAGCGCGGCGGTGCCTGCGCGCTCCGCCCCGGCCGCGATGCCCTCGGCATGCTCGATGGTGATCACGTTGAACGCGAGGACGGCGGTGTCGGAGGCGGTCGCTTCCGCGATGAGATCCGCTGTGGCGGCGAGGCTCACTGCGTCACCAGCTGCCGGGATCGTGAGGTGTGCAACATTCAACGATCATGAGAAGCTCGCTCATAGCGCGCAATAGGAACCGGCGAAACGATCAGTAAAAATGATTGTGTCCACCATCAGCCCAAGGAGCCTGAGCGATGTCGATCAACCGCACCGACCGGATGCGCGAGGTGCTGTCACTACTGCGCGATCGCGGGGAGGTCGCGTCCCAGATGCTGTGCGCAGAGTTGCGCGTCTCGGCCGCGACCTTGCGTCGTGACCTCAGCGAACTCGAGGAGCAAGGCCTGCTGGTGCGCACCCACGGCGGTGCCCGCGCGCTGGACCCGAGCGGCAGCGAGATTCCGGTACGGCTACGCGACCATCGGATGATCGCGATCAAACGGCGAATCGCCCAGCGAGCCGCCGCGCTGGTGCCCGCTGGCCCGCAGGCGGTCGCGTTGACCGGTGGCGTCACCACGGGCGAGGTGGCCCGATCGCTCAAGGGCAGACCCAACATGACGATCGTCACGAATTCGCTGACGATAGCCGCCGACTGCGCGGTCGACGCGCATATGAAGGTGATCATCACGGGTGGTTTGGTCAGGGCGAATTCCCTTGAGGCCGTTGGTCCGATGTCCGAGCACGCGTTTCAGGTCATCACCGTCGGCACCGCGATTCTCGGTGCTGACGGGATGTCCGCCGAGGTCGGCGCGACGACCTTCGATGAGGCCGAGGCACGCACCGCGATCGCCATGGCCACCAACGCTCAGCGCGTCGTCGTCGCGGTAGACGGCTCCAAGATCGGCAAGGTGACGCTCGCGCGGATGACCGCGCTGGACCAGCTCGATCATCTGGTGACCGACTCCACCGCTGACGTGAAACAGCTTGAGCGAATTGCCGAACACGGCGTTCGCGTCCACGTGGTCGAGGTGGGTGACGAGTGAGTTCAGGGCCTGGTGAGTAGACCGCTGTCGCGAATCGCCTCGGCGAGCGGTTCCAGGACCGCCGGATCCAGGGGCGGCGGTAGGTAGATGATCGCCAGATCCAGACCCTCCTCACCGAGAGCGGCGGCCTCGGCGACCGCCTTCGCGTAGTCGAGGTCCGAGTCCAGGCGCACGTGCGCCGACAGCGTGATCTCCTTCGGATCGCGTCCAATGTCCGCGCACCGGGCGGCGAGCACATCGCGCTTGCGGGCGAACTCGTCTGGCGGGCCACCGACGAAGTTCCAGTGGTCGGCGTACTTGGCCGTGATGGGCAGCGTGCGCTTCTCGCCGCTGCCGCCGATGCAGATCGGCGGGTGGGGCTGCTGCGGTCCCTTCGGCTCGTTGCGGGCGTCCTTGAGTTGGTAGTACTTGCCGTCGAACGTGGTGGTCTCCTGGCTGAGCAGCCCGGTGAGCACCTCGCAGGCCTCCTCGAAGCGGTCGAACCGCTCCTTGATGCTGCCCAGTTCGATGCCGTACGCGCCGGACTCCTCCTCGTTCCAGCCGGCGCCGATGCCCAACTCGAGGCGGCCGCCCGACACGATGTCCAGCGCGGACGCCATGTTGGCCAGGACGGCGGGGTGGCGGTAGTGGATGCCGGTGACCAGCACGCCCACGCGCAGTCGCGTCGTGGCCTGAGCCAGCGCTGTCAGCGTGATCCAGCCCTCCAGGCACGGGCCTGCGGGGTCGGAGAAGATCGGATAGAAGTGGTCGAACGTCCAGCCCGACTCGAAGACGTCGATATCGTCGGCGGTCTGCCAGATCGGCAGCATCTCGGCCCAGGTGGTGTTCTGCGGGGAGGTCTTGAAGGCGAATCGCACGTTTGCGAGCCTAGACCCGGAATCTGCGTGGTGCTCGTGATAGCGCAGGGCACACTGGAGGACATGGATCCCGTAGCCGCACTGCGCGAGATCGCGTTCTACAAGGACCGTGCGCGCGAGGACTCGCGGCGGGTGATGGCCTACCGCAACGCAGCCGATGTCGTCGAGGGCCTCGACGACACCCAGCGCGAGAAGCACGGCAAGGCCAACAGCTGGCAGACCCTGGCCGGAGTCGGGCCCAAGACCGCCAAGGTCATCGAGCAGGCCTGGGCAGGCCGCGAACCCGAGACGCTCGTCGAACTGCGCTCAGCGGCAAGAGATCTCGGCGGTGGCGAGGTCCGGGCCGCGCTGAGGGGTGACCTGCACCTGCACTCCAACTGGTCGGACGGATCGGCGCCGATCGCCGAGATGATGGCCACCGCCAAGTCTCTCGGCCACGAGTACTGCGCGCTGACCGACCACTCGCCCCGTCTGACGGTCGCCAACGGACTGTCCCCGGAACGGTTGCGCCAGCAGCTCGACGTCATCGACGAACTCCGTGAGCGCTACGCGCCCATGCGCATCCTCACCGGCATCGAGGTTGACATCCTCGACGACGGCAGCCTGGACCAGGAGCCCGAACTCCTGGAACGCCTCGATGTCGTCGTCGCCAGCGTGCACTCCAAGCTCAAGATGGACGCCCCGGCGATGACGCGCCGCATGGTGCGGGCGGTGTCCGAGGGATACGCCGACGTGCTTGGCCACTGCACCGGACGGCTGGTGGAGGGCAACCGCGGCATCCGGCCCGAGTCGGCGTTCGACGCCGAGAAGGTGTTCACCGCGTGCCGCGATCACGGCACCGCCGTCGAGATCAACTCGCGACCCGAGCGTCGCGACCCGCCCACCCGGCTGCTGTCACTGGCTTTGGAGATCGGCTGCGACTTCTCCATCGACACCGACGCGCACGCCCCCGGCCAGCTCGACTTCCTGGGCTACGGCGCGCAACGCGCGCTCGACAACGACGTGCCGATCGACCGCATCGTCAACACCTGGTCCGCCGACAAGCTGCTGGCGTGGACTGCGGGCAGGCCCTAACCGATCACACGGTCCACCGGGTGGTCGATCAGGTGCGACGACCGCGATAAAGATGGTGTGCCTATCGGTCTGACCGGCTTGCGCCCACCGTGCTGTTTGCCTACCGGGCCTCGGTGGAACGTCCCCATGGGCGGAAGCGGATCGGGTCGAACTCCGCATTCTTGCATCTACAAGTATTCGCTCAGCAATCGGCACTATTGCCGTCGGCGTAGATGTTAGCGTCCTGTGAAACGGGTGAGAATGCGGCGAAGGGACTGGTCACGTGGCAGCCAAGCATCGCAAGGGGAGCCGTCAGGTTAAGAAGATTGCCGTGGTCGCCACCGCGACAGCGACGGTCTCGGCGTTGACCGTGGGTGCAGCTCCGGCGCCGCAGCCGTCCAGGGCGGTCAGCCAGGAGGCCATCGACCTGTCGGCCGCCATCAGGTTGCTGCCGAACTCTGGGCAGGTGCCCGATATCACCGGCGGACTTGGTTCCACGATTTACAACGGCAGCCAGGCGATCGGTGATCAACTGATCCGGGCGGTGGTCAACGGCATCAACCTCGCGAAACTGGCGCAGGCGGCGGGCATCGATCCACGGAGCCTGATCAACTCGCTGTTGGCGGACATCCCCGCGAACCTGCTGCCGGGGATCATCTCCGCGCTGGCGCTCGATCTTCCGCTCCTGGACGTGGTGCTCGGCCAGGTCCCCGGGATCGGCCAGCTGCTCGCCGACGTCCTCGATGCGCTCGGCCTGGACGAACTCGTCGACGGATCGCTGACGGGGCTGCTCGCCCTGATCGGTCTCGACCTGTCCAATCCGCTGAATCTGTCGAATCTGCTTGACCTGTCCGGGGTCAACATCGTCACGGCGGGGCCGACGTTCTCGATCCTGAAGATGCTGGGCCTGGACCTCGGGTGGACGTCCGCGCTGCCGAACTCGGTGGCCAACGCGATCAACAACTCCCCGTATCTCGAGATCGGGGCCAATGGCCTGCTGACCAATCTGCTCGACAAGCTCGAGGACAACCCGCTGGTGGACATCCT
This sequence comes from Mycolicibacterium sp. YH-1, assembly GCF_022557175.1. Next base: position 6,732,273 of record NZ_CP092915.1, on the reverse strand, counting down.
CGATCCGCTCGGCCTGTTGAGGAACGGGCTCAGGGACGCGATCGACGGCCTGACCTCCGCCATCCCGGACGTGCTCGACCTCCGCGTCGTTCCGACCGTGGGCATCGGGCTCGGCGCATTCGCCGCGGCGATGGCCTATGAGCAGGTCATCGCGGACCTGGCGAACCAGCCCGGCGGCCTCAACTACGACGGCGTGAAGCCGCTCCTCGGCAGTCTGACCCTGCTTCCGATGATCCTGGTCAACAACCCGGGTCGGCCCGACGGCGGTGCGTTCGCGCGCTTCGGCCCGCTCGCGGCGCTGTTCGGGATCAACACCGTCAATCCGACGACCGAGCTGACAGGCAACGGTGGGATTGGTGGGCCACTAGGCCTGCACATCGGCGGCGCGAACGTGTTGCCGATCCTCGTCGACATCGCCTTCGAGTATCAACCCATGTCTGACCTGGCGTCCTGGCCAAATCCCTTCACGCTGGCCAACAATCTGGCCGCCGCGATGATGCCCACCTACATGCTGCGTGGGCTGACCCTCGAAGGTCTCGACGATCAGCTGATCGATCTGGTCGGAGATGCCGTGGACGAGGCGCTCGACCTGGATGACCCACTGGCGCTCAACATCTATCTCACGCTGCAGTCGAAGGCTCTCCCCCTGGTGGAGCCGCTCTTCCTGGCCGCCGACTTCCTGAACCTGGTCGGCCTGGGCCTGCTGGCGCAGATTCCGATGCGAATTGCGAACGCGCTCATGCCCGCCCTGACAATTCTCACCAACATCGGTTACTCCAACGTGGTGCGGAATCCCGACGGCACCTACACCCGGGACTTCACCAATGCTGGGGTTGAGACGCCGTTCTTCTCCTTCGCCAACATCGACTACGGGCGGGCGCTCGTTGACACGTTCGGCGCCCTCGTCGGCGGCATTCAGAAGGAGTTCTTCAGCGGAAACCCGACACCGAGCGGCCCGAACGTACTGAAGAACCTGCTGGACGCCCTGCTTGGCGGGGACCTCCTTGGCGGCACTAGCGCTGCCGGAACTCCGCCGGTCCCCGGCGGAACGCCATCGGCGCCGGGCAATCCGCTCGGTGATCTGCTGGGGGGAGTCATCGGCGGTGTCGGTGGCCTGCTCGGCGGACTGTTTGGGGGACTGGGCAATTCCGTCGCCCCGGCCGCGATCAGCGCCGAGTCCGAGATCGGAGATGTTCCCGACCTGAACGCGACGTTCTCCAGGATCTCCGTTCCTGCCGGCGCTGAGGGTGTCGTGGAGGACGAAACCGGCTCCAGCGCAGACGAATCAACCGAGGAGTTGGCCATCGAGGCCGAGGGTCAGGCTGATCAGAACCAGGCCGCAGAGGCCAATGATGCCGAGAAGCCAGCGGAGGTGCCCGCGGAGCAACTCGCCGACGAGCAGCCCGCCGACGAAACCGATCCCGGCGCCCAAGAGCCTGCCCCGGAACAGCTTTCGCCGGGGAAGCACGCGAAGCCCGAAGGCGAGGGCGAGCCAGGCGAGTCGTCTGAGACCGATGCTGAGGCCAAGGCGCCGAAGCACGCGAAGTCCGACGATGAGGCCAAGCCTGCGGCGGCGGCCGACGAGGCCGCCACCAAGCCGGTGAAGAAGCCCAAGCCGTCGCTCAACGTCGTACGCGACATCGCGAATGCGTTCTCGCCCAAGGACAAGCCCGGCCCCGTGTCGGAGTCCAAGAACGGCAACGACGGCAAGGGTGTCACCGAGGCCGCTGCCGCGACCGACGCCGGCGCCGACGCGTCGTCCGAGGGCAGCGCGTCCGACGCCGCCTGACCTCAGTTGAAGGCCAGCCAACTCGGAAGCGCCCGCTCGCGAGAGTCGCACAGCACCTCGTAGGTGTCGCAGGATCCCTTGGGCACACCGGCACCCGCCCACATACCCCCGGTGTCACGGCGCAACACGATGGACGAGGATCCGCCGCCGTCGAGCAGTATCGCGCTGTCGCTGCCGAGGCCGCGGAACAGATCCTGGATCTGATCCGGTGTGTAGCTGCCGCCCTGGAAGACGTACATCTCATCCTTGTCGCGGGAGTACGCCAACGCGGTGCGCGCCGCGCTTGGTCCGCCGTCGTTCATCTGCGCGGTGTCGCCCGGCGCCAGCAGGTGCAGGCCTGCCACGGCGACGAAGCGGTTGCCCTTGTCGACGAGGTCGGTGATCACCGGGGTCGCCGCGTCGTAGTCGTTGGTCGACTTCGGGGCGATGACGAACGGCGCACCGCCGACCGGCAGGATCATGGTGCTCAGCGCCGTCCAGGTCTCGTTTCCTCCGGACAGCCCCTGCTTGCCTGCGTATGCGATGGTGCCCGTGACAGCGGCATTCGCGCGGCCCTGCCCCCGCGTGTTGTCGACGTAGGCGCCCAGCGGTGAGCTGCAGCCCGTCGACTTCCACGAGCCGCCCTTCTGGGCGCGCACGTCAAAGAAGTTGGCGTTGATGGCGATGGTCGGTCGACCGAGTGCCTGCCATGCCTGCAGAGGTGTGAAGATCTCCGATGCCTGCCATAGGCCCTCACTCGTGCGGGCGCGCGGATCACGTTCGCAGCGGGCCTGGTAGCCGCGGTGCGAGTCCACCAGCAGGCGTGGCGTGAGCCGTTGTGACGCCGCCTTGATGATCATCAGGTGTCCGCCGCTGGTCATCTCGTACCAGTTGCCGCCCGCGTTGAGCATGGGCGCAGGATTTCCACCGCCGAAGTTGTAGACCAGATAGGAGCCGCGCGTTCCCGCGATGGCCCCGGCGAGCAGCTCCCGGGCATCGGCTGCGCGGGCTGTCGGCACTCCCGCTGTGGTAGCCAGGGTGGCGCACATCATCAGCGTCGATGCGAAGGCGACGATGCGCCGGATGTTTGCGGTTGGGTTCGGCACCGGCGCCCCCTTCTGGTCATCCCTGGGTACAGGACAACAATAATCACAGGTGACACACTGTCAACTTTCGTCACAACTGCATCACGGATGCACAACGGGCGAATTGCGTTGACGGCAATGTGTTTGCCGTAGTTGCGGGCAACGGCGCCGCGATCTCGAATCGGCTGGCGTCAGCGCGCGCTGACGCGGTAACCCGGGATTGGAAGCCCGCCCTAGCGGGGGCGCCGATTCACGAGCTGGTCTTGCGGGCCACCATGCGTTCGGCGAGGCCGCGTGTCAACCGTTCGACATCCTCTATGGCGAGATCAGTGGTGGCCCGAACGTCGGTGAGGGGGCGGCGCAGGAAGTGCTCGCCGCCGAGCGGAACGGTGACGGTTTCCAGCAGGCGCTGGACGGCTCGGACCGGAGCCGCGCTATAGCGCTATAGCGCTATAGAAGGACAGGTTGAGTCCGGTGCCGACGGCGACTTCCAGCACTGTGCCCGTGGCTCGGCTGCAGGCCCATTGGCGGGAATCGCCGAACAGATGGCGGTCGAAGAACCCCATCATGGTTCAGGGTTACCTGTCTCAGGGCTTGTGGTGATTGCCGCAGTGCGGGCAGTCGCCCATTGGCATTGGCATTGGCATTGGCATTGGCATCGGCTTCGACATCATGGCCGGCATCGCGGCCATGTCGCACCACATCATGGCCGGCTTGGCGCCGCCCTGGGTGTAGATCACGGCAGCCGGATCGGCGCCGGTGACATCGAAATACACCTTGCCCGTGGCTGTTGCGCCCTCGGCGAGGGTGGCCGCCGAGATGCCCGACGGGCTGGCCAGCTGCCACAACACCGGATATGACTGGTGCCCGACGGCCATGGCCTTGAAGTTCGGCAGCACCGGTGTCACCGCGCCCTTGGCCGCGTGCACCGACACGGTCGCCTCCCACAGGCGCCCAGCCAGCGGGTAGCCGGGAGCGGAATCGGTGCTGGGGCGAAGATCGGTGAGGGTCCAGTCCTGAATCACTGCACCGCCGGCGTCCACCATCTGCTGATGAGACCCCAGTCGGTGGGGGCACTCGGTGGCGGCACCCGCGACCGGCGTCCCCATCAGCAGTAGACCTAGCGATGCCGCCGCCGCGACCACCATTCGTCGAACAATGCGCACCTGAGTGTCCTCTCCAACAAAGTATCTACGTACGTACTACGTACATTAGTACTACACGTGTGTGTACTAGCCGGTGATCGTCGAGTTATGGCAGGTCAACGCCCCGGCGGCGCGACGCGGTAGATGGCGTCGGCGTAGTCGTCGGAGACGTACACCGCACCGTCGGGTCCCACGACCGCGGCAACCGGGCGGCCCCAGCGTGCCCCGTCGCCGGTCTGGAATCCACCGACCAGCGTCTGCTGGTTCCCCAGGCCTCCGTCCTGCCATGGGAAGAACGACACGTCGGGAGCCTGCGGCGTCTGCCGGTTCCAGGAGCCGTGCACGCCGACGAGCGCCCCACGCGCATACGGCGCGGGCAGGGCACCGTCGACGAAGCTCAATCCCAGTGGCGCGGAGTGGGCGCCGAGGCTCTGCTCGATGGGTGGCAGTGCCGCGCAGTCGAGTTCGTTACCGTCGGCGTTGGTCTGGACGTCGCGGATCAGGGGCAGGTCGGCGGGTCCGCCGTCGGGATTGCAGTAGGGCCAGCCCAGCTCGCGTCCCGGCGTCAGCCTGGCCAGCGATTCGGGCGGATGGTCATCGACATAACCGGGCACGACGCGGCCATAGTCCGGTCCCGCGTCGGGGACCGCGACGTTATCGCGGTTGTTGATCGCGGTCCACACCGCACCGTCCGGGGCGACGGCCAGGCCGGTCCCGTTGCGGACGCCCGTCGCGAACGGCTCGGCTGGGCCACCGCCCGGTGGTACCCGCATGATGGTGGCGCGCGGCGGGGTGGCGGTGCGGTCTGATGCCGAGATGTTTCCCGTGGAGCCGATCGAGAAGTACACGGCCCCATCGGGTCCCACCGCCACGCTCTTGAGTGCATGCGAGTAGGCACCTTGCAGGTCGGGGCTCTTGGCGTCGGGTAGGCCCGAGGCGACGACGCGCGGGTGACTCGCCCTTCCGTCGGCGTAGTCGTAGGCGTCCACCTGATCGCTCTGCGCGACATAGAGTGTCGACCCGGCGAAGGCGAGTCCGTGCGGTTGGTCGAGACCGTCGAGCAGTGCGGAGTACAGCGGACCTGCGCCAGTGGGCTGCATGCGAATGACCTGGCCGGTGCTCGGCAGCGACACCAGGAGATCACCGTCCGGCGTCCAGGCCATCAGCCTGGGCTTTGGTAGTCGCTGCCACACCGACATCGTCCAGCCCTTGGGTACCAAGGCCTTTCGTGGCTCGTCGAACGGGGCCGCCGCGAGATCGTCGGGCACGGTCACGGTGACCTCCTCGAGCCCGGTCTCACTCGGCGGACGGGTCGAGCCGGTGCCGGTCGAGTCGGTGCCGGGCGGGGGAGTCGACGAACACCCCGCCAAGACCACGGCGGCAAGTCCGGTCGCAAGGACCGCGCGCCGGAAGCTACGCCGCCGAGAGCCCTGCATGCATCTCCCAGACCAGGATCTCCGACGGCTCGATGGCGGTGATCCTCTGACCGCCGGACGCGGTGAACCGCACCGCATCACCCTCGGCCAGTGCGCCAGCCCCCTCGAGGCTGACCTCGCCGCGGGCGACGAACAGGTGCACATAGGGCGCGTGCGGCAGCTCGACGACGTCACCGGGCTGCATCCGGGCGCCCCGCAGCGCGGCGTGCCTGTTGCGAATGGTGATGGCGGCGTCATTGGCGTGCTCGGGCATCCCCGAGGCGATGGTGACCAACCCGCCGCGTAGCAACTCGTCACCGATCTCGAGCTGCTGGTAGCCCGGTGTCACACCGGACTCGTCGGGCACCACCCACATCTGGACGAAGTGCACGGGCTCGGTGTGTGCCGAGTCGCCGGTGAGCGTCCAGGAGTCGTTCTTCTCGGAGTGCAGGATTCCGCTGCCTGCCGACATCCGTTGCGCCAGGCCGGGATAGATGACACCCGAGTGGCCGGTCGAGTCCTGGTGCACCAGCGACCCGCGCAGCACCCAGGTGACAATCTCCATATCGCGGTGCGGATGGGTGTCAAAGCCCTGGCCTGGATTGACGACATCGTCGTTGTTCACCAGGAGCAGGCCGTGATGGGTGTTGGCCGGGTCGTAGTTGCCGCCGAACGAGAACGAGTGCTTGGAGTCCAGCCAGGAGATCTTGGTGGCGGCGCGGTCCGCCGCGCGTCGAATCTCAACGGTCTCGGTGCCGGTCATCTGATCACTCCTTGGAGGTCCTGGCCAGCCTAAGCGGCGGGCACTGGACACGACAACATAGATGATGTGTCATGTATTCCGTGTGGTTGTCAGACGACGAACAACGGGTGTGGCGCGCCTACCTGGCGATGACCGCCGGGTTGCAGGCGGAGATGAGCCGCCAGCTCTCGCGAGACTGTGGGCTGTCACTGGCCGAGTACGACGTGCTGGTCGCGCTCGACGAGCGGCCCGAGTGTCGAATCTCCGAACTGGGAGACCGGCTGGGCTGGGAGCAGAGCAGGCTGTCACATCAGCTGTCGAGGATGCGCACGCGTGGATTGATCGCCCGTAAGGGCGCATCGGATGATCGTCGGGCGGCCACCGTCGACCTCACCGACGATGGGCGCTCGGCGCTGCGAGCAGCGGCTCCCGGGCATGCCGAACTCGTGCGCTCGGTGGTGTTCGAGGGCATGAGCACTGAGCAGGCCCGTGCACTGACTCAATGGACCTCAGCGGTGCTGGAGAGGCTCGGTCACACCGCTGACTGACCGACCGGTGGGGTGGGCTTAGTCTGTCGTCGTGGATATCAATGGTGCTAGCGCAATCGTCACCGGTGGCGCGTCGGGTATCGGCGCGGCAACTGCACGCCAGTTGGCGGCCAAGGGCGCTCGGGTCGTCGTCGCCGACCTGAACGCGGAGAGCGGGCAGAAGCTCGCGCACGAGATCGGCGGCGTGTTCGTCAGCGTCGACGTCACCAACACCGAGCAGATCGAGGATGCGGTCAACACTGCCGCCGACCTCGGTCCACTGCGGGCACTGGTGAACTCGGCGGGAATCGGCTGGGCCCAGCGCACGATCGGCAAGGACGGGGAGTTCGCCTCGGCGCACAACCTGGACGCCTACAAGAAGGTGCTCGCCATCAACCTGGTCGGCACCTTCGACTGCATTCGGCTGGCGGCGACCGCTATGAGCCGCAACGATGTCACCGACACCGGCGAGCGCGGCGCGATCGTCAACATGACGAGCGTCGCGGCCTTCGACGGCCAGATTGGCCAGGCGGCCTACTCATCGTCCAAGGGTGGCGTGGTCGGGTTGACACTGCCGGTGGCGCGCGATCTTTCAGCCGTCGGCATCCGGGTCAACACCGTCGCCCCCGGCCTCATCGACACGCCGATCTACGGCGAGGGTGAGGCGTCGGAGGCGTTCAAGGCCAAGCTGGGCGAATCGGTGCTCTTCCCGCATCGCCTCGGCAAGCCGGACGAACTCGCGTCGATGGTCATCGAACTGATCACCAACTCCTACATGAACGCTGAGGTCGTTCGAGTGGACGGTGGCATCCGGATGCCACCCAAGTAACTCCCCGCGAGTCCCCCCGCGAGCAGACACAAAACTGCCCCCTTTCACGCGAAAAGGGGCAGTTTTGCGTCTGCTGACGGGGTTATCCACAGGGCGGACAAGCTGAGGGTGGCGGCCGCGTAACTCCACTGCGAACATTCGACGCCATGGTGCCCGATGGACCCTTCGCTCTGCATGCCGGCATCGCGACCACGCGGCAACTGCTCAGTGCCATGTCCTACCGAACGCTTGTCAGGCGAATCCGTGACGGTGACGTGTTCCGGGTGTTGCACGGTGTCTACTCACTGGAGCCGCCAGACTCCGCCTGCCGACTCCGCGCACTTGACCTGCTCTTGCGCGACCCCGTTGTGGCCTGCATGAACACTGCGGCGCAGATCTATGGTTTTGGCACCGAGCCCGATAGCCGGACGCACATCCTCGACCCGGGTGTGCGCGTGAGGTCGTCGCCAGAGATCGTGGTACACCAGCGAATTGGCGCACCGCTCAAGAAAGTTGACGGTCGTCTTCTGACGGCTCCATCATGGACGGCGCTTGAGGTGGCCCGAACGCTGCGGCGCCCGCGTGCTCTGGCCACGCTTGACGCCGCGCTGCGCAGCGGTACTTGCACGATGATCGAACTCGAGAACGCGCTGATGGAACAGCACGGCCGTCGCGGCATCGTTAGGGTTCGCGAACTGCTGCCTCACGCTGACGCGAGGTCCGAGTCGCCGATGGAGTCCGAGATGCGACTGGTCTTCATCGACGGGGGCCTGCCCGCCCCAGAGTTGCAGTACGAAATCCGTGACCTGCATGGCCAGCTCTGGCGAGTGGACTTCGCCTGGCCGGACCACCGGGTGGCCGCCGAGTACGACAGCGTTGACTGGCACTCGAATTCCGAAGCGTTCAAGCATGATCGGATGAAGATCGCCCGGTTGCAGGAGGTTGGTTGGGTCACGGTGCCCGCGATCGTTGACGACGTCCGCCGTTACCCGGCCGAACTATGTGCGCGGATCGATCTCCAATTTGACCGCGCAGCTTGACCTGCCCCGCGAGCAGACGCAGAACTGCCCCTTTTCACATGAAAAGGGGCAGTTCTGTGTCTGCTCGGCAGAGGGGACTACCAGTCGGATTCGTTGAACGTGACGACGCCGCGGATGTTCTTACCGTCGAGCATGTCCTGGTAACCGTCATTGATGTTGTCCAACGTGTAGGTCTTGGTGACCATGTCGTCGATGTTCAGCACGCCCGACTTGTAGAGGCCGATGAGCTTTGGCGTCTCCACGTGTGAGCTACCACCGCCGAAGATGTTGCCCTTCAACGTCTTCTGCAACATCGTGAAGAGGAACAGGTTGAGCTTGACGTCGGCGTCCATCATCGAGCCCATACCGGTCACCACACAGGTGCCGGTCTTGGCGGTCAGGATCATCGCCTCTTCGACGTACTCACCACGCATCTCGCCGACGGCGATGATCACCTTGTCGGCCATCAGGCCGTGCGTCACGTCGATCATCGGTCCGATGGCCTCGGCCATCGACGGGTAGACGTGGGTCGCACCGAACTTGATGGCCTGGTCGCGCTTCCACTCGACGGGATCGATCGCGATGACGGTCTTGGCGCCGGAGATCACCGCGCCCTGCAGAGCGCTCATGCCGATACCGCCGACACCGACGACCACGACCGTGTCGCCGGGGGCCACCTGCGCGACGTTGGTGGCCGACCCGAATCCGGTCGGCACCGCGCAGCCCATGATGGCGGCGGTCTCGAAGGGGATGTCCTTGTCGATCTTGACCACGGAGTCCTTGTGCACCGTCATGTACGGCGCGAACGTCCCCAACAGGTTCATCGGCGACACCTCGTGGGTGCCCGAGTGGATCCGCGACGTTCCGTCGGCGATGGCCTTACCACCGAGAAGGAGTGCGCCGCGGTCACATAGTGAGCGGAACCCCTTGAGACAGGGCGGGCACTCACCGCACGCGGGGATGAACGCGAGGATGACGTGATCACCCTCCTCGATGCCCGTGACGTTCTTGCCGACCTTGGTGATCACGCCGGCACCCTCGTGGCCGCCGAGTGCGGGCAGCGCGATCGGGGTGGCACCCGTCGTCAGGTGATAGTCGGAGTGGCACATGCCCGCCGCGTGCATACGGATCTGGACCTCGTCGGCGACCGGGTCGCCCAACTCGATCTCATCGACCCGGAACGGCGTGTTCAGTTCCCACAGCAGAGCGCCCTTGGTCTTCATGGCGGCGATCATAGAACACGTTTCAGAACTTGCGTGAACTAGGCCACTTACCTGCGGTGATGATCGGTCAGAACCAGTCGTGGATCAGGTATCGCCCTGATCGCGAGAAACCCGGACGGCTCGCTGGTCAGACGCTGATAGGCAGCCGGGTCGATCTCGGCCGCCGCCGGGGTCGGACGCGGTTCGACGAGTCGCTCGATGAGGAAACCCGCCGCGCGCAGTTCGTCGCAGGTCTGCTCCAGCGGTGACAACCAGTAGCGGACCTGCCAGCCGCGACTCCAGACCTCGTCGACAACCCGGGCGTCGAAGTAGTTGCCGCCATGACGCAGCCAGTCCCCGGTGGGATGCATGCGCGACAGCACCAGCGCACCGTCGGGACGGAGCGCGCGGCGCAGCTCGCGCAGCGCGCTCGTCCGGTCGTCGAGGTACTCCAGCGCAAGGGCGAGAAGCACCAGATCAACCGACTCGTCGGGCAACCAGGCGATCGGATCGGCGAGGTCGTGAACCCGATAGGACCCCGATGGGACCCGTTGCCGACACAGTTCGACCATGCGCGGACTCTGGTCGAAGCCGAGCACCGTCGCGCCGCGGGCGACGAGTTCCGACGCGTAGAGACCGGGTCCGCAGGCCGCGTCGAGGACGGTGCGGCCCGCGACGTCACCGAGGAGGTCCAGGCACGCCGGCCGGTCGTAGTGCGCGTTGTACAGGCCGTCGCGGCCGTGCTCGAGGAACTCGTCGGCGAACTCGTCGTACTGCGGGTTGGTCCCCACGCCATCGGTCACGGTGACTACAGCGCGGCAGGCAGGCCGAACGTCGCGAACAGACCCTCTGCGGCGTGGAATGCCACCACGTGCGAGATACCGCCGGGGCGGACCTCCAACACGTGCAACTGGAACTGCTCGTGCGCGCCGGTCTCACGGTTGAGCATGTAGAGCGCGGCCGCGGGCTGGCCGTTGGCGACGGTGCGCAGGAAGCGCATATCGCCCGCACCCTGGGCGGGGCAGTGCGTCTTGGAGAGCGTGACGATGTTCTCCGGACCCTGATACCAGCCATCGAACGGGGGCATCTCGAAGATTGCCTCGGCGGTGAACAACTCGACGAGCTTGTCCATGTCGTAGGTCTCGAACGCCTCGATGTACTTGGCGAGCTGATCCTGAGCCTCGGGGGACTCCGGTGCCGCGACCTCGCCGTCCTGCGTCGGCGCCACGGCGTCGAGCTGCGCGCGGGCGCGCTGCAGCAGGCTGTTGACCGCCGCCGTCGAGGCGCCGATCGCCTCACCGACCTCGGCGGCCTTCCACTGCAGCACCTCCCGCAGGATCAGCACTGCACGCTGCCGCGGCGACAGGTGTTGCAGCGCCGCGACGAACGCCAACCGCACCGACTCCCGTGCCTCGAAGATCACCGAGGGGTCCGACGGATCCTCCTGAGGTGCGTCGGGCAGCGGCTCAAGCCAGGTGATCTCGTGATGCTCGGCGATATCACCGCTGGGGTCCGAGGCCGGTGCGCCCAAGCCGGTGGGCAGCGGCCGGCGCTTGCGACCGTCGATCGAGGTGAGGCAGGTGTTGGTGGCGATCCGATACAGCCAGGTACGCACCGATGACCGACCCTGGAACCCGTCGTAGGACTTCCAGGCCCGCAGGTAGGTCTCCTGCACCAGATCCTCGGCATCGTGCAGGGACCCGGTCATGCGGTAGCAGTGCGCCAGCAGTTCACGCCGGTAGCGCTGCGCATCGGCCAGGAAGGTGTCTTTTGAGTCGAACGACTCCGGGATATCCGCCAGGACGCTCACCCTCACGACCCTACTCAGACCCTCCGACAAAAGAAGGCGACCGATAGTCTCGCCTGGTGCCCACAACCCGCGACGAACGCAGCTTCGACGGTGTCGGCAGTGTCCGCATCGTCTACGACGTCTGGACCCCGGACGGAGCACCGCGCGGCGTGGTGGTGCTGTGCCACGGCTACGCCGAACATGCCCGCCGCTACGACCACGTCGCGCAGCGCTTCGGCGAGGCCGGTCTCATCACGTACGCGCTGGACCAGCGGGGACACGGTCGCTCGGGTGGTAAGCGCGTCTACCTCAAGGACATCTCGGAGTACACCGCCGACTTCGGCACGCTGGTCGGGATCGCCGCCGCCGACCATCCCGACCTCAAGCGGGTCGTCCTCGGCCACAGCATGGGTGGCGGTGTCGTGTTCGCCTACGGCGTCGAGCACCCCGACGACTATGCGGCGATGGTGCTGTCCGGGCCGGCCGTCTATGCCCAGGACGGCGTCTCATCCCTCATGATCGGCGTCGCCAAGGTGGTCGGCAGCGTGCTGCCAGGTCTTCCCGTGGAGGACATACCTGCCGAGGCGGTATCCCGCGACCCAGCCGTGGTGGCCGCCTACATCGCCGACCCGTTGGTGCACCACGGCAAGCTGCCCGCGGGTATCGCCAAGGCGCTGATCGGCGTGGGCGAGTCGATGCCGACTCGGGCCGCCGCGCTCACCGCGCCGCTTCTGGTGGTCCACGGTGGTCAGGACAGTTTGATCCCCGTGGCGGGCAGCAGACGTCTGGTGGAGTGCGTCGGCTCCTCGGATGTGAACCTCAAGGTCTACCCGGAGCTGTTCCACGAGGTGTTCAACGAACCCGAGCGCGAGCTGGTGCTCGACGACGTGGTGTCGTGGATCGAGGTTCATCTGTGACGGCGCGGTGGCTCATCGGGGTTGTGGCACTGACGCTCGTGGTCGCGGGATGCTCCTCCGACAAGGGCACCCCGGCAGCCTCGCCCACTACCGACACCCCGGGCACGTCGGCGGCCCCGTCGACAACGGCGGTCACCCCGGACGGCTGGATCGAGGAGTCCGTGTCGTTCGAGGCCGACGGCCTGACGATTCACGGCACGTACCGGCATCGCCAAGACGCGGCGTCCGGACCCGCGGCCCTGCTCATCTCGGAGAGCGGCAACACCGACCGCAACGGGGACAACGCGGTGGCCGGTCCGGTCGGCAACATGCGCCAACTCGCGGAGTACCTGTCCGGCAAGGGGATCGCGAGCCTGCGCTACGACAAGGTCGGCACGGGCGAGACGGGCCTGGGCCCGTACGCGAAGCGGCCCGCCGACGTCGGTAGCGCCGTCTACACCGCAGGTGCCCAGGCGGCGGCCGGGTTCCTCGCGCAGCGACCGGGTACCGATCCGGCCCGCATCTCGGTGTACGCGCTGGGGGAGGGCACCGTGCACGCCATGGCCGTCGCCCTCGACGCGGCGGCGGGTGCGCCGAAGATCCACTCGCTGGGGCTCTTTGCGCCGTTGTCGGCTCGCTATCTCGACATCATCACGGGGCGCGTCCGCGCGGACGTCGACGCCGCGGTGTCATCGGGGGCGAAGACCGCCGAGCAGGCCGGTGAGGTGCTGACGGCGTGGAACGCCGCCGTCGAGCAGGCGCGCACCAAGGGCACAGCGCCGGCGAAACTGCCTGAGGGCCTGAGCGCGGTCCTCAATCCGGGCAACGTGAAGGCGGTCGTCGAGGCCGACGCCATCGACCCGTTGGCGCTGGCCGCCAGGCTCCCCGCGGCGATGCCGGTCCTCGCCACGTGCTCGGACTCCGACGCCCAGGCCAACTGCGAGGCGGAGCGGCCGCTGTTCGCGGCACTGGGGCACACGGCCCTGACCGTCGTGGAACTCAAGGGCGTCAATCACGTCCTGCGTGACGACCCGACCGACAACGTCGGGAACTACGCCAGCAAGGACCCGCTGTCTCCCCAGCTACTGGCCGCGTTGGACGGCTTCGTCGGCAAGTAGTGGCTAGACTTCGGCCATGACCCGAACCGTTGTCGCCAGATCCTATGGTGGGCCGGAAGTGCTTGCGCTGCAAGACATCGAGCTGCCGGAACCCGGTGAAGGTCAGGTTCTGGTCGATGTCCGCGCGGCGGGCACCAACCCGATCGACTACAAGCTCTACAGCGGTGACATGGGCCGCGACCCAGGCGCATTGCCCATGCCGGTCGGCATGGAGGTTTCCGGAGTCGTGGTCGCCGCCGCTCCGGGTGCTACCGGATACACCGGGGCACTGACACTCGGCGACGAGGTGATCGCAACCGGGATCACCTCTGGATATGCCGACCAGGTCCTCGCCGCATCGTCTGACGTGGGACACAAGCCGGCGTCGCTGAGCTTCGAGGAGGCGGCGGGACTGCTGCTGGTCGGCGGCACCGCGTGGCACCTGTTGACGAAAACGGGTGTGGGGACGAACGACACGGTGCTGATCCACGGCGCCAGCGGCGGTGTGGGCCTGATGGCGGTCCAGCTGGCCGCCGCGCGCGGGGCGAGGGTCATCGCGACGGCGAGTCCCGCGCGGCACGATCAGCTGCGGAGATACGGTGCAGAGCCGGTCGCGTACGGCGACGGCCTTGCCGATCGGGTACGTGCGATCGGTGCGGTGGACGCCGCGTTGGACCTGGTGGGCACCGACGAGGCGCTGGATGTCTCGGTCGAACTCGTCGCTGACCGCACCCGCATCGCCACCATCGCTGGTTTCGGCCGCGCGGCTGAGCTGGGAATCGCGGCGCTGAGCGGCGCCGATGGCGGCCAACAGATCCGCGACGCGTCACGGGTGGAGCTCATCAAGCTTGCCGCGGCCGGCCGCATCGAGGTCACAGTTGACAAGGTCTTCCCGCTGAGTGAGGCCGCCGATGCGCACCGGTACCTGCAGACCGGTCACGCGCGCGGAAAGGTCGTACTCGTTCCCTAGCGTGACGCCCATGACGCCCATGACGAACCCACGCGACGACTCAGCGAGTGATGACATGACCGTTCAGCGAGCAGCGGAGCGGATCCGCGCATGACCGACGACAAGATGCTGGCCCGAATCGCCGCCCTGCTGCGACAGGCCGAGAACACCGAGAACGCCCATGAGGCTGAGGCGTTCATGGCCGCTGCGCAACGGCTGGCGACCACCACGTCCATCGACCTGGCGGTGGCGCGGGCGCACGCGGCCACCCGCACGGCGGCCCAGACCCCGGTGCAGCGCACTGTCACGATCGGGACCGCGGGCACCAAGGGCCTGCGCACCTACGTGCAGCTGTTCGTGGCGATCGCGATCGCCAACGACGTGAAGTGTGACGTCGCGTCCAACTCCACGTTCGTCTACGCGTACGGCTTCGCCGAGGACATCGACGCCACCCACGCCCTCTACGCCGGCCTGGTGGTGCAGATGGTGAAGGCGTCGGACTCCTATATCGCCACCGGCGCACACAAGCCGACGCCCACCATCACCGCGCGGCTCAACTTCCACCTGGCGTTCGGCGCGCGCATTGGCCAACGACTCACCGAGGCTCGCGACGAGGCGACGCGCCAGGCCACCCACGGCGCCGATCAGCGCCCTGGCACTGCTGTCGCGTTGCGCAACAAGGACATCGAACTCAAGTCCTTCTACCGGGAGGCCTCCAAGGCGCGCGGCACGTGGCGGGCCACGAGCGCCTCCGCGGGATACTCGTCGGCGGCGCGACGGGCGGGCGACCGGGCAGGCAAGCGCGCCCGACTGGGCCCGAGCACCGAACTCGCCGGCTCCCGCGGCGCCCTGGACCGCTGACGCCCGTGCCCCGCGACGCACAACGTTCGAAGGTCTATGCGGCCGAGCAGTTCGTCCGCACGCTGTTCGACCGGGCGCAGTCCCGCGGTGAGAGCACGCTGGAGTTCTTCGGGGCGAACATCACCCTTCCCCCGGAGGCGCGGTTCGCGTCGGTCGAGTCCGTGCGGCGCTACGTCGAGTCCGTACTCGGACACGGCGCGGTCGAGCAGCGCTGGCCCGATGCCGAACCATTGGCCGTGCGCAGTCGGCGGGGCTGCACGGCCGCACACTACGAACGCGCTGACGGGGTCGCCACCATCGCCGTCCCCGATCGCCACACCACCTGGGCGCTGCGCGAACTGGTGGTGCTGCACGAGATCGCCCACCACCTCTGCCCATGCGAGCCCGCGCACGGGCCGGAGTTCACCTCGACGCTGTGCGATCTGGCCGCGGCGGTGATGGGCCCCGAGGTGGCCCACGTGCTGCGCGTGGTTTACGCGAAGGAGGGTGTGCGGTGAAGAAGTCTGCGCGATAACGCAAACCGGCTAGCGTGGGCGAGGTGACCGAACCCGACCCCCGCGCACTGGATGCCATGTTCACCCAGCTGCTGCACACCGAGGACGCTGCGTTGGCCGCGGCACGTCAGGCCGCCGACGCCGCGGGCATGCCCCGGATCGAGGTGTCCGCGCAGCACGCGAAGTTGTTGACCCTGCTGGCGACGAGCACCCGAGCCGCGCGCGTCCTGGAGATCGGCACGCTCGCGGGCTACAGCACCATCGCCCTGGCGCGTGGTGTCGGGCCGGGCGGGCAGGTCGTGACCCTGGAGTGCGAGCAGGCGCACGCCGACGTCGCGCGGCGAAACCTCGACCGCGCCGATGTCGGTGAGCGCGTCGAGATCATCGTCGGCGCCGCGCTGGACACCCTGCCCCGGCTGGCGAACCGTGGTGAGAGGTTCGACTTCTTCTTCATCGACGCCGACAAGGAGAACAACCCCGCCTACGTCGAGTGGGCGGTCACGCTGGCCGAGCCCGGCGCGGTCATCGTGATCGACAACATCGCCAGGATGGGCCGTGTACTCGATCCCGCCCCCGATGACCATCAGGCCCGCGCCGTGCGGGACATGTTCGTGATGATGGGCGAGCACCCGCGCCTGGACACCGCCGCGATTCAGACGGTCGGCACCAAGGGGTGGGACGGGTTCGCCTTGGCGCTGGTCAGATAGGAGATGCACCCGAGCTGATCGCGACCGGATCTTGATGCTGGCCGGTCTGGCCAGGCGTACTTTGGACAGTGATGAATGGGGTGCGGCAGGCCTCAAAAAGCTTGCTGCATAACGGAAAGGAAACGAAATGACAACGGCCCATACATCAATCGATCAGCATCCTGACATATTGGCTCTGCGCGCGAGCTACGACCGCGCTTCCGAGTCGATGACCGCGCAAGCCACCTTCGGCCTGACGTTGCTGACGGCGGTTTTCGTCGCGCTGACGCCGTACATCTTCGGCTTCGACGCCTTCACGCGGCTGCCCTTCAGTGATCTGGTCGTAGGTATCACTGTCGCTGTACTGGCAATGTGCTTCGGGTCGGCGCTGGACCGTACCCACGGCATGACGTGGACGTTGCCCGTCTTCGGTCTGTGGCTGATCGCCTCACCGTGGATCTTCGTCGCGTCACCGACCGCGGGCATGATCTGGTCACACGTGATCTGCGGCGCGCTGATCACGCTGCTTGGCCTGAACGCCGTGTACTTCGGAATGCGCGTCCGCGATTCCGGAGCCCGGCACGGGTAGTCCCGTAGCGCGCTGAGCCAGGTGCGAGTGGCCGGCCGGGCGTGTTCCCGGCCGGACGGGACCATCCGTGCTCAACGCCTGGGCGTCACCGCCATCACGCGGCGCACTCATGGCATGGGCGCGGGTCCGTTGCCGTCGTCGACGCCGGTGTCGTCACCGCTGTCGAGATCGGGTGGTCCTTCGATGCCCGAGCCGTCGTCGCCGGGCGCGGTGCCGGTGTCGGGTGAGTCGCCGCCCCCGTAGTTGGGGTTGGTGCAGATGCTGCCCTCGCAGGGGACGAAACTGCTGGTGCCGTTGGGGTTCTCGATGGCGTTAGGTGCGACGTATGTGCCCACGGGACATCCGGGGTTCTCACTTCGAGCACAGTACTCACGGCTCAGGCCATTGCCCGTCGACCCATCGGCACCGGTTGGTCCGCCGTCGACGGGTTGACCGTCGGGCCCCCAGTGCCCCGGCGGGCTGCCGCCGCCGTGGTTGGGGTTGGTGCAGATGGTTCCTTCGCAGGCGACGTAGGTATGGCTGCCGTCGGGGTTCTTGATGGCGTTGGGGGCGATGTAGCTGCCCGCCGGACAGGCGGGGTCCTCGTTTCGGGCGCAGTACTCCTGGGGGATGTTGTTGCCGGTGGAGCGGTCAGCGCCGACCGGTCCACCGTTGACGGGATTGCCGTTGTCGTCCCAATGGCCTCCGGTTGGGGTCAGCGAGACGAACGGTCCGACGTAGGTGCCAGCCGCGCAGTTGGGGTGCAGATTCTGGGCGCAGAACTGAATGCTCGCGGGGTCACTGGTATGCGCATTCGGAGACGAGGGAAGTGGTGCCGCTGGAGAGGGGCTGCCGGCGGCGGGGGTTGAGGTGTTGCCTCCGCAACCAGCGAGGATCAAGGCCAGCACAGTGGCCGCCACTGCGGCGAGTACTCGGTGAATCAAGAAGCTTCCTTCACTTGAACTTTGGGACTTGAGAGCTGGTTAGGCGGCTTTGTCGGTAACGATCAGGTCGTGGCCGCCGGCTTCCCAGGCACCTTCGAATGTTTGGAGGTCGATTTGTTCGCCCCCGCCGTCCCCGGTGCCGCTATCGGAGAGGTAGACGATGCGCTGGGCGGTGTCGACGGCGGCGACGACAACGGAGTGGTCGTCTTCGGTGTGGTCGCCGTCCTCGCCCCAGATCGTTTCGGCGTTGACCCCGACGATTGCCTTGCGTCCCTCGCTGAGGTACTGCTGCAGGGCTGGGAGTCCCGTGGGGATCGGGCCGTCGTCATCCGTCGCGGTGGCGCTGATTCCGTAGTGCTCCAGCAGTGCGATCTGGTCGGCTGAGGATGTGCCGTTGTCGGAGTCGGGATTGTCGGGATCGAGTGGGGTGTAGATCCGGTTCCCGGAGCCATCCGGGTCCTGTGTGCTCGAGGCGATCACGATGATCGCGTCCTCACTGGGCGCATCACCGGTGAGAAGACCGACGACGGTGGCGACGGCCATCAGACCGCAGTCGTGGAAGTTCTGCTCCACCCAGTACTCGCTGCCTTCATCGGGGTTACCGAAGACTGGGCCCTCGGCGGTGGCAGCGGGCACTGCCTCCTCGGTGACGGTGCTGCTGCACCCCGCCACTGTCGTAATCGCCGCTATCAGCCCAACGAATACTGCGCGGGTCCGTTGCCGCACTGCACGCCCCTGTTCTACACGCTTCCTGATTGACGCGTATCGCCGCGGAGGAAAGTACGGGGGTGACGATTCCGCCGCCTTCGAGAAGTCCCGCTGTTATCGAAATCTCACTCGTATGGAGCACGGGGTTGGCAGCGTGGAGTGATATTTCGAAAGTTGCGGAGACGTCGAAAGCGCCGCGGTCATCGACCTCCGTAGCCTGCCCTGCTGAGCCACCGTCTTTTCTCAGTGCGATGGAATGGCTTGGATGAGAGTGGTCCGGCTCTGCTAGGTGAAGGTGAACAGGTGAATGAGACCCGCGCGGGGCAGTACGAGGATCAACATGGAGCGGGTGAGGGCCTGCTATCGGTTGGTTCGCGGGTGGGTGTCCGGCTGGCCGCCGATCGTACGATCCAAGGTGTAGTTGCCGATGACTACGGCGAAATGTCCGATACCATAACGGAATTAGGGTCCAATCGCGTCATTGCCCCGGCTCGTCGGTGGGCCGTGATCGGTGACGACGGGACACTCGTGTTCGCCGACACTCACCAGATTGTGGTCGAGAGGATCGCGATCACTTCTGCAGAACTCGAATCGGAGGACGGCCAGGGTGAGGGGGATGACGAGGTGCCAGGATCGCCTGACCAAGGCGAGACCGAGTAGCAGTGCCCGACGGAATGGTCAGCGACGCATCGGCTCTGAGGAACCACCTACTGAGGCTGCTCCGGCACGGCGGACCAATCACCACATCGGAGCTGCGCCAACGCAGTCATGAGTCGGGGTTCGACACTGCCCACATCGAGTCGGTCTATCGGAACCTTCTCGTTCTCCAGCGGCGCGGGTTAGTCACGCGTGTCGACGTCCGCGGCCGTCACGCCTACTGGGCCACGACCGAGATCAGTTGACCGTCAGGATGGCATGTGATGACGGAACCAGTCAGAGATGTGGCCGACTGTGCGGTCCACGACGTCGGGCTGGTCGTAGTACTGGAAGTGGTTGGTCCCGTTCTCCCAGATCAGCTTCTTGTCCTGGGCGGGGATCGACTCGAAGTGCCGTCGCGCTGATGCCGGGTTCATGCAGGTATCCGAATGGATGACGAGTGCTGGTCTCTGGAGCTTGGCGACACCGGGCACGGTCGTGTAGTCGAAGTGGTCGAGGTCGCTCATGATGGCGTAGCGGTTCTCCCAGCCCTTGAGCGTCCAGGATCCATACCAGCTCCACACCAGCGGACCCGGCAGGCCGGCATCGGATCCGGCCACCGGATCGCCGAGGTCAGGTGACACCAGGGGCTGGTACACAACCTCGCCGGTCTCCGCATAGCGCTCCTTGGCGGCGCGTGCGCGTTCGAGTCTGGCCGCGAGCAACGCCTCCAACTGCTCGGTCGTAGGCGCGGTCGCCGGGTCGAATGGGTTCTCGCTGACGCCGGCGGCGATCATGAACAAGTCGGTTTCCCGATCGCGGTAGTAGCCGGTCACTGCGGCGACTGCCCTGATCCGCTCGTCGTAGGAGGCGATATCGAGCATCTCAGGGCCACCCTGGCAGACGCCGGCCCCGAAGACGCGGGCAGCGTCGACGTCATCGCGGGTCAGCAGATAGTCGATCGCCGATACGGCATCCTCGTTCTTCATCTTGGGGTTCTCGAGCCGGCGAGGGGTGCCGCTGCTCTCGCCGACGGTGCGCGGGTCGAAGGCCAGGGCCACGAAACCCTCATCGGCCAATCTCGTGGCGTAGTGGATTGGAGCTTGCTCCTTCTCGAACGAGTAGGGCCCCAACATGACTACCGCAGGGAACGGTCCTGCACCGTGAGGCCGGTGCAGAACACCGACGACGTTCTCGCCGTGCGAGGGAAAGGTGACTCGCTCAGGTGTGTAGTTGCCATGTTCGGCCATGTGTTCCTCCGCGAAAGCTGTTTCAAACCAGTGATGTTGGCCATTCGACGGCACCGTGCGCGCCACTTGACGGTGTGACGCTAGGTCACCCAGACCGTTGACACCTTCGAATAGTCACCGAATTTGCCGAATCCCCCGTGGAGCATCGGGGCCTGCGGGCCAGGTCCACCAACCCCTCTGCGCAGCGGTGGCTGCATTTGCGGTGGGACACAACCCTGCGTACAAAGGGGTGTCAGCTAGTGAGCTGGGCGGGAGCGGGGCGCGGACATGACACGATCACCGGGCAATGATCGCCCACAACCCTCGTCGCCGAGCGCGGCGTCCCCGGAGCGGACTCCGTGAGCATCGAGTTCGATTTCGTCAGCCAGGAACTCAACGGGTCGGCGGACTGCTTCTTTCTGCAACCCGATCACATCCTCATGGTGTATCTGGGCGGACAGGTACGGGCTAAGGAATACGAACTCGAACGCATTCCGTCGAGACGCATTGAGATGCCCCGAACGGGCAATGTCTGGGTACTGCCGGCCGAACACCGTGGTGCCGCGCAGGCTCGTGGCAATACCGTCGCCAACTACTGTCAACTGACCGTATCGGTTGGTGCGCTCGGCTCGCGGCCACTGCGACCGACGGTCGAGCGGGACCCACTGCTATATCAACTGGTTTCACGGATGAACGACGTTCGCCATCGCGAGGACGTCACCGCGAGGATCCTCCAGGAATCGCTCACAGAGACTGTGCGCATACACATCAGCGACCGCTATGCCCCCCAATCCGCTACGCAGCGGGCGGATTCGCCCACCGTGCTGAGCGCGGCCGCTCAAGCCCTATTGCGCGAGTATCTCGCGGACAGCTTCGACTCCACGATCAACCTGGCTGCCTTGGCTCAGATGGCGGGCATGTCGACCAACGTTTTCATCAAGGCCTTCGCCGAGGCCTTCCGGGCCACCCCATACCAGTACCTGCTGGGTCAACGGATCGCGCACGCCAAGACGCTCCTGGCGGGCACGACGATGACCATCACCGAGGTCAGCGCCGCGGCCGGCTTCTCCACTCCGAGCCACTTCGCCACGACATTCCGCAACCGGGTGGGTGTCACCCCATCGCAGTATCGCCGCCACACTTGACCTGCGCGGCCCGCGACTAGCTGCAGACCGCGCCCGTGGCCGCCGAGCCGACCAGCTTCGTGTACTTGGCCAGGACGCCGGTGGTGTAGACCGGCGGCAGCGGCTCGAAACCGGCCTTGCGGGACTCGAACTCGTCGACGTCGACCAGCACGTCGAGGGTGCCCTTGCCGACGTCGAGGCGGATGCGGTCACCGTCGCGCAGGAACGCGATGGGGCCGCCGTCGACGGCCTCGGGAGCGATATGCCCGACGCAGAGGCCCGTCGTACCGCCCGAGAACCGGCCGTCGGTCATCAGCAGCACGTCCTTGCCCAGGCCCGCACCCTTGATGGCGCCGGTGATCGCGAGCATCTCGCGCATGCCCGGCCCGCCCTTGGGGCCCTCGTACCGGATGACGACGACGTCACCGTGCGTGATGGTGCCGTCCTCGAGCGCGTCGAGTGCCGCCCGCTCGCGCTCGAAAACCCTTGCGGTGCCCTCGAACACGTCGGAGTCGAAGCCCGCCGACTTCACCACGGCGCCCTCGGGTGCCAGCGAGCCGTGCAGGATCGTGATGCCGCCTGTCGGGTGGATCGGGTTGTTCATCGCCCGCAGCACCTTGCCGTCGGGGTCCGGCGGCTCGATGTGGGCCAGGTTCTCGGCCATGGTCTTACCCGTCACCGTCAGGCAATCCCCGTGCAGCAGACCGGTGTCCAGCAGGGCCTTCATGACGACGGGGACGCCACCGATCTCGTCGACATCCTTCATCACATGTCGGCCGAATGGCTTCACGTCAGCAAGGTGCGGCACCTTCCGTCCGACCCGCGTGAAGTCCTCGAGCGTGAGCTTGACCCCTGCCTCCCAGGCGATCGCCAGCAGGTGCAGCACCGCGTTGGTGGAACCGCCGAATGCCATGACGACGGCGATGGCGTTCTCGAACGCCTCCTTGGTGAGAAGGTCGCGCGCGGTGATACCGCGGCGCAGCATCTCGACCACCGCCTCACCGGACTTGCGCGCATACTCGTCGCGTCGCTTGTCGATGGCCACCGGGGACGCGCTGCCCGGCAGTGACATGCCCAGCGCCTCGGCGGCCGATGCCATGGTGTTGGCGGTGTACATGCCGCCGCAGGCGCCCTCGCCGGGGCAGATGGCGCGCTCGATGATGTCGACGTCCTCCCGGGACATCAGCCCGCGGGAACAGGCCCCGACGGCCTCGAAGGCGTCGATGATGGTGACTTCCCTCTCGGTGCCGTCGGTCATCTTGGCGACGCCCGGCATGATCGACCCGTTGTAGAGGAACACCGAGGCCAGGTTGAGTCGGGCGGCGGCCATGAGCATGCCGGGAATCGACTTGTCGCAGCCCGCCAGCAGCACCGTGCCGTCGAGGCGCTCGGCCTGCACAACGGTCTCGACGCTGTCGGCGATGACCTCGCGGCTCACCAGCGAGAAGTGCATGCCCTCGTGGCCCATCGAGATACCGTCGGAGACCGAGATGGTGCCGAACTCAAGCGGATAACCGCCGGCCTCGTGCACACCACCCTTGACCGCCTGCGCCAGGCGCTGCAGCGACATATTGCACGGGGTGATCTCATTCCACGACGACCCGACACCGATTTGCGGCTTGACCCAGTCGTCATCGGTCATGCCGACGGCGCGCAGCATGCCGCGAGCGGCGGTCTTCTCGAGGCCATCGGTGACGTCGCGGCTGCGGGGCTTGATATCGGGCGTGCTTTCTGAGGGCATTGGACGATTATGCGCCTGAGCAGTGAGCCCACCAAACCAATTCCGATACCCCTGAGGGGTATGAGGTACCATGGATGCATGAAGCTGACGACTGCCCGCGTTGTGGCCCTGACCTCCGCGCTGGCCACCGCACTGTTCGTGTCGGCCTGTTCCAGCCCGCCCGCATCGGACGGCCACGCCGACCAATCGCACCACAGCGAGACGTCCACCGCAGCGCAGGGGGCGAATTTCAACGATGCCGACGTGGTTTTCGCGACCGACATGATCCCGCACCACCAGCAGGCGATCGAACTGTCGGCGCTGGTGCCCGAACGCTCCTCCGACCCGGCCCTCGTCGAACTGGCGGCGGCCATCTCCGGGGCCCAGAAGCCCGAGATGGAGGCGCTGAAGGTGTTCCTCGTGCAGTGGCGGGGCGGCGAGTCCACAGAGTCCAGTCCAGATCCTCATGCGGGACATGACATGGGCTCCATGGACGGCATGGTCGACGGACCCACCATGGCGAAGCTGGAGACGCTGCGGGGTGCCGAGTTCGACACGCTGTGGTTGCAGTCGATGATCGGCCATCACGAAGGGGCCATCACGATGGCCAACACCGAGATCGCCGACGGTGCGAACACGGATGCAAAGGCGCTCGCCAAGCAGATCGTGACCGCCCAGCAGACCGAGATCGATCAGATGAAGCAGATGTTGGGAGCCTGATATGGCCGATGAGACAGAGGTTGCCGCCGCGCACGGGTACTCGCCGAACAAGGAGAACTACGCGAAGCGGATGCGGCGTATCGAGGGCCAGGTCCGCGGGGTCGCCAAGATGATCGACGAGGACAAGTACTGCATCGACGTCCTCACGCAGATCAGCGCTGTCAAGAGTGCGCTGGAGTCGGTGGCGCTCGGCCTGCTCGAGGAGCACCTCGGCCACTGCGTCACCCATGCCGTGGCTGAGGGTGGCGCTGAGGCCGACAAGAAGCTGGCTGAGGCGTCGGCGGCGATTGCCAGGCTGGTCCGGTCCTGATCCCCTCGCCCCGTAACGGCGGTCCACGCACCGGGGAGACGGAGGTAACGATGTCGGCCCGCGCGGCGATTAACACTGCAGTTCAGCGCACTTTTGGAAGAGCCAGGGCCCAGGCCGGGCCGATATCGCCGCGAGGGCCAGGCCCTGGCGTTGTGCCACACTGGTTTCAGATTTGGTTATGGAGGTGGCGTATGCCGCAAGGGACGTTGAGGAGACTGGCCACCGCGATCTTCGCGGTTGGACTGGTCGGTGGAGTAGTCGGTAGCCCGTCAGCGATGGCGGATCCGGAGGTGGGCCCCGATCCGGCGGTGGTCGACACACCACCAGTCGTGGCGGCCCCACCACCGCCGCCACCGGCGTTCCCGATGCCCTGGGACCCACCGGCTCCGCCGCCACCCCCGACTGAACCGGCGGCGCCGCTGAACCAGTACGGCGCGCCCGCGGTGATCCCGGAAGGTACGCCCGCGGGCCAGAACCCGACGCCGTACACCGGTGAGCCGGTTTTCTCGCCGCCGACGTTCAACCCGGTCAACGGGTCGATGGTGGGTGTGGCCAAGCCGATCTACATCAACTTCGCACGGCCGATCGCCGATCGGGCGCTTGCTGAGCAGGCCGTTCGGATCACGTCGAGCCCGCCCGTGGCTGGTCGGTTCTACTGGGTCACCGACACGCAGCTGCGGTGGCGTCCGCAGGACTTCTGGCCGGCCAACACGACGGTGAACATCGACGCGGGAGGCACCAAGTCCAGCTTCCGCACCGGTGACTACCTGGTGGCCACGATCGACGATAAGACCCACCAGATGGAGATCCGGCGCAACGGCGAGCTCGAGAAGACCTTCCCCGTGTCGATGGGCAAGCCCGACGGCAAGCACGAGACCCACAACGGCACCTACTACGTGCTGGAGAAGTTTGCCGACATGGTGATGGACTCGTCCACATACGGTGTGCCGGTCGACTCCGCCGAGGGCTACAAGCTCAAGGTCCAGGACGCGGTGCGGATCGATAACAGCGGAATCTTCGTGCACAGTGCGCCGTGGTCGGTCGGCGATCAGGGCAAGCGCAACGTCAGCCACGGCTGCATCAACCTCAGCCCGGCCAACGCGCAGTGGTTCTACGACAACTTCGGCAGCGGCGACCCCGTCGTCGTCAAGAACTCCGTCGGGCTCTACAACAAGCCCGACGGTGCGTCGGACTGGCAGATGTTCTAGCCGACACACACCAGCTCAAGCGAGGTTGCCCCCGGAGTCCAAGACTCCGGGGGCAACCTCGTTTCGTCTGCCATGTTGTGCGATGTCAGCCCTGGCGTCATTCCAGGGCAGAATTTGCCACATGCCAATCCCCTCGCTCCTTTCGCCAGTTGGTGGCATTCTTTGAGCAGGGGTGGACATGGCTGAAAACGGAACGAGACGAAAGCGACCGGGTAAACCGAAACGCGGCAGGCCCGCAGGCAGGGATCCGGAGGTGACGCGCGCCTGGATTCTGCGCGCGGCCCGCACCGTGTTCGGGCTGCGGGGCTACTCGGCCACCAGCGTGCGAATGGTCGCCGAGCAGGCCGGGCTATCGGTGACCGGCGTCTACTACCACTTCAGCAGCCTCGAGGAGATCTACGACGAGGTCGTCGCGGACACCGTGGCCACCCTTGAGGCGATTATCGGCGAGGTCCTCGAGCAGCCGACGATTCGCGCGCAAATCCGAGCGCTCATCTTCGCGATGCACAGGCTCGACTCCCAGGACAGATCCATCATGGCGTTCATGGTCCGGACCTACCTCGACGCGGCGCGCAGCCCGGAGGTGGGCCGCGACAGCGGGCCCCTGACGGCGGGTACCGCGTACTTGTTCGTCACGATGGTGCGCTCGGCGATCAGCCGCGGTGAACTTCCACCGGACAGCGACGTCCGCACCACGGTGGGCCTGCTGGCCTCGATCCTGTGGGGGGTGGGCCTGTACTCGGGATTCGTCGAGGACGCCGACGCGATGGCGGTCATCTTGAACCAGGTCGACGACATGTTCGCCCACGGGCTCGTGGGTCCAGGCTCCTCCGAGAAACCGCCCCGTCTGGTTGGTTAGGCGCCGCGTTTGGCTAAGCCGCGCCTAGCTCCAGATGCGTACCCGCGCGGCGGGCTCCAGGTAGAGCTCGTCGGCCGTGTCGACATCGAACGCGTCGTAATACGCGTCGATGTTGCGGATCACGGTGTTGCAGCGGAACTCCGGCGGCGAGTGCGGGTCGATGGCCAGCCGCCGAATCGCCTCCGCGTCGCGGGACTTGGTGCGCCACACCTGAGCCCAGCCGAAGAACACCCGTTGCGCGCCCGTGAGGCCGTCGATGACGGGTGCCTCCTTGCCGCCCAGTGACAGCTCGTAGGCCAGCAGGGCGATGGACAGCCCGCCGAGATCGCCAATGTTCTCCCCGACGGTGAACGCGCCGTTGACGTGCTGGCCCTCACCGAGTTGGCGGGGCACGAGGTGGTCGTACTGCTCGATCAGCGCCTTGGTTCGGACGCCGAACTCGGCGCGGTCGCTGTCGGTCCACCAGTCGACGAGGTTCCCGTCGCCGTCGTACTTGGCGCCCTGGTCGTCGAAGCCGTGCCCGATCTCGTGTCCGATAACGGCCCCGATACCGCCGTAGTTCGCGGCGTCGTCGGCCTCGGCGTCGAAGAACGGGGGCTGCAGAATCGCCGCGGGAAACACAATCTCGTTCATCCCGGGGTTGTAGTACGCGTTGACGGTCTGCGGGGTCATGAACCACTCATCGCGATCCACCGGCTGGCCCAGCTTCGCCAGTTCCCGGTCGGTGGCGACGGCCTGACCGCGCAGATAGTTGCCGTACAGGTCGGTGCGGTCGATCACCAGTGTCGAGTAGTCACGCCACTTCGCCGGATACCCGATCTTGGGCGTGAACTTGTCGAGCTTGGCGAGGGCGCGCTGCCGTGTCTCGGGAGTCATCCACTCCAGATCGCTGATGCTGACGCGATAGGCCTCGCGCAGGTTGGCCACCAGCTCGTCCATCCGCGCCTTCGCTCCGGGCGGGAAGTGGCGTTCGACGTAGAGCTTGCCGACGGCGTCGCCCATCAGGTTCTCGACGAGTGAGACGCCGCGCTTCCACCGGTCGCGGATCTCCTCGGTGCCGCTCAGGGTGCGGCCGTAGAAGTCGAAGTTCTCGGCGACGATCTCGTCGGTCAGCATCCCCGCGCGGCCACTGATCACCCGCCACCGCAGCCAACGCTTCCAGTCCTCAATGTCGCGCTGCGCCCACAGCGCGGCGAACGCGGTCAGGAAGTCGGGCTGGCGCACCACGACCTCGGCGACGGTGCCCTCGGTGGTCCCCAACGCGTCGACCCAGCCGGTCCAGTCGAAGCCGGGCGCCTCATTCGGCAGATCGGCGAACGTGCGCAGGTTGTAGGTCAGGTCGGCGTCGCGGCGCTTCACCACGTCCCAATGGGCCGCGGCCAGGTCGGTCTCCAACGCGACGATGCGTTCGGCAGTCGCCGCCCACTCACCTGGCTGCGGCTCCTGCCCGAACACCAGCCCGAGCATGCGTGCGATGTGGCCGGGGTAGGCGGCCAGGATCTCGGCGTGCGAGGGGTCGCGGTAGTAGGACTCGTCGGGCAGCCCGAGGCCCGACTGCGAGAGGTGCAGCAGGTAGCGGGTGGAGTCCTTGGAGTCGGTGTCGACGTACACACCGGCGCCCCCGCCGATGCCGCCGCGCTGCAACGCACCCATCACGGCGGCCAGGCTGACGAGGTCCGCGGCGGAATCCACCGCGGCCAGCTCGTCGAGCAATGGCCGCACGCCGGCGGCCGTGACCGCGGCCTCGTCCATGAAGCTCGCGAACAGGTCACCGACGCGCTGCTCGTCCGTGCCGGCGGCCCCGCCTGACGCGGCCGCCTCACCGATCAGATCACGCACCTGTTCCTCGGCGCGGTCGGCGAGCAGACGGAACGCACCGTCGGTCGCGCGGTCGGCGGGGATGTCGTAGTCGTTGAGCCAGCGGCCGTTGACGTGGCCGAACAGGTCGTCTTGCGGGCGTGCCGCCTCGTCGACGTAGGACAGATCGATTCCGGAGCGGATGGCTTCAAGCGTCACTCCGCCATCCTGCCATCGCCTGGCAAGTGCGTGCCGTGGCGCCGGGTACCCTCACGCCATGCCCGACGAGGTCACGGTGGAGCAGACCGTCAAGGTGGAGCAGGCCGAGAACGACGGCGGCGGACTCAGCGGTTACGGGATCGGGTCGGTGGTACTGGGGCTTGTAGCGGTGGTGGCCGCTGTCCTGGCGTTCATGATCTGGTCGGGTCACCGCAGCGATGTCGCCGAGCGCACCTACCAGACCGACGTCCTGCGGACCGCCGCCGATTGGACCACCGTCCTGATCAACATGGACAAGGACTCGATCGACGACAGCCTGCGCACACTGCACAGCGGGACCGTCGGCCAGCTGAACGCCGACTTCGAGAGCACCGTCGAGCCGTTCAAGCAGCTGGTGGCGAAGTTGCAGTCGCAGACCACCGGCCAGGTCGAGTCGGTGTCGATCGAATCGCTCTACCACCAGCTTCCCGGCCCGGCCGGAGCGCCACCGCAGCCCGAACTGTCCACGGTGGCCTCACGCACCGACACGGTGCTCGTGGTCGCGACGTCGATGAGCCAGAACGCAGGCGGCACCGAACCGCGCCCCGTGCGCTGGAATCTGCGCCTCGGGGTCTCCGACGTGGACGGCAAGCTGCTGATCTCGCGGCTGGAGTCCCTGCGATGAGGAATGCACTGCGGGTCGCCGCGGTCGACGTGCTGGCCCCGCTGGCCGCCATCGCCGCTCTGGTCTATGTGGGGGCCGCTCTGTCGTGGCCGCTGTGGTGGGTGTCGGTGTGCTCGGTGGCGGCACTGTTGATCGTGCAGGGCATGATCGTCGACTTCGTGCTGTACCGGCGTGACGGTGTGACGATCGGTACCGACGACGACGGACCCGTGCTGCGTCTGGCCGTAGTCGGTCTGGCGGCGGTGGCGCTGGTGGCCGCCGTCGCGGTCGGCTACACACAGTGGACGGCGCCGGACCGTGCCATGCGCGTCGACATCACCGAGGTGGTGGGCATCGCAAGCAGCGTCGCGGAGGCTTCGGCCACGTTCACCCCGCAGGACCCGAACGCATCGATCAACCGGGCGGCAGATCTGATGACGTCCGAGCGAGCGCAGGCCTACCGCGCCGAATTCGAGTCGGTGGCAAAGGAACTCACGAGCAGGAACGTCTCAGGGCAGGCGTCCACGATCTCGGCTGGCGTGGAGGCCATCGGCCCGGAGGCCGCCAGCGTCGCGGTGGTGATGCGGGGTACGCAGAACGCGCCGGGCAAGCCGCAGGACGTGGCGGTGCTGGCGTTGCGGGTGGCGCTGACCAAGGCCAGCGGCAAGTGGTTGGTGGTCGACGTCTCGCCGATCAACGCCCGCTGATCGCCGGCGTCAGAGAAATCAGCCGGTGCGACCGGTGCGCTCGTCGTGGATCTTGGAGAACCGGTCCGACAGCCGGCGCATACGAATCATCAGTGACGCGGCCGGGCAGTCGCGGCCCTCGAGGTAGGAGCCGAATTCCTCATTCGGCAGTCCGATCCGCGACGCGAACTCCTGCTGGCCCAGACCGGAGCGCTCCAGAAGAAGGCGCACGTGGCGGCCGACCTCTGCGCACTCGTTGGCCTCGAGGTTCGCGCGGGCGCGAAGCAGGACCTCGGCCAGCGCCTTGGAGACACCCTGCGGAGGTGCGGAGTGCAGGACCTCCTCGACCTGTCGCGCGGTA
Source organism: Mycolicibacterium sp. YH-1 (assembly GCF_022557175.1). The sequence continues at coordinate 6,702,058 of NZ_CP092915.1, read as the reverse complement.
CGGCCGTAGGGGTCACGCTTGACGGCGACGACGATGCGTTGCCACACGTTGAGATCGTCGGTTTCCAGCGCCGCACGGATCGATGACGTCGGCCAGAACTCGACGGGGCGACTGTCGGTCTGTCGACGCCGCGGTGCCGCCGCCGGGTCCGGGACCGGGGTCGGACGGCCGGGCGCGGCGTCGTCATGCGTGTCCCGCACGTCGGAACTCAACGTCACCTCGCCTCCTCCAGCATCGCCACTGCCACTTCCAGGCAGCGCGCCCTGACACGCTCCCAGTCTGCCACTGCTGCCGGGTCAGACGCGCTCTCGTCGTCATGATCCGACGGTTGCGGATCGGACAGGCGGCGAATCAGCTGCGTGGCGACCCACTGCTTCCTCGAGCGCTGACCAGCGTAGTACCGGTCGATGCGGGTTAAGACTTCCGCTGCAGTTGGGGTCTCCATGGAGTCGATCAGATCGGCGAACTCGCTGAAGTCCCGCGTGGTGTTCCGCGACATCACGAGATAGCTCTTGAGTCGCAGCGTCTCGGCTCCGGTGGGGATCTGAAGCCGGTCGCCGGTGGGCAGCAGAACGTTGGTGGTCTCCATCGGCCTGCGGCGCTCCACCACGGGCGCCTCGGCGTCTGCGGCGGTCTGCAGTGCATCGAGTGCGACCGCCAGTCGTCCCCGCCACAGCGTCACCGGGTGGACGGTTCTGGGCGCAGCCTTGCCTCCTGCTCGACCCGAACCGGCACCACCGCGCAAGCTGATCCGCACGGTGCGGGCCTCGGCGCGGGTTGCGCTGGCCACGCCGCCGCCGTTGTCGCTGGGAGTCTTTACCCGGACCACTGAACCGGCCAGCGCGACGGGCGTGTCGCAGCCCTTGACCGCAAGCGGTCCGCAACCGCTGAACGCCAGCGGGTCCGCGACGATGATCGCCTGCGGCGCAAGGGTCTTCAGCTTGGCCGCCGACTTGACGACGGTACGGATATCGGAGCCGGACGGACCCAGCTCGGAGATGTTCTCCGGGATGATCACGAGGTCGCCGATGTCGATCTTGGGTAGCGGCTTCTCGAAGTCCACCGACGGCAGGATCCGGTCCAGCCAGCGCGGCAGCCACCAGTTCCATTCGGCGAACATCGCCATCAACGCAGGCACCAGGACCAGCCGCACCACCGTGGCGTCGACGGCGATCGCCACGGCGCAGGCCACGCCGAGCTGTGCCACGAGCGGCATCCCCGCGAATGCGAAGCCGATGAACACCGCGATCATGATGAGCGCCGCGCTGGTGATGGTGCGGGCACTGGTGCTCACGCCGTACGCGACTGCATCCCGGGTGTTCTTGGTCTGGACGAAACGCTCGCGGATGCGGGTCAGCAGGAAGATCTCGTAGTCCATCGACAACCCGAAGGTCATCGCAAGGACCAGCGGCGGGATGGTGCTGTCCAGCGACGTCAGCGGTTCGAATCCGAGGGACTCGAACCACCCCCACTCGAAGACGACGACGAGGCTGCCGTACGCGGCGGCCACCGAGAGCACCGTCATCAGCACGCCCTTGAAGGCCAGGAACACCGATCTGATCGAGATCAGCAACATCACGAACGCGATGAACGCCACGAACGCGAACACCAGGGGTTGGGTGTCCGCCACCCGATCGTCGAAGTCCTTGAGCAGGGCGGTCGGTCCGCCGACATCTATATGCGCGCGATCACCGGCGGCCTCGGGCAGATTGGCTCGCATCCAGTCGATGGTGTCGCGGGCGCCCATCTCCTCGGGGTCGATCGACAGCACGACCGACACCAGGGCGCTGCGATTGTCGTCCCCGAACACGGCGGGCGACACGTTCACCACATACGGCGCCTCGGCGATCCGTGCCTCGACTGCGGTCAGGGTGGCGGCGTTCTGGGGTTCGTTGGCGCTGCCTTCGGGGAACGTCACCAGCACCCGGATCGGCCCCAGCGCGCCAGGCCCGAGCGCATCGGCCGCCGCGTTGATACCGCCGCGGATCTCGTGCGTGGGATCGAACTGTCGCTGCAAACTGTTGCCCAGGGTCATTGCGAACGCCGGGGCGGCCAGCGTCAGCAGGCAGATGGTGGCCGCGATCGCCGAAAGCCAGGGACGTCTCATCACCCCGGTGACCCAGCGGGTCCAGAACCGCGACTGCGTGGTGTCCGGCCGGCGGGACATATGAAGGTAGGTCGACCTCTTCGCGGCGGCCTTGCCGAAAGTTCGCAGCACAGCCGGGGTCAGAGTGGTCGACGTCAACACGGCGACCGCGACGGCCAGGATCGCGCCGGTCGCCATCGATGACAGCACGGGCGTGTTGATGAGGTAGATGCCCGTCACCGACGCGATAACCGTCAGACCGGACAGCAGTACCGCCAGGCCCGAGGTGCCCATCGCCGCGTCGGCCGCCTGATCGGCGTCACGGCCTGCGCGCAGTTCCTCTCGGAAGCGCATGAGGATGAACAGCGAGTAGTCCACCGCCAGCGCGATACCGAACATCGACACCGTCGATGTCACGAACACCGACATCGTCGTCACCATCGACAGCAGGAAGACCAGCCCCATCGTCACGGCGACGGTGCACACGCCCAGAAGCAGCGGAAGCGCAGCGGCGGCCAGCGACCCGAAGACGGCAAGCAGCACGATCATGACGATCGGCAGATTCCACTTCTCGGCCTGCGCGACATCGTGCTTGGTGGCCTCACTTGCGGCGGCACCCAACGCGCCCTGCCCGATGACGTAGAGCCGGACCTTTCCGTTCTCCGTCTGTCCGGGTTGGTCCCCGTCGACGCCGACCGCTTTGCGCAACTGCTTGGCGACGTCGGTGCTGCCCGCGTCGAAACCCGTCTGCAGGGACACGACGTAGGGGCGGTCGGGCCGGGGTGGTGGCTGCTGCGGGTTCGGGACGATCGTGACGCGGGGCTCCGCGGCAGCGATGCGCTCGAGCTGCGCCACGGCGGCGTTCATATCCTCATATGACGCGTCCGCGCGCGGCGCGGCGACCAATGCCAGAGGTGATGCGCCCTGATCGGGGTAGTGGTCCTCGACCTGCCGCTCGACGTTAAGGGACTGCGATCCTGCGACCTCGAAGCCGCCGCCGGTGAGATTGCCGGCCTGGCTGAGTGACAGGTATATCGACGGCAATAGGAGGAGCAGCCACACCGCGAAGACCGCCCAGCGATATCTGCGCAGATTGCTACTCAAGCGCATCATGAACTGCTGTATGACGAACCTCGGCCTTCTCGCGGCGTTTCGTAGCTGGAGCGTACCGCAGGGTGGGGTAGGGTGACCGGCTTCGCCAGGAGCGACCGCATTGGTCGGCCCGCGATCTTGTTGACCTGCGAATTTGCTGTGCGGATTGTGCCGGTGGCCCGCCGCGATGGCAGGATGGCCGAGTGCGGTCTCGGGTCGGGGATCAGATTGCCGCCGATATCAAGGGTTTGTGCGGGTAGGAGACCTGCGCGAACCGTGAGGAGCCAGCCATGGGAAGCACATCTGAGCGTGCGCGACGAGGACTCTTCGGAGCGTTCGCTGTAACTGCGGCGGGCGGTGCTGCCTTCGTCGCACTGGCCGTTCCGGGCGGTCTGGCCGCCCCATCGGCCACCGCCGCACTCGATCCGTGCGCGGCCAGCGAGGTCGCCAAGACGTTGGGCTCGGTCGCAACGTCCACGGGTAATTACCTGGACGCGCATCCGGAGACCAACACAGCGCTGACGACCATATCGAAGCAGCAAGCGGGTCCTGCGTCATTGGCGGCGCTCAAGACGTACTTCGACGCCAACCCGCAGGCCGGCAAGGACATGCAGCAGTTGCAGCAACCCCTCGTCGTGCTGTCGTCGCGCTGCAAGCTTCCGCTCACGCTGCCGCAGCTAATGGGCCTGATGCAGGGCGCGCAGTCACAGGCCGACGCACTACAGGGCGCGGCCTCGGGAAGTTTGCCAGGAGCGCTCGGGTCGGCTCAGACCGTCGGCATCCCGGGAGCCGGTCTGCCGGCGTCGCGGCCGCCGGCATCGGTAGGCCGCCAGGGCGCCGGCCCGCTGCCTGGCCCCGCCACAACCGCCGCGACCGCCGCGGGCTAGCTTTCGGCGACGCGTCCCAGACTCCCCGCCAACACGTTGAACTGGGGTTTTGGGCGTCAGGAAGATTGGTTGACCGCAAGGGGAGAAAGTCTTCGCCGATTCTGCTTAGCTTTTCTGTGTCGGTAACCGTCCGTGGTTACGGCCTCTCAGTATTCGATAAAGGAGCTTGATCATGTTGCTCTCGACCATTGGTCGGCGGCGTGCGGTTGCTGGCGTCGCGAGCGCTGGCGCGATCGCCGGTGCGATGCTGTTCGGTGCCATCCCGTCTGCCATGGCCGACGACCCGGCTCTCAACCCGCCGAACTGCACGGCGGCAGATCTGGCCGGTGTGGCCGCAGGCGTGTCGGCCTCGACATCGGCGTACCTGTTCACCCATCCCGACGTGAACTGGTTCTTCACGAGCCTCGAGGGTAAGCAGCGCGAGGACATCCGCGAAGAGGTCTCGACCTACCTGAACAACAACCCCCAGGTGAAGGCCGAGCTGACGGGCATCCGCCAGCCGCTGGTCGATCTCAAGAACCGCTGCGGCACGGCACCTGCGCCTGCAATTCCGTAATCCCCGTGCCGGTTCGGCAGGGGGCACCTCCCAATAGGGGGGAGGAATCCGGCACCGATCCGTCCACTACGGACGGTTCGGGCCGGATGGTCCTGATGGTCGACGACGATCCGGACGTCAGGACGTCGGTTTCCCGCGGACTGCGGCACTCCGGTTTTGACGTTCGGGTCGCGGCGAACGGCAAGGAAGCGTTGCGGCTGCTCTCCACCGAGACACACGACGCGCTCGTGCTCGACGTGCAGATGCCCGAACTCGACGGCGTGGCCGTCGTGACCGCGCTTCGTGCGCTCGGCAACGACATTCCCATCTGCGTGCTGTCGGCACGCGACACGGTCAATGACCGCATCGCCGGGCTTGAGGCCGGGGCCGACGACTACCTGACCAAACCGTTCGATCTCGGTGAACTCGTCGCGCGCCTGCATGCTCTCTTGCGCCGGTCGTCGCATTCGGACCCGACGTCGGACACCATGCGAGTCGGTCCGCTCACCATCGACACCGCGCGCCGGCTGGTGTTCGTCGACGGTGAGCGCGTCGAACTCACCAAGCGGGAGTTCGATCTGCTCGCGATCCTCGCCGAGAACGCTGGCGTGGTGTTGTCCCGGCAGCGTCTGCTGGAATTGGTGTGGGGCTACGACTTCGACGTCGACACTAACGTCGCCGACGTGTTCATCAGCTACCTGCGGCGCAAGCTCGAACGCGATGGGCACAACCGGGTGATCCACACGGTGCGCGGGATCGGCTACGTCCTGCGCCACGATCCGTAGGTGCGCTGGCCACGGTTTCTCCGATCCGCGTCGCTGCGAACGCGGGTCGCGTTGGCGGCGGCGGCCGCGGCTTCCGCCGTGGTGGCGGTCTTCACCGTGCTGACGTCGGTGGTGTTGGCCAACAACGATGCGGTGCAACTTGATCGGCGCCTCGACTCGATCGTCGACGCCAGCATGTATCCCGAACAGCTCAGCGATCCGAGCCGCGGTGTTCTGACCACCGGCCGGTCGCGCTCGTCGGGGCAGGTGGTGTTTCAACGCGGGTTTCAGCTGCCTCGTCTCTCGACCGGCACGGCCTCGGTTGAGGTGAACGGACTCGAGTACCGGGTGCGCACCATCCCCATGGACCAGCAGGGTGGCGTGCTCGTGTCGGTGGGCATCAGAACCGACAGTATTCTGTTGAGCCCGGCCAGGATTCCGGTCTATGCGGCCGTTGGGGTGTTCACCGTGCTGGTCGCCGGTGGGCTTGGCTGGTTGCTTGCGGGTCCAGCGATCCGCCCCCTGCGCAGACTGACCGCGCAGACGATGCGGTTGGGCAAGGGCACCGAACACATCGAGGCTGTCACGGGTGTGAGGGAGGCCGAGGAGTTATCCGACGCCATGGTCGACATGCTGAGCAGATTGGCCGCCGCGCAACAGGCGACCACCAATTCGCTGCAAGCCGCACAGGATTTCGCGGCCAACGCCGCACACGAGCTGCGCACCCCGTTGACGGCGATGCGGGCAGACCTGGACACGCTGCGCATCCACGACCTGCCGGCCGACGAACGCGATGAGGTCGTGGCTGACCTGGCCCGTGCCCAACGTCGCGTTGAGGCGATCATCACCGCACTGGGTCAGCTCGCGTCGGGTCAACTCGCCCAGGCCAAGGACCGTGAGGTCATCGACATCACCGACATGCTCGACCGGGTGGCACGGGAGAACGCGAAGGACGGTGTGGTGGACATCGTCGTGGAGGCCGGTGAGGACATCGGCACCATATGGGGCTGGCCTGGTGGGTTACGACTGGCCGTGGACAACTTGGTGCGCAACGCGATTGCGCACGGTGGAGCCACCCGTATCGTGCTGGCGGCGCGTCGTGAGAGGACAGTCGGCGATGACGCGGCCGAGGTGCTGACCATTGTGGTTGACGACAACGGCCGCGGGCTGCCCGCCGAGGAGCACGACGCCGTCATGGGTCGGTTCGCCAGGGGCAGCACCGCAGCGCCCGGCGGGTCGGGACTGGGCTTGGCACTGGTGTCGCAGCAGGCGGAACTGCACGGCGGCTCGTTCGCGTTGTCCGACAGCCCGATGGGTGGCTTGCGTGGCACCCTGACGCTATCGACCTCTCCTGTGCGCGAGCAGGATTCGGAGCGAGACGAGTCGGTCAGCGGCGAGCAAGGGCGGCTGCGACGCCGCGCCAGCCGAGTAGCACGATGGCGGTCGCGATCGAGGCAACCACCACAAAGCTGATGGCTGTGCCCTGGCCGGTGAGCTTTCGCAACGCCATCCCGACGACAACAGTCGCCACCCACACCGCCAGTCCAGTCGGGAACAACGCCGCCGGGCGCTGCCAGCCGCGTATCACCAACCAGCCCAGTGCTGTTCCTGTCAGGAACGGCCACGCCGTCTCGGCAATCCCTGCGAGGGTGAGTCCCTCGTCGTGACTGCGGCGGCCGACGCTGGCGAACACCAGCACGCACACGATGTCGAGCACCGCCGCCACGGCGACGGTGCGGGCCGTGGTCGGGCTAGCCGAGGTCATAGGTCATCACGTCCAGGACCAGCGGGCTGACATTGGTTTCGTCGCGTGGCGCAAAGCCTGGCTCCAGGTTGATCGGCTTGCCCTCCAGTAGTGGAACCACGTCGTCCTGCGAGACCATCCGGCCGTCGAGCTTGAAGGAGTCGAAGACGAAGGGCAGACCGTTGGCCTTGAGGAAATCAGGACCGTCCATGACGTGGAAGTGCAGGTGCGGTGCAGACGAATTGCCACTGTTACCAAGGTTTCCGAGCACCTGCCCGGTGCTGAGCTTGTCGCCGGGCTTGACCTTGACCGAGCCGGTCTTCAGGTGGGCGTAGAAGGCGTAGTTGCCGCCGCCGATGTCCTGTACGACGTGGTTGCCGCCGTACTCCTCGACCTTGAGGCCGGTGGCATCCGTGAGGGGGACCTGCTCGGGCATCCCGTCAAGCACCGATACGACGGGGCCGTCGGCCACGGCGTAGATGTCGTCACCGAAGAACTGGTAGCTCTCGTTCTTGGTGCCGTCACCGCGGAAGGCGGTGCCGTCCTCGCCGAACTGGAGATAGTCGATGCCGAACCGCTCGGAGATCCACAGCTCGCCGTTGAGCGGGTTCGCCGCCATCCGGTGTGGCGTCATGACGTCACAGCAGCTGTTGGCGGACAGCCAGTTCGGGCCGTCGAGCGGCGGTGCGATGACTGCCGGTTTGTGCGTGGAGACCGTGACCTTGGCGATGTCCTCGGCCACGGTGGCCGGCATGATGGGCGGCATGGGCTTGGTCAGGTTGACCACGACGGTGTGTGAGAGTTCTTCCGGCACTGCGGGTGTGGCGCCCTCGGCGCCGTCAATCACCACGTCCAGCCATACGAGGCCGCTCTGCGCGGGGCCGAACTTGGTTGTCGGATCGGGCGCGCCGAGGATGCGGGTTTTATCGGCCAGGTCATCGCCGGAGAGTGAGAGCAGCTTCCTGTCACCGGCGTTGACGGTGACCGACTCCACAGTTATCTCCTGCCCGAGGGAGTTGGTCAGGTTCAGCTCGTAGGCCAGGTGCACCTTGCCGTCGGTGGCGGGTACGGGGATCGGAGCGGCGAGAACGCGCCCCAGCATCGGGGTTGCCGCCGACGGCTCGGCGTCGGCGGAACTGGCCGGTGTGCTCGACTCGGATTCCGATGTCTGCGTGCCTGACTCGGTGGAGTTCGAACAGCCTGCGAGGAGCGCGAGTGCGCCGACCAGCACGGCGATGCGGTGCATAGGGGGTTTCATTCGTCGCTCCTGGGCATGGGCTGGGCTGAGTCCGGTTCGTGCACGGCTTCGGGGTCGGGGCTGAACTGCGGTGGGGCGGGTGTCTCGTCGACTTCCGTTGCGCCTGTGGCGGTCGTGTCGTTGGCGTCGGGGTCGAGGTCCTTCTCAGTGCGGAACATGAAGAAGAAGACGACCCAGCCGATGGAGGAGATGAATATCCAGCTCACCAACCGGTAGATCAACATCGCCGAGATTGCTGACGCCAGCGTCATTCCGCTTGATACTAACCCTGGCACAAGGACGGCCTCGACCACCAGGAGGCCGCCGGGCATCAGCGGTATTGAACCCACTGCGCGCGCCGCCGCGTAGGCGACCGTCAAGCCGGCCAGGGATGGATGGCCGCCGGCCGCGTACGCGGCGAAGGCCAGGCACGCCACGTCGGCGATCCAGTTGAACAATGACCAGCTGAACGCGGTCCCCAGGGCGCGTCGGCTCAGGCTCACCGACTCCAACTGCTCGAGTGTCTCGCGCCACTTGACCAGGCCGGTGTCGGCGGGCTTGCCGCGCACCGAGTTGTACCAGGACAGGACCCGGGCGCCGATGCCGTCGATCTGCTGGGGATTGGACGCCACGGACTGGGCGAGCACCAGCAGCGCGATGAAGCCGCCGAGGGTGAAGATCAATGACAGGGGGTTCTTGCTGGCGCCCAGTAGGAACGCGCCGCCCAGTCCGAGCAGGGCCAGACCGACGGCCTGCAGCACCCCCGACATCACCAGCTGCCAGGAGGCCACCACGGGTGATGCGCCCCAGAGCCGCTGCTGGCGGTATATGAAGGTGGCCGAGAGCACGGGGCCGCCGGGCATGGTGGTGGACAGTGCATTGCCTGCGTAGAACGCGGCCTCCGAACGCCATTGGTGCACTCGCACGCCCGCCGATCGCAGCAGCGTGCGCTGGATCTGCGCGAAGCTGTGCATCGAGGCCATGGCGGCGACCACGCATGCCAGCACCCACCACAGGTCGGCAGAGAGCAGGCTGCGCCACGCCTTGGCGAGCTGGTCCCAGACCAGCACCACTTCCACGGTCAGCACGATCACCGCGAGGGCGATGATCGCCCATCGCAGCCACCAGTACTTGCCACGCGAGCGGCTCTCTTGGCGAGCGTCGCCGGCCGGCGCGTCGTGCGACACGCCCTACAGGGTAACGGCGCGGGCGCGTCGGCCAAGCGTGCCGCGGCGCCGGGATCCAAGTCGTTACGCTACCGGCATGCCAGTGGGTGGGGGATCAGGTTCTTTGTCGGGCTTCTCGGTGGACTCGGGGTTCTCCCTGGACTCGGCGGCCGATGCCTCGGTGCATCCGCTGGTACGCAAGACCGCGGCGTGGTCGTGGCGGCTGATTGTCATCCTCGGTGCGCTCATCGCCCTGCTCTGGGTCATCGGGCACATCGAGTTCATCGTCGTGCCCGTCCTGCTCGCGACGATGGTGACGGCGATGCTGCTGCCCCTCGTCGACTACCTCGACCGCCGTGGCCTGAATCGGGGAGCCGCCGTCTCGGTGGTCCTGCTCAGCAGCTTCGTCGTGGTCGGCGGCATCTTGGCATTCGTCATCAGCCAGTTCATCGAGGGTGCGCCCGCCCTGATCGATCAGATGACGCGAAGCATCACGAATGCCCGGCAGTGGTTGTCCACCGGCGTGTTCTCCCATTTCAGCAATGACCAGGTCAAGAGTGCGACCGACGCAGCGATCGAGGCGCTGAAGAGCAACCAGGCCAAGCTGACCAGCGGTGCCTTCTCGACGGCGGGCACGATCGCCGAGATCGTCACCGGGGCGCTGCTGATGTTCTTCACCCTGGTCTTCCTTCTGCACGGCGGACGCAACATCTTCTCGTTCGTCACGTTGGTCTTTCCGACGTCGGTGCGCAGTCGTGTGCGCGACGCGGGCCGCGCCGGGTTCCACTCGCTGATCGGATACGTGCGCGCGACGTTCCTGGTAGCGCTCGTCGACGCCATCGGCATCGGAGCGGGCCTGGCGATCATGGGGATTCCACTGGCCCTGCCACTGGCCTCACTGGTATTCCTCGGTGCGTTCATCCCGCTCGTCGGTGCCGTTCTCACCGGCGGCATCGCGGTGATCGTCGCACTCATCGCCAAGGGCTGGGTCTACGCCCTGATCACGCTCGGTCTGATAATCGCCGTGCAGCAGCTCGAGGCGCACGTCCTGCAGCCGCTGGTCATGGGCCGCGCGGTGTCGATCCACCCCCTGGCGATTGTCCTCGCGATCGCGACGGGTGGCGTGCTCGCAGGCATCGTCGGTGCGCTGCTGGCGGTTCCGATCGTGGCATTTGTGAACAGTGCGACGCGCGTCCTGATCGCCGACGATCCGGATGTCGAGGAGGCCAGGCTCGAAGCCGAGGTCGGCCCGACCATCAAGGGGCAGGCCGACGACGTGGAACCGGGGCCAGGCGCGGCTGCACCACCCCCGGGTTAGTACCCCCTGGGGGTATCATGTGCGCATGCGGAGAATCAGTAGGCGCCGGGCATTCGGCGCGGCGCTCACGACCTGCGGCGTGCTGGCGCTGACGGGGTGCGGAGCCGACCGGACGGAAACGCCGTCCAGTGCGTTGGCTGACATGACATCGTTTGCGCGCCTTGTGGATTCCGACGAGTTCGCAGACATGGTCGCCCAACCCGGCCGAGTGACGATCAATGTTCACGTGCCGTTCGAGGGTGATATCGCCGGCACCGACCTGTCCATTCCGTTTGACCAGATCGACGCCAACGCCGGCCGGCTTCCGGCCGATCGCAGTACCGGACTTGCGATCTACTGCCGCTCTGGACCGATGAGCACTATCGCAGCCGAGACGCTGCACAACCTCGGCTACACCGATGTCGTCGAGCTGCGCGGCGGAATGCGGGCGTGGCAGGCCGACGGCCATCCGCTCATCGGCACCTGAGCCGGCGGGAACCCTCAGCTTGACGCGCTGGCGGTGGGCGCCAACGCGTGGGCCGGCGCGCTGCCGGCGTCGGTGAGTTCGGCGGCGATCGACACCACCAGTCCACCGAGCATGAAGGCAATGATCACGGCCGCCAGCGCACCGGTGCTGAGGTCGGGGATGAAGCGCCGCGCGCCGGTCACGGTGCCGCCGGACTGGTGGTACTTGTGCGTCAGGGCGTGGCCCTTGCCGCGCTGCAGCAGGTAGCGGTTGACCGGGTATGCGACGAAGAACGCCGTGGTCAGCGCGATCATCATGGCCACCCAGAAGATGGGGTTGACCAGGCCGGCGTTCATCGCCCCTGGGATCACCGCCATGACGAGGTTGTCGACGATCTCCATCGTCAGGATCGAGAGGGTATCTGCGGCCAGCACCACGCTGAGCGCTGTGAAGAAGGCCAATCCGGCCTTGAGTAGCGGCAGCGTTGACAGCGCGTAGCCGAACAGGAAGGCGAGGCCGACGGCCAGGGCGATCGTGGCCAGGTTGCTCAGGCCGATCGCGGTCCCGATTATCAGCCCGAGGATCTCGCCGATGGCGCAGCCGGTGAGGCAGTGCAGCGTCGCACTGGCGGCCATCGCGTTGATACTGCCCATATCGTGATCGTGGTGGTCAGCGTGATTCTCGTGTGCGTGCGGACCGTGCTCGTGCGAGGGCGCGGACATGGTGTCGGCTCCTTCCAGCGGTGAGCCATCACCGCTTCGTCAGATTGACTGGGTACCCCTGGGGGGTATATTAACACCGTAACCCCGGAAGGTGCGACGCACAAGGGGCGACCATCCGACGTCCGTCAGCCGCCGGATGCGCTGTCGACCACCGGCGGTGCCGGTCCTAGCCGGCCGGTGCGGTCGAGTCGGAACAACGCGGCAGCTGAGGCCAGCCCAATCACCGCCAGTGCCACCCAGATCAACTCATCCAGGCCCACACCGCGGGCGGCCTGCATCAGCGAACCCGTCGCGAGATTGCCGACGAGGATCCCCATTCCGACGATGGTGTTGTAAAACCCGTAGTGCGTACCGACCAGCCGGTCACTCGACAGGGATACGACGGTGTCCATCTCGAACGGGAACACCGCCGCCGAGCCGACCGCCAGCACAGCGCCGGTCACCAGCAGCGCGGCGACCGCCGCACCGCTCCCGAGGCGCTCGCCGTGAGGTATCACGATAAGGGGCACGAACGCGGCCGACAGAATGAGCACTCCAACCACCAGGGAGTGTCCCGGGCTCCACCGCGCGCTGAACCATCGGGTGATGTGCAGCTGCCCAAACACCGCGACCGCGCCGGACACCACGAAAACCCCTGCCACAACGAGTGACTCATCCTCGGGTGCGAGTATCCCGGCTTGCAGGGGTAGCGCCAGATAGACCTGGAAGGACAGCACGTAGGAGCCGATCATGGCCGCGGCGAACAACAGGAAGGGGCGATTGGCCAGCACCACACGCCAATCCGCCAGCACCGAGGTCTTCTCGGTCGGTGTGTCGGCGCCGTGTTGAGGTAACGCGAACAGCTGCGCAATGGTCAGGATGGCGAAGACGATTGCCGCCGCCGCAGCAGTCGTTCGGAAGTCGAGCACCATCAATGCCAGCCCGACGATCGGGCCGGCCAGGATTCCGGCCTGGTAGAAGATGTTGAACACCGCGAACGCCTCAACGCGTCGCGGGCCAGCGTCTGCCGCGAGGTAGGCGCGGACCGCTGGGTTGAACAGCGCGCCAGCGAAACCCGTTGCTGCCGAGGCGACAAGCACGGCGGGCAATGTCTCGGCGAAGATCAGCAGGCCAAATCCGACGGTTCGCAGCAGGCAGCCCGCCACGATCAACGGTTTGTAGCCGAGCCGATCCGCCAGGGTGCCCCCCACGATGAACATCCCCTGCTGCGAGAAGTTGCGGACGCCCAGTACCAATCCCACCGCCCATGCGGCCAACCCCAGCGGGCCGGCCAGATAACCCGCCAGGTACGGCATCAGCATGTAGAAGCCGAGATTGATGCCGAACTGGTTGATCATCAGCATCCGGCTGGGCCATCCGAAGCTGCGAAACTGCGTGACGACCCGCATCAAAGCAGTACCGCCATCGGGTCGACGACATTGGCGCAGCGCGTCCACGATGAGACCACCTGCGTGCGTGGATCGTTGATGACGGCGGGCGCATCGGGCGGTGTCACGTCGAGGAGACCGTGGGTACGGCAGTACGCGTCGTTGTAGACGGTGTCGAAATAGCGTTGCGGACCATCGGGAAACACCGCGGCAATGGTGGTGTCGGCGGCAAGCGTGCGCGCGGCCCAACCCGCCACCAGTGCGACTGCCCCGACACTCCACCCGCCGCTGGCGTAGTGCGTGGCCGCCAGGGTGCGGCAGGCCCACACCGCCTCGGCCGGTGCCACCCAGTGGACTTCACTGAATGCCTCGTAGTCGATGTTCCCCGGATGGATGCTGGACCCCAATCCGCGCATCAGTCGGGTGCTGGCGGGCTGACCGAAGATGGTGGAGCCAATCGTGTCGACGCCGATCAATCGCAGGTCGGGGTTGAACTCGCGAAGCACACGTGCCACGCCCGCCGAGTGTCCTCCCGTACCCACCGAGCAAACCAGAACGTCGATGCGGCCAAGCTGTTCGTGCAGCTCGAGTGCCAGGGGACGGTAGGCCTCGACATTGTCGGGATTGTTGTACTGGTCGGGATACCACGCGTGCGGTGTGGCGGACAGGATCTGCTGGACGCGGTCGCGGCGGGCCTGCTGCCAGCCGCCATCGGGATGCGGTTCGGTCACCAGCTCGATATCGGCGCCGAAGGCCGACAGCATCCGCTGGATCATCGGTTCCATTCCCGGATCGGTGACCAGGGTGACCGGGTGCTGATACACCGTGCCGGCCAACGCCAGACCCAGGCCGAGTGTGCCGCTGGTGGATTCGACGATTCTCGCGCCGGGGCGCAGGGCGCCGCTGGCACGCCCGCGCTCCACCATGTGTATGGCGGGACGATCCTTCATGCCGCCGGGGTTGAAGCCCTCGAGCTTGGCCCAGAAGCCGCGCTCACCAGTGGTGAAGGGTGCTGCGATACGCAGCACCGGGGTGTGGCCGACCATCGTGCCCGGCCGGTCGTAGCGGCCGAGGTGGCGCTGGCGGGACAGGGAGAGGTGGGCAGGTGTGTGTGATGTCAGGACAGGGTTCATGAGGGTGCGTCGCTTCTGTTCGAGGCCGCGACGAGGACCGCGCGGCTGCTGATGGCGGATAGCGGTCTCCAACCAGGCTCGCCGTGGGGCGGGCACGGTCTGGCGCTAGCCGATCAGCGACGCGCGATGCAGAGTCGGGTCAACAGGGCCCGACCGCTCTGTGGTGCAGTGACTCTGCGGGGCGGACCGCGAATGGCCGCCAGCGCGGCCTGCCGCCAGAGCGGCGCCGTGGCGACGAGTGCCGCAATCAGCGTCAGTGCGATGAGGGCGACGGCCGCGCGGGGCAGTACCGCTTCGGCGACGGTGTCAGGCGCTGCGGGCGTCGATCCGTCCTGGAAGTGCGGATGGTCGGTCACGGCGGCGAACTCGCCATGCAGAGCCGCGGCCAACGCGTGCGGCCCGTGCGGCGGGTCCGCGGCACCCGGCAGCGCCGACTCGGCCCCGCTCACGAGGAGCCAACACGCCAGCGCCAGTGCGACGGCTGCACGCCATCGCGTCCGGGGAACTGCGTTGTGGTACCTCACAGTGTTCCCGACTGTAACAGCGGATTACGCCTCGCTGAGCGCGCCGCCGACTTGACGCCATGTTGTTATCGCCTCGCGATCACGTCACGCCAACCCCATGAAAAACGCTGTACCGGAACACGTTTACCGAACCGGGCCGGGGCAACTGTGGCCGCGAATCGTTACCGAGATGACACGCGCCAGGTGTTCCTCGCGAGGCCGTGGTGATATACGTTGCCGATACGTACTGAATAACTACGTACGTAATGTCTACGTAGCGTTGCCGAACGGCATCTGCGTGGCACCGTGCCGATCATCGCGCAAGCTGCGCGCCTATTGCTTAGGAGTTCGCATGAGGCGTATGCGCCACTACCGGACCTGCATTCTCGCGGCCATGCTCGTACCCGCAATGCTGCTCGGCGCGACTGGAGTCGCCTCTGCCGGTCACGACACCAGCGTCCACACCGATGCGGGTCAGTGGGATACCACCTTGCCAATGGTGCCCAGCGCCAACGTGACCGGAGACCCGGTGGCCGTCTTCAACTCGGTGCTGCAGATATCGTCCACGTCGGCGCAGGTGACGGCAGAGATGGGCAGAAAGTTCCTGGTGAGGATGGGGATCCTGCCGCAGCCGACGGCGGCCGCCGCAGACCCCGGTTTCACCAACGGGCGGATCCCCAGGGTTTCTGGCAGACAGGCCTCCGAATACGTCATTCGCCGGGCGATGTCACAAATCGGTGTCCCCTACTCGTGGGGAGGCGGGAACGCCAACGGCGCATCGCTTGGCATCGATCAGGGTGCGGACACCGTCGGATTCGATTGCTCGGGGCTGATCCTGTATGCCTACGCCGGTGTGGGAATCAAGCTCGACCACTACTCGGGATCGCAGTACAACGCCGGGCGCAAGATCCCGTCATCGCAGATGCGCAGGGGTGACCTCATCTTCTATGGGCCCAATGCCAGCCAGCACGAGGCGATGTACCTCGGCGACGGCATGATGCTCGAAGCGCCATACACCGGCTCCCAGGTCAAGGTGTCACCCGTGCGTACCACCGGCATGATGCCCTACGTGACCCGACTCATCGAATACTGAGCCAGCCGCAGTACGAGAACCGTAAATATTGGGCTAAAGGTCTTGTGATTAGGTGTTTGTACCCCTACCGTGGGTCAGCGACATAACCCCGGTACAGGAGGGACGAGCGAATGAGTGCTACCAGGTCCGATGCCACGGCGGCCGATCTCGGCGCTGACGTGCTCTCCCCGCTTGCACGCCACGCGTAGGCACTCGCCCAACAAGTCATGGAACATCAGAACCGACGGAGCCTCCCAATCGTCAGGCCCGCAACCCCGCCGACCCTGTCCGGTCAGGGGGACGGTGTTTGGCAGGAGGCCGCGCGATGCCGCACCGTCGACCCCGACCTGTTCTTTCACCCTGAGGGCGAACGTGCCGCGGCGCGTACCGCGCGCCTGCGGCGCGCGAGACAGGTGTGCATGCAGTGTCCGGTCATCCGTGAGTGCGCGGCGTTCGCCGTGGCCGGCCGCGAGGGTTTCGGCATCTGGGGAGGACTGTCCGAGGACGAGCGCATCGTCGCCATCGTCTCCGTCGGTGAACGCCCGCGCGGCCGTTCGATTCACGCCGCGCGGTTCGATGAGGCGATGGGACGCTCCTAGAACACCGACCACCCGGCGAGCCGGGCGAACTCCTCGATCGCGGCGACGCCGCCCGCGGAGTTGCCGTCGTCGTCCAGTGGTGGACTCCAGACGCACACGGTGCCGCGTGCAGGCATGACGGCCAGGACACCGCCGCCGATACCGCTCTTGGCGGGAAGCCCGATGCGGTAGGCGATGTCGCCCGCAGCGCCGTACATCCCCGATGTGAGCAGGACGGCGTTGACACGCCGCACGGTGGCTTCGTCGAGTGGACGGTTGAGCGGCGGGTTGCCGCCGCCACGGTCGGCCAGGAACAGCGTCGCCTTGGCCAGCGTCTGCACGGTGGCGGTGATCGCGCACTGGGCGAAGTACTGGTGCAGCACCTGTTCGATCGGATTGTTGAGTAGTCCGTGCTCGGCGAGCACGTGTGCGATGGCCGAGTTGCGGTGCCCCGTGCGGGCTTCCGATATCGCGACGTCGGTATCGCATGAGACGACCCCGTCGGGGTCGGCCCGCTGCAGCAGTGCGCTGGTGGCGCTGACGGGGTCACCGGTATGGGTTATCAACCGATCGGTGACCACGATGGCGCCGGGGTTGACGAACGGATTGGCTGGGCGGCCCTGGTTGCGTTCGAGATCGGCGACGGACCCGTAACCGGCGTTGGTCGGACCCCATCCCACGTCGAGCCAGGCGCCGGGGTCGTGCTGTAACAGCACGCACAGCGCGAACAGCTTGGACAGGCTCTGGATGGAGAAGGCCTCGGTGCTGTCTCCGGTATGGATGAGAGTCCCGTCGACAGTGGCCACGGCCATCGCGAACTTGGTGGCGGGCACTGCGGCCAGCGCGGGGATCTGGGTGCTGACCGAACCTGTGCAGGAGCTGTGACGGCCGTGCGCGGCGGCGGCATGGAGGTGTGCGGTCAACTCCGCGGTCAACGCGGTGGGCTCTGCACAGGTGGGCATGGCGATTCTCCTGTTGCGCACGGGAAGTGCTGACTGGGTGTTAACAGCATGTCACGGCTCGTCGTGTTTGGTCTATAGGTCTTGTTTTTAGATCTTTAAGCCTCTAGGCTCGCGTCATCTGTAATGCACGTCACGTTTGTGCCTAACGAAAGGCGGGCTGTTCATGGCCGTTGAATCTGTACCCGAGGTCGCCACGCCGACTGGCGTGGAGCCGGGCCGCGCGACCCTCAAACGCGGGGCGATCGGGCTGGCCGGCGTGGTGTTCATGGTGGTGGCGTTCTCCGCTCCGATCACCGCCATGACCGGCAACCTGCCGGTCGCCGTCGGGTTCGGCAACGGTCTGGGGGCGCCGGGCGGATTCGTGCTCGCCACCATCGTGCTTGCGATCTTCAGCGTCGGATTCGTCGCGCTCGCGCGGCACATCACCGCGGCCGGAGCGTTCTACACCTTCGTGTCGCGCGGCTGGTCGCGAATCCCCGGGCTGCCCGCGGGAGTCATGTCGATGTTCGTCTACATGACGATGGAGGCGGGGCTGATTGGAATCTTCTCCGCCTTCGCCGATCAGGCCTTCACCAACCAGTTCGGCTTGGACCTGCCGTGGCTCGTCTACGCGGCGATCTGCCTGGTCGTGATCGCGCTCTTGTCGCACTGGGATATCTCGCTGGCGGCCAAGGTTCTCGGTGTGGTCCTCGTTGCCGAGATCGCCATGCTGTCGCTCAGTGCCGTGGCGTCCCTGATGCATCACCCCGAGGGCATGAGCTGGACGTCGCTCAATCCGGTGACCGCCATGAGCACCAACGGTGTCGCGGGAGGCGTTGTCGGGCTCGGGTTGCTGATGGCCTTCTGGTCCTGGGTGGGTTTCGAGTCGACGGCGATCTACGGCGAGGAGTCGAAGAACCCCAAGCGAATCGTCCCGCAGGCCACGATGATCGCAGTGATCGGGATCGGCGTCTTCTATGCCTTCATCTCGTGGGCAGTCATTGTCGGCAACGGCCCGACCAAGGCAGTCGAGTTGGCTTCGGGTGCAAGTCCATTTGACCTGATCTATGCACCGGCGCAGGCGTATCTCGGGAGCTGGGCCGTGACGGTCTTCGAGTGGCTGGTCGTGGGTGGATCATTCGCCTGTGCCCTGGCGATTCACAACTCGGCTGCGCGCTACCTGTTCGCGTTCGGTCGCGACGGCCTGCTGTGGCGCCGGTTGGGTGAGGCGCACCCCAAGCACGCGTCACCGTGGATTGCGTCCCTGACGCAGAGCGCCATCGCCGGCGTCATCCTCATCATCTGTGCGGTCAGCGGTGCCGACCCCTACGGCGTGTTGTTCGTCCTGGTCGCGATCATGGCGACGCTGTGTCTGCTGATCGTGCAGACCATGTCGTCCGTCGCGACGGTGGTGTACTTCCACGTCAAGAAGCAGCACCCCGAGACGGCTAGCTGGTGGCGCACGATTGCCGCCCCGATCATCGGTGGGGCAGGCATGGTGTACGTCATCTACCTGATGCTCTCCAATATGTCGGCCGCCGCGGGTGGAGCCTCGGAGACCCTGTTTTTCAAGGTGATTCCGTACGTCGTCGTGGGGCTGCTGTTCGGCTCGATGGCTGTGGCGGCCTATCTCCGCAAGGCGCGCCCCGATCTGTATGAGCGGATCGGCAGCACCGTGTTCGACGACGCTCCCAACGATCTGCCGGCCGAGACTCGGTCGTGACGGACCGCTCCGGGATGCGGGTGCTGGTCACTGGCGGTAGCCGGGGGATCGGGCTGGGTATCGCAGAGGGCTTCCTGCGCGCCGGTGCGGCGGTCGCGATCAGCGGCCGCAGCGCCGCCGCGCTGGCCGGCGCGGCTCGCGGTCTCGGCGATCACGGCGATCGAGTCCACACGATTGTGGCCGACGTCGCGAGCCCTGAGTCGTGTGCGCAGATGGCGGCAGAGGCCCAGGAGCGGATGGGCGGTCTGGATGTGTTGTGCGCCAACGCCGGTATCTATCCCGAACGCGGCCTCGATGATCTCGGTGCCGCCGACGTCGCCGAGATCATGGGCACCAACGTGGCGGGCACGATCTTCTCGGTGCAGGCGTGCCGAGCGGCGCTGAGGTCCTCCGGGCGTGGTCGGGTTGTGGTGATCTCGTCCATCACCGGACCGGTCACCGGCTACCCCGGGCTTAGCCACTACGGCGCAAGCAAGGCCGCTCAGCTTGGCTTCGTGCGCAGTGCCGCACTGGAATTGGCTGGCGACGACATCACCATCAACGCGATCTTGCCGGGCAGCATCCTGACCGAGGGGCTCACCGGCCTTGGCGATGACGCGATCGCGAAGATGCGGGCCTGCATACCGCAGCGTCGCCTGGGCGCACCCGCGGACATCGCCGCTGCTGCAGTCTTCTTCGCAAGCGAGGGGGCCGGGTTCATCACGGGCCAGACCCTGGTGATCGACGGTGGCCAGACGCTGCCCGAGTTCCCAGAGGGTGTGTGAGCCTCGGGTTCTGGCTCAGCGCTTGAGCCAGGACTCGATGGTGTGGCGGGTGTCGTTGATGTGTTCCTGCATTCGCGCCGCGGCCAGTTCGGGCTCCCGATTCTCGATGGCCTCAAGGATCGACTCGTGGTAGTCGTTGGCGTTCG
Organism: Mycolicibacterium sp. YH-1; assembly: GCF_022557175.1. The sequence goes on along the minus strand of NZ_CP092915.1, from coordinate 6,681,835 downwards.
CCTCGAGCCGACCGAAGATCGCGCCGACGGGCAGCCACATTCGCCTGCGGGCGTCGGCGACCGCGTCGAGCAGCCGGTCGTTCTGCGCCGCCTGGGCGATCCCCATGTGGAACGCCGAGTCCAGAGTCTGAAACTCCGTGGTGTGCTGTGCGGACTGCTCGTGCAGCGCCGTGTCCAACGCGGCGTCCATTCCGCTGAGCAACTTGTGCAGATCGGTCAGGTCGAGATTGCGGCGTCGCTCGGCCGCCAGGCGGGTGGCGCCCGTTTCGACGATGATTCGGTAGTCGAAGGCGTCCCGGATCGCCCGCTTGTTGCGGCGCATCTCGCGGCGCATCTCGACGGGGTCGTACTCAGGGGCCTGCACTGTGAAACCGCCGCCGCGGCCTCGCCGTACGGCGATCAAACCCTCGCGTTCGAGAACGGCCACCGCCGCGCGCACCGTGGTTCGCGATACGTCGAGCATCTCGGAGAGTTCACGTTCAGTGGGGAGCCGGTCGCCGGGCCGAAATTGGCCCAGTTCCAGCGCTCGGCGCATCTGGTCGACCACCAGTTCGTGGGCCGGAATCTGACGGACCGGACTCAGTGCCGAGGATCGCCCTGTTGCCGTCATCGGATTGCCCCCTTTCGCTTGCCCGAGGGTAGCGCACCGCACCTTCAAACCGGGTTAGCCCTGACCTTTGAACCAATCGGTACGCGGGTCCAAAAGGAGGCCGATCGGAGGGTCGGAATTTAAACACCTAAAAACTTGACCAATAGATCTTTGTGCGTGAGACTTGCTTCAAGTAGTGATCGCCATCACCAGCGAAGGGAAGAACCGTGGGACAGAAAGTCATCGTCACCGGAGGGGCCGGCGTCATCGGCCAGGCCACCTGCCGCCGGCTGCTGCAGAGTGGCTACGTTCCGGTCGCCGCGGATGTCGAGTCGGTGGTCAGCGAGCTGGATCTGGTGGCGGCCCGCATGGAGGGCGCGCTGGCAGTGGCGATGGACGTGAGTGACCGCGACAGCGTGGCCGCCGCGGTGACGTCGGTGGTCGAGGACGGCGAGACGCTGTACGGGTTGGTCAACTGCGCTGGCATTCTGCGTGATTCGTTCCTGGGCGAGCTGGACGAGGCGAAGCTGGAGTTGATGTTTCAGGTGAACATCGCGGGGATGGCTCGCGTCACCGACGCGGTGGCTCCGCTACTGACCGAGGGCAGCGCGATCGTCAACATCGGCAGTCTCACTGGACATTTCGGCCGCTTCCGGGGTGCATCGGTGTACGGCGCGACCAAGGCCGGGATCGCGGCCTACACCCGGTATCTGGCCGAGGAACTCGCCGAGCGTGGCATCCGGGTCAACAACGTCGCCCCTGGCGTCATCCGCGCACCGATGAGCCCGTCGATGGCGCGGGTGTCCGGCGGTGAGGAGCTCAGTGCCAGCTACGCGATGCTCAAGCGCATCGGTGAGCCCGAGGAGGTCGCCGAGGCGGTCGAGTTCCTGCTCTCGCCGCGCGCGTCGTTCATCACCGCCCAGACCCTGCTGGTCGACGGGGGTGTGGTCGCGTGGTGAGCACCGAGCAGGCCGGTGCGGCGCTGCGCGAGTTCACCTCCGTCGATGAGGCCAACGCCGAGTCGTTCGCCCGACTCAATGCCGCCGACCCGTGGGTCATCGACGTGCGGCCGGCACGCGAGGTGCTGCCGGGCTACCGCGACAATCTGGTGCTCACCTCGGGGGCGCCGATGTCGTGGCACGACTACACCGGCGGGCAGCGCGAGGCGCTCATCGGCGGGGCGCTGTTCGAGGGGTTGGCCGACAACCGCGAGGACGCGATCGCCCGATTCGCCAGCGGCGAGATCGAGGTGGGTGCGTGCCACGACTACGCCGCGGTGGGATCGCTGGCCGGGATCTACACCGCGTCCATGCCGGTGTTCGTGGTGGAGAACCGCACGCACGGCAACGTGGGTTTCTGCAACTTCTATGAGGGCAAGGAACCGCGGCGCCTGAACTATGGCTGTTACGACGAGGGTGTGCACGAACGTCTGCTGCATGTGAACTCTGTGCTGGCGCCCGTGGTCGCAGAGGCGATCCGCCGCCGCGGGGGGATCGCGCTCAAGCCGCTGATCGCGCGGGCTCTGCGGATGGGCGATGAGGTGCACAGTCGTAACGCCGCGGCGTCGATTCTGTTCAACCGCGAGATCCTGCCCGCGGTCCTGGACATGGTCGAGGACGGTGTGGCGGGTGTGCGCGAGACGATGCTGCACCTGGCCGAGAACGACTACTTCTTCTTGAGGCTGTCGATGGCGGCCGCCAAGGCCTGCGCCGATGCGATGGTGGTGCCGGGTTCCACGCTGGTCTCGGCGATGGCGTTCTCGTGCCGCGGGTTCGCGATCAAGCTCGCGGGCCTGGGCGAGACCTGGTTCGAGGGGCCGCCCCCGATACATCAGGGCAAGCTGTTCGCCGGTCACACCGAGGACGAGATCACGTGGATGGGTGGGGAATCGCCCATCACCGAGACCATCGGGTTGGGCGGCTTCGCTCAGGCCTGCGCGCTGTCGCTGCAGGAATATCAGGGCGGTTCGCCAGAAGTGATGATTGAGCGCAACCTCGAGATGTATGCCATCACCTATGGAGAGAACAGCACCTACCGGATACCGCATTTCGGCTTCCGCGGTACGCCCACGGGTATCGACGCCCGCAAGGTCCTCGAGACCGCGGTCCTACCGGTGATGGACGTCGGATTGGCGGGTCGCGACGGCGGACAGATCGGCGCCGGCGTCATCCGGGCACCCCGCGAGTGCTTCGCCGACGCGCTCGCCGAGCACGAGCGCAGATTCGGTTCGCGATGACCGGCGCGACGGGCCGCAAGTCGCTGACGCTGACCTTCAGCGGCGGTGACGCGCTGGTCACCGGTGCGGCCTCGGGTATCGGTGCGGCGATCGCCCGGACCCTGATGGCTGCCGGGGTGCGGACGATCCGGCTGGATCTCCGCGCGCCCGATCCCGAGCTCGGCTTCGCCGCTGAGCTACAGGTCGGTGTTGCCGCCGACGTGCGTGACCCCGACCTGATGGGACGGCTGGCCGAGGCGGGCGTAGCGGGCGATGCCATCTCCTACCTGGTCAACTGCGCAGGCATCATCGACAACACCGGGTTCTCCGGCGTCGACCGGCAGGCGTGGCTGCGGTGCCTGGAGATCAACCTCGTCGGTGCGTACAACCTCATCGACGCCCTGTCGCCCGCGCTGCGTGGCGCGACGCATTCCGCGATCGTCAACATCACCTCCATCGAGGCCGCGCGCGTCATCGCACTGTCAGACCCCGATCCCACGCCGCAGTACGCGGCGTCCAAGGCCGGTCTGCACATGCTGACCCAGACCGCCGCGCGCGCCCTTGCCGTCGACGGTGTGCGGGTCAACAGCATCTCCCCAGGATTCGTCGCCACACCGATGGCGGCGGCTCACGGCGACACCACGGTCCTGCCGCCCGCGCTCGCGGCGCGCGTTCCCGCGGGGCGGTTCGCCGAACCGGACGATATCGCCCAGGCCGCCGCATTCCTGCTCAGTGACCAGGCCGGCTACATCACCGGAACCGACCTCCGGGTCGACGGGGGATTCCAGCTGACATGAGCCTCGAACTCACCGTCGTCGCCCACGAACCGTCACTCGGGCGGGTCGCCCGCACCGGCACCCTCGAGGAGCTGGCCAAGGGCACCTTCCGCAGTGCCGCAGAGCACGCCGCGGCCGGACGTTTCGACGCTGCGGCCGCGCTGGTCGAGGTCTCGGTGCTCGAGGCGCAGGAACTGCGCGAGATCTACGAGGCGTGGCCCACAGCCACACGGGACTGGATCAGCGCCCGTGGGGTCGACGAAGCCGAGCTCGAGGACGCCCTGGATCGGTTGTACGCGCTCATCGGTGACGCGGCTGCCGGTGGGATCGAGGCCGAGTGGCCGCAGTATCTCGCGGCAGTGCGTGCGGCCGCCGAGTCCTGCCGCGGTCATAGCCCCGACGCCGAGGACGCCATCGAGGCCGCGCGCACGGTGTGGCAGGGGGTACACGACCGCGCGGTCGACCGCGTCGCCGGCCTGATCGACGTCGCCGTGCGTACCGTTGGCGAGGACAGCCTTGGCGAGTTGTGGGACGTCCTGATGGCCGACTGGTATGAGATCCATGCGCGGCGCTACGCCCTGGACAACCAGCCGTGGTCGGACTCGGCGCAGCAGCTTGTCATCGCGATCCTCGACGGGTTTCACGCCCACCTGACCGGAACAGGACGGCAGGGCGATATCGAGATCATCGAGGAGCCGACCAGGACCGGATTCCGTTTCGCCCCTTGTGGATCCGGCGGCCGGGCCCTGGACGCCGGAATCACCGACGGTGCGCCCCGGAGCGCGGCACCGTACGGATACGCGGTGACCACCCGGCCGCACGACTGGGCCTGGAACACCGTTGGCATCTGCTCGTACTGCGTGCACTGCTGCCAACTCAACGAAGTGATGCCGATCGACCGGCTGGGCTTTCCCACCCGCGTCATCGACGCCCCCACGTGGGACCCGGAACGGCCGACGAGTTCGTGTACGTGGTGGGTCTACCGCGACCCGGCCGACGTGCCGGACCACGTCTACCGGCGGGTCGGGCGTGATCCGTCGCGCCGACCGGTCAAGAAGGATGGAGTCGAACATGACTGACCGCGTGGCGATGACACAGCTGGAGGTACCCGACTACGACCTCGGCCTCCGGGGCAAGGTGGTGCGCGCCGACAAGACTCACGCGCCCACCAACCTGGCGTTCTGCACAATCCTCTACGGGCTGTCGGTCGTCGATGAGGTGACCGACACGCCCTTGAGCAACGTCGGGAACGGCTACCCCGACGCCACGCTGGTGCCGGACGAGTCGACCCGCATCGCGTTGCCCTGGCGCGACGACACCGATGCGGTGATCGCCGACTTGGCGGGCGCCGACGGCAAGCCACTCGAGATGTCGCCGAGGAACGTGCTCCGTTCTCTGGTCGATCAATTCGGGGAGCTGGACCTGAACCCGGTCCTGGGTTTCGAGTACGAGTTCTGGCTCTTCCGCGACGCACCCGGCGCCGCCGACCGTCAACCGTTCAGTGCAACGGAGAACGCGTACAGCCTCAGCAGATCCGCCGAGGTGCACTCGCTGGCAACCGATTTCATCAACCGCATGCACTCAGTCGGTATCGAGGTGGAGATGTTCCACGCCGAACTCGGGCCCGGCTTCTTCGAGTTCACCCTCGCGCCGACCGAAGCGGTTCGTGCCGCGGACAACGCGGTGCGTACGCGCCAGTACCTTCGCGACCTGTGCGCCGAACGCGGTCTGCACGCCAGTTTCATGGCCAAGCCGTTCGCCGACAAGTCCGGTGCGGGCGGCCACCTGCACTCCAGCCTCACCCGCGACGGCGTGAACGTCTTCGCCGACCCGCAGTGCCAGCTCTCCACGGAGGCGCGGCACTATCTGGCTGGCCTGTTGGCGGGGATGCCGGCCACCACCGCGCTGCTCAATCCGTATGTCAACTCCTACAAGCGCATCGATCCCGAGATGTTCACTCCCGGTACCGCGGGGTGGGGACACGACGATCGTGCTTCGGCGTGCCGGGTCATCCTCAACGACGTCGCGGCGGCGCGAGTCGAGCACCGCCGTCCCGGCGCCGACGCAAGCCCCTATCTGGTCGCGACGGCGGTTCTCGCCGCCGGACTGCACGGTCTGCGTGAGGGTTTGGACCTGCCCGCGCCGGGTGACGGCTCACTCGACCTGCCCGCAGACCTGTGGGCCGCAGTCGCTCGCTTCGAGGACTCGCCCTGGTTGCCCGACCTGCTGGGCAAGCCCTTCTGTGCCTCGTTCGCCGCGACTCGGCGTGCTGAAGCGCAGCGCTACGACGACTGGCTTCGCACCAATATCACCAGCTGGGAACTTAACCGCCACTTGGAGCACCAATGAACACGTCATCAGCACTGTTGTCGATTGAGCAGTTCGATCAGCTGACCAGCACCGGCGAGATCAACACCGTCGTCTGTGCCGCACCGGACCCGTACGGCCGTCTGGTGGGTAAACGGCTCACGATCCAGGCGTTTCGGTCGCTCGGGCTCTCAGGCGATGGTATCAACGCCAGTAGCTTCATCTTCGCCGTCGACCTGGAGATGAACCCGCTCGGCCTCGCGGTGTCCAACGCCGACAACGGCTGGGCCGACATCCGGCTGGTACCCGACCTGACCACTCTGCGCCGCGTGCCATGGGAGCCTCATGTCGCCCTGGTCATCTGCGACGCGTACGAGACCAGTTCCGACACGCTCCTGTCTGTCGCGCCACGCACCATTCTGCGGAAGCAGATAGAGCGGGCCGAACAACACGGCCTGCGTTTCAAATTCGCCTCCGAGTTGGAGTTCTTCCTTGCCTCAACGCCACCTCGCGAGGCGTGGGAGCTGGGATACCAGAACCTGAAGATGTTGTCGGACTACCGTTCTGACTATCAGATGGTGCAGTCCGGCCGCGACGACTGGTTCATCGAACGGATCCGCAATCAGATGCCCGAGTTCGGGGTGTCAGTCGAGTCCTCCAAACCCGAGTGGGGACTGGGGCAGCAGGAGGTCACCCTGGACTACTGCGATACCCTCGAGATGGCGGATCGCCACGTGCTGTTCAAGTACGGCGTCAAACAACTCGCGCATGCCGCAGATCTGACGGTGACGTTCATGGCCAAACCCAAGATCGACGAGGTTGGCTCGTCATGTCACCTTCACGTCAGCATGTGGTCGGCCGATGAGGGGCGGGCCCTGTGCGCCTCGGATCGACCGACAGGGGGGATGTCGGACAAGTTCGGTTCGTTCGTCGCCGGTCAGCTCGCCCACGCGGCCGACATCACGCTGATGTTCGCGCCGACGATCAACTCCTACAAACGCTTTCAGCCCGATCAGTTCGCCGGTACCGCGATCGCGGTCGGCGACGACAACCGGTCCTGTGCGTTCCGGCTGGTCGGCAGTGGACCGTCCTACCGCGTCGAGAATCGGATCCCGGGCGGGGATGTGAACCCCTACTACGCCTACGCGGCCACCATCATCGCGGGCCTCGACGGTATCGAACGCCAGTTGCCCACTCCTGAGATCTTCGACGGCAACGCTTGGACCGGCGACAACGTCACCATCGTGCCGACGTCAATGCACGAGGCGTTGCGTCTGTTCGCCGAGTGCAAGACGGCGCGAGCGGGATTCGGCGACGAGGTGTTCGACCATCTGCTCGCCTCCGCGCGAAGCGAGCTGGTGGCCTTCGATTCGCACAGCGTCACCGACTGGGAGACACGCCGCTACTACGAACGCGTCTGACCACCAACCGCATTCGCTCGACAACACGTTCACCTGACGATAACCCCCTAACGAGGAACCACCACTTATGCCGATCGATCCCATCGCCCAGAAAATGCTCGACGACGCCAAGGCGTCTGGTCGCCCCAACGCGCACCTACTGCCCGTGGAGACCGCGCGCCAGAACTTCGAGGACACCTTCGGCGCGCTGGCCAAGCCGCCGATCCATCGCGTCGTCGACATCGCGATCCCCACCCGCGACGGGCAGACCATTCCCGGCCGGCTGTACCTGCCTGCGGAGGAGAGCTCGGTACTGCCGCTCACGGTGTACTACCACGGCGGTGGCTGGCTGCTCGGCAGCATCGACTCGCATGACGTGGCGACTCGAATGCTGGCCAATGCCTCTGGTAGCGCCGTGCTGTCGGTCGGATACCGCCGTGCACCCGAATCGCGTTTCCCGACAGCGGTCAACGACGCGATCGACGCCCTGGAGTTCGCCGCCAGTCCCGCATCGGGCCTCGACGTCGACACCACCCACATCGCCGTCGCCGGTGACAGCGCAGGCGGCAACCTCGCCGCCGCGGTCGCCCTGCATGCACGTGACGCGGGCACCGTCCACCTGCGCCACCAACTGCTGATCTATCCCGTCGCGACCACCGACCTCGCCCGCGGCATGGATTCCGAGTACGACGGCGTGATGCTTGAGCGGGACGAATTGCAGTGGCACCAGGACAATTACCTGCCCGACGCCGCCGCGGCCGCGGATCCCAGGGTGGACATTCTCAGTGCCGACCTGGCGGGGTTGCCAGAGGCGACCGTGTTGCTCGCCGAGTGCGACCCGATTCGTCCCCAGGGTGAGCTGCTCGCCGAGGCGCTCAAGGCGGCCGGTGTGCCGACCCTGACCCACCAGACCCCGGGCATGGTCCACGGTTTCTTCGGCCTCGACGAGGTGTTCCCGTCGGCGACCGAGGCGATGACCCTCGCAGGTGAGCGCCTGGCTCATGCGCTCGGCGGTGCCGACAAGTGAGTGCCACCGCGGTAGTCACCGGCGCAGGCGGGGGGATTGGTCTGGCCACGGCCATCCGCCTGGCCTCCGACGGTGTCCACGTTCTCGCCACCGACATCAAGCCAGAGGTCCCGGGCCTGCCGTCGGGTGTCGACTACGTCCAGTTCGACCTGCTCGGCGGTGATCCCGCCGGACTGCTTGCGGCTCTTGACGGGAAGCCGCTGGATTACCTGGTCAACGCCGCCGGCCTGGCGCTGTTCGATCGCGATGGGTCGGTCCTCGACACCGACGAGGCCGTCTGGGACGCCACCCTCGGCGTCAACCTGCACGCGTTGCGGCATCTCACCGTCGCCGCCATCCCGCTGCTGCGGTCCGGCCAGGGCAAGAGCATCGTCAACGTGGCGAGTACCGCGGGCATTCGCGGTATGGACTCGCCGCTCGACGCCTACCAGGTCAGCAAGGCCGCGGTCGTCTCCCTGACCCGCAGCCTTGCCCTGCAGTTGGGGCCCGAGGGCATCCGGGCCAACACCGTGTGCCCGGGCGCAATCCTCACGCCGATGATCGAACCGCTCTACATCGAGAACCCGGCCAGGCGGACCGATATGGAACAACGCACACCGATACGCCGACTGGGCATGCCCGAGGACATCGCCAACGCGATCGCGTTCCTGCTATCCGAGCAGGCATCGTTCATCACCGCGACCGACCTCGTTGTCGACGGCGGTTGGACCGCCCAAATCAAGTAGTTCCGACCAGGTTTCACACCACCTGGACGATTGACAAAACCGTTTAAGGTCTAAATACTGAACCTATAGCGGTTTTAGCGCGTCCGCCAAGCATCGAGGAGAACATCAATGAACGCACACCTGGCGCCCCGAGTGGCGGTCATCGGTGCCGGGTTCAGTGGCATCGCCGCCGCTGTCGCGCTGCGCAGGAAGGGCATCGAGGACTTTGTGATCTTCGAGCAGGCGCCGGGCCTTGGCGGCACGTGGTGGCATAACCGCTACCCCGGCGCGGAAGTAGATCTGGAATCCCACATCTACTCGTTCTCGTTCGAACGGCATGACTGGACCAGGACACACGCCGACTGGCGCGAGCTGCTCAGCTACCTGGAGGGCGTCGCCGACAAGTGGGATCTGCCGCGGCGCATCAGGTTCAACGAGTCGGTGCAGGACGTCTCCTGGTCCGATCAGAACCACACCTACACCGTCACGACGTCCTCGGGTGAGGACCACGGTGAGTTCACCGCGGTCATCAGCGCGGTGGGCTTCCTCAACATTCCGCTCCTGCCACCGTTCGCCCGCGACGGCCACGACTTCGAGGGTGCGATGTGCCATACCTCGCGATGGACCGAGGGTCTGGACATGACCGGCAAGTCTGTCGCGGTGGTCGGCACCGGGTCGTCTGCAGTTCAGATCGTCACCGAAGCTGAGAAGGTCGCATCGGATGTCACGATCTTTCAGCTGGAGCCGAACTGGATCATTCCGAAGGACAGCCGGACCTTCAGCCCGCGCGAGCGTCAGCTCAACCGAAATCCGTTGGTGTACGCATGGCGGCGCTACAAGCTCTTCGTGGGCTACGACGTCAGGCAGATCGGTTCGGGGCATGCCCGCAGCGATGGCCGCAACAACAAGCGCCGCCACGCGATGTCACTGGCCTTCCTCAAGCGCGAGCTGGCCTCCCGGCCTGACCTGATGGAGCTCGCCACGCCGAAGTTCGCGTTCGAGGGGAAGCGCACCGTGCTGAGCGACACCTACTACGCCGCGCTGCGCAACCCGAAGGTCAAACTGGTGCCGCACGGCGTCAAGGGCTTGACCCGGACCGGTGCCATCGACGCCAACGGCGACGAGCACGAGCTGGACATCATCGTCATGGCAACGGGTTTCGACGCCGCCAACTACCTTGGCAACTACCAGGTGCACGGGCAGGGCGGTGCGGAACTACACAGTGCCTGGAACGGCGAACCCGAGGCGTTCCTCGGCATGATGGTGCCAGGGTTCCCCAACTTCTTCATCATGTACGGACCCAACACCAACTCGGTGCCCCTGGTGTCGTTCTATGAAGCGCAGGCGAGCTTCGCTGCCGGCCTGATCTCGCGCGCCGCCAAGACCGGTAAGACCGTCATCGACGTCCGGCGGTCGGCATTCGTGATCTACAACGAGTGGCTCCAGGGCCAACTCGCCAAGACCGTGTGGTCCACCGCCAACAGCTACTTCCGTGCGGGTACCGGAAAGATCGTGTCGCAGTGGCCATTCGGTGCCACTCCCTACATTCTCGGCACGAAGCTGCTACGCCGCATCGCGGTCCGGCTGTCCTGATGTCGGCAAAACCTGTCATCGCGGTCACCCTCAGCGGCCGCGAGCTGCCGCGACTCATCCACTGGCGCGAGATGTTCGAGGGGCTCTACACGAGCGGAGCCATTCCGATGGCCGTGGACTGCGGTGCCGCACTGCTGAATATGTCGAGCCTGCTGGCCCACGTCGACGGGCTGCTCATCAGCGGAGGCGGTGACATCGACCCGACCCTTTACGGCGGCAACGCGCAGGATCCCACCGTCGCCGGGGTCAACACCGTCAGGGACGCGAACGAGATCGCGGCGTTCGAATCCGCGTGGCGTCGCCGAATCCCCACGCTCGCCATCTGTCGTGGCGCGCAGCTGGTCAACGCCACGCGGGGCGGCACACTCTACGTCGACCTCGCCCGCGACCACCCCTCGGACATTCCGCATCGACGGACCGAGGAGGAGCTGCTGAGCTTCGCCCATCCCATCGACGTCGCGGCAGGCAGCCGCCTGGCGAAGTGGTTGAACCAGGACGGCGAGATAGACGTCAACAGCCAGCATCACCAGGGCATCCGCCGCCTGGCGCCCGGTTTCACGGCGACCGCATGGGCCAATGACGGGCTGGTCGAGGCGTACGAGGCCATCGATCAGTCGGTTACGGCGATCCAGTGGCATCCGGAGATCAACTGGAGCAGCAGTGAGATGTCGCTGCGGGTGCTCCGCGGCTTCGTGGACTCCTGCCGACGCGCACCCGTCCTCAGCGCTTCCGACGCCTGACGGACTCGACCTACAGACGGCCCTCGCGCCGCAGTAGATCCGCCGCGCTCATACCCCCGCCACGCCGCTTGGGCTGATCGCCCTCGGCGGCCTCGCGGGTGTCGATCTTCTCGGTCGCTTCCGGATCCTTGGGATGCTGCGCCGGGATGGCCGTCGTCGGCTCGTTGCCCTCCGGGGCCGCACCGCGGGGACCCTGTTCGGGCATGGCCCGGGTGGCGTCGGCAGATGGCTGTGCGGTGGGTGTGCCGCCGCGCAGTTCGCCGAGCCAGGACTCGATCTCGCGGTTGGTGTTGCCGCCGCGGGGCTCGTTCCTACGCCCCTCGGGTGCCGGTGCCGGTGCCGGAGCCGGGGGAGGTGTCGGGACGGCTGGCGCAGCCGGACGGTTCGGGTCGACGCGCGGCGTCCGCTGGGTGGGTGCCGCGGCGTTGTCCGTCGGTTCCTTGGGCGCGGCGAAGCGTGTCGTCGGGGCGTCACCGGACGGGGCCGGTGGCGTCGGGATGCGGGAGGTACCCGCGGCTGAGGGCTGGCTGACGCGCGGCGGGACCTGGACAGGCCGGGCCCGGCCACCGGGACCACCGGGACCAACGGGGCCACTCGGGCCGCCGGGGACGGGCCGTCGCGCGCCACCCTCGGGATGCCCGGGATCGTGCGGCGGAAGGCTGCGAACGGGTGCTCCCGCGCCCACCAACGCCTCGGGGTCGGCATCGGATTCGCGGGCGGTGGGCCGCTTGCGCTCATCGGGAAGTTCGGTCTCGCCGAGGCCGAGCCGCTCCTGGATCCGCTTCATCCAACGCGGTGCCCACCAGCAGTCGTCACCGAGGAGTTTCATGATGGCCGGCACCAGGAACATTCGGATGATCGTCGCGTCCAGCAGAAGTGCGAGAAGCAGGCCGAAGGCCAGGTACTTCATCATCACCAGGTCGGAGAACACGAACGCGCCCGCGACGACGGCCAGGACGAGGGCAGCACCGGTGATCAGCCGGCCGGTGGTGGCGGTACCGATGCGGATCGCCTCGGCGGTGGACATACCGCGTTCACGCGCCTCCACCATGCGAGAGACCAGGAACACCTCGTAGTCGGTGGACAGACCCCAGATCACGGCGATGATCAGGCCGATCATCGGAGCCATCAGCGGCTGAGGTGTGTAGTTCATCAGCCCGGACCCGTGCCCGTCGACAAACATCCAGGTGAGGATGCCCATCGTCGAGCCGAGCGTCAGCGCGCTCATCAACGCGGCCTTGATCGGCAGGACGATTGATCCGAACGCCAGGAACATCAGGATCGTCGTCGTGGTGATCAGCAGCAGCACCATGAGCGGCAGCTTGTCGAACAGGCTGTGAATGCTGTCCTGCTCGAGCGCGGGGGTGCCGCCGACCGAGACGCTGATACCGCGCGGCGGCGGTATGGCCCGCAGCTCGTCGATCTTCTCCGACGCATCATTGCGAACGATCAGGCCGTTCTGGATCACCCGGACGCCGGGGTCCTTCGACGCCCCGTCGAGGTAGGAGCGTTCCTTCCACATGCTGTCCGGGTCGTTGTTGGTCTCGATGAAGCCAGGAATGTTCATCGCCTTGGCGCGGATCTCGGCGATCTGCTGGTCGGTGACCGGGTCGTCGTTATTGCTCTCGATCACCAGCGTCAGGGGCTCGGTGCGGAACCCGGGGAAGGTCTTGTCGAACTGTTCCTGGGCCACGCGCACCGAGTTGTCGGGCGGCAGGTACTTCTCACTGATGCCGCCGAGGGCGAGCTGTCCCAGCGGGATGATGAGGATGATCATGAAGATCACGATGGGAGCGGCGAACGCGATCGGCCGCTTCATCACAACGTTGACGAGCTTGCCCCAGAAGCCCTTCTCGACCTCGGCGCGTGTCTTGGTCTTCTGTGTCTTGTCGGCCAGCCAGTTCAGCCACCAAATGGTGATGCGGCGAATGACGGGGCTAAGCCGGGCCAGCTGCAGGATCACCGTGACCACTGCGACGAAGATGATGATGCCCAACAGGATGTAGAACAGGGCGTTGTCGAGCAGCCCATCGTCCTTGAGCCAGAAGGCGCCATAGGCCAGCAGGCCAAAGGTCGTGACGTAGCCCAGCGCCAGGCCGATTCGGGTCAGCATCGCGCCGTTGTCGCCCGTCATGCGGATGCGCTTGCGGGCGATGTGGCCGGCTGCGATCGCGCCAGGAGGGAAGAGGAAGGCCAGCACCAGGGTGGGGATCGCCAGGCGCTCCATCGGGGCTCCGGGGGTCTCGGGCCTGCTGTCGATGGGATCGGGCTGGGTGAACCGCAGCAGGGTGCGCACACCCAGTGCGTCGACATTCGGCCCGAGTATCGCCAGTGCGGCCGCCAGCACGGTGACCGACAGGATCGCCGCGAGCATCACCGAGGCGATGATCGCGTAGGTGATCGACTTCAGGAATCCCTGGGGGAACAGCAGCAGCGGCACCGAGGAGGCCACCAGGATCACCGCGGAGAACATCACCGTCCGGCCCGAGGTCATGACGGTGCGCCGGATGGCGGCCTCGGTGTCGTAGCCCTCGGCGAGTTCCTCTCGGAAACGGCTCACCATGAACAGGCCGTAGTCGATGGCGATACCCAGGCCCATGAGGGTCACGACCGGCTGGGCGAAGAAGTGCACCGGCGCGATCTCGGCGACCAGACGCATGACACCCAGCGCGCCCGCGATAGTCAGGCCGCCGATGATGGCAGGCAGGGCGGCGGAGATCACGGTGCCGAACACGAAGAACAGGACGACCGCGACCAGCGGGATGGCGGCCACCTCGGCGCGCTTCTGGTCCTCGCCGATGGTGCCGGTCAATTCGCTGGCGAGCGGCTGCAGGCCGGCCTGCTGAACCTCGAGGCCGGGGATGTTGAGCGCTTCCTTGACGGTGGTGCCGTCCTCGCCGAGGACCTTGTTGTAGTTGTTGAGGATCGCGTCGTCGTTATCGCCCTTGAGCTGGACCGACATGAAGGCGTGCTTCTTGTCCTCGTCGGCCATGTTCTTGAGCAGATCGGGGTTCTTGAAGTAGCCGATGGTCCGCAGGATCGAGTCGGGGTGGTCCTTCTCGACCTGTGCGAGGTTGTCGAGAACCTTCTTCTGGAACGCCGGATCGTCGACGGTCTTACCGTCGGGCGCCGTGTAGATGGCGATGATGTGGCCGGACGTGTCACGGCCGTAGGCCGCGTCGGCGGCCAGCGATGCGTGCACCGACTGGCTGCCCTCGTCGTAGAAACCACTCTGGGTGACGTGGGCGCCGAGGCTGATCCCGTACACGCCGCCACCAAGGCACAGTGCGACCATGACTCCGATTACTGCGAATCGGAATCGGTACACCGTTCGACCCCACCAGGCGAACACGTCAGCTCCTTACGATCTTCTTCACGCTATTGTCGGCCTGCGCCACTTCAGTTGTCAGGCGCGAGAGGTCAGTAGCGCGGACAGCGGCCTGAACGGCTGCAGCCACGCCCCCTGCTCGGGCAGCGAATCAAGTCCGATTCGCGGTAACGGCTCCCTGAAGACACCGGAAATGTCCTCAAGGTCGACGAACTCCAAGGTATCCGACGCTAACGCCCAACTGGCATGTTCGCGAAATCCGAGGACGTGGACGTCAATACCATCACGGGCGATGTCCTCGAGCGGCAGCCGGAACGCCTGCCCGTCCGCCGAAGCCACGTAAACGCTGGCTAGACCCTCCCGGCGGCGCAGCGCGATGTGATCGAGCATGTCGGAGTCGACATCGCTGTCGTCCTCGATCTTGGGCTTCGCGAATACCGCGAAACCCACATTCCGCAGCGCTTCGACCCACGGTCGCACGACGTCGGCGCTGCCCGGCGCGATGTTGGTGAACACCGTCGCCTCGGGTTCCAGCGCGCCCGAGAGGCCGTCGGCCTGCCTGGCCGCGGACAGGTCGGCGGTCTGGGCCAGCAGCCAGCGACCCAGCGCATCGAACCTGGGCCGGTGCGCTGCGGTCGGCCTGCCTCCGAGGATCGAGCCAAGGCCCATGTCGAGGTTGGGGGCGTCCCACACCAGCAGCACGCGCTGCGGCGGTTCCACCACAACGGGTTGCTCCTCGTCCAGGTGGTCCTCAATGTCCGCGCCCTCGGTGAGGTCCCCAGAAGCGCCCACAGTGACGTCCTCGGAGACGCTCATGACCGTCTCTCCCAGATCAGTTCGGTGATGGCACTGCCGGCGTGCCGGCCCTTCGCCTCGAACTTGGTCTCGGGTCTGCGGGACGACATCGGCAGCTCGTCGCGTGACACCCGGTCCTGATCGACGCGTGCCAGCAGCGCCTCACCGTCGCCGACTTCTGCGATCTGCTCGGCGTAGCCGGCGTGGTCGGTTGCGGCGTGCAGAACGCCGCCCGGTTTCAGCCGGTCGGCGATGAGGGCCACCGTGGTCGGCTGCAACAGCCGTCGTTTGTGGTGACGTGCCTTGGGCCACGGATCGGGAAAGAACACCCGCACGCCCGTCAGTGAACCAGGTGCCACCATGTGTTCGAGGACGTCGACGCCGTCGCCCCTGATGAAGCGGATGTTGGTCAGTCCCTCGCGGTCGGCCGCACCGAGCAACTGCGCGAGACCCTTGCGGTAGACCTCGACGGCGATCACGTCGAGATGCGGTTCGGCGGCGGCCATGGCCCGGGTCGAGATGCCGGCACCACAGCCGATCTCCAGAATCACCGGCGCCGACCTGCCGAACCACGTCGCGGTGTCGATAAGGCCCGCCGGAGCGCCGTTGGCGTCGCGCGCATCCCTACCGAGTTCGGGCCATCGCCGATCCCAGGTGTCCTGCTGGCCGCCCGACAGGGCCGAATGCCGTGCGCGGACGACGCTGGTGATGCGTGGGTAGGGGTGCGCGGGGGCGGAGGGCTCTTGGCTGGCCTCGGGTGCGGCCTCCTCGCGCTGGGCATGCATCGGTCCATCGTCTCGCATGAACCACCGGGTACCCGCATCGCGGGACATATTGATACCCAACAGTTGCCTTTGGCCAGCTGGGAGAACCGGTGAAATCAGTGCTCCTTTCAGTTCTGCGGGGGTGCGACGATGACGGTGTGGGTTCGTGGGGGGAAACGCACGGGGATGTCGTCCGCGAGCGTGATGCTGCGGCGGCGTTTGCGACGGCCCTTGAGCAATTTGCTGAGGAATCCGGCGCAGGGCAGTTGACGCCGCTCATCTCCCGACTGCGTAGCCCGGTGTGTGTTGCGGTCCGGGGCCGTCGTGGCGCCGGAGTCGCGACGATGCGCGCGGCGCTCACGATCCGGGGCGTGTGCACCACGCCGGATCCGCACGCCGACGTTCGCGTGCTCGTCGCGGTCGAGGCGCTCAAGCCCGAGGAACGGGCCCGATTGGCGGCCGGTACCGACACGATCGTGGTCCTCAACAAGGCCGACCTGTGCCGGGCGCTGCCCGACGGGCCGATGGCCGAGGCCAACCGCAGGGCCGCCCGGATCCAGGCCGACACCGGAGTGCCGACCATCGCGATGAGCGCTCTGCTCGCCGTTGCGGGGTGGGGCCCGATGGAGGATGAGACCCTCCGAGCGCTGCGCGTGCTGACCCGCGCGCCCGCCGATCTGAGCAGTGTGGATGCCTTCGTCACCGCCGAGCATCACCTGAGCGCCCACGCCCGTGAGTGTCTGCTGCAGCGGTTGGACCGGTTCGGCGTCGCGCACGCGGTGCGGGCACTGGCGCGTGGAGCCGACGCGGCGAGGCTGCCCGAGGTGATGTCTGAGTTGAGCAACGTCGATGCGCTGCTCGCGGCACTGCGGTCGGCCTCGGCGGCGGTGCGGTATCGCCGGGTACGCGAGGCGATCATCGAATTACGCTGTCTGGCAATGCAATCTGGCCTCAACGGGCTGCTCGACTGGCTGGCCGGTGACGAGCCGGTGCTCGCCGCCATGGCCGCGGCGGTCAACGTCCTCGAATCCGACGGGCTGCTGGTGGACCCGGGTGTGCGACCCGACGCGCACCGCAGTCGGGCCCTGCACTGGCGGCGATACGGTCGCGGCTGCGTCGGCGCGCTGCACCGCGACTGCAGCGCCGACGTCGTGCGGGGATCGCTCCGGCTGCTCGGTGAGCCGAGGTGAGCCGGCCCGTCGTCCTGGTGATCGGGCCACCGTGCGCCGGGGTCACCAGTCTCGTGGCGGCACTGGGTGAGCGCATGGCTGACGCGACCGTCGTCGAGGCAGTCGCTGACGGCGAGACGGTCGGCGCGGTGGTGTTCGCGGTGTCGGCGGTGGCCCCGATGGCCGAATCCGACTGCGCTCTGCTCGACGGTTTGCTCGAACCCGTCATCGCGGCCGTGACCAAGATCGACGCCCACCGCGGCTGGCGCGACGTGCTCGCCGCCAATCGGGCGGCCCTGGCAGGTCGGGGACGACTGCACTGCGACATCCCGTGGGTGGGTGTGGCCGCCGCGCCTGATCTGGGCGAACCGGGTGTCGATGATCTCGTGGCCGCGCTTCGCCGCGGGTTCGCTGATGTCGAGGGATTCAGGCGGCAGCGGTTGTGTCGGCTGCAGGACCGGCGGCGACGCATCGTCGGAGACCACCGGCGGCAGCGGTCGACGACCGCGCTGATCGTGCGGGGCGCGGTGGCGCAGGCGCGGGTGTCACTCACCCATTGGGCGCGTAACCGCTGCGCGGTGATGGTGGCCGAGCTGCGCGCGGAGACGGCGACGCTGTCGCGCGCGGAGGCGGCCGAGTTCGAGGCCCGTGTTGGAGAGGTCGCCGCGGCGGTCACGGCCGAGGTGGAAGCGCAGATCGGTCGCGAACTCGATGTCCTCGCCGAACGGCTGGCCGTGCCCCTGCCGACTCTCACGGACCCGGTGCCGGAGCAGTCGGTCCGCACCGAGCCGATGCCGACGACGCGACGCGACGAGAACCAACTGGTGGTGATCCTGGGGGTGGGCTTCGGGCTGGGTGTCGCGCTGGCCGCGGGCCGGCTCCTGGCCAGCGTCGCCGACGGGCTCGACGTCGCCGGGTTGGTCGTGGGTGCGGTGCTGGGGCTGGCCGTGACGCTCTGGGTGATCGGCATCCGAGGGCTGCTGGCCATCCGCGCCGGCTTCGACCGGTGGGTCATCGAGGTCGGCGCCGCAGCACGCTCGGATGCCGAGGCACGCGTCGCCATGCGGTTGCTCGCCGCAGAGGTGGCGCTGACGGCGTCCGCGGCCGAGCGCACCGAGAAATCGTCGGCCCGGATGGCCAACCTGGTCGCCGAGATCGACGCAGAAATTCGTGCGATGACGTGATGCGGAACCACTCGACGGCAGATTGCCCGCGAAATGGTTGTTTCTGAATCGTTCCTGTGAGCGATCGGACATACTCCCGATTTACCGCGGGTATGTCACCCACGTTAACCTCGTTAAAAGCGACACCGTGACGGCAAGCAGGAGAATTTCGATGACCTCAGCGACCATTCCGGGCCTGGACAACGCACCCACCAAACACGAGGGCCTGCTGGCATGGGTCCGCGAGGTCGCAGAGCTGACCCAGCCTGACCGGGTCGCCTTCGCCGACGGCTCCGACGAGGAGTACGCGCGCCTCGCCGAGCACCTCGTTGCCGCGGGCACCTTCCAGAAGCTGAACGAGGAGAAGCAGCCCAACTCCTACCTCGCCCTGTCGGATCCCTCGGATGTGGCGCGTGTCGAGTCGCGCACCTACATCTGTTCCCAGCGTGAGATCGACGCCGGTCCCACCAACAATTGGATGGATCCCGCCGAGATGCGGACCATCATGAAGGACCTGTACCGCGGTTCGATGCGCGGCCGCACGATGTGGGTGGTGCCGTTCTGCATGGGCCCCCTCGGTGCGGAGGACCCGAAGCTGGGCGTCGAGATCACCGACTCCGAGTACGTGGTCGTCTCGATGCGCACGATGACCCGTATGGGCAAGGCGGCGCTGGACAAGATCGGTGACGACGGCTTCTTCGTCAAGGCGCTGCACTCGATCGGCGCACCGCTCGAGCCCGGCCAGAAGGACGTGCCGTGGCCGTGCAACGACACGAAGTACATCACCCACTTCCCCGAGACCCGCGAGATCTGGAGCTTCGGCTCCGGCTACGGCGGCAACGCGCTGCTGGGAAAGAAGTGCTACTCGCTGCGCATCGCATCGGCCATGGCACACGACGAGGGCTGGCTCGCCGAGCACATGCTGATCCTCAAGCTCATCTCGCCGGAGAACAAGGCGTACTTCATCGCGGCGGCGTTCCCGTCGGCGTGCGGCAAGACCAACCTCGCGATGCTGCAGCCCACCATCCCCGGCTGGCGCGCCGAGACCGTCGGTGACGACATCGCCTGGATGCGGTTCGGCAAGGACGGCCGGCTCTACGCCGTCAACCCCGAGTTCGGTTTCTTCGGTGTCGCGCCCGGTACCAACTGGGACTCCAACCCCAACGCCATGAAGACCATCGCCGCCGGCAACACCGTCTTCACCAACGTCGCCAAGACCGACGACGGTGACGTGTGGTGGGAGGGCCTTGAGGGCGAGCCTGATCACCTGATCGACTGGAAGGGCAACGACTGGGTCCTGCGGGAGACGGAAACCAAGGCGGCGCACCCGAACTCGCGCTACTGCACCCCGATCTCGCAGTGCCCGACGCTGGCCCCCGAGTGGGACGATCCGCAGGGTGTGCCGATCTCGGCGATCCTGTTCGGCGGTCGCCGCAAGACCACCGTCCCGCTGATCACCCAGGCCCGCGACTGGCAGCACGGT